>NZ_RKIU01000003.1:655000-1030000 GCF_003938925.1 Agrobacterium sp. FDAARGOS_525 | reverse complement strand
CCCGACGATACGGATATCATCCCACTTTACGGCAATCTTTCTCAGAAGGAGCAGGACGCCGCGATCAAGCCGGCAGCCTCCGGGCGACGGAAGATTGTCCTTGCAACATCGATAGCGGAGACCTCGATAACCATCGATGGTGTGAGGGTCGTGGTCGACAGCGGTCTGCAGCGGTTGCCGGTTTTCGAACCGGCGACCGGCATCACCAGGCTTGAGACCGTGCGGGCATCACGCGCCTCGGCCGATCAGCGCGCCGGTCGCGCCGGCCGAACCGAGCCCGGTGTTGCCATTCGCCTCTGGCATCAGGGGCAGACGGCAGCACTCAGTGCATTTACGCCGCCGCAAATTTTGGCGAGCGATCTTGCCGGCCTTGCGCTCGATCTTGCCCATTGGGGTGTTCATGACCCCTCGTCTCTCGCCTTTCTGGACGCGCCACCTGAGGCTGCCCTCAAAGAATCGGTCGCACTCCTGAAAAATCTTGGCGCCCTTGATGAAAGCGGCGCACTGACGTCGCAGGGCCGGCTGATGCGAGGCCTCTCCCTGCCGCCGAGGCTCGCAGCGATGGTGATTGCAGCCGCAGGCGAAGGCTCGGGAAAAAAGGCGGCGATGCTTGCGGTCATGCTGACGGAACAGGGCCTGGGCGGAAATGATATCGATCTCGATGACAGACTGCGGCGCTTTCTTGCCGATAGAGGTGAAAGGGCGCAGGCGGCGCGCAAGCTGGCTTTCCGCCTTCTCGACACAGTCGGTGATATGCCGGCGGCAAACGACCTGCCGAGCGAGGCAGGACCGCTTCTGCTGCACGCATATCCGGACAGGATCGCGCTTCAGCGCGGCGCGCGCGGCCGGTATGTCATGGCGAATGGCCGCGGGGCTGAACTGGCTGAAACGGAGCGGCTGGCGGCGAGCCGAATGCTTGTTGTCGCTGACATTACGGGTCGGGCCGCGCAGCCGCGCATCCTTGCGGCGGCCGGCATCGACAGGGCCGATATAGAAGAGCGTATGCCACATCTTATCGTTCAGCAGGATCAGCTGCTGTTCGACAAGGCGAGCGGACAGGCGCGGGCGCGTCGGGTAGTGCGTCTGGGCGCCATCATTCTGGACGAAACGCCCCTGCCCCGTCCCGACGGTGAGCAGGCAGCGCAAGCGCTCGCCAACGGCGTTCGGGATTTCGGCATCGGCATACTTCCTTTTTCGAAAGAGACCGCGCAATTGCGCGATCGGATCGGATTTCTGAATGCCAGCATCGGAGAGCCCTGGCCGGATGTCAGCGACCAGGCGTTGCTTTCGCGGCTGGACGAATGGTTCATCCCTTTTCAGCATGGCGTCCGGAGCCTTCAGGACATCCGGCCCGGCAGTCTTTCCGAAGGGATTCTGTCCCTGGTGCCACATGAGGTCGCCCGAGATCTCGGCAGGCTGGCGCCGACCCATTTCGAAGCGCCGACGGGCCAGCGGCACCCCATCCGCTATGACGCCAGCGAGCCGACGCTTTCCATTCGCGTGCAGGAGCTTTTCGGGCTGAAGGCGCACCCGGCCATTGCGCAGGGGCGGTTGCCGCTGCTCCTGGAATTGACGTCGCCGGCGCACAGGCCGATACAGACGACGCGTGATCTTCCCGGCTTCTGGGCGGGATCGTGGAAGGACGTGCGGGCAGATATGCGTGGTCGCTATCCGCGTCATCCGTGGCCGGAGGATCCCGCCGATGCCCTGCCGACCAGCCGTGCGAAACCGCGCGGAACGTGATGATGACAAGGGTAAAGGAGACGAAGGTGGCTGGCCATCCGATCGAAACCACAAGGCTTGGCCGCGCCAGCCGCAGGATAAGGTTGCAGACCATTGTGTGGCTTCGCTGGCTGGCGGTTGCGGGACAGACGGCGACGATCCTGCTTGTCGCCTTCGGGCTGAATTTTCCGCTGCCACTTTTGGCCTGCGGCCTTTTGATCGCGGCGCTGGCGCTCGCCAACCTTTTTCTCACCGCCCGTTTTCCCTCCACCTACCGGCTGGAGCCGTGGGAAGCGACATTGCTGCTGGCCTTTGACCTTTTGCAATTGACGGCGCTGATCTATATCACAGGCGGACTTTCCAATCCTTTCGCGCCCCTGATCTGCGTGCAGGTCATCATTGCCTTTGCCTCCCAACCGTTGCGGCATTCCCTCATTCTCCTCGGCTTTGCCGTCATCTGCTCGACGGCGATCGCCTTTTCGCCCTTTCCGGTTCCCTGGTATCCCGGTGAGGTCTTGCCGATCCAGCTTCTGCTGCATGTCGGCACCTGGGTGGCGATCATTGCCACCACGTCTTTCGCAGCTTTTTATGCCTATCGCGTTTCCCACGAAGCCAATCAGCTCGCGGATGCGCTGGCTGCGACCGAACTGGTGCTGGAACGGGAAAAACATCTTTCACAGCTCGACGGCCTGGCGGCCGCCGCAGCGCACGAGCTGGGTACGCCCCTTGCGACGATCAGCGTCGTCGCCAAGGAGATGGAGCGGGAACTTGGGGATGATGAGAAATATGGCGAGGACATAGCGCTGCTGCGCAGCCAGAGCGAAAGATGCCGCGACATTCTGCGTCGTCTCACCTCCCTGTCCGCCGACAATGAGGAGCACATGCGCCGCCTGCCGCTTTCATCGCTGATCGAGGAGGTAATGGCGCCGCATCGCGAATTCGGCATTCGTCTGGAACTGGTTGAAAAGAACAATCGCGCCGACGAGCCGGTCGGAATCCGCAATGCCGGCATCATCTACGGCCTTGGCAACCTCATTGAAAATGGCGTGGATTATGCGCGCGAAAAAGTCACCGTAACGGTGGATTACGATCATCAGAACGTTGCAGTCATCATTGAAGACGATGGGCCAGGTTATGCCCATGACGTGCTTGCCCGTATCGGCGAGCCCTATGTGACCGAACGTCACAATGACACACGCGCAGGTGGGCTCGGGCTCGGGCTCTTTATCGCCAAGACCTTGCTGGAGCGCTCCGGCGCCACCGTCGCGTTCGAAAATCGCGGCACAACCGGAACCGGCGCGCGGGTCACAATCGTCTGGCCTCGGGCGCTCATGGAGGATAAAAGAAGCCGTTGACTTTACCATTCACGCTGAAGCGGCAATAAGAACAAGAAAAGCCGATGACGTTGCCGGAAGGCCGGAGACATGAAGACAGAAGACCAGACCTCATCCACAAGCGCGCCGGCGGACGATATCGATCCTATCGGACCTGACAAATCTCTGCTGATCGTTGATGACGATGGCCCTTTCCTGCGGCGGCTTGCCCGGGCCATGGAGACACGTGGCTTTATTGTCGACACTGCCGAGACCGTGAGCGAAGGCATCGCGCGTTCCAAGGCTGCGCCGCCGAAATATGCGGTTGTCGATCTGCGGCTTGCGGATGGCAACGGGCTGGAAGTGATCGAAGCCATCAGGCAGAACCGCGACGACACGCAGATCGTCGTTCTGACCGGCTACGGCAATATCGCCACCGCTGTTACCGCCGTAAAACTGGGGGCGCTGGACTATCTGGCCAAGCCTGCCGATGCCGACGACGTGTTCAACGCCCTGACGCAGCGCAAGGGTGAAAAGACGGAAGTGCCCGAAAACCCGATGTCAGCCGACCGGGTTCGGTGGGAGCACATTCAGCGCGTTTATGAAATGTGCGAGCGCAACGTCTCGGAAACGGCGCGGCGACTGAACATGCACCGAAGGACGCTGCAGCGTATTCTCGCGAAGCGCGCGCCCAAATAAGCGCCTATTCGCCAAAGCTGCGCCCGGTGGTCCATTCCGCCAGCATAAGCCGGGTCGCAGCGGTTCTGGAAAAATCCAGCATGACAGATTTGCGGGTCGCCGGCGGCAATTTATGTTCCGGCGCGTCGCGAAGCATGTGAGCGCCATACCCATCCGACAGTATCAACCCGCATTCCTCCGGGAATATATCGGTCGGAACTTCCGGATGGGTGGCAAAAAACAATCGATCGCAATGCAGGCGGTATTCCGGCCATTTGCGATCGACGCGGAAATCCTCGATCGAGGATTTGATCTCGATGATCCAGATTTCACCCTTGACCGACAGGCTGATGAGATCTGCCCGTCGCCCGCTTGCAAGCGGCAGTTCCGGCAAGACCGAGTGGCGCATTTCGTGCAACAGCACCTGCACGCCGCGGCGCACCAGCATCGCCTTGTCCGACTGGCGGCCGTCGATTAACGGATTATTGTTGGTAACGGAAAGAATAGTCATGGATAAAGGCTGCTGAAGCGTTTGGCCTATTGTTGCAAAAAAGGCAATCAACCGGCAATTTTAAATGCGGTGCCGTTTCGCGGCTGCACAACGGCTTGCCAAGAGCGGCTGAATGGAAAATAACCGATTTATCCTATTAAGCCTACTCCTTCGCACAATTTGGCGAATTTTCCGCGAGAACGACATGCGCATCCGTACCCCATTGACCATACTCGGTCTGACGGCAGCACTGGCACTGGCCGGCTGCGCCGAAACTACCTCCCAATCCGCCACTCCAACATCAGGCAAGATCGCAGCCTCCGTACCGGTTGCTGATCCCGTTCCGGCGAAAGTCGAGACGGTGCAGATCTTCAATGATGTTTATGGTCCGGTGACCGATGCGGGCTATGCGCTGCCGGCCATTCCGATCAACCGTGTGAATGAGAAGTACCGTCGCCAGATCGTCGAGTTCCAGACCAACGAGCGTCCCGGCACGATCATCGTCAATACGCGCGATCGTTTCCTTTATTATATCCTCTCCGGCAACCGCGCCGTGCGTTACGGCATCGGCGTCGGCAAGGCTGGTTTCGCCTGGGCCGGTGAAGCCTATGTGGCCTGGAAGCAGGAATGGCCGATGTGGCATCCGCCAAAGGAAATGGCAGACCGCAAGCCGGAAGTGGCGAAATATGTCGAGGCCGGCATGGGCCCCGGCCTTTCCAACCCGCTCGGCGCGCGCGCCATGTATCTCTTTAACGAAAAGGGACAGGATACGCTGTTCCGTATCCACGGTTCGCCCGAATGGGCCTCGATCGGCACCGCTGCTTCTTCCGGCTGCATCCGCATGATCAACCAGGATGTGATCGATCTTTACAGCCGCGTCCGCCCAGGCCGCAGCACCAAGGTCGTCGTGATCCAGTAAGGGCCGCAACAGCAGATCAAGAAAAAGCCGCCGGGAAACGTCCCGGCGGCTTTTTTATTGGTGAAAAGGGCGGAGATTACGCCGACTGCTTTGCCTTCAGCTCGAGGCGGCGGCGGTGCAGGACCGGTTCAGTGTAGCCGTTAGGTTGCTCCCGGCCCTTCAACACCAGTTCGACAGCAGCCTGAAAGGCTACCGATCCTTCAAAGTCGGACGCCATCGGCAGATAGGCCGGATCGCCTGCATTCTGCGCGTCGACCACAGCCGCCATGCGCTTCAAGGTCTCGACGATCTGCGCCTCTGTCACGACCCCATGGCGCAGCCAGTTCGCCATGTGCTGCGCTGAAATGCGAAGCGTCGCGCGATCCTCCATCAGACCGACATTGTTGATGTCTGGTACCTTGGAGCAGCCGACACCCTGATCAACCCAGCGCACGACATAGCCGAGAATGCCCTGCGCATTGTTGTCGAGTTCACGCTGGATTTCTTCCGGCGTCCAGTTGGGACGCGGCGCAACCGGCACTGACAGAATGTCGGAAAGCTTCGCACGGCCGCGGCTTTTCAGCTCTTCCTGAACAGCGGCGACATCGACCTTGTGATAATGCGTGGCATGCAGCGTCGCAGCGGTCGGCGACGGCACCCATGCGGTGTTGGCGCCGGCCTTCGGATGCGCAATCTTCTGCTCCAGCATCGCCGCCATCAGGTCGGGCATGGCCCACATGCCTTTGCCGATCTGCGCATGGCCGGAAAGACCGCATTCTAGCCCGATATCGACGTTCCAGTTTTCATAAGCGGCGATCCAGGCGGCCTGCTTCATGTCGCCCTTGCGGATCATCGGACCCGCTTCCATGGAGGTATGGATTTCGTCGCCGGTACGGTCGAGGAAGCCTGTATTGATGAAGACCACACGATCCTTCGCTGCGCGAATGCTTTCCTTGAGGTTAACAGTGGTGCGGCGCTCCTCATCCATGATGCCCATCTTCATGGTGTTTGGCTGCATGCCGACAAGCTCTTCGACCCGCGTGAAAATCTCGTTGGCGAAGGCCACTTCTTCCGGCCCATGCATCTTCGGCTTCACCACATACATGGAGCCGGCCCCAGAATTCTGGCGTCGCCCGGAAGGGCCGACGTCATAGAGTGCAATGAGCGCCGTGACGACGGCATCCATGATGCCCTCGGGTACTTCACGCCCATCCCGATCAAGGATTGCCGGATTGGTCATGAGATGACCGACATTGCGCACCAGCATCAGCGACCGGCCCGGCAGCGTCAGCGCGGAGCCATTGGGCGCTGTATAATAGCGATCCGGGTTGAGGCGGCGTGTGAAAGTGTGGCCGCCCTTGGAGACCTCTTCCGCCAGGTCTCCACGCATCAGGCCGAGCCAGTTACCGTAAACCAGAACCTTGTCCTCGGCATCGACTGCGGCAACCGAATCTTCGCAATCCATGATGGTCGTCAGGGCGGATTCAAGAATGACATCAGAGATGCCCGCCCTGTCGCCCTTGCCGATTTCGGTCGAGGGATCGATCACGATTTCGGTATGCAGACCGTTCTTGCCGAGCAGGATCGTCGCGGGCTTTGCCGCTTCCCCGGTGAAACCCTTGAATTGCGTTTCGTCCTTGAGACCGGTCCCGCCATTGCTGGCAACAAGCTGCAGCAGCCCATCGACGATCTCGAAACCGGTGACATCAGACCAGCTGCCGCTCAAAAGCGGAGCGGTTTCATCGAGGAAGTTGCGCGCCCAGGCGATGACCTTTTCACCGCGCTTCGGGTTATAGGCCCTGCCCTTTTCGGCACCATCGGCATCAGAAATGGCATCCGTGCCATAGAGTGCATCGTAAAGCGAACCCCAACGGGCATTGGCGGCGTTCAACGCATAACGGGCATTCATGACGGGAACAACGAGCTGCGGACCGGCGACGGCAGCAATTTCCGGATCGACGTTGCTGGTTTCCACCTTGAAATCAGGACCTTCCGGCAAAAGGTATCCGATTTCCCTCAGGAATGCCTCATATACATCGAAATCCGAGGGGGCACCGTTCTCTCGGTACCAGCCGTCGATTTTTTCCTGCAGCGCATCGCGCTTGGCGAGCAGTTCACGGTTCTTCGGAGAAAGCTCGTGGACAATGGCCGAAAAGCCTTCGAAGAACGCCTCGCTGTTTAGACCCGTGCCCGGCAGGACATCTTCAGTCAAAAAGGCATAAAGCCTGTCATCGATGGAAAGGCCGAATTTATTCGTGCGGCTCACATGCGCCTCCTCTATTCTGGAAACACAGATTGGACGCGGAGGCGGGCGCTCGTCAATTGCGGCAGCCAGCCAAATATTATTTCCTTTTTGGAAACAATGCAGCCGATAGTCGCCGTTTTCTACAAAAGCGCCTGGAGATCCTTGATGCGGTCATTCACCAGCCAGCCGTAATAATTTTCCTCCGGCAACAGTGGCTGTTCCCCGCCTGCGGCGCGCTGGCGGTTCTTTTGGGCCAGAATGGCAGCGCGCTGTTGCGACCCACCGACATTATAAAGCGTGGAGGTCACGCCCGGATTCTTCGAAATGTCCATATCGGCAATCGACCGGTAATCATCGATCGATTTGCGGATAGAGGCCGCCATGAAAGCCAGCGAGCGGTCGGGGTCCATGATGGCGGTGTAGACCGCGGTGGCATCGTTCTCGTCCAGCTTCTCATAACCCGACGTTCTCGCCACCATGTCGGACAGCATCAGCGCCGTCAGCGGATTTATCTGGCCGAGGCCGAAGGTCTGGCCGGCATAAAAGGGCTGGAAGAACACAGCACTGAAACGATTGTTCGGATAGGTCACGCCATCGACGGTCTTGCCGCGGAAACTGTCATCCCATACATCTTCCCGGCAGTTCCAGAGACTGTAGGAATCCTTCTTCGACTGGCATTTGGAAAATTGCGAATGCGTCAGAAACTGCGCAATCGTTTCATCCTTATAGCCGAAACGGAAGCTGCTACCCGCGTAAGAAGCTGCCTTGACGTAATAAGACTGCAGCCGGTCATAGGCATCGACATTATAAGTGTGTTCGCCAACGATCGCGCCGATCATATGGATCGGATCAATCCCGTAACGCCCGGCCGTCGACTTGATCTTGGCGATCAGCGCCTTGTCAGAAGACAAAAGATCGATGACCTTCTGGTATTTGCGCTCAAAAGACGTGTTGGACGCCTTGGTTCTTTTGGCGGAAGCACCGGGAACGCCCGGTTGCTCGGCATTGCGATTGCCCGGCGGCACGACCGTTGCGGCCTCCACATAAGAAGACGCGGTGACGGTGAACGTCAAAGCAGCGGCAAATGCCAGAAGAGTTTTGCGCACGAGCGAATGCCTTTTCTCAAGCCTGCGGCTTCTGCCAGCGAAAGGTGCTGGAAAACCTGATCATTCCACTAAAACGGTTCCAATCGGAATGCAGCCCTTCCCATAAACAAAATGCGGGCTGAATGCGAGATGAGGCAGATAAAATAAAAGAGTGCGGCAAATATGGCCGCACTCTTCTTTCCTCGATCCCTGAAGTCTTCAGAGAATATAGCGCGAGAGGTCCGTATCGGCGGCGAGGTCGCCGACATGTTTACGGACATATTCCTGGTCGATCTTGACGGCGGAACCGCCACGATCCGGCGCGTTGAAGGAAATTTCGTCCAAAACACGCTCCATTACCGTCTGCAGACGGCGGGCACCGATATTTTCGACCGACGAGTTGAGATGAACGGCCACATCAGCCAGAGCATCGATGGCGTCGTCGGTGAAGTCGAGATCCAGTTCTTCCGTCGCCATCAGCGCCTTGTACTGGCGGATGAGGCTTGCTTCCGTCTCCGTCAGGATACGGCGGAAATCTTCCCTGGTCAGTGGCTTCAGCTCAACGCGGATCGGCAGGCGGCCCTGAAGCTCAGGCAGGAGATCCGACGGCTTCGCCACATGGAAGGCGCCCGATGCGATGAACAGGATATGGTCGGTCTTGACCGGCCCATATTTGGTCGAAACCGTCGTCCCTTCGACGAGCGGCAGCAGGTCGCGCTGCACGCCTTCGCGCGAGACGCCGGCGCCCATGCCGCCATCGCGGGCGGCAATCTTGTCGATCTCGTCAAGGAAGACGATGCCGTCATTTTCCACCGACTTGACCGCTTCGCGCTGGATCATCTCATTGTCCAGCAGCTTGTCGGATTCGTCGCGGATAAGGTCGGCATAGGATTTCGACACCGTCGTGCGCACCTTCTTGGTGCGTCCGCCCATGGCTTTGCCGAACATTTCCGACAAGTTGAGCACGCCAATATTGGCGCCCGGCATGCCCGGGATTTCGAAACCGGGCATGCCCGATCCGCTATCGGCCACCTCGATGTCGATTTCCTTGTCGTCCAATTCACCATCGCGCAGCTTCTTGCGGAAGCTCTCGCGCGTGCCCGGTGACGCGGTTGAGCCGACCAACGCGTCGAGCACGCGCTCTTCGGCGCTCTGATGCGCCTTGGCCTGCACTTCGGCGCGCTTCTTTTCGCGCACGAGGCCGATACCAATCTCGACAAGGTCACGAATGATCTGCTCGACATCGCGGCCGACATAACCGACTTCGGTGAACTTGGTGGCTTCAACCTTGATGAAAGGCGCGCCGGCCAACTTGGCGAGGCGGCGCGAGATTTCCGTCTTGCCGACACCGGTCGGCCCGATCATGAGAATATTTTTCGGCATGACTTCGTCGCGCAGGCTCTCATCGAGCTGCTGGCGACGCCAGCGATTGCGCAGCGCAATCGCGACCGCCCGTTTAGCATCGTGCTGACCGATGATGTGGCGGTCGAGTTCCGAGACGATTTCCCGGGGAGAAAAAGTGGTCATTCTGTCCTCTCGGCTTTCCTGTTCCGGCCGGCCATTCGGCCCGGCCCACAGGACCCATTGGTGAGAAATACGCTTACTCGGCGTCGAGCGTTTCCACGACGAGATTGTGATTGGTATAAACGCAGATATCGGCGGCGATATCGAGCGCCTGCCGGGCCACGTCTTCGGCCGACTTGTCGGTATCCATCATGGCGCGGGCGGCAGCGAAAGCATAATTGCCGCCGGAACCGATGGCGATTGCGCCGTGCTCGGGCTCCAGCACATCGCCATTGCCGGTAATGGCAAGCGTGGTGGATTTATCGGCGACCAGCATCATCGCTTCGAGATTGCGCAGATATTTGTCCGTGCGCCAGTCCTTCGCAAGTTCCACGGCGGCGCGCATCAGCTGACCGGGATATTGCTCGAGCTTCTTCTCGAGGCGGTCAAGCAAAGTGAAAGCATCGGCCGTCGTGCCTGCGAAGCCGGCAATAACTTCACCCTTGCCGATGCGGCGAACCTTACGGGCGTTACCCTTCATGACGGTCTGGCCGAGGCTTACCTGCCCGTCGCCAGCCATGACGACCTTGCCGCCCTTTCTGACTGTAATGATTGTTGTCATCAAACACCTGTCTGCCCTGCCGGGCCTGGAGTTAACGGGCCGGGTTGCGGCCCTTTCCGGGTTCTATGTAAGTCTGGTTTTTGCGATTGCAATCATCGGGATCACACCCGGTTTTCCGCAGGTCAGCCAAGACGATGGAACAACTGGATATTTCTGTCCCGTGCTGATAAGGAACGGCAACATTTTCACGGAGCGGCCAAAATGGCAGAACGTAAAGGCGAGATCATCCGCAAGACCAACGAAACCTCGGTTTCGGTCCGCGTGGATATCGACGGCACCGGCAAATCGAAAATCTCCACCGGCGTGGGATTTTTCGACCATATGCTGGACCAGCTCAGCCGCCATTCGTTGATCGATATGGATATCGAGGTTCAGGGCGACCTTCACATCGATGATCATCACACCGTGGAAGATACCGGTATCGCCATTGGCCAGGCGATCGCGAAGGCGCTGGGCGACCGGCGCGGCATCACCCGCTACGCCTCGCTCGACCTTGCCATGGACGAGACCATGACTAAGGCTGCCGTCGACATTTCCGGCCGGCCGTTCCTGGTCTGGAACGTCAATTTTTCCGCGCCGAAGATCGGTACTTTCGACACGGAGCTGGTGCGCGAGTTCTTTCAGGCGCTCGCCCAGAATGCCGGCATCACGCTGCATATACTGAACCATTACGGCGCCAACAACCATCATATCGCCGAGACATGCTTCAAGGCCGTTGCCCGCGTTCTTCGCACGGCAACCGAGATCGACCCCCGGCAGGCAGGCCGCGTTCCCTCAACAAAGGGTATGCTGGCCTGACGCCAAAGCTGTCAGGAAGCCCATGACAAGCTATCTCGTTCTGGAAGCCCCCAACGGGCCGGACAGGGACCACAAGACGACCCGATTCATTGCCGATCGTTTCGTCTGGCTGGCTCTCTTTGCGCCATGGTTATGGCTTGCGATCAACCGGCTGTGGCTGGCGACGGCTATCGTTGTCATCGCACTCGTTGCGGCCGGACAAGTCTCGATGTTAGCCGGATTCGAACCTGCCGGAATTCTTGTTGGTTTCACGATTGGGCTCATAACAGCGCTGGAGGGACGCAATTTTCTCGTCCGGCACCTGATCCGCAAAGGTTGGACGCTGAAGTCAGTCGTTTCCGCCCCTGATCTTTCGAGCGCCGAAGACATATATTTCTCCGGTCTCTCCGAAAACGCTGACGCGGAAGAACAGCTGTCGCACCCGGTCTGGACCCCTTCGCCGCAAAAGAGCGGCGGCAAAAACTTCGTCAACGATCCCGCCGGATCGTTTCTTTTCGACTTGAATGGAAGGCGCTGACATGCGTGTCGCGATCATCGACTACGGCTCGGGCAACCTGCGTTCGGCCACCAAAGCTTTCGAGCGTGCCGCGCGTGAAGCCGGCATCAACGCAACCATCGATTTGACCGACAAGCCGGATCACGTCGCCTCGGCGGACCGCATCGTGCTGCCTGGTGTCGGTGCTTATGCCGACTGCCGCGCCGGTCTGGATGCCGTTCCCGGAATGCATGAGGCGCTCCTTGAAGCCGTCGAGAAAAAGGCGCATCCCTTCCTCGGCATCTGCGTCGGAATGCAGCTCATGTCATCCCGCGGGCTGGAAAAGACTGTTAGCACCGGGCTCGGCTGGATCGAGGGTGACGTCGTGGAAATGACGCCTGCCGATAAGAACCTGAAGATTCCGCAGATCGGCTGGAACACGCTGGAAATCCGCCACGCCCACCCCCTGTTCGACGGCATCAAGACCGGCGCGGATGGCTTGCACGCCTATTTCGTGCATTCCTATCATCTGGCGGCCAAGCACTCGACGGATGTCATCGCCACCACAAATTACGGTGGCGCGATGACGGCTTTCGTCGGTCGCGACAATATGGCCGGCGCGCAGTTCCACCCGGAAAAAAGCCAGACGCTCGGCCTTGCCCTGATTTCCAATTTCCTGCGCTGGAAGCCCTGACATGATTCTTTTTCCCGCAATCGACCTTAAAGACGGCCAGTGCGTTCGCCTGAAACTCGGCGATATGGACCAGGCCACCGTCTATAATACCGACCCCGGCGCACAGGCGAAAGCTTTCGAGGATCAAGGCTTTGAATGGCTGCATGTCGTTGATCTCAACGGTGCGTTCGCCGGCCAGACGGTCAATGGCGCGGCGGTTGATGCCATTCTGAAGGCGACGAAAAACCCGGTGCAGCTGGGCGGCGGCATCCGCACGCTCGATCATATCGAGGCCTGGCTGAGCCGTGGGCTTGCTCGCGTCATTCTCGGCACCGTGGCGGTGCGCGATCCGGTTCTGGTCATTGAAGCCTGCAAGCGTTTTCCCGGCCAGGTCGCCGTCGGTATCGATGCCAAGGGCGGCAAGGTTGCGGTGGAAGGCTGGGCGGAAGCCTCCGAACTCGGCGTGATCGAGCTTGCCAAACGTTTCGAAGGTGCCGGCGTCGCGGCCATGATCTACACCGATATCGATCGTGACGGCATTCTGGCCGGTATAAATTGGGCCTCGACGCTGGAACTGGCCGACGCCGTCTCCATCCCGGTCATCGCGTCCGGTGGTCTCGCCTCCATCGACGACATCAAGCGCATGTTGCAGCCGGATGCGGTAAAGCTCGAAGGCGCGATTTCCGGCCGCGCGCTTTATGACGGCCGTATCGATCCGGCCGAGGCGCTCGCCCTCATCAAGGCCGCAAGGGAGGTACGCGTATGACCCTAAAAGCCCGCGTTATTCCCTGCCTGGATGTGAAAGACGGCCGTGTCGTCAAGGGCGTGAACTTCGTCGACCTGATCGACGCCGGCGATCCGGTCGAGGCAGCGAAAGCCTACGATGCGGCGGGAGCGGACGAACTCTGCTTCCTCGACATCACCGCCTCTTCGGATAATCGCGACACGATATTCGATGTGGTTTCGCGCACGGCCGATCATTGCTTCATGCCACTGACCGTCGGTGGCGGGGTTCGCGCCGTCGCCGACATCCGCAAGCTGCTTCTGTGCGGGGCCGACAAGGTCTCGATCAATTCCGCAGCGGTCAAGGATCCCGACTTCGTGGCGCAGGCGGCCGACAAGTTCGGCAACCAGTGCATCGTCGTTTCCATCGACGCCAAGCGGGTTTCGAAGGATGGGGAAGAAGGCCGCTGGGAAATATTCACCCATGGCGGACGCCAGCCGACCGGGATTGACGCCGTGGAATTCGCCATCAAGATGGTCGAACGCGGCGCCGGCGAATTGCTTGTCACCTCGATGGATCGCGACGGCACAAAGAGCGGTTACGATATCGGCCTGACGCGCAGCATTGCCGATCAGGTTCGAGTCCCCGTCATCGCTTCGGGGGGCGTCGGCACGCTGGAGGATCTGGTGGCAGGCGTTCGTGATGGCCATGCGACTGCGGTGCTTGCCGCTTCGATCTTCCACTTCGGCACTTATTCGATCGGTGAAGCCAAGAACTACATGGCCGAGCATGGCATCGCCATGCGTCTCGACTGATTGCAGGATTCCCCCATGAGCGCATTTTCCCTTTCCGATCTGGAGCGCATCGTCGCAAGCCGCGCCGCTGCCTCTCCTGACGAATCCTGGACGGCCAAGCTGGTTGCGGCTGGCCAGGAGCGTGCGGCGAAGAAACTCGGCGAAGAAGCCGTGGAAGCCGTCATTGCGGCCATCGCAAAAGACCGCGACGGGCTGAAGAACGAAGCGGCGGACCTGCTTTACCATCTGCTGGTGGTTTTGAAGATCGCCGACATCCCGCTGAATGAGGTTTTCGCCGAGCTGGAGCGCAGGACCGGGCAAACCGGTCTTGCGGAAAAGGCAGCGAGGCCGACATCATGAAGATCGAGGCAGGCAGCGGGGAGAGAGGCATGCCGAGCACACTCGATCATTTCCGACCGGATGAATATTCGCCCTACCACTTCTTCAGTTCGGAAGAATGGTCGAAGTTTCGTGCCGATACGCCATTGACGCTTTCTGCCGACGAGGTCAAGCGGCTGCGTTCGCTGGATGATCCGATCGATCTGGATGAGGTGCGGCGCATCTACCTGTCTCTGTCGCGCCTGCTGTCTTCCCATGTGGAAGCATCGCAGCTGCTGTTTGAGCAGCGCAACCGCTTCCTCAACATGGCTGACGTCAACAAGACGCCCTTCGTCATCGGCATCGCCGGCTCCGTTGCCGTTGGCAAATCCACGACGGCACGTATTCTGAAAGAGCTTCTGGCGCGCTGGCCTTCTAGTCCCAAGGTCGACCTCATCACCACTGACGGATTTCTCTATCCGAACGAGGTATTGCGGCGCGAGAATCTGATGGAGCGCAAAGGCTTCCCGGAGAGCTACGATATCGGCGCGCTCCTGCGTTTCCTGTCGGCCATCAAGGCGGGCCAGCCCAATGTCAAGGCGCCGCGTTATTCGCACCTGACCTATGACGTTCTGCCGAACGAGTTCACTGTCATCGACCAGCCGGATATTCTCATCTTCGAAGGCATCAACGTGCTGCAATCGCGCGACCTGCCGGCAGGCGGGAGGATCGTGCCGATCGTTTCCGACTTCTTCGATTTCTCGATCTATATCGACGCTGACGAAGGCCTTATTCACAACTGGTATGTGAACCGGTTCATGAATCTGAGAAAAACCGCCTTCCGCGATCCCAATTCATTCTTCAACCGTTATGCCTCGATCAGCGAAGAAGCGGCGCTCAGCATTGCTGAAGGCCTCTGGCAGAACATCAACCTGAAGAACCTGCGGCAGAACATCGTGCCGACCCGCCCGCGCGCCGACCTTATTTTACGCAAGGGCAAAAACCATCTGATCGACACGGTCGCGCTTCGCAAATTGTGAAAGATGCCGCGAAGGCGGCATCTCCGTCGCAGCGATTACAAGGCGTTATCAGGCAAGGTCTGGAATGCGCAGAACCTGGCCGGGATAAATCTTGTCGGGGTGCGTCAGCATCGGCTTGTTGGCTTCGAAGATGATGTTGTTCTTCGCGCCATTGGCCTTGCCATATTGCGCCTCCGCAATCTTCCAGAGATTGTCACCCTTTTTGACCGTATAGAAGACCGGTTCTTTCGCCGGCGCTTCGGCCACTTTAAACTCGCCGGCCTCGACCTTGGAAATGCCGAGCGTGTTGCCGACCGCGATGACCGCCTTTTCGAAAATCGACTGATCGGCCACTTCGCCCTTCAGGACAACCTTGTCGTCCACTACCTCGACCTGAACCTTGTCGGTGCCGAGATCGTGGGAAGCGAGTTCCTTCTTGACCGCTTCGACATCCGGCGCGTCGTCGCCGCCGATACCAAGCTTCTTTCCCGCTTCCTTGATGAAATTGAACAGACCCATAGCACCCTCCTTGGTTGTAGGGAGGCTTACCAGACGATATTTGAAGCTCTATGACAAGGGCGAAAGATTCGTCGTCTGATCGTCGCTTATTCGCCCGAAGGTTTGCCGCGCATCTTCTTGATATCGGAGCGACCGGACTTCGCCTTGAGGCGGCGCTCGACGGAGCCCTTGGTGGGTTTGGTAGCCTTGCGCACCGGCGGCGGGGGGGCGGCGGCTTCGAGGATCAGTTCCTTCAGGCGCTCGCGCGCATCCTCACGATTGCGCTCCTGGCTGCGAAACCGGCTCGCTTCGATCATCAGCACGCCTTCTTTTGATACGCGCCTGCCACCGAGCCGCAACGCATTGACCTTCACCCTTTCCGGAAGGGAGGGTGAATTTGCAATGTCGAAAAATAGCTGAACCGCTGTCGAAACCTTGTTGACGTTCTGGCCGCCCGGCCCGCCGGCCAGCACGAATTGCTCCGTCAGCTCCCAGCCGGCAATAGTGATGCGGTTATTGATGTGAAGCGGGTCGCTGGCCATGTTTTCTCTCCGCGCCGGTGATGCCACAGATCGTGAAAAATGAAAACAAGGACAAAACGAAAGAACCCGGCAAAAAGAAACCCGGCACTTGGGCCGGGTTCCCCTCCTCCTCATAAACGAGGCTTATTCATTCTGCCGCGAGCAAAAGGCCCGGCGCTGCGTCACGAACCTTGCTGTCGACGTGGTCTTCGAACTTGGTGAAGTTCGTGACGAACATCGACACCAGCTTCTTGGCTTGCGCGTCATAAGCTGCGCCATCGGCCCAGGTGGAACGCGGATCGAGGATCGCGCTGTCAACACCTTCAAGCGACTGCGGGACGGCGAAGCCGAAATTCGCATCGGTGCGGAACTGTGCGTTCTTCAGATCCCCAGTGAGAGCGGCGGTCAGAAGCGCGCGGGTGGCCTTGATGGGCATACGCTTGCCGATGCCGTAAGCGCCGCCGGTCCAGCCGGTATTGACCAGCCAGCAATCCACACCGTGCTTGCCGATCAGCTCACGCAGCAGGTTGCCATATTCGGCTGGATGGCGCGGCATGAAGGGGGCGCCAAAGCAGGTAGAGAATGTCGCTTCCGGCTCGGTCACGCCCTTTTCCGTACCGGCGACCTTGGCGGTGTAACCGGAGAGGAAGTGGTACATGGCCTGCTCCGGTGTCAGCCGGGCAATCGGCGGCAGCACGCCGAAGGCGTCGGCCGTCAGCATGATGATCGTCTTCGGATGACCGGCAATGCCCGTCTCCGATGCATTCGGAATGAAGTGCAGCGGATAGGCGCTGCGGGTATTTTCCGTCAGCGAGTTGTCGTTGAAATCAGGAACGCGGTTTTCGTCCAGCACGACGTTCTCGAGAACCGTGCCGAAACGGCGGGTCGCGGCGTAGATTTCCGGCTCGGCTTCCGCCGAAAGCTTGATCGCCTTGGCATAGCAGCCGCCTTCGAAATTGAAGATGCCGTGTTCGCCCCAGCCATGTTCGTCATCGCCGATCAGCGTGCGCGACGGATCAGCCGACAGCGTGGTCTTGCCGGTGCCGGAGAGGCCGAAGAAAACGGCGGAATCACCCTGCGGACCGACATTGGCCGAGCAATGCATGGGCATGACACCCTTGGCCGGCAGCAGGTAGTTCAGCACCGTGAAGACCGATTTCTTGTTTTCACCGGCATAGGACGTGCCGCCGATGAGAACGAGGCCGTTGGTCAGATCGCAGGCGATGACTGTTTCCGAACGGACACCATGACGGGCCGGATCTGCCTTGAAGCTCGGCAGGTTGATGATGGTGAGCTTCTGCTTGAAGCCCGCCAGTTTTTCCTGCTTCGGACGGATCAGCAGATTGCGGATGAACAGCGAATGCCAGGCGAGCTCGGTGACGACGCGTGTCGGCAACGCATTTTCCTCATCGGCGCCGCCGATCAGGTCCTGAACATAGAGCGTCTTTCCGGTGGCATGGGCCAACATGTCCTGGCGCAACAACTCGAAGTTTTCCGGCGACAGCGGCTTGTTGTCGTCCCACCAGATGGTGTTCTCGGTGGACGCGTCGCGCACGACGAATTTGTCCTTCGGAGAACGACCCGTGTGCTGGCCGGTGACGGCGCGCAGCGCACCGTCGATGGTCAGCTCGGCCTCGCCGTTGCGGATTGCCTCTTCGTATAGTTCGCTCTCATTGAGGTTATAAAAGACGCGGGAAGCCTTGCCCAATCCGAGTTCTGCAACTCCGTTGGCAGGATTATGAACCCCAATCTCGGTCATGACGCGTTCCTTGTTAATGACGATAAGGCCGTTGAAATTTTCACGGAAAATACGTGGCACCTCTTGGAAACGCAAGAGCCGAAGTTTGAAAAACTTAGTAATTTCAATATATTAATCGATTTAAAAGATTTTATTTCTTTTTAAATCGGTTGAAGACGCATTAAAATTCAGCTGCGGCGTCTCTACGAAATCTCCTCGTCCTACCCTTGCGATTTTGGGGTGAGTTTTCCTTTGCCACAATTTGTTCCACCTTTATACTCAAGAGAGTGGCTCGCGGCGCACAACCTGGCTGGGTGAATGTCGGGAGTTACGAGAAAATGACGATGGAGACCAACTACATGCAGACGATCGCGCTTGTCGACGATGACCGGAATATTCTCACTTCGGTATCGATCGCGCTCGAAGCCGAAGGCTACCGGGTCGAAACGTATACGGACGGCGCTTCCGCGCTTGACGGGTTGATCGCCCGTCCGCCGCAGCTCGCCATTTTCGATATTAAGATGCCCCGCATGGATGGCATGGAGCTTTTGCGGCGCCTTCGCCAGAAGTCGGATCTGCCGGTCATCTTCCTCACCTCGAAGGATGAAGAGATCGACGAATTGTTCGGCCTGAAGATGGGCGCGGACGACTTCATCACCAAGCCGTTCTCGCAACGCCTTCTGGTGGAACGCGTCAAAGCCATCCTGCGCCGCGCCAGCAGCCGCGAAGCATCCGCCGCAACCGGCAACGTTCTGAAGCCGACGGCAGACCAACAGGCGCGCACACTGGAGCGCGGGCAGCTCGCCATGGATCAGGAACGCCACACCTGCACCTGGAAGGGCGAACCGGTAACACTGACGGTAACCGAATTCCTCATCCTGCATTCGCTGGCACAACGTCCAGGTGTCGTGAAAAGCCGCGACGCGCTGATGGATGCCGCCTATGACGAGCAGGTCTATGTGGACGACCGCACCATCGACAGCCACATCAAGCGTCTTCGCAAGAAGTTCAAACTGGTCGATGGCGACTTCGATATGATTGAAACGCTTTATGGCGTAGGATATCGCTTCCGCGAAGCGGCTTGAACGAGCCGACTCACGCAGAAGGGACCGCCCGGTATGGGGTGGTAAGGACTTGAATACGTGTTGAAAAAAACGCCGGAAACCGTCTCGGACAGTGACGATGCCGAAGAACGCGGCAGCGAACGCCGCCATCGTATCCATCCGCTGACGATCATCCGGCGTATTTTCGGCAATGCGGTGTTTTCCAGCCTCACGCGCCGCATCCTGTTCTTCAACGTCGCCGCGACGGTGGTTCTGGTCGGCGGCATTCTCTATCTCAACCAGTTCCGCGAGGGGCTGATCGATGCGCGCGTGGAAAGCCTGCTGACGCAGGGCGAAATCATAGCCGGCGCGGTTTCCGCTTCCGCCTCTGTCGATACCAACTCGATCACCATCAATCCGGAAAAGCTGCTCGAATTGCAGGCGGGCCAGAGCATCACGCCCGCACCGAACGATGAGGATTTGAGTTTCCCGATCAATCCCGAACGGGTGGCACCAGTGCTGCGGCGGCTGATTTCGCCGACGCGCACCCGCGCGCGGCTGTTCGATGCCGACGCCAATCTGCTGCTCGATTCCCGACATCTTTATTCGCGCGGTCAGGTGCTGCGCTTCGACCTGCCGCCAGTAACGCCCGAGACGCAGACCTGGGGCGACTGGTTCACCAGCATGTTCAACCGCATGCTGCAGCCGAGCAGCCTGCCGCAATACAAGGAAGCGCCCGGCGGCGATGGCTCTATCTATCCGGAAGTGATGAACGCGCTGACCGGCGTGCGCGGCGCGGTCGTGCGTGTCACGGAAAAGGGTGAGCTGATTGTTTCCGTGGCCGTACCGGTACAGCGCTTCCGGGCCGTGCTCGGCGTTCTGCTGCTTTCGACACAAGCGGGCGATATCGACAAGATCGTGCATGCCGAGCGCCTCGCCATCATGCGCGTCTTCGGCATCGCGACGCTGGTCAACATCGTGCTGTCGCTGCTCCTCTCCTCCACCATCGCCACGCCGCTGCGGCGGCTGTCGGCGGCCGCGATCCGCGTGCGCCGCGGGGCGAGAACCCGTGAGGAAATACCGGATTTCTCGGCGCGCCAGGATGAGATCGGCAACCTCTCTATTGCGCTGCGTGAAATGACGACGGCGCTTTACGACCGTATCGATGCGATCGAAAGTTTCGCCGCCGATGTCAGCCATGAGCTCAAGAACCCGCTGACCTCGCTGCGCAGCGCCGTGGAAACCCTGCCGCGCGCCAAGACCGAAGAGTCCAAACAGCGCCTGACCGAGATCATCTTCCACGATGTGCGCCGCCTCGACCGCCTGATCAGCGACATTTCGGACGCCTCACGGCTCGATGCCGAACTGGCGCGCGCCGACGCCGCGCCGCTCGATCTTGATGTGCTGATGAAGGGTCTGGTGGATATATCCCGCCAGATAAGCACCAAGAAGAAAAGCGTGACGATCGACTATGTTGTCGACCGGAAAGCGGGCGCAAAGACCTCCTTCGTGGTGAATGGCCACGATCTGCGTATCGGCCAGATCGTCACCAACCTCATCGAGAATGCGCGCTCCTTCGTTGCCGAAGAAAGCGGCCGCATCACGGTACGCCTCTCCCGTCACAAGGATCGTTGCATCGTGCAGGTAGAGGACAACGGGCCCGGCATTCAGGCCGAAGATATCGACCGGATTTTTGAGCGTTTCTACACCGACCGGCCGGCGAGCGAAGGTTTCGGACAGAACTCCGGTCTAGGCCTTTCCATCAGCCGCCAGATCGCGGAAGCCCATGGCGGCAGCCTGCGGGCAGAGAACGTCGTCGACAAATATGGCGTGATATCAGGCGCGCGCTTCACCCTGTCGCTGCCGGCGGCTGAAACCCATGAACGCTGAACGCTTCAACCTGCACGCAACCGCGATCGTTGTTCAAAACACCGGCATCCTATTCACGGGGCCGTCGGGCAGCGGCAAAAGCGAACTCGCCTTCAGCTTCCTGACGGAGGCGGAACGGTGCGGATTGCCGGCCGCATTGATCGCGGACGATCAGATTTTCGTGTATCGCGATGGCGAGACCATCATCGCCGAACGGCCGGAAGCCATCGCCGGCCTGTTGGAATTACGCGGCAGCGGCATTGTTTCGCTTAAAAACATTGCGCGCGCGCCACTACATTTCGCCGTCACGACAGTTGTTTCACCCGAAAATCCAAGACTTCCCGAAGATGACGAGATGTTATCGCTGCCGTGCGGCGGGCATCTTCCGCTTCTGCGTATTCCGCTTTCAAGTCTCACGCCCTATGGAAAATTTGCTGCACTTGCTCAGAATCTTTTCAAAACGAATGTGAAGTGACGATGATTCGGGCGATTTTAGGCTTGCGATTCGCATTTCCCTCATCAAGATGAAATCCCACCGATGGACAGGATTGCCGCGTTGCGATAGTCGGCAATGAGAGTGCGTGTGCAAGGGAGCATTTCATGATCGGACTAGTGCTTGTCACCCATGGCAAGCTGGCTGAGGAGTTTCGTCATGCGTTGGAGCATGTCGTCGGTCCCCAGAAATTGATCGAGACGGTCTGTATCGGTCCCGAAGACGACATGGATCAGCGCCGGCAGGATATCATCGACGCTGTCGCGCGCGCCAATGACGGCAATGGCGTCATCATCCTGACGGACATGTTTGGCGGCACGCCTTCCAATCTTGCGATTTCGGTCATGAATAACGGCAATGTCGAAGTCATCGCCGGGGTTAACCTGCCGATGCTGATCAAACTTGCCGGCGTTCGCAGCGAAGACAATATGGACAAGGCCCTTCAGGACGCATCCGATGCCGGCCGCAAATATATCAACGTCGCCAGCCGCGTTTTAAGCGGCAAATAAGAAGTCAGCCCATGTCGCCACTCTCCCGGGAACTACCGATCATCAACAAACGCGGTCTCCATGCCCGGGCATCAGCGAAATTCGTTCAGATGGTTGAAGGCTTTGACGCGACCATTACGGTTTCGAAAGACGGCATGACCGTGGGCGGCACCTCGATCATGGGTCTCATGATGCTGGCGGCCAGCCCCGGATGCAGTGTCTATGTCGAGGCGAGCGGCAATCAGGCCGAAGAGGCGCTCGCCGCGCTTGAGGCCTTGGTCGCCGACCGGTTCGGCGAAGAAGCCTGAGCCGGCACCATATAAAGACATAAAGACTTCTTTATATCATTATTGCCAGATCGTTCGTGGCCTGCTAAACCGCTGCTACGTAAAAAGCCGGGCCGCAATGTGCGGCGCTTCTGATCTGGAGAATCTCATGAGCCTTGAGAAGGACTACATCGTCGCCGATATCAACCTTGCCGCATTCGGCCGCAAGGAACTGGACATCGCCGAAACCGAAATGCCGGGCCTGATGTCCTGCCGCAAGGAGTTCGGTGAAAGCAAGCCGCTGAAGGGCGCCCGCATTTCCGGTTCGCTTCACATGACGATCCAGACCGGCGTTCTCATCGAGACGCTGAAGGAACTCGGTGCAGACATTCGCTGGGCCTCCTGCAACATCTTCTCGACCCAGGACCATGCTGCAGCGGCCATTGCGGCAGCCGGCATTCCGGTCTTTGCCGTCAAGGGTGAGAGCCTGACGGAATATTGGGAATATACCGACAAGATCTTCCAGTGGACCGACGGCGGTCTCTCCAACATGATCCTCGACGATGGCGGCGATGCCACCATGTACATCCTGCTGGGCGCACGCGCGGAAGCGGGCGAAGACGTGCTCTCCAATCCCGGCTCCGAAGAAGAAGAAATTCTCTTCGCGCAGATCAACAAGCGCCTCAAGGCTTCGCCCGGCTGGTTCACCAAGCAGCGCGACGCGCTGAAGGGTGTCACCGAAGAAACGACGACCGGCGTGCACCGCCTCTACGACCTCAGCAAGAAGGGCCTGCTGCCTTTCCCGGCGATCAACGTCAATGACAGCGTCACCAAGTCCAAGTTCGACAACAAATACGGTTGCAAAGAATCGCTGGTTGACGGCATTCGCCGTGCAACCGACGTGATGATGGCCGGCAAGGTTGCCGTGGTGTGCGGATACGGCGATGTTGGCAAGGGTTCGGCCGCTTCGCTGCAGGGCGCCGGCGCCCGCGTGAAGGTGACCGAAATCGACCCGATCTGCGCACTGCAGGCCGCCATGGACGGTTTCGAAGTCGTTCGCCTGGAGGACGTTGTTTCCTCCGCCGATATCTTCATCACCACGACAGGCAACAAGGACGTCATCCGCATCGAGCACATGCGCGAGATGAAGGACATGGCGATCGTCGGCAACATCGGCCACTTCGACAACGAGATTCAGGTCGCATCGCTGCGTAACCTGAAGTGGACGAACATCAAGCCGCAGGTCGATATGATCGAGTTCCCGAAGGGCAACCGCATCATCCTGCTGTCCGAAGGCCGTCTTCTGAACCTTGGCAACGCCACCGGTCACCCCTCCTTCGTCATGTCGGCCTCCTTCACCAACCAGGTTTTGGGCCAGATCGAACTCTTCACCAAGCAGGGCGAATACAAGAACGACGTTTACGTGCTGCCGAAGCACCTCGATGAGAAGGTCGCACGCCTCCATCTCGAGAAGCTTGGTGTGCGCCTGACTGAACTTTCCGACGTTCAGGCAGATTATATCGGCGTCTCGAAGCAGGGCCCGTTCAAGGCAGACCACTACAGATATTAATTTCATAGTTAATATCCACTGAAATTACACAATATCTAGATGCCGCGCGCTTGACAAAGCGCGCGGCATCTTTTTTGCGCGCTCCCTTTTCGCAGATTTATGAAGGCGGTATTGTCATCAGACTTGATTCGGACGCACCACAGGGCGGTGCGGACGAAATGGGATGTCTTGTCGAAGATGCGGCACATAGGACGGAGACAGACCGGGGATGTCGGTTCAAAATTCGGATCTGCGCAAGCAGACAGTTCAACGCGTTGAAAACACGCAAGCGGGCGTGGCATTGAGCGCACAGACTCTGGTGCGTTTTGGCGCATCTGCGGACGGAAAACCGGTGTTCACTTTTCCTGGAAACGCTCTGGCACGTTGCCGGCTGGCAATCCGTGCGATCCGGACCGGCTTTTCACGGCTTCCCTTCCTGCTTTCCGGCACGTTTTTGGCCGGTTCAGCCACCGTGGTGCTGGCGCAGGATGGACTTGCGGCCAAAGCCGGCGCTCGGCTGTTTTCCTCAGGTGAAACCATAACCTATTCGCTTTTCGTGGGTATGCTTTCCGCGACGCTGTTTTCAGTCGTCTGGCTGGTGCGCCAGCGCGGCAATATAGAGGCGGAGAGCAGCGAATTTCGCCAAGCGCTTGCCCAGTCCCACCACAAGATCGCCAAATACGAGGCGCTGATTTCCGACAAGAGCCGCCGCATCGTCATCTGGGATGGCGCAGAAAATCGTCCGGAATTTCTGGGGCAGCTGCCGGCCGAGACAGGCGTGCCGCAGGCGGACCAGGATTTTCTGGCCTTTGGCCGCTGGCTGAAACCGGCATCCGCCAGTCAGCTTGAGAAATCCATTGAAAAACTTCGTAGCCACGCACAGAGTTTCGATCTCACCATCGAAACGCATCGCGGCGAAGTTATCGAGGTTCAGGGCCGGGTTTCCGGCGGCAATGCCTTTGCACGCTTCATCGCCCTCAACAATCTGCGTGCGGAGCTCGCCGAACTGCAGGTGGAGCGTGAACGGCTGATCGCTTCCGTCTCGACTTTCCAGGAACTTCTCGATTCCATCGAGCAGCCCGTCTGGCGTCGCAATGGCGAAGGCGAACTAATCTGGGTGAACCATGCCTATGCGCAGGCAGTGGATGCGCGGAATGCGGAACAGGCCATTCAGGAGAAACGAGAACTTCTGAACACGGTTACCCGGCAGAAGATACGCGCGGCCGCGACCCCGGAATCGCCCTATCACGACCGTATTTCCACGGTGGTTGCGGGTAATCGCAGTTTCTTCGATGTCGTCGACATCAAAACGGCGGGCGGGTCTGCCGGTATCGCCATCGATGCCACCGAGGCCGAAACCATCAGCGAGGAACTGAAGCGGGTTCTGAAGAGCCACGCCGAAACGCTGGATCATCTGGCAACGCCCGTCGCCATTTTCGATGGCCGGCAGCGGCTGCAATTCTATAATCAGGCTTTTGCGACTCTGTGGGGCCTCGACCTAGTGTTCCTCGAATCCGGGCCTGACAATTCAGAGCTTCTCGACAGGTTGCGCACCGCCGGCAAATTGCCCGAGCAGCTCAACTGGAAGAACTGGAAGGAGACGGCGCTCTCCGTATACCGTTCGCTCGATACCAAGACCGATCTCTGGCACCTGCCCAACGGCCAGACACTGCGGGTGATTGCGACGGCCCATCCGCAGGGTGGCGCAACCTGGGTTTTCGAAAACCTGACCGAGCAGGTCGATCTGCAAATGCGCTACAACACATTGGTGAAAGTGCAGGGCGAAACCATCGACCATCTGGCCGAGGGGGTCGCCGTGTTCGGTGCGGACGGTCGTATTCGCCTGTCGAACCCGGCATTCCGGGCGCTGTGGGGCGTGACTGCCGAACAGGCCGAAACCGGAACGCACATCCGCGCCATCGAAACCGCCTGCGCACCATCCTACGACGGGCCGGACGGCTGGCGCGCCTTCAGCCAGTTCATCACCAGTTTCGATGATGAGCGGCCATCCCGGCAAGGCACACTGGAACTGCTTTCCGGCCTCGTCCTCGATTATGCGATCATTCCGTTGCCGGATGCGCAGACCATGCTGACCTTTGTCAACATGACGGACAGTGTACGGGCTGAGCGCGCCCTTATGGAAAAGAACGACGCTCTTCTCAAGGCAGATGAGCTGAAGAATGATTTTGTGCAGCATGTTTCCTATGAGCTGCGTTCGCCGCTGACAAACATTATCGGCTTCACCGATCTCCTGAAGACCCCGGGCCTTGGGGAATTGACGGAGCGGCAGGCGGAATATCTCGACCATATTTCCACATCCTCCTCGGTCCTTCTGACGATCGTCAATGATATTCTCGATCTTGCGACCGTCGATGCCGGCATCATGCAACTCAATTATTCGGATAATGACCTGAACGAATTGCTCGAAGATGTTTCGGTGCAGATCGCGGACCGGCTGCAGGAAAGCGGCATTTCACTTCAGATCGTCGCCCCGGCTCATCTCGGCAGCCTGGTGGCAGACCACCAGCGCCTGAAGCAGATCCTCATCAAGCTCCTGACCAATGCGATCAATTTCGCGCCGGAAGGGTCTTCAGTTACGCTTTCCTGCCAGCGCAGCGAAGGTGACTTCATATTCTCTGTGGCGGACAAGGGACCGGGCATCCCGGAAGACATGCTGAAAACGGTCTTCGATCGGTTTTCGACCCGCGGCAATGGCGGCCGGCGAACCGGCGCCGGGCTTGGCCTTTCCATTGTCGAAAGTTTCGTCAGTCTCCACCACGGAACGGTTAGCATAGACAGCCGGCCCGGCAACGGCACCACCGTCACCTGCCGCATTCCTTCCGCCACGCGTCCGCATTCCATTGCCGCAGAATGAGCGAAAATGTCTTGCCGATCACTATTCCTCTTGCGGGTGAAAAGGACACCATCAGGCTCGGTGAAGACCTCGCGCTGGCGCTGAAGCCCGGCGATTGTCTGGCGTTGGTCGGCGACCTTGGCGCCGGTAAATCGACGCTTGCCCGCGCCTTCATCCGGGCGATGGCAGACGAGCCGGATCTTGAGGTTCCGAGCCCCACCTTCACCATCATCCAAACCTATGCCACCCGCATTCCGGTCGCCCATCTCGACCTCTACCGGCTTTCGGATGTTTCCGAACTGGATGAGCTCGGCATCGATGAGATGCTGGAGGATGGCATCTGCCTGATCGAATGGCCGGATATAGCAGGAGAGATTCTGCCACCCGGCCAGACCGTAACCCTGACGCTGACACATTCCGGTGAAGGGCGGATCGCCTCCATCGAGGCTCCGGCAAAACCGAAAGCGCGGCTTGAGCGGGTTTTTGCCATCCGGGAATTCCTCGCCAGAAATGGCAGAGGTGACGCGGTCCGCCGCTTTCTGAGCGGCGATGCTTCCACCCGTGCCTATGAGACCATCTCCACCGATGGCCCGGACCTTATCCTGATGGATTGGCGCCGCCCCTTGAAAGGCGCCATCGTCGCCGACGGCAAGACCTATGCGGAGATTGCCCATCTCGCCCAGGATGCCCGCTCCTTCGTGGCGATCGGTAATTATCTGCGGAATCGCGGCTTTTGCGCGCCGGAGATCATCACGGCGGATATCGACCAAGGCATTCTCCTGTTGCAGGATCTGGGGCGAGATGGAGTGTTAGCCGCCGATGGCGCCCCGATCGAGGAGCGCTATCTGGAAAGCGTTGCCTTTCTGGCGGCACTTCATCAAGCGTCACAACCCGGTCCCCTGCCAGTGGGTGATGGCAGCACCTATGAGGTTCCACCCTTTGACCGGCAGGCGATGAAGATCGAGGTCTCGCTGCTGGTGGAATGGTATCTGCCCTATAAGCGCGGCAGGCCACTGTCCGATGGCGAGAAGCAGGAATATTACGCCATCTGGGACGCTCTGATCGATTCGCTTGCAGATTGCGAAAACGGGCTGCTGCTGCGCGACTTCCATTCGCCAAATATCCTCTGGCAACAGCAGAACACCGGCATACGACAGGTCGGCCTGATCGATTTTCAGGACGCGATGATTGGCCCGACCGCCTATGATCTCGCTTCCATTGTTCAGGATGCCCGGGTTACAATCGAGCTCGGATTGCAGGCACGCCTGCTTTCGCATTATCTCGAGAGCAGGCGGCACACGCCTTCTTTCGATGAGGCTGCTTTTCTCAAGGCTTTCTCCATCATGTCGGCGCAACGCAACTGCAAGCTTGCCGGTATCTGGGTCAGGCTGATGGAACGGGATGGCAAACCCGGTTATATGAAGCATATGCCGCGGACGTTCCGCTATCTCGCCGCAGCGCTTTCGCATCCGGAACTTGCGCCGCTCAGAGACTGGTGCCTGCGCATGGGCATGGACTTTAACGACTGAAAGACGGTTGACCACGATGACGATCAAAAACGCGATGGTGCTGGCCGCCGGGCTCGGTACTCGGATGCGCCCGATCACCGATACGATCCCGAAGCCACTCGTACAGATCGCCGGCAAGCCAATGATCGATTATGTGCTCGACGCCCTTGTCGAAGCCGGTGCCGAAAGAATTGTCGTCAATGTGCACCACCACGCCGAGCAGATGGTCGCCCATCTTCAGCGCCGCGCCGATGCCGAAATCCTGATTTCCGACGAACGCTCCCAGCTGATGAATTCCGGCGGCGGTCTCGCCAAGGGTCTGAAGCTTCTGGAACCCGGCCCGGTCTTCGTCATGAATGCCGATCTCTTCTGGATCGGTGAGCAGCTGCACGTGGCCAGCAATCTGCGCAAGCTCGCACAGTTCTTCGATTCCGGTCGGATGGACATGGCACTGCTCTGTGTCGACATGGATCGGACCACCGGCCACAATGGCAAGAGGGATTTCAACCTCGCCGCGGACGGAAGACTGACCCGCCATCGCGAGGGCGACACGAACCCCGTCGTCTATGCCGGCGCCATCGCCATGGACTCACGGCTGCTTGACGACGCACCCACGGACGCTTTCAACCTGAATATTTACTTCGATCGCGCGATTGAAAAGGCCCGGCTTTACGGGCTGCCGCTGGATGGTCACTGGATTACCGTCGGCACGCCGGACGCCATAGACGATGCTGAGAACATCATCCGGCAATTCAGGGAAAAACGCTCTGCATGACGGGCTCCCACCACGCAAAGCGCGTTCTGACGATCGCCGCGGGAACACCGTTCCTCAAAACGCTTGCGGAAACGCTGTGCGACGGAAGACTGGCGGCAGGCTATCGATATGACCCGGCCGATCCCCTGTCGCTTGCCCAGGTGACGATATATGTGCCGACGCGGCGTTCGGCCCGCGTGCTGCGCTCGGAATTCGTCGATCTTCTTGGCGGCCGTTCCGCCATTCTGCCGCTCATCCGGCCCCTTGGCGAAACGGATGACGACAGCGGTTTCTTCGATGTCGAAAACCCTGAGATAATGGATCTCGCGCCGCCGATTTCCGGCACCGGCCGACTGATCGAACTCGCGCGTCTCATTCTTGCATGGCGCAACAGCCTGCCGGACGCCATTCGGGCGATCCATTCCGATTCGCCGCTGGTCGCCCCCGCCAGCCCGGCCGACGCGATATGGCTCGCGCGTGCGCTGGCAGAGGTGATCGACGCGATGGATACGGAAGAAAAAGATTGGGAAGCGCTTCAGCATCTCGATGCCGGTGATCACGCTCAATGGTGGCAGCTCACGGCCGATTTTCTAAAGATCGCCAGCATCTTCTGGCCCGCCCGGCTCGCCGAACTCAACAGATCTTCGGCCGGACGGCACCGAAACGCCATCCTCCGGGCAGAAGCGAACCGAATTGCCACATTGCCGGACACCGGTCCGATCATCGTTGCTGGCTCGACAGGCTCCATTCCGGCCGCCGCCGATCTCATCGCCGCGGTTGCAGCTTTACCGCAAGGCGTGGTGGTGCTTCCGGGGCTTGATCTTGCCATGCCGGAAGAGCAATGGCAGGCGATCGCCGAGGACCCCACCGATCCTTCGAGCCGCACTCACTCGCAATACGGGCTTTATGTCCTGCTAGAGAAACTGGGCATCCTGCGTGACGATGTGGTTCCGATCGGTGTCCTCGATAACGATCTGGAAAAGCGCGCCGCGGTGTTTTCGGCAGCGCTTGCGCCGGCCAAATCCACCAGTGACTGGAACCGATGGCGTGAAGACCGGGATTCCGCAATTTTTGACGATGCCTTTGCAGCGGCCACGCTGATTGAAGCTGCCAACGAGCGCGAAGAGGCCACCGCCATCGCAGTGGCACTCAGGCTTGCGCTCGAAGCACCAGCCTCGGGACGGCCTTCGCAGGCGGCCCTGATAACACCCGACCGCGGGCTGGCGCGGCGCGTGGCAACGGAGTTGCAACGCTTCGGCATCGAAGCCGACGATTCCGCCGGCACGCCGCTTTCGGCAACCGCCCAGGCCGGCCTCACGCAACTCGCGCTGGAGGCGATCCTGAGACCCGGAGACCCGGTGCCGATTATCTCCCTTCTGAAACACCCGCTCGCCCGTTTCGGGCTCTCGAGCGAAGCTTTCACCAGAGCTTCGAAGGCGCTTGAGCTGATTGCGCTGCGAGGCGGCCGCGTCGAAACTGAAGTGGGCAATCTGGAAACGGTTCTTGACACCCAACTCCTTGCGCAACGCGAGGACAGACATCCGCCCGCCTGGCGGCTGGCCCTGCCTGACGGAAGCGTTGACGCCGCGCGCGATCTGGCGCGACGGATTGCAATGGCCACAGAGCCGCTGCGCTCCGCCTTCGTCCGCCGCGACCGATCTGGCCGGGCCTTTACCGACAGGTTGCCTCTTTCCGACTGGGCGGAACGGACCGGCCGCGTGATGGAAGCCATCTGTGGGGATGAAAATACAGATCTTGCCGCTCTCTGGTCCGGCGAGGCCGGAGACAAGCTTTCCGGCCTCTTTGCCGAACTGATGGAAAGCGGAGATATTCTCGACGCGGACGGTCCGCAATGGATCGATATATTCGCGGCGCTTGTGGCAGGGGAATCAATCAAGCCAAGATCGATGCGCCATCCGCGCATCTTCATCTTCGGCGCGCTGGAAGCGCGGCTGCAAAGTGTCGATACGGTCATCATCGGCGGTCTCAATGAAGGCCTCTGGCCGGGCCAAACGGCGAATAATCCGTTTCTTTCCCGCACCATGAAGACTGCGATCGGGCTGGAGCCGCCGGAACGGCGTATCGGCCAGCTCGCGCATGACTTTGAGATGGCCAACGGCACGCGACACATTTTCTACACCCGGGCGCTCAGGCAGGGCTCCACGCCTGCCGTCGCCTCACGCTGGCTACAAAGGCTGCTGGCCCTGGGCGGCGAGGATTTTGCCAAGGTCCTTAAAAAACGTGGCGAGACATATCGCCATTGGGCGGGTCTGATGGATGAGAGCATCGAGCAGGAGGCGGCAAAGCGCCCTTCCCCGAAACCGCCGGCTGAATTGCAGCCGACGCGTTACTCCTTCAGCGAAGTGGGCCGCCTGCGCCGCGACCCCTATTCGATCTATGCGCGGCGCATTCTGAAGCTCGACGCGCTTGACCCGTTCAACCGCGACCCGAACGCAGCCGATCGTGGCACGCTCTACCACACGATCATCGAGCGCTATTCCCGTGAGGGGCACATTCCCGGTACGTCGGCCTCGCTTTCGGCCATGCAGCGCATTCTCGACGAATGTTTCGATGCTGAAAACCTGCCTCCCCATGTGGATGTGATCTGGCGGCCACGTTTTGCAGCGGTGGCGCGCGCCTTCATCGACTGGGAAAAAGAACGTCATCCATCCATTCGTCACAGCTTTTTCGAGGCGCGCGCGGGCCAGGAAATCGTCGAAGCAGGCATAAGGCTCACAGGCGTCGCCGACCGCATCGACATCAAGACAAACGGTCAGGCGGATATTATCGACTACAAGACGGGGCTCGCGCCTTCCGTCAATCAGGCGCGCGCTCTGCTCGATCCGCAGCTTGCGCTGGAGGCGGCAGCATTGATGCGCGGCGCCTTCCGCGAAGCCGGTTCACCCACGCCTGAAAACCTCATCTATGTTCGCCTGCGGCCGGGCGAGCGTTTTTTCGCCGATCAGGTCAATAACGAACATTCCAGCCGAAGCGGGAAAAGACCGCCAAAATCGGCGATTGAGCTCGCGACGGAATCGATAGAACAGCTCACCAAATTCGTTCATTCGCTGCGCAACGGGGAAAACGGCTTCGCCTCGCGCCTGGTGCCGGAAGAACAGCAATCCTACGGCGGGGAATATGATCACCTCGCCCGCGTTTCGGAATGGTCGACGGCAGAACCGGGAGACGGCGATGACGATTGATCCTTTCGACGCCGGCCCCGCCGCCGACACACCTGAAAGCTGGATCGACTGGACCAGCGCCCGGCAGCGGCTTGCTTCCGATCCCGCCAGTTCAGCCTGGGTGTCGGCCAATGCCGGTTCCGGCAAGACCCACGTACTGACCCAGCGCGTCATCCGCCTGCTTCTGGCTGGCTGCCGGCCTTCGGCGATCCTCTGCCTCACCTATACCAAGGCCGCAGCATCGGAAATGTCGAGCCGCGTCTTCGACCGTCTGGCGGAATGGGCTACTTCGCCGGATTCCGATCTCAAGGACCGCATCGCCGCCATCGAAGGCAAGGCGCCGGATCGCATCAAGCTCGCCGAGGCGCGCAGGCTCTTCGCCAAGGCGCTGGAAACACCGGGCGGTTTGAAGATCCAGACAATCCACGCCTTCTGCGAGGCGTTGCTGCACCAATTTCCGCTGGAAGCCAATGTCGCCGGCCATTTCTCCGTTCTCGACGACCGCGCCGCAACCACGCTGCTGGCTGAGGCGCGCCGTTCGCTCCTGACCGCTGTTTCGACGGAAAGCGATGCGGACCTGGCGCAGGCGCTGGCCTATGTTCTCGATCTCGCCGATGAAAGCGGGTTGGAAGCGCTGCTCTCCGCCATCATCACTAATCGCAGTGCCTTGCGGGCCTTCCTTCTGGGCGCCAAACAGTCAGGCGGCATCGATGCCCGGTTGCGGCAGGCGATGCAGATTGCAGATGGAGAGACCGAAGAAACTGCCGCGGCCGCTTTCTGGCCTCTGCCCGGCCTCGCCGGCCTCGCGCTCGATACGTATCTCACCCTTGCCGACGAGGTGGGTGGATCACGCGTCATCGATGTCGCCTATGCACTCAGGGAAGCAAAACGACAACCAAACCCCGTGCGGCGGATGGAATTCATCGAAGCCGCCCTGCTGACGGCCAAGGGTGAAAAGAAATCGGATGCCTATGTCATCAACAAGGGCATGCAGAAATCCGCCCCCGAACTTCTCGATGCGCTGACGCTGGCGCGGGACCATGTCGTTTCCTGCCGCAACCGTTATCGTCTGGTGCGGATGCTGGCGGCGACCAAATGCGCCCTTGTTCTGTCGGAAAGGCTGATCGGTGATTTCGAAGACCTGAAGAAACAGCGAAGCCAGCTCGATTTCGAAGACCTGATCGAGCGCGCGGCCAACCTCCTCAACCGCGATACGGCGGGTGCGTGGGTGCATTACAAGCTGGATCAGGGCATCGACCATATTCTGGTTGATGAGGCGCAGGACACGAGCCCGGTGCAATGGTCGATCATCCAGTCGCTTGCGGCGGATTTCTTCACCGGCGAGAGCGCCCGCATGGGGCGGCGGACGCTGTTTGCCGTGGGCGATGAAAAACAGTCGATCTATTCATTCCAGGGCGCGCGGCCGGAACGGTTTTCGCAGGAGCGCGAAGAGACCAAGAGACGGGTCGATTCGGTCGAACAGGCCTTTCACCGCATTCGCCTGCCGCTATCCTTCCGATCCACGGAGGATGTGCTGACGGCTGTCGACCAGGTGTTTTCGGACCCGAATAACGCAAGCGGCCTCAGTGCCGATAACGAGCCGGTGGAGCACCGGTCCAACCGCGCTGGCCATCCCGGCACCGTGGAAGTGTGGGATATGGTGGCACCGGAAACCACCGAGGACGAAGAGGATTGGACAGCCCCCTTCGATGCGCTGCGGGAAAGCGCGCCGGCCACCATAATTGCCCGCCGGATCGCCGCGCGCATCGCCGATATGATCGGACGCGAGACCATCATCGAAAAAGGCGTGGAGCGCGCCATCGAACCGGGCGACATTCTGGTGCTCGTCAGAAAACGTCATGCCTTCGTCAATGCACTGACCCGGGAGCTGAAACGGCGCAAGAACATACCCGTTGCCGGCGCTGACCGCCTTCGTTTGACTGACCACATTGCCGTGCAGGACCTTCTGGCGCTCGGTCATTTCGTTGTCCTGCCCGAAGACGACCTTTCCCTTGCCGCACTTTTGAAAAGTCCACTCTTCAACCTGACGGAAGACGACGTTTTCGACATTGCCGCCATGCGATCGGAAACGGAGAGCGTCTGGAAACGGCTGCAAATCCTTGCGCAGGAAGAGAATAGCCATCTTTCCAGCATTACCGCCAAGCTGGAAGGTTTTATCGCGCTTTCTAAAACGGCCACCGTGCATGATTTCTTCGCAGCGGTGCTTACACTGCACGACGGACGCAAAAAATTTCTCGGCAGGCTTGGCAACGAGGCAAGCGACGTTCTGGATGAATTCCTGTCCTTCGCGCTGGATCACGAAAGGACCGGCCTGCCCGGCCTGCAGGCCTTTCTCTCCGTCCTGGAAACTGACTCACCGGAGGTGAAGCGGGAGCAGGACAAGGATCGCGGCGAAGTTCGCATCATGACCGTGCACGCCTCCAAGGGGTTGGAAGCACCGGTCGTTTTTGTCGTCGATGGCGGTTCGAAGGCCTTCAATCACAGCCATGTGCCTAAACTGCGTTTTGTCGAAGCGGGTGAAGACGCCTTCCCGGTCTGGTTGCCCGGCAGCGGATTTTCAAACCACCTCATCCGATCGGACGAAGAGCGGCTGAAGACCGCCGCCGAAGATGAATATCGGCGGCTGCTTTATGTGGCCATGACGCGCGCCGCCGATCACCTCGTCGTCTGCGGTTATCGCGGCCAGAAGGAAAATCCCGAATGCTGGCATGCCATCGTCAAAAAGGCGCTTGCCAACAACGAAGACCATTGCAAGCCCCAGCTTTTCACGGCGGATGGTGAGGAATGGCAGGGGCTTGTCTGGCGCAAATCCGAACCGCACTCGACACCTGCTCCACAAAGGCCACCCGAAACGCCGCAGCAGGAAGACTATGCCCTCCCAGCGGGACTTCTTACCCCTTTGCCGGCCCTGCCCTCTCTACCGAGACCACTCAGCCCTTCCGGCGCGGGCACCATCATCGATGACGGTGCGGATGATCTCGCCGTGCGCTCACCGCTGTTCGGGGAGAAAGCCGAGGTTTCTTCATTGGCACTGCAGCGCGGACGGTTGGTGCATCGCATGCTTCAGGCGCTGCCCGATTTTCCGGAGGTCGAACGGGAAGAGGCGGCGCGCCGTTATGCTGAACGCGCGGCGCGGTTCTGGCCTGTTACCGAGCGCGAGCAATTGGTACGGGCCGTTTTGCGTGTCATGTCCGAACCCGCTGTGCAGCCGGCCTTCTCTGCCAACAGTCGCGCGGAAGTGTCGATCATGGGCACAATGGCCCTCGGCCGGCAGCAATATGCAGTCTCCGGCCGCATCGACCGGCTGGCGGTCGAGGGAGATCGCGTCATCCTGATCGATTACAAGACCAACCGAGTGCCGCCCCGCGAAGCGCGTGAAATACCCTTCTCCCATACGGCGCAGCTCGCCATTTATCGGGAAATTCTGGTACCGCTTTATCCCGGCAAGGAATTTGTCTGTGCGCTGATTTATACGGAAAATGCTGCCTTTATAACGGTTGGCGACGATGCGATGAGAGAGGCCCTTGCCGCAATAAAGACAAAGTGAGATACCGGGGCATTGAAATTTCGACGCGCCCGCATCACATCGATAGTGGAAAAGATTTACTGAAAGGAGAGCCAGATATGGCTACCGTAAAAGTCGATGCCGCCAACTTCCAGTCCGAAGTCCTTGAATCCTCCGAACCCGTCGTGGTGGATTTCTGGGCCGAATGGTGCGGCCCGTGCAAGATGATCGCGCCGAGCCTTGAGGAAATTTCCTCCGAGTTGGCCGGCAAGGTCAAGGTCGCAAAGCTGAATATCGACGAAAACCCGGAACTGGCCGCTCAGTTCGGCGTTCGCTCCATCCCGACGCTCGCCATTTTCAAAAGCGGTGAAGTGGCTGACATCAAGGTTGGCGCTGCTCCCAAGACAGCGCTTTCGGCCTGGATTTCCGGCGCCGCATAAGCATTATCAATGGAATGAAAGAAGCCCGGCAGCGATGCCGGGCTTTTTTATTGCGGCACCGTGCCGTTCAGGGCAAGTGCATTGCCAGCAAGGTAAAGCGAACCGCCGATCAGGATGCGCGGCGCCGGTCCTTCAGGGTCGAAGCGGCGCGACAACTCTTCCAGAGCATGTGTCAGAGACGATGTTGGCGCTGCAACGAGGCCAGCATCGAAGGCGGCATGGGCGAGTACCACAGGGTCGATCGCTGCATCCGTGCCGCCGATCGGCACGGTGAAGACATATTCGGCGATATCGGCGAAGGCCTTGAAATAACCCACCGGATCCTTGGTGTTGATGAGGCCGGCAATGATGAAGAGCGGCCGCGGCGTCTTTTCCTCAAAACCCGCCATTGCCTCTGCAATCACTTCACCCGCACCGGGGTTATGGCCACCGTCGATCCAGATTTCCGCATCTTTCGGCGCCATTTCAGCGATTTTTCCAGTCAGGATGCGCTGAAGACGACCGGGCCATTCCACCGTGGTCATGGCCTTTTCGATCATCCGCTCCGTCACCTCAAAACCGGCAGCCTTGACGGCGCGGATCGCGGCAGCGGCATTGGCAAGCTGGTGACGGCCCGGGAGCCGTGGCAGCGGCGCATCCGTCAGTCCGAACTCATCCTGATAGACCATGCGGCCGAATTCTTCATGGGCGGAAAAATCCTGGCCATAGACGGACACCGGGCAACCGAGCCGTTCCGCCGTGGCGACAAGTGTTTCGAGCGCCGCGTCATATTCCTGATGGCCAATGACGACAGGTGAGCCCTTTTTCATGATTCCCGCCTTTTCGGCGGCGATCAATTCGACGCGGTCACCGAGATAGGCCTCGTGATCGAGCGAAATCGGCATAATAACAGAAACAGCCGGATTGTTAATCACATTGGTCGCATCGAAACGCCCACCAAGTCCCACTTCTACAATAGCTGCATCAGCCGGATGTTCTGAAAAAAGAAGGAACATCACCGCAGTCAGAATCTCGAAAACGGTAATCTTTTGGCCTTCGTTTGCAACTTCAATACGACGAAGGGCATCTGCGAAGACAGCATCATCGACAAAGCGGCCTTTCTCTCCGGCCACGCCGAGGCGATAGCGTTCATGCCAATTGACGAGATGTGGCTTGGTGTGCACGTGCACGGAGAGTCCGGCTGATTCTAGCAAGGCCCGACAAAAGGCGCTTACAGAACCTTTGCCATTGGTGCCGGCCACATGGATCACCGGCGGCATTCTGTTTTGTGGATTGCCGAGTTTTTCGAGAAGACGGGAAATTCTGTCGAGTGAAAGATCAAAGCCCTTGGGGTGGAGCTGCATCAGCTCTTCAATGATCTTTTCTGCCTCACCGATCGCGGGCTTCGTCATGTCTTCCGTTCGCCTTTCAGGCGTTTTGCTTGTCATTTGTCCGCCGCCCTAAAAATGAAATCAGGCAACGTATAACATCATCCCGAAGGCAATTTATGCCTCCGGGCGACATATTTTTTTTCCTCAGGCCGAAGCGGCCAGCGGGACGACAGCGTTTGCATTGTCAGCGGGCGCTTTGGTCATGATCTTGAGCAGATTAGCCAGCGTGTCCGGGATTTCGCGACGATCAATGACCATATCCACCATGCCGTGCTCCAGCAGGTATTCCGAGGTCTGGAAGCCTTCCGGCAGCTTTTCGCGAATGGTCTGCTCGATCACGCGCTTGCCGGCGAAGCAGATTTCAGCGCCCGGTTCGGCAATATGCACGTCGCCGAGCATGGCATAGGAGGCCGTGACACCGCCCGTGGTCGGGTTGGTCAGAACCACGATGTAAGGCATGCCAGCTTCCTTCAGCATGTTTACCGCAACGGTGGTGCGGGGCAGCTGCATCAGAGAAAGAATGCCTTCCTGCATGCGCGCGCCACCGGAGGCCGGGAACATGACGAGCGGGCAACGCTCGGAAATGGCGCGCTCGAAGGCCTTGACGATGGCTTCACCGGCGGCGATGCCGAGCGAACCGCCCATGAACTGGAATTCATGCACGACGGCAACGATCTTCAGACCCTTCAGCAGGCCAACGCCGGCAAGGATGGTATCTTCCTGCTCGGTCTTCGCGCGGCTATCACGCAGGCGATCGGTGTATTTCTTGGAATCGCGGAATTTCAGCGGGTCCTGCGCGACCTTCGGTTGCGGCAGAGCCTCATAGACGCCGCCATCGAAAAGATCGGCAAGACGAGCTTTTGCCGGCATCTTCATGTGATAACCGGACGCCGGGATGACCCACTTGTTGTCTTCCAGATCCTTGTGGAAGACCATTTCGCCCGTTTCCGGGCACTTGATCCAAAGATTTTCCGGAACCTCCGGGCGGCGACCGAGCATGGAATTGATCCGCGGCCGAACGTAATTGGTGATCCAGTTCAACTGTCTACTCCTGACTGGGCCGCGCGCTTATTCTGCAGCGGCGAGGCGTGATGCACGCACGCCCGTTGAAAGTCCTTTTACCAGCGTCGTAACCGCCGGCACGGTGTCTGCGGTTGCCTGTCCATCCTTGGTCAGGCTGCCGGCAATCTGGTTGACGATGGCGGAACCCACCACCACACCGTCCGCCACGGCACCGATTGCCTTGGCATGATCAGCCGTCTTGACACCGAAACCGACACAGACCGGCAGTTCCGTATGCGCCTTGATACGACCGACAGCGCCCGATATCAACGACGGATCGGGAAGCGCTGAACCGGTGATACCGTTCATCGAGACGTAATACACGAAACCTGAGGTATTTTTAAGGACGGTCGGCAGGCGTTTGCCATCGGTGGTCGGCGTTGCAAGACGGATGAAGTTGATGCCGCGCGCAAGCGCCGGAATGCAGAGCTCATCGTCCATTTCCGGTGGCAGATCGACCACGATCAGGCCATCGATGCCTGCCGCCAGTGCGTCGTCCAGAAATTTTTCGACGCCATAGATATAGATCGGGTTGTAATAGCCCATCATTACGATCGGCGTTGCATCGTCTTCCTTGCGGAACTCCCGAGCAAGATCGAGCGTGGTTTTCAGCGTCTGTCCGCCCTTCAGCGCGCGCTGGCCAGCCAGCTGGATGGCTGGTCCATCCGCCATGGGGTCGGAAAACGGCATACCGAGTTCGATAACGTCGGCACCGGCTTCCGGCAGCGCCTTCATGATGCCAAGCGAGGTCTGGAAATCCGGGTCGCCGCCCATGAAATAGGTAATCAGGGCCGGGCGATTTTCCGCGCGCAGATCGGCGAAGCGCTTGTCCATACGTGCAGTCATGATCTTATACATCCATTCCAAGGAACTTGCTGACGGTGTGGACATCCTTGTCGCCGCGGCCGGAGAGATTCATCAGGATGATCTCGTCCTTGCCCATTTTCGGCGCACGCTTGATGACCTCGGCCAATGCATGGCTCGGCTCCAGAGCCGGAATGATGCCTTCAAGGCGGGTCAGCATCTGGAAGGCATCCAGCGCCTCATGGTCCATGATCGGCACATATTCGACGCGGCCGATGTCGTTCAGCCAGGAATGTTCAGGGCCGATACCGGGATAATCGAGGCCTGCGGAGATCGAATGGCCTTCCTTGATCTGACCATCTGCATCCTGCAGCAGATAGGTGCGGTTGCCGTGCAGCACGCCCGGCGAACCGGCAGTGATTGAAGCGCAATGCTCTTCGCCCGAAAGGCCCTTTCCACCCGCCTCGACGCCGACGATGCGGACGCTCTTGTCATCAAGGAAAGGATGGAAGATGCCGATGGCGTTCGAGCCGCCGCCAACTGCCGCAATGACCATATCCGGCAGACGGCCTTCCGCTTCCAGCATCTGCGCCTTGGCTTCCTCGCCGATAACGGCCTGGAAATCGCGGACCATTTCCGGATAGGGGTGTGGGCCAGCGGCAGTACCGATCAGGTAATAAGTGTCGTCGACATTGGTGACCCAGTCACGCAGTGCCTCGTTCATGGCATCCTTCAGCGTGCCGTGGCCGGCCGTGACCGGCTTTACCTCGGCGCCGAGAAGCTTCATACGGAACACGTTCGGGGCCTGACGCGCGACGTCCGTCGCGCCCATGTAAACGACGCAGGGCAGACCGAAACGTGCCGCTACCGTGGCCGAAGCAACGCCGTGCTGGCCGGCACCGGTCTCCGCGATGATGCGGGTCTTTCCCATGCGCTTGGCAAGCAGGATCTGGCCGAGGCAATTGTTGATCTTGTGTGAACCCGTGTGGTTCAGTTCTTCGCGCTTGAAGTAAATCTTCGCGCCTCCGAGTTCCGCCGTCAGCCGCTCGGCAAAATAAAGCGGGCTCGGACGACCGGTATAGTGTGCGCCGAGATGCTTGAGCTCAGCCTGAAACTCGGGATCGGTCTTGGCCTTGTCCCATTCCGCCTGCAAATCCAGAATGAGTGGCATCAGCGTTTCAGCAACGAAGCGACCTCCGTAAATGCCGAAACGTCCGTCCTCATCAGGACCAGCGCGAAAAGAATTGGGTGTTGGCGCGTCGTTCACTTCAAGCTCCCTTTGGGCCTTTCGACCAATCATTCACCACATCGAAAAAAGCGTCGATCATGGACAGATCCTTGACGCCCGGCGCGCTTTCGACGCCAGATGACAAATCTAGTCCGCTCGCCCGGGTTTCTGCCAGAGCCTCGGCGACATTGTCCTTGTTCAGCCCCCCGGAAAGCATGTAATCGATGCTTCCGTCAAGGGAGCGCAGGATGGTCCAGTCGAAGGAAACACCGTTGCCGCCCGGAAGCTCCGAACCAGCGGGCGCCTTGGCATCCAGTAGAAAACGATCGGCTATCCCGTTATAAGGACCAATTTTGGCAAGATCAGCGGCATCGCGAATGGAAATCGCCTTCATGACCGGCAGGCCGTAAAGCGCCTTGATGGTCAACAGCCGCTCCGGGCTTTCACTGCCGTGCAGCTGCAGAATGTCAGGTTTTACAAGATCGACGATTTCATCGAGATAATCATTATCGGCATTGACGGTGACAGCGACCACCTTGGCTGCGCCACGGGCGGCTTCGGCCAGCTTACCGGCTAAATCGGGCTCGATGTTGCGTGGACTTTTTTCAAAGAAAATAAAACCGACATGCGACGCGCCGCGCCTGATGGCGCGCTCCAGCGCTTCCGGTGTCTTCAATCCGCAAATCTTGATATCCGGTTTCATATCCGCGACCTGACACGAAATGCGACGAGAGTCGAGCCAAATCGCATCCGTTATTGATGGAATGTTTCACGTGAATCCAGATGGCGATCGACGCCCTAAGTTTCAATCGAAATCGATGGCGTGGAGTTTGGAGCCATTATGTTTCAGCCAGTCCTTGGCTTCATCGGTGTGCGGGCAGAGTTTTTCGCACAAAGCCCAGAATTTCGGTCCGTGGTTCATTTCCCTCAAATGCGCGACCTCGTGGGCGGCGAGATAATCGATGACCTTTTCCGGAGCCATGACTATGCGCCAGGAAAAGCTCAGGTTTCCATCATGGGAACAGGAACCCCAGCGGCTGCGTGTATCCTTCATGCTGATCGATCGCACCGGCCGGCCGGCCGCTCTGGCATGAACGGCCACAAGCCGCTCCAGGTCGGCCTTCGCCTCCTTTTTCAGGAAGGCCGCTATCCGCCGTCTCAGATGCTCGGGCGCGCCGCTGACTTTCAGAACGGGCGCGCCATCCGCGTCTTTCGCGACATGCGTCAGGCCGCGCAGGCTGCCCGTATGGTCAATACGGTGGGCTATGCCCCTGATATCGATGGTCGTGCCGGAACGCAGACCGTCGTCAGGACTGAACTTCGGAAGTTTGCCTTCCAGCCAGCCCTGATGTCTCTCGAGAAAATCATCCACCTGGCGATGATGCAGACCCATCGGGATCGTCAGCTTCAGCGCCCGGCCGCCCGGCTCGATGCGCAAGGTAATGCGCGTCGCCCGCGGGTTCTCCCTGACCGTGATCGGCACCTGCCGGCCTGCCACCGAGACGGTGCGCTGGCTCGGCACGACCTTCTTTGGCGCCGGGGACTTCAGGGATTTTCTGAGGAGCGAAAACATGAAGCCTTCATAACCGATTCGTCCATCCCTTGGCCACGCAAATGCGCGGCGTCACCTACCGTTCTGCCGTTAGGTCGTCTTGTGTTTGGCAATGAAATCCAGCATACGCGGTACGATCTCCTTGCGGAAGCGCGAACCGTTGAAGACACCGTAATGCCCTACATCCGGCTGCATGTAGTGCGCGCGTTTATCTTCAGGGATGTTGCGGCAGAGATCGTGCGCTGCCTTTGTCTGGCCGACGCCGGAAATATCGTCATTCTCCCCTTCGACAGTGAACAATGCGACCTTGCGGATGGCAGCGGGATCGACCGCCCTGCCCCGATGCAGCATGTTTCCCTTCGGCAGCGCATGGTCGATGAAGACGGTTTCCACCGTCTGCAGATAAAATTCCGCCGTCAGATCCATGACAGCCAGATATTCATCGTAAAATTCGCGGTGTTTTTCAGCGGAATCGCCGTCATTCTTGACCAGGTTCAGGTAAAAATCCTTGTGCGCCGTCATGTGCCTGTCGAGGTTCATGGACATGAAGCCCGACAGCTGCAGAAAACCCGGATAGACGTTGCGCCCAAAGGCCGGCTGCGGCCACGGCACCTGCATGACCACATTGTCGCGGAACCATTCGATCGGCTTGGCCTTCGCGAGACCGTTGACGGCGGTGGGGTTGATGCGCGTATCGATCGGTCCGCCCATCAGCGTCATGGAAGCGGGTGCAAACACATCACCATCCGCCTCCATCAGGGAAACGGCAGCCAAAACAGGAACGGATGGCTGGCAAACGGCAACCACATGGGTGCCGGGGCCGATCTGCCGCAGCATCTCGATGACATAGTCGATATAATCGTCGAGATCGAAGGTTCCCTCCGCTGCCGGCACCATCCGGGCATCGGCCCAATCGGTGATGTAAATATCGGCCGAGGGCAACAGTGCCTCCACGGTCCCGCGTAGCAGGGTTGCATAGTGGCCGGACATCGGGGCCACCAGTAGCACCTTCAGGTTGGACTGGGGGGCTGGATCGAGTTCTTTTTTGAAATGAAGCAGATTGCAGAACGGGCGCGACCAGACGGTCTCCTCCGTGACAACCACGGTTTGGCCATCAATGACCGTGGAGCCGAGACCGAATTCAGGCTTGACGTAGCGGCGCGTCAGCCGTTCGAAAACCTCGAAACCGGCATCGAGGCTTCTGCCGAAGGCCGTACTGGACAGCGGATTAAGAGGATTGTTGCAGGCCTGGCGCATCATGTCGGCACCGGCACGCAGCGGTGCCATGGCCGCATGGTTCATTTCATAGAGGTGGTAGAACACTGATGACGCCTCCCTCGCGATCACGCTCTTTTTTTCAACCATAGCAGCTTTTCGCAGGTGCACAAAATCGAAGGCACCGGCGGTTTCCCGCCAGCGCCTCACTTTCCGTCGAACGCCGTTTAATCAGATGTCGGCGACGAAGGTCTGCTTCTGGGAACCGAGACCCTCGATACCGAGTTCCACGACATCGCCAGCCTTCAGGTAACGCGGCGGCTTCAGGCCCATGCCGACGCCAGGAGGGGTGCCAGTGGAAATGACATCGCCGGGATGCAGCGACATGAACTGGCTGAGGTAGGAGACAACGTGGGCGACGCCGTAAACCATGGTTTTGCTGGAGCCATCCTGCATGGTCTGGCCGTTCACCTTCAGCCACATGCCGAGGTTCTGCGGATCGGTGATTTCGTCCTTCGTCACCAGCCATGGGCCGATGGGACCGAAAGTGTCGCAGGACTTGCCCTTGGTCCACTGACCGGCGCGCTCCGTCTGGAAGGCGCGCTCGGAAACATCGTGCGAAACGCAATAACCGGCGACATAATCGAGAGCATCCGCTTCGGAGACATATTTGGCGGTCTTGCCGATGACGACGCCAAGCTCGACTTCCCAGTCAGTCTTTTCCGAACCGCGCGGGATGACGACATTGTCATTCGGACCAACGATGGCCGAGGTGGCCTTCATGAAAATGACCGGTTCCGGCGGTACGGTGGCACCCGTTTCAGCGGCATGGTCGGAGAAGTTAAGGCCGATGCAGATGAATTTCCCCGTTCCCGCAACGCAGGCGCCGATGCGCTCTTGGTTCAGCACCGGAAGTGTGCCGACATCGATCGCGGCGATCTTTTTGAGACCCTCGGGAGAAATGGCTTCGCCGCCGATATCTTTGACATGGGTGGACAGATCGCGGACTTTTCCTTCCGCGTCGAGGATTGCAGGTTTTTCCTGGCCGGGCTGGCCGACACGCATCAATTTCATGGAACTCTCTCCCGGTTGTCAGACAAGGTGATGCATATATGAACGATGCATTCATACTTGTCACCCCTTGACTGCGCCGAGTTTCGAAAAATACCTTTTCCTTCCCGTCAATCAAAAGGACATGGCCCGTGACGAACAGCAATAACCGGCAATCAGAATACCCCGTTGATCCCCTCTTCCTCGATCGCTGGTCTCCGCGCGCCTTCGATGGTCACGCCATGCCGGCGCAGCATCTGATGACCATTCTGGATGCGGCGCACTGGGCGCCCTCCGCCTCCAATCATCAGCCGTGGCGGTTTGTCTATGCACACAAGGACAGTAAAGACTGGCCGCTCTTCGTGGAACTGCTGATGGAGGGAAATCAGCGCTGGGCAAAAAACGCCTCCGTGCTGCTTTTCGTCATTTCCCGAGACTACAATATCTCGCACGACGGCGAGAAGAAACCGTCAGCAACCCATTCCTTCGATGCCGGCGCCGCCTGGTTTTCACTTGCCATGCAGGCGCACCTGCTCGGTTACCATGCGCACGGCATGGCCGGCATATTCAAGGACAAGATCGTCGAAAAACTGAATATACCGGAAGGCTACAAGGTGGAGGCAGGAGTCGCCATCGGCACGCTCACCGACAAGTCCGTTCTTCCTGATGATCTGGCGGAACGGGAGGTGCCAAGCAAACGCCTGCCCCTTTCCGATGTTGCCTTTGAAGGTCGCTTCACCGGCAAGGCTGACTGATCACCATTATCCGCATAAAATCAAAAGGCCCGGCGGAGATTACCGCCGGGCCTTTTGTTAAAGTTTCGTTTCACGTGAATCGTTACGCGAAACATTCCCCAAATTTAAATATCCAGGTTAGCGACGCTGAGTGCATTTTCCTGGATAAAGTCGCGGCGTGGTTCGACTTCGTCACCCATGAGGCGGGCAAACAGGCCGTCGGCATCAGTCGCGTCACTTACTCTTACCTGCAGCAGCGAGCGAACGTTGGCATCGAGTGTGGTTTCCCAAAGCTGCTCGGCATTCATTTCGCCAAGACCCTTGTAGCGCTGCATGGAGAGACCCTTGCGTCCGGCAGCGAAAATCGCATCCAGAAGCGCGCGCGGGCCGGCCAGCTCCATCGTGCCATCCTTGCGTTGCAGAACCGGCGGCGTGGCGTAGATATCACGCGTGCGGGCCGCAAGCTGGTCGATGTGCCGGGCATCGGCAGAACCGAGCAGGCCCATATCCAGCGTCGAGACTTCCTTGACGCCGCGCACCATGCGTTCGAAGCGCAGACCGCCGTCTTGCAGCACAGTGCCGGACCAGCCGCGTTCGGTCTCTTCAGCAATCATATCGAGACGCCGGGCCACTTCGGCAACAGTTTCCTCCGCACGCGCCGCGTCGGCGGAAAGCTCGGGGTTGAGTGCGCCGGCAATGGCCGCCTGCTCCACGATGGAGCGGCTGTAACGGGAATGCAGCCCGTCGATCAGCGAGCGCATGCGCAGCGCATCCAGAATGACTTCACGAAGATCGGCGCCAACACGCACTTCGCCAGAGCCGAGCGTCAAAGATGCTTCCTCGATACCCATGGAAATCAGATACTCTTCCAGCGCTTTTTCGTCCTTCAGATACTGAACGGATTTACCGCGCGTCACCTTATAAAGCGGCGGCTGGGCGATATAGAGATGGCCGCGTTCGATCAGTTCCGGCATCTGGCGGAAGAAGAAGGTCAACAGCAGTGTACGGATGTGGGCGCCATCGACGTCAGCATCCGTCATGATGATGATCTTGTGGTAACGCAGCTTATCGGCGTTGAACTCGTCCTTGCCGATGGAGGTGCCGAGCGCCGTAATCAGCGTGCCGATTTCCTGGCTGGACAACATCTTGTCGAAACGGGCGCGTTCGACATTGAGGATCTTGCCGCGTAGCGGCAGGATTGCCTGCGTCTCGCGCGAGCGGCCCTGCTTGGCCGAACCGCCGGCGGAGTCACCCTCGACGAGGAACAGTTCTGATTTTGCCGGATCGCGCTCGGAGCAGTCGGCGAGCTTGCCGGGCAGAGAGGCAATATCGAGCGCGCCTTTGCGGCGTGTCAATTCGCGCGCCTTGCGGGCGGCTTCTCGGGCGACAGCGGCTTCAACCACCTTGCCGACAAGGATTCTCGCGTCGGATGGATGTTCTTCGAGCCACGTGGAGAGTGCTTCGTTGACGAGGCTTTCGACAACCGGACGCACTTCAGACGACACAAGCTTGTCTTTCGTCTGCGACGAAAACTTGGGGTCTGGCACCTTGACGGAAAGGATGGCCGTCAGACCTTCACGGCAGTCCTCGCCCTGAAGGCTTACCTTTTCCTTTTTCAGGATGCCGGAGGTTTCGGCATAGGAGGTGACCTGGCGGGTCAGAGCCGCGCGGAAACCTGCCATATGGGTGCCACCATCGCGCTGCGGAATGTTGTTGGTGAAACAAAGCACGTTCTCGTGATAGCTGTCGTTCCACCAGAGTGCGACCTCAACCGTAATGCCATCCTTTTCACCCTTGATGGCGACCGGCTTATCAACCAGCGGCTTCTTGGCGCGGTCGAGATACCGGACGAAGGCCTCGAGGCCGCCATCATACAGCAGTTCTTCCTGCTTGACGTCGGAATGGCGCTTGTCGGTGAGCAGGATGCGCACGCCGGAGTTCAGGAACGCGAGTTCGCGCAGGCGATGCTCCAGCGTTCCATAATCATAGTCGGTCATGGTGAAGGTTTCAGGGCTTGCCAGGAAGGTGACTTCCGTACCCGAACGGCCTTCATATTCGCCGATAACGGAAAGCGGCGCGTCGGCGACACCATGGGTAAAGCCAATCTCGTGCACCTTGCCATTGCGGCGGATGCGGAGCTTCAGCCAGACGGAGAGCGCGTTGACCACCGAAACGCCGACACCGTGCAGACCGCCCGACACCTTGTAAGAATTCTGGTCGAACTTCCCGCCCGCATGCAGCTGGGTCATGATGACCTCGGCGGCAGAAACGCCCTCGGAGGAATGGATGTCAGTCGGAATGCCGCGTCCGTTATCGGTCACCGTGACGGAGCCGTCGGCATTCAGGGTCACCGTCACCAGGTCGGCGTGGCCCGCAAGCGCCTCATCGATGGCGTTGTCGACGACTTCGTAGACCATGTGATGCAGGCCGGAACCGTCATCGGTATCGCCGATATACATGCCGGGCCGTTTGCGCACGGCATCAAGGCCCTTGAGGACCTTGATCGAATCGGCTCCATATTCCGCGTTCGCGCCGACTTCGCTTGACGATGTTTCGGTCATAAGTACTCTTTCCAAAGTTTTCCTGGCCAGGTTTCCAGTGAGAGGGCCTGAAGCCAGCGAATCACTCAAATCCGACATGCGACTATAGAAATTCTATACCCAATCCCAAAGGCCGCATGCTTCAGGATGCTGCATAAAGCAGGGGATAGAGGGGTTTCAATCGCAAGAACGGCTTTTTTGCAGCACGGCTGACAGTTCCTCTACCACACTCGGCGGCAGCTTGCGAATATCCCGTGCCAGCCGGTTGGCGAAAGCCGTATATTGCGGCGGCAGGCCGACTGTGTCGATCACCACCTTCGGGTCGGATGAGCCGGCAAGGAAGAACAGTTCCTCGGCCTCGTCCCAGATGATGTTGAAATATCCGGCAATGCGCTGGAGGAGATCGAAGCTCGGCTTGCCGCGCTTGCCATGCTCAAGCGCTGAAAGGTAGGCCGGAGAGACGCCGATGGCGGCGGCCATTTGCTTCTGCGTTACACCCTTGCGCTCACGAAGCTGCCGCACGGCCAGCGCAAAGGGCGTCATGACTTTTCGCCTCGCCGGCGCGAAAGCCGCACATAAAGCGCGCCATCGCCGCCGTGATTGGCCGACGCATCCTCATAGGAGGAAATCAGGTGGCGATATTCGGGTTTGGAAAACCACATGGGCACCGCCCTTTTCAAAGCCCCGTCACTGCCAATCGATCGACCTTTGCCGGTAATGACCAGCACATGTCTTAGACCCCGCTCATGTGCGCGCAACAGAAAATCGAGCAATACGGCGTGGGCCTCGCTCTGGAACATGCCGTGCAGATCGATCCGTCCTTCCAATGGCAGGCGGCCGCGGGTCAGCTTACGCTTGACCGGTTTTTCCATCGGCTGGTGGATTTTCGGCTTTTTATCCGGAGCTGGAGGGGGCGGCTCAGCCGGCTCCGCAAGGATGCGCGGAAAGGTGTCTTTACCGGTCAGCGAAACATCTGGTTCCCCCGCAGGGTCCTCCACGTCATCGAAAGCCAGCAAGTCTTCGAGCCTGCCGGAGATCGGCCGCGTGGTTTTTGCGACCTTTCCCCACAGAACGCGTTCTTCCTTGCCGAGCTTGCGACTGTTCTTCATCGCCGATACCTCTGCGCAGCAACCCGCGGTATCAGTATATAAAAATCTGCCTCATTGCGCACCGTGCCGGCAAGTTCTCCGGCTTCGAAACCCGAACCGGTAAAGATATCGCCGCGGGCCGGGCCAATGATGGCCGACCCGGTATCGAGCGCCAGCATCAGCCGCGCAAAAGGCTTTCCATCATCGAGATGGGTAAGCGACGGCGAATGGATGAAGAAGGGAAGCCCGAACGTGTGGATGAGCCTGTCCACAGCAAGCGAGCGCCCAGCGACGAGCGGTACTTTTGCGGCGGCGACCGGTCCCATATCCTCGTCGGCAACATCCGCCTCCCGGAAAAAAATGTAGGAGCGGTTATGCCATAGTACTCCATCCACCTGATCGGGATGGTCAGCGAGCCACTTGCGGATCGTCTGCATCGACACGGTTTTCGGATCGAGTTCTCCGCGATCGAGAAGCAGACGTCCGATCGGTGAAAAAGCATGGCCTGCCTTGGCCGCATAGGTAATGCGCTTTATCGCACCATCGGGAAAAACCAGACGTGCCGCGCCCTGCACATGGACAAAAAACAGATCGACCTTCGATTTCGCCCAGGCGATCTCAAGTCCCCTGCCCTCCAGATAGCCTTCATCGATCGCGCGGCGATCGGGGAAGCAGGAAATCCCGTCTTCATCCTGCCTGCCGAAAGCATAGGATGTATCGAAGCCGACGGGCCGATTGGTATCGTCGATATCCACCAATTCGGGTGGTCGGCGGTAAATGGGATAACGCCAGATGTCGTCAGGTTCAGACGAGACTTCCAGTTCAGGCTCGTAGAAGGCGGTCACAAAACCGCTTTTTCCCTGCGACGGAAAAATCCTGAAAGGAACACAGTTGGTTTCAAAGAACCGGCGTGCCTGTTCGGGACCGTCTGCCTCGCATTTCTCAGCGACCTCCAGCAGCGAAACCAGTTCCGCCGCCGTGACGCCGAGTGCGCCGGTGCGATAGGGTTTTGCGCTCCGAAGATGCGACAGAATTGCGGTCATCGCCGGAAAAAGGCTAGCGGGATCGTCTTGCCGCCACCCGGGCAGGTCGCTGAAAGAAACTTCTTCGATCGAAAAGGGCGCGGTCATTGCTCGGATTCGGTGGCGATCAGCTTCCAGTTCGGATCGCGTGAGCGGATATCGCGCGAGAAGGTCCAGATGTCATCCACCTCCGCAACCGCATCCGGATCACCATCGACCAGCTTGCCATCCTTGTCATAGGTCGCCGAGATGAGCTGGCTGACGATCCGGAGCGTTATCTGCACCTCGGAATCGCGAATACCCGCCTGGGTGATATCGGCTTTCTCAATGCCAACAAAAGTCGATTTCACCACCTCGCCGCGGCCTTCCCTTTCGGAAATCGCTGCGTCGAAACCTTCAAACACCTCTTTGGACAGCAGGTTCTTGAGCGTCTTGCGGTCGCCATCGGCAAAACCCATCACGATCATCTCGTAGGCCATACGGGCGCCGTTCAGGAATTCCTTCGGGCGGAAGGACGGATCCTTCGTCATCACCTCACGCAGGGAGGCATTGAGTGCGCTGTCTGCAGGCGCCAGTGCATCCACCTCGGCGAAGCGGTTTTCATCTTCCGCCTCGGCGCGCTTCGGCAGTGTCACGACCTTGTTATCATCCGTGACGGGACCCTTCGCGACATCGCGCGGGCTATAAGGATCAAAAGGCGGCTTTTCATTGCCCGTGCGACGACCAAGGACGCTGCGCAGCTGAAAGAAGATCAGCACCGCTGCAACGAGAAAAAACAATGTGATAAAGTCGCTGAAGCCCATCTTTTACCAAAACCGCCATTTAAATTCGAAAACCACACCATCATATAGTCTGCATCTTACCATCATTCAAATATGCAGATTCAATCATCGGTGTCCCGGGAACCGGCAATCTGCCAGAGATGCACACGCAAGGCTAGAAGATGCGTTTTTCCTTTCTCCCAATCATCGTCCTGATGATGCCCATCCTTGAAATTGCCGGTTTCATTATTGTCGGCAAGGCAATAGGCCTGTGGCTGACACTGGCTCTCGTCCTGTTCACGTCTTTCCTGGGATTGCTCATATTGCGCCTGGGCGGCCTTGGTATGGTGAGAAATCTTCAGGATGCGGGCCGCACGGGCGCACAGCCTGCGGACGAACTCGTCAATGGCGCGATGCGCGTCGTGGCGGGCATCCTGTTGTTCATTCCGGGTTTCATCACCGACATTCTCGGCCTCCTGCTTCTGTCGCCGGCCATTCGCCGGTTTTTCTGGAAAGCCTTCGGACCGCGCGTCGTCGTGGCTGGTTCATTCAGACAGCCCGGCGCCCGGCCGGGCGATTATTCCGGTTTCAGCAATGGCCCGGGATCTCATGGCAATTCGAAGGTGGTGGATCTGGACGAAGAGGAGTTTCACCGCGCCGGGCCGAAAGACTCTCCCTGGTCGAACAGGCCCGATGATCGCGACCTGCCCAAGCCCTGACGCCGCGTCGAGGCATGGCGACGACCCGATCACGAAGGGTTGTAAGCCCGGAGTCGAAATGATAGACCGCCTTCCACGAATTCACGCCGCGAGGAACCGTAATGACCGCTGAAAATGGCGCACAGGGCGCAGCTAGCCCTTCTCTCAACATTCTTGCCCAGTACATCAAGGACCTTTCCTTTGAAAATCCGGGTGCTCCTCGTTCGCTGCAGGCCCGTGAGAATGCGCCGTCGATCAACATCAATGTCAACGTCAATGCAAATCCGATTTCCGGTTCGGATTTTGATGTCGTGCTGACACTGAATGCCGAAGCCAAGGATGGCGATAAGGTTCTGTTTGCGGCCGAGCTGGTCTATGGCGGTGTCTTCCGCATCGCTGGCTTCCCGCAGGAACACATGCTGCCGGTGCTGTTCATCGAGTGCCCGCGCCTGCTCTTCCCCTTCGCCCGCCAGATCATTGCCGACGTTACCCGCAACGGCGGTTTCCCGCCGCTCATGATCGATCCGATCGATTTTGCGCAGATGTTTGCGCAGCGCGTTGCCGAGGAACAGGCAAAGGCTCAGGTTCAGGCTGTCCCGAACTAAGCAGCGGCCATCTTCCGTTACAGACAAACAAAACCCGGGTTCTTGGCCCGGGTTTTTCTTTACGCAGATTTGCGATTTAAGTATCTGAGCAGTCTTCAGTTCTGGTACCGGTTCCAGATCGCCTTGTCCCCCATGCCGAGAACGAGTTTGCCGTGGGCGGCAACCGTCTCCGCATCCAGCCGCGACGGCAGGGGGCGGGGCCGTCGCAGGGGCTCCAGCGGAATGTCTTCCTCAATGACAATGGTTTCCTGCCTGGCGGCAGAGCCGAAGCCGAGCGCAGTCTGGCGGCCGCCGATCATTTCGATATAGACTTCGGCCAGAAGCTCGGAGTCAAGAAGCGCGCCATGCTTGGTGCGATGGGAATTGTCTATTCCATAACGGCGGCAAAGCGCGTCCAGCGAATTCGGTCCCATCGGGTGCTTGCGGCGGGCAAGCGACAGCGTATCCGTCACCAGATCAGCGGCGACCGGTTCGATCCCGAGACGGGCGAATTCCGCGTTGATGAACCCCATATCGAATGTTGCATTGTGCGCCACCCAGCGCGCACCTTCGAAGAAATCCCGAATCTGGTCGACAACTTCAGCGAATTTGGGCTTATCCTGCAGGAACTCGTCGGTAATCCCGTGAACGGCAAGCGCATCGGGATGAACCTTGCGATCTTCAGGATTGATATAAAGATGCAGGGTGCGGCCAGTCGGGAAGTGGTTGATCAGTTCCACGCCGCCGATTTCGATGATCCGGTCTAGCTTCGACTCCAGACCTGTGGTTTCCGTATCGAAAATGATCTCACGCATGCATCTCTCCACGGCGCGACTCAGCGGTCAGCTTCTGCAAAATGTCTCTTACCTGATCCCGGGCCGCTTCGACACCATTTCCGGAATCGATGATAAAATCGGCACGTCTACGCTTCTCCGCATCGGGCATCTGCCGGGCAAGGATCATTTCGAATTTTTCTTCGGTCATTCCTGGTCGTGACAGGACTCTTTCGCGCTGGATCTCTGGTGCACAACTCACCACAACGACTTTATCGACACGTTTTTCCGCACCCGTTTCGAACAGCAGCGGAATATCCAGAAGCGCAAATTTCCGGCTGTTTTTCCTTGCTTTCGACAGAAAGGTTTCCTGTTTTTTCCGAACCAGTGGATGGACGATTTCTTCAAGCCTTCTGAAATTAGCCGGATTCTTTCTCAAGATGTCACCGAGTTTTTCCCGGTCTACGACACCGGAAACGGTGGTGCCCGGAAAAGCTGCCTCGATCTGAGCTACGGCCTCCGCCCGATAAAGACCATGAACGACCTCGTCCGAGTCCAGAACCGGAACGCCTTCTTCGGCAAACAATTTCGCGGTTGTCGTTTTTCCCATTCCAATCGAGCCGGTGAGACCGATCACAATCATCAATGTTTCTCCATGTCCGCGATGATCAGAGAACGCAGGGTCTCATCCACCTCCGGCATTTTGCCGAACCATCGCCTGAACCCTGGTTTTGCCTGATGAAGCAACATGCCGAGACCATCGACGGTCGTGATACCCTGCTCTTCCGCCATCTGAAGGATCGGTGTTCGTAATGGCACGTAGACGATATCGGTCACCACCGCCTTGGCAGCGAGCTGCGAAAAATCGAGATGCGGCGCCTCAGCGCCATCCATACCGAGCGATGTCGTATTCACGAACAGCCCGGCGCCCTGCATGACCTCCTGCAGCGCTGCCTGGGGATGGGAAAAGACGCGTGGGCCAAAACGATCAGCCAGTTCGCGAGCACGTTCGAGGGTCCTGTTCAGGACGTGGATTTCCGCGATGCCCCGGTCGCGCAGCGACTGAATGACGGCACGGCTTGCGCCGCCGGCACCAAAAACGACCGCCCGGTCCGTTTTGTCCCAACCGGGATGCCGCTCATCCAGATTAGACACGAACCCGTAACCATCGGTATTGGTGGCATGGAGTTTACCCTCCTCCATCCAGATGGTGTTGGCGGCACCCAGTTCTTCCGCCAGAGCATCAGGACGATCCGCCAACCGGTAAGCGGCTTCCTTGTGAGGGATGGTGACGTTGCCGCCCACGGCCGTACCGGGCTTACCTTCCTTCACGGTTGCAATGAAATTCGCAAAATCGTCCGATGCGACCTCGACTGCCTCATAGTTACCGGTGATACCGAATTTCTTGAGCCAGTATGAATGAATGATCGGCGACCGGGAATGCTTGATCGGGTAACCAACAACGAAAGCGTTTATGGTTAATGTTTCACGTGAATCAGCCATCGATGACACCCAGGTCGCGCAGTTTCGATAAAAGCGGCAGAACCGGCAGGCCGAGGATCGTGAAATAATCGCCTTCAATCGAAGTGAATAGCTGGATTCCCTCTCCCTCGAGCTGATAGGCGCCCACGCTGCTTAGAGCTTTTTCACCCACTCTCTGGAGGTGACGGGAGACAAATTCGGGGCTCAATGTTCGCACGGCAAGTTCAGCACTGGAAACCACCTTCCATATCACCTCCCCGCCGCGAACGAGGACAGCCGCGCTGTTCAAGCGGTGAACCTTACCGGACAATGACAGCAGATGTGCTTCGGCCTCGGCCATGGTCTTCGGCTTGTGATAGACCCGCGCACCGAGTGCCATGGTCTGATCGCAGCCCAGAACCAGTGCGTCCGGATGAAGCGAACCGACGGCAAGAGCCTTGGCAGTCGCGAGTTGTTGTGCAACTTCCTCCGGGCTGGCGCCCGTACGTTCCAGCCGCTCATCGAGCGCGCGCTCATCAATATCCGCTGGTATCGCCGAAAATGTCAGCCCCGCATTGCGCATCAGCATCTGGCGGGATGCGCTGGACGAGGCGAGGATCAACTCTTGTTTCATCGACTGTCTGCTCCTGATGGTGCGATCCGGATTATCGCGTCCTCGGGCGAAGGGCAAGGATGGCAGCAGCCGTTTCCTCAATGGAACGGCGTGTGACGTCAATCAGAGGCCAATTGTTGCGGGCGCAGAGCGCACGCGCATATTTCAGCTCTTCCATGATCGTGGCGCGATCCGTGTAACGGCGGCTGTCAAATCCGCCGGTTGCGCCCAGTTCGCGGTTCTCGCGAACCTGCGATATTCGATCCGACGTCGCCACGAGGCCGACGATCAGAGGCCGGGTGGCGGCATAGAGGCTTTCGGGCAAAGGCACGTTGGGTACAACCGGAATGTTTGCGGTCTTTATACCCCTGTTGGCGAGATAGATGCTGGTCGGAGTTTTCGACGTGCGGCTGATGCCGATGATAACGACATCCGCCTCGTCATAGGTCTCCGGCATCTGTCCGTCATCGTGATCCATTGCAAAATTGAGCGCTTCGATCCGCGCGAAATAATCCGCATTGAGGGCGTGTTGCGCACCGACCCGCCGTCTTGATGGCGCGCCCAGATAAGTCTGAAAGATGCCGATAATGGGTTCAAGAACGTTGACACAGGGCACGCCGATCGCGTGACAGCGCAAATCCAGGAATTCTGCCAGTTGCTGATCGACGATGGTGTAAAGGACAATGCCCGGTTCCTTGTCGATGAGGTCAATGACCTGCGCGAGCTGCTTCTGGTTGCGGATCATCGGATAGACGTGTTCCACCGGCATGGATGCGTGAAACTGTGCCGAGACCGCGCGGCCGGCAGACATGAGAGTCTCACCTGTTGAGTCCGAAATCAGGTGCAGATGGAAGAAGCTTTTTTTGTTCTCCACGCTGTTTTTCTCCCGCTGTTGATAACCCGGGACAAATGTCCGAACGAGCCTGCGGGTCGAACCGCGCCGTGAATAAAGTGGTGTTTTTCCACAATCCGCAAGTGGCTTTCACCATGCTCCGGGCAGCCTGTGAATTGCTGGAAGAGTTGACACTTGTCCAACCCGATTCACAGCCTGTCCACAGGTCGGGAACCTTCCAATAAGAACATAATCCATTGAAAATTAGAGATAAATTACGATTTTTCCAGGTTTTTCAAAATCGCTGCCGAGATTTATCCGACCACCGTGCTGAAAAGATGCGGCTGCGGCATTTCGACTGGAATGATTTTAATCCTTGCTACCCACAGACTCTAAGAAATAGAAAATCTTTTAAATCTCTTTGATTTTATTTTTTTAGAAGCTGGGTGTGATGAGCGAACGCAAGGTTATGACTGTTTTGAACGGGAAGACGGTCACGCCGCCGCCCATATGGCTGATGCGTCAGGCTGGACGCTATCTTCCGGAGTACCGGGAAACGCGGAAGAGCGCCGGAAGTTTCCTGGATCTCTGTTATAATCCCGAGTTGGCAACCGAGGTGACGCTTCAGCCCATTCGCAGGTTCGGGCTGGATGCAGCGATTCTTTTTTCCGACATTCTGGTGATACCCGACGCGCTTCACCGCAATGTGTCCTTCACCGAAGGCAGGGGCCCCGCCATGGACCCGATCGATGTCAGCGGTATTGAAGAACTCGATGCGTCTGATGTCATGGCGCATCTTTCGCCTGTCTTCGAAACGGTGTCGCGCCTACGCAGTTCATTGCCGGATGAAACGACGCTTCTTGGCTTTTGTGGCGCACCGTGGACGGTCGCGACCTATATGATTGCCGGTCACGGAACGCCCGACCAGGCGCCGGCGCGGCTATTCGGTTATCAAGAGCCCGCCGCGATGGAAAAGCTTTTGGCTTTTCTCGCTGAGGTTTCTGCGGATTATCTTGTGGCGCAGATCGATGCAGGGGCAGATGCCGTGCAGATCTTCGATTCCTGGGCGGGCGTGCTCGGCGAAAAGGAGTTCGAGAATTACGCAGTAAAACCGGTTGCCCGTATCATTGCTTCGGTGCGCGCGCGGCGTCCCTCCGCGAAAATAATCGCTTTCGCGAAGGGGGCGGGTTATCTTCTCAAGGACTATCGTCGTAAGACCGGTGCCGACGCGATCGGGCTGGATTGGTCGGTGCCGCTCGGCTTCGCCACGGATTTGCAGAAGGAAGGGCCCGTGCAGGGCAATCTCGACCCAATGCTGATGGTGGCGGGCGGGAGGGCTCTGCAGGATGGTATCGACGCCGTGCTGCAGGCCCTTGGGCAGGGTCCGTTGATCTTCAATCTCGGTCACGGAATCACGCCGCAGGCTGATCCGGACAATGTCACCCGGCTGGTCGAGCGGGTGCGTGCGGGTGGGACCGTGCCATGAATGACGAAAAACAGACTTCTGCGCGATCAGGAAACAGGGCCGCCCTGCGGGCTGGCGTCGGGCTGGGCGTTTTCATCGCAGTCGTCGCCCTGTTCTTTTACGTGGATCCTGCCGATCTCTATCTCTGGATCAAGGCGTTTCACATTATTGCTGTGATCTCATGGATGGCGGCGATCTTTTATCTGCCACGGCTCTTCATCTATCATACCGATGCGCCGGCAGGTTCGCAGCAATCCGAAACCTTCAAGGTGATGGAGCAGCGGCTGATCAAGGTCATCATGAACCCGGCGATGATGATAAGCTGGGTGCTCGGACTTTATCTCGCCTGGTCGGCCTACGGTTTTTCTGGTGGCTGGCTGCACGCAAAAATCGCTATGGTCGTGCTTCTGACTGCGACCCATGTTTATTTCACGCGTAGTGCGAAACGTTTCGCCCGAGATGAAAATACCAGGCCTGCCCGTCACTGGCGGTTGATGAATGAGGTTCCAACGTTGCTGATGATCCTCATCGTCATACTTGTGGTTGTGAAACCCTTCGGTTAGAGCGGTGTAACGATAAATTTCGCGGAATTCGTGCTTTCCTCTTGCAGCAGCGATGTTCAATCGCTATTTTCGGGCCACTCATCTTCGTGGCATGTGAATTATTCAGTCATCTGCGGTCTTTCCCACAGCATCTGATTCGCGAACACGCCCTCCCCCGACATTACATTATTAAACGGTCTTCTCTTCATGGCTGAAATGAAGCTTCAGGAACTTAAGAGCAAATCGCCTACCGACTTGCTGACTTTTGCCGAATCCCTGGAAGTTGAAAATGCGAGCACCATGCGCAAGCAGGAGCTCATGTTCGCAATCCTCAAGGTTCTCGCGAGCCAGGACATCGAAATCATCGGCGAAGGCGTCGTTGAAGTTCTGCAGGACGGTTTCGGGTTCCTGCGATCCGCAAACGCAAACTATCTGCCGGGTCCGGACGATATTTACATCTCTCCCTCGCAGATCCGTCGGTTTTCGCTGAAGACCGGCGATACGGTTGAAGGACCGATCCGCGGTCCCAAGGAAGGTGAGCGCTACTTCGCCCTTCTGAAGGTCAACACGATCAATTTCGACGATCCCGAAAAGATCCGCCACAAGGTCCATTTCGATAATCTGACGCCGCTCTATCCGAACGAGCGGTTCAAGATGGAGCTTGATGTCCCGACATCCAAGGATCTGTCGTCGCGGGTTATCGATCTCGTCGCACCGCTCGGCAAGGGCCAGCGTGGCTTGATCGTTGCACCGCCACGGACCGGTAAAACGGTTCTGCTACAGAACATTGCCCATTCGATCACGGCAAATCACCCGGAATGTTACCTCATCGTTCTTTTGATCGACGAGCGTCCGGAAGAAGTCACCGACATGCAGCGTTCGGTCAAGGGAGAGGTTGTGTCCTCCACCTTCGATGAACCAGCGGTACGCCACGTACAGGTCGCTGAAATGGTCATAGAAAAGGCGAAGCGCCTCGTTGAACATGGCCGCGACGTCGTCATTCTGCTCGATTCCATCACCCGTCTTGGTCGCGCCTATAACACCGTCGTTCCCTCTTCCGGCAAGGTTCTGACCGGTGGTGTGGACGCCAACGCCCTGCAGCGGCCGAAGCGCTTCTTTGGCGCCGCCCGCAATATCGAAGAAGGCGGCTCGCTGACGATCATTGCGACGGCGCTGATCGACACTGGCAGCCGTATGGATGAAGTCATCTTCGAAGAGTTCAAGGGTACGGGTAACTCGGAAATCGTGCTTGACCGGAAGGTAGCAGACAAGCGTATCTTCCCGGCGCTGGACATTCTGAAATCTGGTACCCGTAAGGAAGACCTCCTGGTGCCGCGCCAGGATTTGCAGAAGATTTTTGTTCTTCGCCGTATTCTCGCGCCGATGGGAACGATGGACGCCATCGAGTTCCTCATCGATAAGCTGAAGCAGACTAAAAACAATTCGGATTTCTTCGAATCGATGAACACCTGAACCGGAAATTAACCGGATTCATCTGAGATCGTTAAAGCCGCATTCGTTTATTCGAATGCGGCTTGACTGTTTTGATCGAGGTGCGCCATGCCTTCCCCTGATACGATATATGCACTTTCGAGCGGTGCCCTCCCGGCCGGGGTGGCCGTCGTGAGGATCAGCGGACCCATGTCTTTCGCGATGCTGACAGCATTGACCGGACGAGAGCTTCCGGCACCACGAAAAGCCAGGCTGAGTTTGGTTCGGAATCGAAACAATGAGACCATCGACCAGGCGCTCGTAATGTCTTTCCCTGCACCACATTCCTTCACAGGTGAGGACTGCGTTGAAATCCAATGCCATGGAAGCCGGGCAGTCATTGCCTCGATTTTTACTGAGTTCGACCGGTTCCCGGATGTACGTCCTGCGGAGGCCGGGGAGTTTTCGCGCAGGGCGTTCGAGAATGGCAAGATGGACCTGCTTGAAGTCGAAGGTTTGGCCGACCTGCTTCAGGCTGAAACGGAGATGCAGCGTCGTCTGGCGGTTGAACAGAGTACAGGCAATCTTTCGGCTCTTTATGACGGATGGGCTCAGCGCCTGACTCGTGCGCGTGCGCTGATCGAGGCGGAGCTCGACTTCGCCGACGAGGAGGATGTCCCGGATTCCGTATCTGGACAGGTATGGGAGGCGATGAAACAGCTGAAAGCGGAAATCGCCTCCCATATGGAGGCAGGCGGAAACGGCGAGATTATCCGGGACGGTTTCAAGGTGGCGCTCATCGGAGAACCCAATGCCGGGAAATCCACGCTGCTGAATTCGTTAGCTGGCCGGGATATCGCCATCGTCACCGACATTGCCGGTACGACCAGGGACGTATTGAGCGTGGACATTAACCTTGAGGGCTATCTGGTACGAATATTCGACACGGCAGGCCTGAGGGAAACGTATGATGTGGTGGAACAGGAGGGGGTGCGGCGCGCTGTTTTGACAGCGGAGACTGCGGATCTCATTCTGGTGCTGCAAGATAACGATTCGTTTCCGAAACAAACCATCGCATCACTGTCTGCAAAGCCGCATCTGCGCGTCAGGACCAAGGCGGCGTTGTCGTCTTCGACGCCTAGAGCTGAGTTCGATCTGGCGATCTCGGCGAAAGAAGGGATTGGTCTCGATGAATTGCGGTTCTTGATAAAGCGGGAGATTGAATCGCGATTGCAAGGGGCCCAGACTTTGATGCCCGCCCGGGCCCGCCATAAAAAACGACTTGAAGAGACGCTTAACTATGTTAGTGATGCGCTCGATTCTGAAGCCATGGACCTTGCTATAAGGTCGGAATATTTGCGGCTCGCAGCGACATCGCTTGGTCGTATTACAGGACGCGTCGATGTTGAAGATTTGCTGGGCGTCATCTTTTCAGAATTCTGCATAGGAAAATGATTCACGTGAAACATGGGCCGCGGACGCGCGGTCAGATCAGAACAGGGCGCAGATAGATGCACCAGTCATTTGATGTCGTTATTATAGGTGGTGGACATGCCGGCAGTGAAGCGGCCGCGGCTGCGGCTCGCCATGGTGCAAAAACCGCGCTCGTGACCCATAAACGCGACACCATCGGTGTCATGTCCTGCAATCCAGCAATTGGCGGGCTTGGAAAGGGCCATCTCGTTCGCGAGATCGACGCCCTGGATGGTCTGATGGGGCGGGTGGCTGACGCTGCCGGTATTCAGTTTCGCATGCTCAATCGCAAAAAGGGTCCGGCCGTGCGAGGTCCCCGCACCCAGGCGGATCGCCGTCTTTACCGTGAAGCGATGCAGGGCGAAATTGCAAATATCGAGAATCTTACCATTATTGAGGGCGACGCTCTTGATATTGAGATGACGAATGAGCGAGTGGCTGCTGTCGTCATGGCGAATGGTAGCCGGATTCCCTGCGGTGCCGTGGTACTGACAAGTGGTACCTTCTTGCGTGGCCTTATTCATATCGGCTCCGAAAAGGTACCGGCCGGCCGTGTGGGTGAAGAACCGTCAATCGGCCTTTCCAACACTCTCTCGCGGCTTGGTCTTCGCATGGGCAGACTTAAGACCGGCACGCCTGCCCGTCTGGACGGGCGAACAATTGACTGGAGCGGTGTTGATCGACAAGGCGCAGACGAAGATCCTGTGCCCTTCTCCTTCATGACCGACAATATCGTGAATCCGCAAATCGAATGTGGAGTTACCAGAACCACATCAGCCGGGCACAGGGTCATTCAAGAGAATATCCATCTTTCAGCAATGTATTCGGGTCAGATCGAAGGCGTCGGTCCGCGTTATTGTCCGTCTATTGAAGACAAGATCACCCGGTTTGGCGAGCGTGATGGTCATCAGATATTTCTGGAGCCCGAGGGACTGGATGATCATACGATCTACCCTAACGGAATTTCCACGTCACTTCCGGCGTCTGTTCAGGAACAGTTCATCCACACCGTACCCGGTCTCGAGCGGGTTGCGATCTTGCAGCCGGGTTACGCGATCGAATATGACTATGTCGACCCGCGAGAACTCAAGCCCTCCCTCGAGTGTCGCAAGATTGCGGGACTATTCCTTGCGGGGCAGATCAACGGCACAACCGGTTATGAAGAAGCAGCTGCTCAGGGGCTCGTCGCCGGCCTCAATGCCTCTCTTTATGCAGGCAACAGCGATCCGCATTATTTCAGCCGGACGGAATCCTACATCGGCGTCATGATCGATGATCTGACATCCAAGGGTGTCAGCGAACCCTACCGAATGTTTACGTCACGAGCGGAATATAGGCTGTCGTTACGGGTCGATAATGCCGATCTGCGGCTAACGCCAGTGGGTCAGCGGGCGGGAATCATCGGTTATCACCGTCAAAAGCGATTCGATAATTTTATAGAAGAACTCGGTCGGGGTCGTGACTTGCTGAAGACCCTCACGATCAGCCCTTCGCAGGCAGCAAAACAGGGATTAAAGCTCAATCAGGACGGACAACGCCGCTCCGTTTATGAATTGCTTGCCTATCCTGATATGTCGCTTGATGTCCTCAAACAGCACTGGCCCGAGTTGGGTGGGCTTCCCGAGAAAATTGCGGATGTGCTGCAAATCGAGGCTGGTTACGCTGTGTATATGCAGCGCCAGAGCGCCGATATCGTGGACATCAAACGCGACGAAGAGCGAAAGATTCCTGACGATTTCGATTTTCAAAGCCTGTCCGGCCTTTCCAATGAATTGAAACAAAAGTTGGAAAAGGCCCGTCCAGAAAACGTCGCCCAGGCCGCACGTGTTGACGGTATGACGCCGGCTGCGATATCGCTGCTTCTCGCCCTTCTGCGGAAAAACTCTTCTACGCAGAATGAAAAATTGCGTCTGCACCAATAGCGAGTCGGATTATGAAGATAAACGGCCAGAGTGTTTCACGTGAAACACAGGAGAAGCTCGAGCATTTTGTTGAGCTCTTCAAGAAGTGGAATAAGACCACCAATCTGGTGGCCCCCTCCACTCTTACAGAACTCTGGAGCCGCCACATTGCCGACAGCGCCCAGATATTTCATCTCTCTCCTCATCCGCAAAGATGGGTGGATCTGGGCAGCGGTGGGGGTTTTCCCGGTGTAGTCACTGCCATATTTCTCTCTGAAATTGGCGGCGGCTGGGTCGATCTGGTGGAAAGTAACAATAAGAAGGCCGCATTTCTCCGGATAGTGCTAAAGGAAACCGGCGCGCGTGGAGCGGTGCATCCCGTGCGAATTGAGAAAGCACCTGCCATTCTCGAGACGTGCGATTCTGTGTCGGCCCGCGCACTGGCGGAGCTGGATTTGCTTTTCGACTATATCCATCCCTGGGCCACAAAAAATCCCGATCTCAAGGCATATTTCAATAAAGGCCGGGATTATGAATCCGAAGTGCAGAAAGCACATGGTCGCTGGCAGTTTGATCTGGTAAAACATCGGAGTGCCATTGAGGCAGATTCTGTTGTTCTTGAAATCAGCAACCTCGCTCCGAGGCGCTGACAAGCTGGCCAGGTGCGGCATGACTTTGGAAAAAAACCGGATTATCGCAGTAGCAAACCAGAAGGGTGGTGTCGGTAAAACAACGACTGCTATCAATCTGGCCACAGCGCTGGCAGCCATTGGTGAGCGGGTATTGATAGTTGATCTGGACCCGCAGGGTAACGCCAGTACCGGGCTGGGGATTGACCGGCGAGAGCGGAAGCTCTCCTCTTATGATCTCCTGGTCGGTGATCACAATATTGCGGAAGTCGCTGTCCCAACCGCCGTTCCAAATCTCGATATCGTGCCATCGACGATGGATCTGCTTGGTTTCGAGATGCAGGTTGCTACCGTTGCCAATCGAGTCTTTCTTCTGCGTGAAGCGATGGAGACGACAGAGGCTAGAGGCTATTCTTATATTCTTGTCGACTGCCCCCCGTCCTTCAACCTTCTGACGATGAACGCGATGACGGCCGCGCATTCCGTGCTGGTGCCACTGCAATGCGAGTTTTTTGCGCTGGAAGGCCTTAGCCAGTTGCTCGATACGGTCAGCCAGATAAGAGGGTCGGTCAATCCGCAGCTCGATATCCAAGGGATTGTTCTGACGATGTTCGATGCGCGCAATAATCTGGCGCAACAGGTTGTCTCGGATGTCAGAACGCATCTCGGAGAAAAGGTTTACCATACGCTCATTCCGCGCAATGTTCGCGTTTCCGAGGCCCCATCTTATGGTAAGCCGGCAATTCTTTATGATTTGAAATGTGCTGGTAGTCAGGCCTATCTTCAGCTCGCATCGGAAGTGATCCAGAGAGAGCGTTTGCGTAAAGCCGCCTGACGTCTGCCGCAATCTACGGAGTGATATCTTATGAGTGATGATCTTTCCAAGCGCCGGCTGGGACGTGGTCTCGCGGCCTTGATCGGCGAAATGGACCAGCCTGTACCCGTGGGTGAACCCCAGCGTACTGTCAGCGCTGATCGCACCATTCCGATAGAGTTCATTGCTCGTAGCCAACGGAACCCACGTCGTCACTTCGATGAAAATGAACTGCAGGATTTGGCCGCGTCCATCCGGCAGCATGGCATTGTTCAGCCTGTGGTAGTGCGGACGGTCGGGGTGAATCGATACGAGATTATTGCCGGTGAAAGGCGCTGGCGCGCTGCGCAGCTGGCCGGTTTTACCGACGTGCCTGTTATCGTTCGTGATGTGGATGATCGAACGGCGCTCGAGTTGGCCATCGTTGAGAACGTCCAGCGCTCAGACCTCAATCCGCTGGAAGAGGCGATGGGTTATGAGCAGCTGATCGCGGAACACGGTTACACTCAGAACGATCTCGGTGAGATTATCGGCAAGAGCCGAAGCCACGTCGCCAACAGCCTTCGGCTATTGAAACTTCCGGACTCGGTACGCGACATGCTCGCGGATGGGTCGCTTTCCGCAGGTCATGCGCGGGCGCTTGTTTCCACTTCCGATCCGGCGAATCTCGCACGCATGATTGTTTCCAAGGGCTTGTCGGTCCGTGATGCCGAGAGATTGGCTCAGAACGACATTAAATCGCAGGGCGAAGCTACGGAAAAGCGCCCTGCCGCGGAAAAAGATTCAGATACAGTCGCACTGGAGCGCAGTCTTTCTGATGCCCTCGGTCTCGACGTAAAGATTAACCACAAGGGGGGATCCGGGCAAATCCGTATCGCTTACCGCACGCTCGAGCAACTTGAGGCAGTGTGTCGTTTATTGGAAAATAAACAATAAGTACTTGTTTTAATTGAAAAATACCCGCCGTTGGCGGGTATTATCGTTATGGCGACCGCCTAAAAATCTATTGCGCGGCCCTTTATTTCGTAGTCGCCGAAACGAACCGGTTCGGCGCCGCCGCGGCCACCGGTTTCCGGCGGTAACTGTAGATCTGCCTGTTGTTTGCGCCGTTCTTCTGCTTCTTTCAGGGCCCGCTCAGCCGCGGGCGATAGCCGCCTCCGCTGCTCCGCGCCGTTGTCGTTATCCGCATCCTGCATGAGAAACCCTCCCTATAACGGGATATTGAAATATGTTTGCCGTTTCCCAGATTATATACCCATAGGGATTTTTTAAACCCCGGAATAATCCGGCGATGAGAATTCCGGCCACGACAGGGAGATTTCAGCGGATGAACATGATGCGCACGGCAATGCTTCTGGCCTTCATGACGGCATTGTTCATGGGCGTCGGTTTTCTGATAGGGGGCAAGGGCGGCATGATGATTGCTCTCGTCATGGCTGCCGGCATGAATCTTTTTTCCTACTGGAATTCAGATAAGATGGTTCTCTCGGCCTATCATGCCCGGGAAATCGATGAGGCGAATGCGCCTGAGTTCTTCCACATGATCCGCGATCTCTCACACAATGCCGGCCTGCCCATGCCGAAGGTCTATATTTATGACAGCCCGCAGCCAAACGCCTTTGCGACGGGAAGGAACCCGCAAAACGCCGCTGTCGCTGCTTCAACGGGTCTGCTGGAGCGTTTGACGCCCGAGGAAGTGGCCGGTGTGATGGCGCATGAACTGGCGCATGTGCAAAACCGGGATACGCTGACAATGACAATTACCGCTACGCTGGCGGGTGCGATTTCCATGCTCGGCAACTTCGCGTTCTTCTTTGGCGGCAATCGGGAAAACAATAATAATCCTCTCGGATTCATCGGCGTCCTGGTTGCGATGATCGTCGCACCGCTTGCCGCAATGCTGGTCCAGATGGCGATCAGCCGAACTCGCGAATATTCCGCCGACCGGCGTGGCGCTGAAATCTGTGGCAATCCTCTCTGGCTTGCATCGGCGTTGCAAAAGATTTCCGGCATGGCGCAACGCATCCACAATGACGACGCGGAGCGCAATCCCGCAACAGCGCATATGTTCATCATCAACCCGCTCTCGGGTGAACGTATGGACAACCTTTTCTCCACGCACCCGAATACGGAAAACCGGGTGGCGGCATTGCATGCGATAGCACAGGAGTTTTCCCCGCGAGGATCGACGCCGCCGCCATCGGGTGATAGACCTCAGCGCAAATCGGGTTCGGTTCCCAAGACAGGCTGGGGACGGGGCAATGAAAATGAGCGCAAGGGACCTTGGTCTTGACATCAGATATTCAAAATAAGCCGTCACGGTCCAAAAAACCGAGGTTGGCGCAAGGCAGGGGCCGTGAAGACGGCCCTTCGTCTTTCCAGGACAAACCCGGTCTTCCTGCGCGCATAGCTGCCGCCCGCATATTGGCCGCCGTTCTGGAAAAGAAAACCTCGCTGGACGGTATGCTGGACAGCGAAAATGGCAATCCTGTTTATCGCGCGCTGTCGCCCGCGGACAGAGCGCTGGTGAGAGCCATCGTCAATAGCGCGCTTCGTCACCTCCCTCGGATCGAAACGGCGCTGTCAATGCTGCTGGATGGCCCGTTGCCGCAGGGTGCGCGTTCATTGCACCACATTCTCGTCGTTGGCGCGGCGCAAATGCTCTACCTTGATGTCCCGGATCACTCGGCCGTCGATCTCGCTGTCGAGCAGGCGCATCGTGATCCACGCAACAGGCGCTTCGTAAAGCTGGTCAACGCGGTTCTGCGACGGCTGGGTCGTGAGAAGGCCGAAATCGAAAAGGCCGTCGCCGGTGTGTCGGTCCTGCCGGACTGGTTCTACGCAAGGCTGGTTTCGGCCTATGGGCATGAGGTGGCGCAACGCATCTCTGCCGCGCAGCTCACACCCTCTTCCATCGACCTCACCGTCAAGGCCGATCCTGCCCTCTGGGCTGAGAAGCTGGGCGGAACCGTCATGCCGAATGGCAGCGTGCGCCTGGGTGAATTTGAAGGCCAGATACCTTCTCTCGAAGGTTTTGCGGAAGGCGCCTGGTGGGTGCAGGATCTTGCGGCCAGCATGCCCGTGCGATTACTCGGAGATATCTCAGGCAAGCGTGTTGCCGATCTCTGCGCCGCTCCGGGCGGCAAGACGGCCCAGCTTGCACTTGCGGGTGCGAAAGTGACGGCGCTGGATCAGTCTGGCAATCGTCTTCGTCGCCTGAGGGAAAATCTCGACCGGCTTGGCCTTCAGGCCGAAACGGTTGAGGTCAATATGTTGAAGTATCAGCCGGAGCAGCTTTTTGACGCTGTTCTTCTCGACGCACCCTGCTCTTCAACCGGGACATTGCGCAAACATCCCGATGTTTGCTGGACGAAGGACGAGGCCGATATTGCCAAGCTGGCTGCTCTGCAGGGCCAGATGTTGCGGCACGCGCTGACGCTGGTTGCACCAGGCGGTATCGTGGTGTTTTCCAATTGCTCGCTCGATCCTTCCGAAGGTGAGGCGATGATTGCCGAAGTCCTGGCGGAAAATCCCGATGTAGAACGTGTCGCCGTCCACAGTGAGGATTGGCCGGGAATGGAAGCGGCGATCAACGCCGAGGGTGACCTTCGCACCACGCCCGACATGTTCGGGGGGGTCGATGGGTTTTTTAGCAGTGTCTTGCGTAAGAAGTAGAAAAAAGCCAAGCTTTCGCGAATCATTGGATAATTGTCGATAACGTTCCGGTCATCACGGTTCACTGATAAAAACAAAACATGTGAAACGGGAAACACAGCTTGTTAGGGTCCTTTGCAGGCAGCATGAATGCCGCCGGTCTTCTTTCGCGGATGGCGTATCGCCATCTGTGTGTCGGCCTCACGCCGTTACGTCTGCATGTTTCACGTTTTGCCAATCGTGCGCCGGAGGGGCTGGTTGCGGCACCGACGGATCTTCGGGCAATCGATCCCTATTTTGCCGAGGAGTTGCTGCGCGGCCGTATCGCGCTTGCCGGCCGTGTCATGGAAACCGGTGGCCACTCGCCTTTTCAGGTGGAATATCCTTCGCTTGTTTTTGAAGAGCGGCTGCACGCGTTTAGCTGGCTGCGCCACATCCGTTCCGACAGATCGAGCGAGGCATGCAGGAAGGCCCGCCGTATCGTCGCCGAATGGATGGCCATCCATGGCAAAAAGCTTGCGGGGGTTGCGTGGGCTCCGGAAATCGCGGCGCAGAGATTGATCGCCTGGCTTTCTCACTCGCCCGTGGTCCTATACGAAGCAGATGCGGGTTTTTATCGCCGGTTTCTGAAAAGCCTGGTCTTTCACGTGCGTTACCTCGAGAAAATCGTCAGGCACGCGCCGGATGGGGAGGTGAGACTGCGGATCAGGATCGCGCTTGCCATGGCTTCTATCGCCATGCCCACCCGGATGTCGCGGATCGCGCGGCACGGAATGAAGCTGGCTCAGGAAATGGAGCGGCAGATCCTGCCTGATGGCGGGCATGTCTCCCGCAATCCGCGCGTGATGCTGGATCTGCTGCTCGACCTTCTGCCCCTCCGACAAAGCTATATCAATCTCGGCCATGACCTGCCGTCCGGGCTGGTTCCTGCGATAGACCGCATGTTTCCGGCGATACGGTTTTTTCGGCACCAGGGCGGCGATCTCGCCTTGTTCAACGGCGCAACAGCCACGCTCGCCAATGAGCTTGTTTCGGTGCTCCGTTATGATGAGACAGCGGGCCGGCCTTCAAAGGTGTTGCCGGATGTGAATTATCACCGCCTTGCCGCGGGCGAAACGGTGGTTATCGTGGATACGGGCTATCCTGGCTCGGCCGAGCTTTCACGTAACGCGCATTCGGGCTGCCTCTCTTTCGAGATGTCATGCGGAAAAAACCGCTTCATCGTCAATTCCGGGTTTCCGCGAAATGCGGCGCCTGAATATCAACGGGCTAGCCGGTCGACCGCTGCTCATTCCACCGTCACGCTTGCCGACACGTCTTCATGCAGACTGTCGCGGTCCAGATTGCTCGGACCGATCATGGTTTCCGGTGTCAGCCAGGTCGATAGCCGGCGCGAAACGGGTGTAAACGGCAATGATGTCCTGTGGGCGGCGCATGACGGATATCTTCACAACTTCGGCTGTTATCACGAACGGGAGATAGAGCTGAATGCCGCTGGCACCAAGATAAAGGGTCGTGACCTGCTAAGGGCCGATCACAATGCCGCAAACGCGCAGACCCAGTCGGTCTCGGCGGTTTCGCGTTTCCACATCCACCCCCATATCCAGCTGCACCAGCGGGATGATGAGTCAATTTATCTTGAGGCCGCGGACGGAACCACTTGGTTGCTGACGGCACCGGGGTTGGAGCTTTTCATGACCGAGGACGTGTTCATGGCCGATGCGTCCGGCATGCGGCCATCGCAGCAGATCGAGCTACCGTTCAATCTCGCCAATACGCGGGAGATTCGTTGGCTTATTGAGCGTCAGGCCTGAGCCTTTCCCCCTGGAATTTGGCAAAAATACCCTAGTTTTTATCCTTCGACGTCCCCGCTGTTTATTCTTGCGGTAAGCTGTGTTAACGCGGCGGCAATTGCTGGAAAACCCGTTCCAGCCTGTCCTCCCCGTTTAACGGAGTATATTCGATGGCCGTCGTATCCAAAAAAATTCCCGCTCCCGACAAGGTCAAAATTCGCACGGCGCTTCTCTCCGTGTCCGACAAGACCGACATTATCGAGCTGGCGACAGTTCTGTCCAAACTCGGCGTCAAGCTGCTCTCGACGGGCGGAACGGCAAAGGCTATTGCCGATGCGGGTCTGCCGGTGACGGATGTCTCCGAGGTCACCAATTTTCCCGAGATCATGGATGGCCGCGTCAAGACTCTGCATCCCAACGTGCATGGTGGGCTTCTGGCAATCCGGGATGATGCCGAACATGTGGATGCGATGAAGGCTCACGGTATTGAGGCCATCGATCTTTCTGTCATCAATCTTTATCCGTTCGAGGACGTTCGCGCCAAGGGCGGCGATTATCCGACCACGGTGGAAAACATTGATATTGGTGGTCCGGCCATGATCCGGGCATCGGCGAAGAATCATGCCTATGTGACCGTGGTGACCGATCCGTCCGATTATCCTGATCTGGTTGAAGCCCTGCAGGCCGATGACGGACAGACAAACTATGCGCTGCGCCAGCGCTTCGCCGCCAAGGCTTATGCCCGCACGGCTGCTTATGACGCAATGATTTCCAACTGGTTTGCCGAGGCGCTCGCTATCGAAACCCCTGACTACCGCGCCATTGGCGGCGTGCTGAAGGAAAAGATGCGTTATGGCGAAAACCCGCACCAGAGCGCCGGTTTTTATCTGACCGGAGAAAAGCGGCCTGGCGTGGCAACAGCGACGCTTCTTCAGGGCAAGCAACTGTCCTACAATAATATCAACGACACCGACGCCGCCTACGAACTGGTTGCGGAGTTCCTGCCGGAAAATGCGCCGGCCGTTGCAATCATCAAGCACGCCAATCCCTGTGGCGTCGCGACCGGTCCGACGCTTGCAGAAGCCTACCGGCGAGCGCTGGCATGCGATTCCGTCTCGGCCTTCGGCGGCGTCATCGCTCTCAACCGCACGCTTGATGCGGAAACGGCGGAAGAGATCGTCAAGCTTTTCACTGAAGTCATCATCGCACCTGATGTTACAGAAGAAGCAAAATCGATCATTGCCCGCAAACCTAACCTGCGACTTCTGGCAGCCGGCGGCCTGCCTGACCCGCGCGCGGCCGGCATTACCGCAAAGACGGTTTCGGGCGGCCTTCTGGTCCAAAGTCGCGATAATGGCATGGTCGAAGATCTGGATCTCAAGGTCGTCACCAAGCGCGCGCCGACGGCGCAGGAACTTGAAGACATGAAGTTTGCCTTCAAGATCGCCAAGCACGTGAAATCCAACGCCGTCATCTACGCCAAGGACGGCCAGACAGCGGGTATCGGCGCCGGCCAGATGAGCCGCGTCGACTCGGCCCGTATCGCGGCTCAGAAGGCCGAAGATGCCGCCAGGGCTCTCGGCCTGGCTGAACCGCTGACCCGTGGCTCTGCCGTCGCTTCGGAAGCCTTTTATCCCTTTGCCGATGGCCTGCTTGCGGCGATTGCCGCTGGCGCGACTGCCGTTATTCAGCCCGGCGGTTCCATGCGCGATCAGGAAGTGATCGACGCTGCCAATGAGCACGATGTTGCGATGGTCTTTACTGGCATGCGTCACTTCCGCCATTAAGCGCAATATGATCAGAAATGAACAAGGCCCGAAGAATCGCTCTTCGGGCCTTTTTTGTTTCACGTGGGACAGTGGGGTGAGGGCTCAGGTCACTGCGCCGACCTGCCAGGGCACGAATTCATTATCGCCATAGTCGTAGATCTCGCTGACAGTCTTGTTGCCGGAGGCCACCGCTATGATGTGTTCGAAAATTCTTTCGCCGGATTCTTCGATTGTTTCGTTCCCGGTAACGATCTCGCCGCAGTTCAAATCCATATCTTCCTTCATGTGTTCATACATTTCGGAATTTGTGGCGATCTTGATGCATGGTGCAGGCTTGAAGCCGGAAACCGAGCCGCGGCCGGTGGTGAAACAGATGACGTTACAGCCGCCGGCAACCTGCCCTGTCACGGCAACAGGGTCGTAACCGGGTGTGTCCATGAAGACGAAACCCTGCTCCGTTACTGTCTCCGCAAATTCGTACACCGCCTTCAACGGCATGGATCCGCCCTTGGCGACCGCGCCCAGCGATTTCTCCAGAATGGTTGTCAGGCCGCCAAGCTTGTTGCCGTGAGAGGGGTTGTTGTTGAGTTCATCGCCGTTACGAGCCGTGTAATCACGCCACCAGTCGATGCGCTGCAAAAGCTTTTCGGCGACGGCAGGGGTGATGGCGCGCTTGGTCAAAAGATGTTCGGCGCCGTAAATCTCCGGCGTTTCGGAGAGAACTGTGGTGCCGCCATTGCGGACGATGAGGTCGGAGGCATATCCGAGGGCCGGGTTGGCGGAAATGCCGGAGTATCCGTCGGAACCGCCGCATTCCAGCGCCACTTTCAGCTTTGAAAGCGGCTGTTCCGTACGGCGTGCGGCATTGACCATCGGCAGCATGGCCTTAATCTCGGTAATTGCCGCGTCGATCGTTTTGCGGGTGCCGCCATGCTGCTGGATTGTCATGGTGCGCAGCCGGTCGCCCTCCTCCATTTTGTAATGTTCGAGGATAGGCGCGATCTGGTTGGTCTCACAGCCCAAGCCGATCAACAGGATTCCACCAAAATTGGGATGGCGGGCATAGCCCTGGATGGTGCGGATCAGCAGACGGTAGCCTTCCGATTTTGTATTCAGCGCGCAGCCCCCGCCGTGGGTCAGCGCCACGACGCCATCGACGTTGTCGAAACCATCAAGGCCGCCCTGCTTGTTGAAATAATCGGCGATATAGCGTGACACCGTGGCGGAACAGTTCACAGAAGCGATGACGCCGATATAGTTTCTCGTTCCGACACCGCCGAGGCCACGGTCATATCCCATGAAGGTACGGCGCTCGGCTTGCGGCACCATGCCCTTCTCCTCAATGTCGACGCTGAACTGATGCGCGTGTTCGGAAGGCACCATGGCAAGATTGTGCAGGTGCACGTGCCGACCAGGTTCGATGTCCTGGGTGGCAATGCCAATCACCTGCCCGTATTTCAGCACCTCATCTCCGGATCTGATGAATTTAAGGGCCACTTTGTGCCCGCGCCCAATCAATTCGAGCGCCGCCAGATCGCCCCTGCCCGTCGCGCCGCCCGCCGGGATGGACCGACGCGCCACCGCAACGTTGTCGTTGGCGTTCAGCAAAATGGTTGCCTCGGAATTCTCACTCACGGATGTTCCTCCTCCCGGTATATTGTCTGCTATGCTCCTGAATCAGTTTTCGACCCAGCGTCTCTTAGAACCTTCCAGATGGGTATGCATGGCGGCCTGCGCCAACAGCGGGTCTTTCAGTTCAAGCGCGGCGAGAATGGCCTCATGTTCCTGAAGAGCATGGGTCCAGGTATCGCGGTCTTCAAACTTCACGCGGAGCTGGGCCGAAATGGGGCTATGGCGCTCATCGAAAAGGTTGGCCACCATTCGGGCTAAAACGCTGTTACCGGATTGCTCGGCTATTGTGACGTGAAACAGCCGGTCCTGATCCAGCGGCTTGCGACCGGCCTCTATTTCCCTCTGCATGGTATTGAGTATCTGGCGCAGGGTCGCGATCGCTTCATCGGTCATCCGGCTTGCCGCCAGCACGATGGTGGCACCCTCCAATGCGGCGCGCGCCTGCATCAGTTCGGAGGGGCTGTCGCCAAGCGATTTGGTATGGTGGGTCGTCTGCAGCGCTTCCGCCGAAACATAGACGCCGGAACCCATACGAATTTCCACTGTGTTGTCGATCTCAAGCGCAATCAGGGCCTCGCGCAGCGAAGGCCTCGATACACCGAGCTTCTGAGCCAGTTCCCGCTCAGCGGGAAGCCGCGTACCGGGCAGGAATTCACCCAGATCGATGAGTTCGCGTATCTGGTCCGCAATCTGCTGATAAAGCCTGCGCGGCTCCGCTATTTTGGCCTGACCACTCATGAGTTTTACGACAAGTCCTGTCTGAAGTTCATATTTGGCCTTACCGTAGCGCCAAGCGTATCAATACGCAAGAAATTACTTAAATACTTGAAATTACACGTTTTTTACCGAAGAAGTTTAGATATGAAATTTTCGCTATGAGTCCGGATTCGCAAATTGTCAGCTAATTGGCTTGACCATTTAAAAAAACCGGCCTAACCATTTGACCTGTTCATGACCCCGGTGGAGCGGGGATACGGGTGGGAGGTTTCCAGATGTCGCAGGGCGCATCGACAATTCGGGGCGAGTACTCGCCTGAGGAGATGGCGCGCGCGGAGCGTTCGGCCCTTCTGCGTCTCGAAAATATCAGCAAGGAATTCCCGGGCGTCAAAGCCTTGTCGAATGTGCATTTCGATCTGCGCGGCGGCGAGGTGCATGCTGTCTGTGGTGAGAACGGGGCGGGAAAATCGACGCTGATGAAAATCATCAGCGGTGTGTACCAGCCAAGTGATGGCACCATCCGGCACAAGGGCGTGAAGGTGCAATACGCCTCCCCGCTCGAGTCCGAAGCTGCCGGCATCGCCATCATCCACCAGGAACTCAATCTCGTTCCGCATCTTTCCGTCGCCGAAAACATCTATCTTGCGCGCGAACCGCGTCGCGGTTTCCTGGTTGACCGCAAGAAGCTGCGCCTCGATGCCAAGCGCTGTCTTGACCGGCTGGGTGTCGATATCGATCCGGATCAGATCGTCCGCGGCCTCTCCGTCGCCCAATGCCAGATGGTGGAAATCGCCAAGGCGCTCTCTCTTGATGCTGAAGTGCTCATCATGGATGAGCCGACCTCTTCTCTGACGGAGCAGGAAACCCGCCTTCTCTTCAAGGTCATCAGAGACCTCAAGGCTTCCGGCGTCGGTATCGTCTATATTTCTCACCGTCTCGACGAAATGGCCGAGATCGTCGATCGTGTGACGGTCTTGCGCGACGGACGTTATATTTCGACCGACGACTTCGCCTCCATCACCGTTGATGACATCGTCACGCGTATGGTCGGGCGTTCGCTGGAGGATAAATTCCCCGAACGCACGTCGCGCCCGACGGACGATATCATCTTCTCCGTCGATGGGCTGACCCGCAACGGCGTGTTCAGCGATGTCAGTTTTTCGCTTCGGCGTGGCGAAATCCTGGGTTTTGCCGGCCTTATGGGTGCAGGTCGAACGGAAGTCGCGCGGGCGATTTTTGGGGCGGACCCGCTCGATGCCGGCAAGATCACGTTCAATGGGCGCGAGCTTTCGATCAGCTCACCGCAGGATGCGATTAAAGAAGGCATCGCCTATCTCTCGGAAGACCGGAAAAGCGACGGCCTCGCCATCAAGATGTCGGTGGCGGCCAATACGACGCTCGCCAATCTCGGCGAACTTTCCAACCGTTTTGGGCTGATCGACTTCAGGAAACACGACGAGGTCACCAAGCGATACGTCGACCTCTTGAATATCCGCACGCCTTCCATCGAGCAGACCGTGCGCCTGCTATCGGGGGGGAATCAGCAAAAGATCATCATCGGCAAGTGGTTGTTCCGCCAATCCCGTATCCTGTTCTTCGATGAGCCTACACGTGGCATCGATGTCGGTGCGAAATTCGCGATCTACAAGATCATGGATGAGCTGGCCGCTCAGGGCATCGGCGTCATTCTCATCAGTTCGGAGCTGCCGGAAATTCTGGGGCTGACGGATCGCATCGCGGTTTTCCACCAGGGCCGGATTACGGGCGTGCTCGAAACTGCCAAGACCAATCAGGAAGAAATCATGCGGTATGCGTCCGGTTACGGCCGGGCCGCGCAGTGAGGAACGACATGGCCAATATTGCAGAACCCAAAAAGGGCTTCGCTGTCAGCGATCGCCAGAAGGACATCATCCAGAAATTTGCCGCGCTCGGCAGCCTGTTCGCCCTTGTCGCGGTGTTCTCCGCCACCAGCAGCGCCTTTTTTACCGTCAATAACGGCATGACGATCGCGTTGCAGGTCACGTCCATCGCTCTGCTCGGCATTGGCGCCACCTGTGTCATCATCACCGGCGGCATCGACCTTTCCGTCGGTTCGGTGCTGGCTCTTGCAGGGGTTGTTGCCGCTCTTGCGGTGAAGGAACTCGGCATGCCGGTGCCGGTCGGCATGTTGCTCGGCATTCTGACGGGTTCGCTCTGCGGGCTGATCAACGGGCTGCTGGTCACGCGCTTCAAGCTGCCGCCCTTCATCGCCACGCTCGGCATGATGCTGATTGCCCGCGGTGTGGCGTTGCAGATCACCGGTGCGCGCGCCGTGTCCGGCCTCGGCGAATCCTTCGGCGAACTTGGCAACGGCGCCCTTTTTCGCATCGTCAATATCGGTGACGACGGCTTTCCGAATGTCGTATTTCCAGGCATCCCCTACCCTGTCATCCTGATGGTGGTGATTGCGCTTGCGGTGTCCTTCATGCTCAACCGCTCGATCCTCGGCCGCCACATATACGCCGTGGGCTCCAATGCAGACGCCGCACGTCTTTCCGGCGTCAACGTCGCCCGCGTCACCAACTTCACATACATCCTCTCCGGTACGCTTGCTGGGTTGACGGGGTGCGTTTTGATGTCGCGCCTCGTTACCGCCCAGCCCAACGAAGGTGTGATGTATGAGCTGGATGCCATTGCCAGCGCGGTTATCGGCGGCACATCGCTGATCGGCGGCGTGGGCACGATTTCAGGCACGGCCATCGGCGCCTTCGTCATCGGCATCCTGCGCAACGGTCTTAATATGAATGGCGTCTCTGCCTTCACGCAACAGATCATCATCGGCCTCGTCATTCTGGTCACCGTCTGGATAGACCAGTTGCGCAACCGCCGCTGATCAAAGGGCTGCGGACCCTTTCCGCAAAAAAGATCGGCAGGGGAGGCCCGGTATGCCGACATCACGGAGGAAGAAATGAAGAAAATTGCGACTGCCCTTCTGACATCCGCAATCGCGCTGTGGAGCGTTTCCACCGTGCAGGCCGGTGAAATCGCCGTCATCGTCAAGACCGTCAATTCGACCTTCTGGCAGAACGTCCAGAAGGGCGCCGATGCGGCCATGAAGAATTCTTCAGGCAACACCATGACCTTCCAGGGTCCGGCTGCGGAATCGGCCATTGCCGACCAGGTTAACATGGTTGAAAACGCCATCAACCGTAAGGTCGCCGGCATCGTGCTTGCACCTTCCGATCCGGACGCGCTGGTGCCTGCTGTCAAGAAGGCCTGGGAAGCCCGTATCCCCGTCGTTCTCATCGACTCGCAGCTCGCCAAGGGCTCTGAGCAATATTACCAGTCGTTCCTCGCGACCGATAATAAGAAAGCCGGCGAACTGGCAGCGCAGGCGCTGATCGACAAGGTGGGCAAGGAAGGCAAGATCGCCGTCATGTCCTATGTCGCCGGGGCTGGTTCTGAAATCGGCCGTGTCGGCGGTTTCACCGATTACATCCAGATGAACTCAAACCTGAAGATCGTCGGCCCGTTCTACTCGCAGTCGCAGATGGCGACCGCGCTGAACCAGACGACCGACGTTCTGGCCGCCAATTCGGACCTGAAGGGCATTTTCGGCGCCAATGAGCCGACGGCCATCGGCGTTGGCCGTGCGCTCGCCCAGTCAGGCAAGGCCGGCAAGGTCGTCGCCATCGGCTTCGACGGCAACCAGGATCTGCAGAACTTCGTGAAGGACGGCACGCTCGCCGGAATCGTGGTTCAGGGCTCCTATCAGATGGGTGAAAAGGGCGTCGAAACCGTCACCAAGCTCATCAACAAGGAAAAGGTCGAGAAGTTCGTCGACACCGGCGTCGTTGTTGTCACCAAGGACAATATCGAAAAACCGGAAGCAAAGAACGTTCTTTACTGATCAAGCGATGACGCGCCGCTTCACCGGCGGCGCGTCTTTCCAAAGGCAAGCTGGAAAGTCTCCGCGATGAAAGTCTCCGATACACGTAAATTGCCGCGCCGCGCCGTCGACGTTACCGTCATGGGTCTCGGTTGCGCCCAGATGGGCAATCTCTACCGCGTTACGCCCTATGAAGAGTCCAAGGGTGCGTTTGACAAGGCATGGGAAAGCGGCATGCGTTATTTCGATACCGCGCCGTTTTATGGATATACGCGGTCGGAGCGTCGCCTGGGGACCATGGTCACGGAGCACGACCGGAGCGAATATACGCTGAGCACCAAGGTCGGCCGCGTCATGGTTCCCGATGAGACCGTGGGCCCGGAAGAGGATGCCTATATTGCGCCGCTACCCTTCCGCCCGCTCTATGATTATTCCTATGATGGCATTCTACGCTCTTTCGAGGCCAGCCAGCAGAGGCTCGGCGTTCTGAAGCCGGATATTCTTTATGTGCACGATATCGGCTCCTACACCCATGGCGAAAAGCACCAGCATTACTGGGAGCAGCTGACCGCTGGCGGCGGCTTCCGGGCGCTTGGCAAGCTGCGTGAGGAAGGTTCAACTGGCGCTATCGGCCTTGGCGTCAACGAGTGGGAAATTGTCAACGACGCCATGGATGTCTTTGACATCGACGTCGCCATGCTTGCCGGCCGCTATACGCTGCTGGAGCAGCAGAGCCTTGCTTTCATGAACCGCTGCGCCGAAAGCGGTGTCGGCATCGTTGTCGCCGGTGCTTTCAATTCCGGCATTCTCGCGGGCAACCGCAAATTCAATTATGCCGATGCGCCTGCCGATATCCTTACGCGGGTTGATGCGCTGCAGGGTGTCTGCGAAGAAGTCGGTGTGTCGCTGCAGGCGGCTGCATTGCAATTTCCGCTGGCCCATCCGGCTTCGGTTACCGTCGTCTCGGGCGCGCGGAATGCGCAGCAGCTCGCTTCCAATATCGAATGGTTCGAACAATCTATTCCGGATGAGTTCTGGGCGGAACTGCACAGACGCGGTCTGATCGCCGAAGGTGCGCCGGTGCCGGGCGGAAAGGCCTGAGGCAATGCTTATCGACGCCCACCAGCATTTCTGGTTAATGAAGGACCGTGCCGGCCAATGGCCGCCGCCGTCGCTCGCCGCCATCTACCGGGATTTTCTTCCAGCGGATCTATCGCCATTGCTGGCCGCGGCCGGAATTTCCGGCACCGTGCTGGTTCAGACGATGGAGACGGCTGCTGATACGGATTTCATGCTGGCGCTCGCGGAAGAAACAGATTTCATCAAAGGTGTGGTCGGCTGGGTGGACATGAAGTCTCCCGATGCTGCAACGGAAATCGCCCGCCGGGCAAAACATCGGGCGTTCAAAGCCGTGCGCCCGATGCTGCAGGGCATGGAAGACGTGGCATGGATCGATGATCCGCTGCTCGATCCCGCCGTGGCGGCGTTGGTGAACCAAGGCCTGGCGTTCGATGCGCTGGTCCTGCCGCCCAATCTGCCGCATCTCCTCGCGTTTGCCCGGCGTCACCCGCAATTGCCTGTTGTCATCGACCATGGTGCCAAGCCGCTGATTGCGACCGGCCACTACAGCGCCTGGCGCAAGGATATGGGCGCTTTGGCGGCTCTTCCCAATGTCCATTGCAAGCTCTCCGGCCTTCTGACCGAGCGCGGCGATCAGCGACCGGAAGCGGTGCGGCCCTATGCCGAGACGATTCTGGAGTTGTTCGGCGCAGACCGGGTGATTTTCGGCAGCGACTGGCCGGTTTTGCGACTGGCGGGCGATTATCAGGAATGGCTGGGCTTCTGTCGCGATATCGTGCCGGCAGCGGACCATGCGGCAGTCTTCGGCGGTAACGCCATTCGTTTTTACTCCCTTTCCCACAGGTGATCCATGCTGGCGATTTTCTGCGACACTCCCGGTCAACTCAGCGCCAAGGATCTGCCTAAACCTGTGCGTGGCGAAGGTGAGGTGCTGGTGCGCGTCCGTCGCATCGGGGTTTGCGGTACGGATCTCCACATCTTCACCGGCAATCAGCCTTACCTCTCTTATCCGCGGATCATGGGCCATGAGCTCTCCGGTACGGTTGAAGAGGCGCCGCAAGGCAGCCATCTGTCGGCCGGCGACGTTGTTACCATCATTCCGTATATTTCTTGCGGGAAATGCAGCGCCTGCCTGAAGGGCAAGAGCAATTGCTGCCGCAATATCGGCGTGCTCGGCGTTCATCGTGATGGCGGCATGGTGGAATATCTGAACGTGCCGCAGCAATTCGTGTTGAAGGCTGAAGGGCTGAGCCTCGACCAGGCGGCGATGACCGAATTTCTGGCTATCGGCGCGCATGCGGTGCGCCGTGGCAACGTCGAAAAAGGACAGAAGGTTCTGATCGTCGGCGCCGGACCGATCGGCATGGCGGTAGCGGTTTTCGCGGTTCTCGATGGCGGCGAAGTCACGATGATCGATGGCCGCACCGACCGGCTGGATTTCTGCAAGGAGCATCTCGGCGTCGCCCATACAGTGTCGCTTGGGGACGGCGACAAAGATCGTCTTTCCGAGATTACCAACGGTGATTTCTTCGATGCGGTCTTCGATGCGACCGGTAATCCTAAAGCCATGGAGCGCGGCTTTTCCTTCGTCGGCCATGGCGGTTCGTATGTGCTTGTTTCCATCGTCGCTAGCGATATCAGCTTCAACGATCCGGAGTTCCACAAACGTGAAACGACGCTGCTCGGCAGCCGAAATGCGACGCCGGCGGATTTCGAACGCGTGTTGCAGGCATTGCGGGAAGGGAAAGTACCTGAGGCGCTGATTACGCACCGTATGACGCTTGCCGACGTGCCATCGCAGTTCGCAGGGCTGACCGATCCGAAAGCCGGAGTCATCAAAGGCATGGTGGAGGTCGCATGACGCCCGAGACGCCCATCCTGCAATTCGGTACCAGCCGCTTTCTTCTGGCGCATGCGGACCTCTTTGTCTCGCAAGCGCTGGAGAAGGACGAGGCTATCGGTCGCATCGCGATTGTCCAGACAACCGGCAATGCGGAAAGCCTGAAGCGTGTCGCGGCGCTGAATAGTGGCGCGCCCTACCCCGTGCGCATTCGCGGCATCCGTGACGGGCGGAACGTGGATGAGGAAATTGAGGGCAAGGCTGTCGCGCGGGCCCTGACCTCGGCAACCGAATGGGAGGAAGTACGCCGCCTCGCCTGCGAAGCTGCTGTCATCTTGTCCAATACCGGAGACCGCGGTTATGAGCTTGATTCTGCGGATGGCGCAGATCTCGCGGCGGATTTTACGGCCGTCCCGAGGAGCTTTCCGGCGAAACTCTGCATTTTGCTGCTCGAACGTTTTCAGCGCAATCCGGAAGCGCCCTTGTCCATCTTTCCTTGTGAACTTGTGCCGCGTAATGGCGAAAAGCTGAAAGAGGTCATTCGCCGGCTTGCCGATGAATGGCAATTGCCGGCGGGTTTTGCCTTTTACCTGAACGAAAAGTGCCGTTTCGCCAATAGCCTGGTCGATCGCATCGTTTCCGAGCCTATCGATCCGGTAGGTGCAGTGGCGGAGCCTTACGCGCTCTGGGCGATCGAAAAGCAGGACGGGCTTGTCCTGCCCTGCACTCACCCTGCCGTGGTGCTGACGGACGACCTCGACCACTATGAAAAGCTGAAGCTTTTCCTGCTGAATCTCGGCCATTCCTATCTGGCGGAACGCTGGCTGCAGGATGCGCGGGCGAAGGACGAGACGGTGCGTCAGGCAATGGACGACAGTGCACTCGTCGCGGATCTGGAAACGTTATGGCGCGACGAGGTTCTGCCGGTCTTTATTGCTGAAGGCATGGGAAATGATGCGCAGGCCTATATCGGCGTGCTGCGGGAGCGTTTGCGCAATCCCTTCCTTGCCCATCGACTGGCCGATATCGCCGGTAATCACGATGAGAAGAAGCGCCGACGCTTTGCTCCGGTCATTGCCGCAGCGGACCGGCTGGGATTGAGCCTGCCGCAATCGAAGCTGCGCGCGGCGCTTGCCACCATCAGAAAGTAACGGAGTTTTTCATGCAGCGTATGGGAATGGTCATAGGCGTCAAGCCGGAGATGATCGCGGAGTATAAAAGGCTGCATGCCGCCGTCTGGCCGGAAGTTCTGGCGCTGATCAGCGATTGCAATATCCGTAACTACACGATTTTCCTGCGGGAGCCGGAAAACCTGCTGTTTGGCTATTGGGAATATCATGGCACCGATTTCAGCGCCGATATGGCGAAGATGGCGGCCAGCCCCAAGAACCAGGAATGGTGGTCTTTTACGATTCCCTGCCAGAAACCGCTCGAAACCCGCAGGGACGGCGAGTGGTGGGCTATGATGGAAGAGACCTTCCACCACGACTGAACGATTTCCATAGGCACTGACCGCGAGTAAACGGCCATGACAAAAATTACTGATCTGCGTGTTTTCGACCTGCGTTTCCCCACATCCCAGAGCCTGGACGGCTCCGATGCGATGAACCCCGACCCGGATTATTCGGCGGCTTATGTCATTCTCGACACGGATGAGCCGGGTCTTAAAGGCCACGGGCTGACCTTCACCATCGGCCGGGGCAACGATATTTGCTGCATGGCCATCGAAGCGATGCGTCACCTCGTCGTCGGCACCGATCTTGCCACGGTCACTGAGAACCCCGGCAAATATTGGCGGCATCTGACCAGCGACAGTCAGCTGCGCTGGATCGGCCCCGACAAGGGTGCGATGCATCTCGCCACCGGCGCCGTTGTCAACGCGGTGTGGGATTTGCTGGCCAAGAAAGCCGGCAAGCCTGTGTGGCAGCTGGTGGCTGATATGAGCGCTGAAGAAATCGCCGATATCGTTGATTACCGTTATCTCACTGACGTGCTGACCCGGGACGAGGCGCTCGCAATTCTCAAGAAAGCCGAAAGCGGCAAAAAGGAACGCATCGAGACGCTGAAGAGCGAAGGTTACGCCTGCTATACGACTTCCGCAGGCTGGCTCGGTTATGACGACGCCAAGCTGCGCCGTCTTTGCCAGGAAGCCATCGATGCCGGTTTCAACCATGTGAAGATGAAGGTTGGACGTGATCTGGAGGATGACATTCGCCGTCTCACCATTGCCCGCGAGGTGATCGGCCCCGACCGTTATTTGATGATCGATGCCAATCAGGTGTGGGAAGTGGACCAGGCAATCGAGTGGGTGAATAAGCTCGCCTTTTCCAAGCCCTTCTTCATCGAAGAACCGACCAGCCCGGATGATGTCGCCGGCCATCGTAAGATTCGCGCAGCCATTGGTTCCGTGAAGGTGGCGACGGGCGAAATGTGCCAGAACCGCATCATGTTCAAGCAGTTCATCGCTGAAGGCGCGATCGATGTGGTGCAGATCGACAGCTGCCGTATGGGTGGCCTCAACGAAGTGCTGGCGGTGCTGCTGATTGCCGCCAAATACAATCTGCCGGTCTGGCCGCATGCTGGCGGCGTCGGGCTTTGCGAATATGTGCAGCACCTGTCGATGATCGACTATCTGGTGGTTTCAGGCACCAAGGAAGGTCGCGTCATCGAATATGTGGATCACCTACACGAGCATTTCATCGAGCCCTGCGATATCAGAGACGCCGCTTATATGCCGCCGAAACTGCCGGGTTTCTCCATCGAAATGAAGCCGGAGTCGATTGAAACCTACACTTTCGAGGGATGATCGAAAGAGAGCAGCGCCGCTTGAAGGCGCTGCCACTCAGCGTCGTTACCCGGAAGGCCGAAACGGATGTCGTCCGGCCTTTCATCGAAAATGCGCACGAGTATCCCGAGACGGCCGAGATGGTCGAACAGGGCCTTGGCACGCTCGTCCCGCACCAGTGTGAACAGAGGCGTGCCGCCAACCCCGTTCAGACCCGCTTTTTCCAAAAGGCAATTCATGCGCCGTGCTTCATCCGCGAGACGCAGCCGCATCGCAGATTGCCACGTTCCATCCGCCAAGGCTTCCGTAGCAATGTGCAGCGCCGGGCCGGAAACCGCCCATGGGCCGAGCCTCGCCTCCAACCCCGCAGCGATATCAGGGTGCGCAATTGCAAAACCAAGCCGGATTCCCGCCAGGCCATAAAATTTGCCGAAGGAACGAAGGACGACCAGAGCATGCCGATCAACGCTATCCGCAAGGCTCTCGGCGCCTCCGGTTTCGATGAAGGCTTCATCCACCACCAGCAGGCCGCCGTTTCGATGCATTGAATCGGCGAGCCGCAAAAGAGTTTCGCGATCGATGATACGTCCGTCGGGATTGTTGGGATTGACCACCACCACGTAGTCGTGAGCGATCAGGTCGCTGACATGCTCCACTTCCCTCATGGTCAGCCCGGCCATGCGTGCGGTGCGGGCATGTTCCGCGTAGGCAGGTGACAGCACTGCGCCGCTCTTGGCGCCCCGGGCAAGTGCGGTTTGAGCCAGCAGCGGCATGAGCATCTGGGTGCCGGGCGATAGCGTGACATGTCGGGCGGAGGGTGCGCCGAAATGGGGTGCGGCCAGCCGTTTCAGATAGTCGGCCGTCTCGGGCTCCGGCAGGCGAGCGAATGCGCTGGCGGGAATGGCAGAATACGGATAGGGATGCGGGTTGATTCCGGTCGAAAGGTCGATCCACGGTTCAGACGCGTCTGGAAACATCAGGCGCGCTCTGCCGAGATTGCCGCCGTGGCGGATCGCAGCCTGTGCCATTTCTGATATTGTCTCGCCCATGTTCCTCGCTCTCGCTTTCCTGTCGCTCGTGATCGAACGCCTGACCGGTTATCCGGACTGGCTGTTCAAACATATCGGCCATCCTGTCACCTGGGTCGGTTCGCTTATCGCGCTGCTGGACCAAAAATGGAACCGGGACAGCGCGTCATTTTCACGGCGCAAGGCCGCGGGTGTTGTGGCGCTGGTTGTTTTTGTCGGGCTGACGGTGATCCTTGCATGGTTTGCGCAATCTGTTCTGCTTTTCCTGCCCTTCGGACTTCTGGCGGTCGCCATCCTAGGTGCTTCGCTTCCGGCACAGAAAAGTCTGGAGCAGCATGTGGAGGCGGTTGCGACTGCGCTGGAGCGTGAAGGAGTTGAGGGTGGCCGCAAGGCTGTCTCGATGATCGTCGGCCGCGACCCGCAAAAGCTGGATGAGGCGGCGATCTGCCGGGCGGCGATCGAAAGTCTCGCCGAGAACTTTTCCGATGGCATCGTCGCCCCTGCCGTCTGGATGGGGCTTCTGGGCCTGCCAGGTGGTGCGGCTTATAAGGCGGTCAATACGGCCGACAGCATGATCGGTCATCGTTCGCCTCGCCATGAAGCGTTCGGCTGGGCTTCGGCCCGGCTTGACGATCTCATCAATCTGCCCGCTTCGAGATTGAGCGGCAGCCTGTTTGTGGTCGCCGCATTTTTTGTCGAGGGCGCGTCGCCAAAAGCGGCCATTGCCGCGATCCGTCGCGATGCGCGCCACCACCGCTCTCCCAATGCAGGCTGGCCGGAGGCGGCGCTTGCCGGCGCGCTGGGTTTTGCGCTTGCCGGACCGCGTTCTTACGGCGGACAGATGATCGAAGCGCGTTTCATGGGGGACGGCGGAAGGTCTGCGCTGGTCGCCGGCGATATTCGCACGGCGTTGCGGCTGGCACGGATTGCGGACCTGTTGCTGATCGGCCTATTCGGACTTCTGGCGATCCTTATCGCGCTATAGCCAGCAGACCGTCGAGATCGAGGTGCTGTTCCATATGCGCAGCCAGACGGTCGAGAACCGCATCCACCTGCGCATCATAGTTCAGGTCGGTGCCGCACCCGCCGAGACGCTCCAACCATGCGCCGCGCTGGCTATCATGAGCAAAAAGGCCATGAATATAGGTGCCGAAGACACGGCCGTCGGGTGAGATGCTTCCATCGTAATGGCCGTCGATCGTCGAAAACGCCAGATTGCCTGCTGCTCCCGTGGTTTCCCCGACATGCATTTCGTAGCCGGATAAACCAACACCATCAAAGCTCACGCCTTGAACGGAAACGAGTCGCTTGTCACCCGTCAAAACCGTGTCGACATCAAGCAGACCGAGCCCGTCGACAGTCGCAGGTGGTCCCTCGATACCGTCAGGATCCGCAACGGTTTTTCCGAGCATCTGGTAGCCACCGCAAAGGCCGAGAACGTAGCCGCCGCGGCGCACATGCGCCTTTATGTCGATGTCCAGACCCGCATCTTTCAGCACGGCGAGATCGGCAATGGTGGATTTCGAACCGCACAGCAAAACCAGCCGGCAATCGGCGGGAATGGTCTCGCCCGGCCGCACGCGGATCAGTTCCACGTCCGGCTCCATGTCCAGAGGGTCGAGATCATCGAAATTGGAAATGTGCGGCAGGATCGGCACGGCGATGCGGATCTTTGCGCCGGGTTTTCGCTCAGCCGGGGCGGAAAGACCGAGCGCGTCCTCAGCCGGCAGTTTCGTGGCATCGGAGAAATGCGGCAGAAGGCCTATCGACGCCCAGCCTGTCCTTTTCTGAATTATCCGCATGCCGTCCGAAAACAACGCGGGATCACCGCGAAAGCGGTTGACGATGAAACCTTCGATCATCGCCGCATCGTCAGGTTCGAGTACGACTTTGGTACCGACAAGGCTGGCGATGACGCCGCCGCGGTCGATATCGCCGATGAGGATCACAGGCGCGTCAGCAGCTCTCGCAAACCCCATATTGGCGATATCATTGGCACGCAGATTGATTTCGGATGCGCTGCCCGCCCCCTCCACCAGCACCAGATCGGCCTGTTGTTTCAGGCGGTTGAAGCTATCCAGCACGCGCGGCATCAACCCGGCTTTCAGGTGCTGGTAATCGGCTGCCCTGGCATTGCCGGCGATTTTGCCCTGAACCACCACCTGTGCCCCGGTCTCGCTCTGCGGTTTCAGAAGAACCGGATTCATGTGGACAGAGAGGGGTACGCCAGCGGCCCGCGCCTGCAGCGCCTGTGCTCGGCCGATCTCGCCGCCGTCGGCGGTAACGGCCGCATTATTCGACATGTTCTGTGGTTTGAACGGCATGACGGACAGGCCGCGCCTGACGAAGGCGCGGGCTAGACCGGCCACCATCAGCGATTTGCCGACATCCGAGCCGGTTCCCTGAAACATCAGAACCCGTGCGGCCATGTCAGAATTCTATCCCTGGCTGTGCTTTCACGCCCGCCTTGAAATGATGTTTTACCAGCGTCATCTCCGTCACCATGTCGGCGGCGTCTATCAGCGGTTGCTTGGCATTGCGGCCGGTGACGATGATGTGCAGATCGGGCCGGCGGCTGGCCAGCGTCGTCACGACCTCATCAAGCGGCAGGTAATCATAACGCAATGCGATATTCAGTTCGTCGAGTATCAGCAGGCCGATCGTCTGGTCAGCCATCAGTGTCACGGCTTCTTCCCACGCCTTCGCGGCAGCGGCAACATCGCGCTTCAGATCCTGCGTATCCCAGGTGAAGCCTTCACCCATGGTACGCCACACCACCTTGTCACCGAACAGAGCCAGCGCCTGCTGTTCGCCGGTCGACCATGCACCCTTGATGAATTGCACGACGCCGACCCTGCGCCCGATGCCGAGCATACGCAACGCAAGGCCGAAGGCGGCCGTGGACTTGCCCTTGCCGGGGCCGGTATTGATCATCAGTAGACCTTTTTCGATGGTCTTTGCCGCGACTTCGGCATCCTGCACCGTCTTGCGGTTGACCATTTTCTGCCGATGGCGCTCGGCTTCGTTGTCGCTGATGTCGCGTGTCATCGCATATTCCTTCTTCACTCCAGCAGCCGGGAACTTATCCCTGCCCTTCGGAGCGGCGACTATACCCAATTTGCCGCACCCGGCAATGCGCGAGCCACGGGGGGCGGCATTGACCCCAAAGCCTGTTCGGCCTAAGGGTAAGGAACTGACGGTCTTTCCCCGGCAACGGGAAAAGCTAAGAGGGAACACGGTTCCACCCTGAAACGGGTCATTCCGTGGCTGCCCCCGCAACTGTAAGCGGCAAGCCCGCACCGTAAAGCCACTGGACCAGAGAGATGGTTCGGGAAGGCGGTGTCCGGGCGCTCATCGAGCCGCAAGCCAGGAGACCTGCCGCTTCAGGAAAAACGTCTACCGGGCGGGGTGCTCCGGTCAGTCGATAACGTCGAACAGCCGGTCTGTGCCTGTGCGCATACCGTTTTCGATATCCGCACCCCGAAGAATTTGACTTGGCGCGGGAACGATACGGTTTGGATATTTCAGCGACATCTTCATTTGCTGGTGGAAACGCGCAGGATGAAACGGCGTCCGGTGTGGTCGTTTTCGTTTGCCGAAGCTGTCGCGACGAAGCTGATCCCAGCGCCGAGCCACGTGCCGGTTCACGTCTTGCCGAGGCCGTCACCGCAGAGGCGGAAGCGTCCGGCATCGCGGTCGGTTCCGTCAATTGTCTCGCCAACTGCAAACGTGGCCTCAGTGCCGTGCTGCGCAGCGCCAATGGCTGGTCCTATGTGTTTGGTGGGCTGACACCCGACGATGCAGGGGACCTGCTGACCGGCGCGCGGCTTCTTTCTGCGTCTTCAGATGGCCTGATGCCCTGGCGCGGCCGCCCCGAACCATTAAAGCGCGGCATGGTGGCGCGCATTCCCCCATTCGATTTTACCGAGGAGAGATCATGAGTAACCATCTGGACCGCGTTCCCTGCACCATCGTCACCGGTTTTCTAGGGGCGGGAAAAACGACGCTGTTGCGTGGTCTTCTGGAAAAGCTGGACGGCAAGCGGCTCGCAATCATCGTCAATGAATTCGGCGATATCGGTATCGACGGCGAAATCCTGAAAGGCTGCGGCATTGAAAGCTGCCCGGAAGAAAACATCGTCGAACTGGCCAACGGCTGTATCTGCTGCACGGTGGCTGACGATTTCCAGCCCGCGATCGAACAAATTCTCAGCCGCCAGCCGAAGGTGGAGCATATCCTGATCGAGACCTCTGGTCTTGCCCTGCCTAAGCCGCTGGTCCAGGCTTTCCAATGGCCGGCCATCAAGAGCCGCGTGACCGTGGACGCCGTCGTGGCCGTGGTGGATGGCGCCGCCCTTGCTGAAGGAAAGGTCGCGCACGACATGGAGGCGCTCGCTGCTCAGCGGGCCAATGACGAGGCGCTTGATCACGATGATCCGGTTGAGGAAGTTTTCGAGGACCAGGTCGCCTGCGCCGATCTCATCGTTCTCACCAAGGCCGATCTCCTTGATGAAGCCGGTCTCGACAAGGCGAGGGCGCATGTGCTCGAACATCTGCCGAAGGCGGCGAAGATCGTTGTGGCCTCCAATGGCGCCATCGACCCCGCCGTGCTGATCGGTCTTGGTCTTGCCGTTGAAGAGGATATCGAAAACCGCCGCACCCACCATGACGGTGAACTCGACCATGAACACGACGATTTCGACAGCTTCGTCATCGACCTGCCGGCTGTGGCCGATCCGGAAGCACTGGCGGCGCGCATTGCCGAAACGGCTGCGGCTGAAAACGTCCTGCGCATCAAGGGCTTCGTCGAAGTTTCCGCCAAGCCCATGCGTCTGCAGGTGCAGGCGGTCGGAAGCCGGGTCAATCATTATTACGACCGCCCCTGGGCAGCGGGCGAGCAGCGCCGCAGCCGACTGGTCATTATCGGCGAAAAGGGCATCAATCGCGAAAAGATCGAACAGATGCTGGCCGCCTGACGATGCATATTCTTGCCACCACATCCTCGTCTCTTGACGATCTGATCGAGCCGGTTGACCTCAACCAGCCTCGATCGGATGTGGTGATGCTGTCGTTTTCGACAAGCGATCTTGCCGGGCTTGAGCAGGCGTGGCGACAGGCGGACAGTGTGCTCCCCAGCCTGTCCGCCGCAAACCTCGCCGAGCTTCGCCATCCCATGTCGGTTGACCTGTGGATCGAAAAGACGGCGGAGCATGCCACGGTCATCCTTGTCCGAATCCTCGGTGGAGCGGAACGCTGGCGTTATGGAGTTGATCAGCTTTCCAGCATGGCGCGCCGACGTGGCATAAAGCTTCTGCTTCTGCCCGGCGAATGCAGTGAAAGGGACGAAAAGCTCGAAGCGGCGTCGACCGTGGACACGCACATCCTGGCATCCGTCCTTTCCTTTTTCCGCGAAGGCGGAAGAGAGAATATGGGTCGCCTTGCCGGTGGCCTCGCCGCTCTGGCAAGAGATGACGCATGGCCGATGATAGAAGCTGAGCCATTGCCGAAAGCCGGCTTTTATCGGCCGGGGTTGGGGGTGTTAGGGCAAATGGAGGCCTGCTCTGGCTTCCCGGCTGCCGCGCCCGTTCTGCCTATTGTCTTTTATCGCTCCATGTTGCTGGCTGCGGATGCAGCGCCGGTGGATGCGCTCTTTCACGCGCTTTGCGAGCGCGGTTTCTCCCCGGTGCCGATTTTTGTCAGCGGCCTGAAGGATGGCGACGCCCTTCGCTTTCTCGAAAAGGCGCTGAGAGATATTCAGCCGGCTGCCATCCTTGCTGCGACGGCCTTTGCGAGTCAGAGCGATGCCGATGGCCATACGCTGTTCGATCGGCTTGGCGTTCCCGTTTTCCAGGTCGCAATGGCGACGACCCGCCGCGACGGCTGGGCGGCGAATGCGCGTGGACTAAACCCGTCCGATCTTGCCATGCATATTGTGCTGCCTGAACTGGATGGCCGGATTTTCGCAGGCGTGATTTCCTTCAAGCAGCCTCGGACCGATGGCGGTATCAGTCTCGTAAACATGCCGGAGGCGGATCGTGTCGAACAGGTGGCAAGCCGCATCGCGGCCTTCCTGCGTCTGAAAAATACCTCGCCGGAGGAGCGGCGCATTGTCGTTCTGATGCCGGATTATCCGGGTGCAGCCCCGGGGCGAACCGGTTATGCCGTTGGTCTGGATGTGCCGCAAAGCGTGCTCGAAATGCTGCGAGATCTTGCTGATGCCGGCTATTGCGTCGAAGATATTCCTGAAACAGCGAGGGCGCTGCTCGATCGCCTTGAGCAGCAGGAAGCGACGATCGACCTTGCGGACTATCGAGGTTTTCTTTCGGGTTTGCCTGATGATGCCGCGGCCTCCTTGAGTGCGACATGGGGAGCTGCGGAAAGTGATGAAGCTTTTGCCGATGGCGGGTTTCGTTTTCGCGTCGCGCGTTTCGGCCAGGTCTTCGTGGCGCTTGCGCCGGACAGGGGGCGCAATGAGGACCGCCGGGTTGACTATCACGATCCCGCCCTGCCTCCGCGCCACGCGCTTGTTGCCTTCGGCGCATGGATGCAGCGCGTCGCATCCGCCCATGCCATCGTGCATGTGGGCGCGCACGGTACGCTGGAATGGCTGCCGGGCAAGACAGTGGCGCTTTCCCGCAAGTGCTTTCCGGAAATTGTCACTGGTCCGCTGCCGGTGATTTATCCGTTTATCGTTTCCAATCCCGGTGAGGCGGCGGTGGCGAAACGGCGTATTGCAGCCGTCACCATCGGCCATATTCCGCCGGTGCTGGTTAATGCCGGGCTTTCGCCGGAACAACTGGCGCTTGAACAGCTGGTCGACGAATATGCGCAGGCCGATGGGCTCGATCGGCGACGTCGCGACCGGCTGGCGAAGCTGATCATTGAAAAAGCGCAGGAAACCGGGCTTGCAACCGAGGCCGGCGTGAATACGAAGGACGATGCCGACGCCGCCCTCTCACGCATCGACGCCTTTCTCTGTGATCTCAAGGATTTTGCGATCAAGGACGGCCAACACATTTTCGGCCGCTGCGCCCAAGGTGAGGCTGATCCTCTGAGACTTCAAAGCGCCCGGGCCGAGAAGGCGGCCTTGCTTGCCGCACTCGATGGCCGGCACGTTGCTCCCGGTCCTTCCGGCGCACCGGCACGGGGCCGGATCGATGTACTTCCCACGGGCCGCAATCTTTATGCAGCGGATCCGCGCACGATGCCGACGCCCACCGCTTTTGAACTCGGGCGCATGGCCGGCGAAGAGGTGCTCCGTCATCATCTGCAGAGCCACGGGGATTGGCCGAAACATCTGGTGTTCGATCTCTGGGGAAGTGCCAGTCTTCGCAACGGCGGCGAGGATGTGGCGCAGGCGCTGCACCTGATGGGAGCGCGGCCAATTTACGACGCCGGCACCGGCCGCGTTACCGGCATCGAGGTGCTGCCGCCGGCCAGCCTCGGCCGTCCACGCGTTGATGTCACGTTCCGCATTTCCGGTCTGTTTCGGGATATGTTTCCTGCGCTGATCGCGCTTCTCGATGCTGCCGCCAAGGCCGTGGCGCGGCGTGAAGAAGCGCCGGGCGACAATCCGCTTGCGGAAGAGGCGGTTCTGCTCGGTCATATACCACCGCGGATTTTCGGCTCTGCGCCCGGCACCTATGGTGCCGGTATTGAGGAGAAGCTCGCCAGCGGCAAATGGGACGAACGCGAGGAACTGGGTAAAGCCTACTTAGATGCGGCAAGTCACGCATTCGGAGGTGCGGACGGGCTGGAGATTTTCGAGGATGCCGGATTTGCGCAGGCGGTGCGCCGGGCTGATCTTCTGGTTCACACCGGCGATGATCCCGGCCGCGATCTTCTGGACGGTTCTTCCGATGTCGCTTTCATTGGCGGCTTTTCCGCTGCCAAGGCTGTATTTGGAGGCGTTGCCGATATCGTGGCGCTGGATACGACCGATCCGGCGCGCCCACGGGCAAGATCGATGACACAGGCCTTGACGCGGGTGGTGCGGGCCCGCGCCGTCAATCCGCGCTTCATCGAAGGCCAGATGCGACATGGTCCACGCGGTGCGGCGGAGTTTGCCGAGACGGTGGACCGGCTGGTCGGCTTTGCCGAAACCACCAATGCGGTGTCGTCATCGTTGATTGAAGCCCTTTACGATGCCTATTTCGGCAATGAAGCGGTGCGCGATTTCATCCTGCGCGAAAACCCGAAGGCAGCGCGGGTGATGGCGGAACGTTTCTTGTCCGCCCGCCGCCGCGGCCTGTGGCACAGTCGCCGAAACGCGGTGGATGCGGAGCTTGAAATGCTGCTTTTGCCCCGTCCGGAAAGGGTCGGCGCGTGATGACGGCCTTATTCAATCCCGTTCAGCCAGTCAGCCGCCGCGGCGCATGCCCGGCTCTCTCTGCACCCATGCCCACCGGCGATGGTCTCCTGTCACGGATCGCATTCGAAGAGGATATCACGCCCCTTGAGATGAAGAGGCTTTGCGATCTTTCGGATTTCCATGGCAATGGCTTGATGGACATTACCGCCCGGGGCAGCCTGCAATTTCGCGGTCTGTCGCCCGAGAGCGCGCGCTTTCTGGAAAAAGAGGTTCTGGCGCTTGGTCTACCGCTTCGCGATGGGCTGGCGGTTGAGGTGTCGCCCTTATCCGGTCGTGACGAGACGGAAATTGCCGATGGCCGTTCTCTTGCAGACGAGATTCGCCGGGAGGCAAAAGCGCCGGGACTTGCTGAAAAACTCGCCGCCAAAATGTCTGTGGTGATCGACGGTGGCGGATATGTCTCCATGGGAGATTTGCTCGCTGACATCCGCCTGAAAGCACAGCGTCTGGAAGGGCAGGTCTTCTGGCGCCTGTTTGTGGGCGGTCCGGAAAGCAGCTCAGTGGATGCGGGGCTGGTTGGCGCCGGCGCCGCAGCTGGTGTCGTCCTTGAATTGCTCGCGCTTCTGGCAAAAAAAGGTCCGCTCGCCCGCGGTCGCGATCTGGATCGGAAGATGATTGAAGCGATCTGTGGTGATCATCTGGTGGATCTGGCCGGAAGCGAGGCATCCCGGTCCCTCGTGCCTTTGGGTTTGATGGCCGCAGGCGGGGCCGGTTTTGCTGCAGGCGTCGCGCCTGCCTTCAGTCAGATCAAAGCCGCTGATATAGCGCGTCTCTGCGAAGCGGCCGCCGTGCTCGGTATTCAGTCTCTTCGGCCAGCGATAAATCATAGCCTGCTGTTTTTCGGTTCCCAGCGCGCGTGCGGCGCACTGCTTGCGAGTGCCGGAACATCGGGTTTCGTCACGGCTGCCGGCGACGGGCGATCTTCCATAGCAGTCTGTCCCGGCGCTCCCGGTTGCGCGTCGGCCTTTTATCCTACTCACGAACTGGCTTCCTTTGCGGCAGGCGCTTGCGCCCCGCTGCTCGACGGTTCCGTGACCCTGCATATTTCCGGATGTGGCAAAGGCTGCGCCCATCCCGCGCCGTCGCTTCTGACCTTTTCAGGTTCCGATAATGGCATGGCTTTTTCGATTTTTGGCCGCGCCGGCGATTTTCCGGACGGCATTTTACCCTTTGCACAACAAAGAGCGGCGCTTTCGCGGCTTGCCCGTCTTTATGAAAAAGAACATAAGCCCGGGGAAAACGCCGCTGGCCTGTTTGCCCGTCTGGGCAGGCAGGCAATTGTCGCGGCGCTTCGACAGGATGACCGATGACCGACTATGACTATATTCGCGATGGCAATGCGATCTATGAGCGCTCCTTCGCCATAATACGCGAGGAAGCGGATTTGTCCGCTTTTGCCGAAGATCAGGCGGACATCGCCATTCGCATGATTCATGCCTGCGGGCTGGTTGAGGCCGCCGCCCATTTCCGTTTCTCCCCGGATTTTGTCTCTGCCGCGCGTGGCGCACTCCTTGCGGGCAAGCCCATCCTTTGCGATGCGGAAATGGTCGCCCATGGTGTGACGCGCGCGCGCCTGCCAGCCGCCAATGCGGTCATCTGCACACTTCGTGATCCGCGCACGCCCGACATTGCGAGGTCCATCGGCAATACACGTTCGGCCGCCGCGCTTGATCTCTGGGCGGAGCACATGAACGGTGCTCTGGTGGCGATCGGCAACGCGCCAACAGCCCTGTTCTATCTTCTGGAGATGCTCGAAAAGGGCGCGCCTCGCCCCGCCGCCATCATCGGCATGCCGGTCGGTTTCGTCGGCGCAGCGGAATCGAAGGATGCGTTGGAAGTCAGTACGCTCGGCATTCCCTACGCCATCGTCAAGGGACGCATGGGCGGCTCGGCCATGACGGCTGCCGCCGTCAACGCGGTTGCGAGGGCGGGCCTGTGAGCGCGGCTCTTTTTGAACATCGTAAGGGGAAACTCGTCGGCGTCGGCACCGGTCCCGGCGATCCTGAACTGCTGACGCTGAAAGCGGTGCGTGCCATCGAGGCAGCCGACGTTCTGGCTTTCTTCTGCAAAAAGGGCAGTAGCGGCAACGGCCGTGGTATCGTCGAGGCCTTTATCCGTCCGGGCACGCTTGAAATGCCGTTGGTTTACCCCGTCACGGTTGAAAGCGACAAGAACGGTGAGGATTATCGCGATGCGATCGCCCGATTTTTCGATCAGTCGGCGAAGGACATTGCAGCACATCTCGAAGCCGGCAGGAATGTTGCCGTGCTCTCGGAAGGCGATCCGCTGTTCTATGGCTCCTATATGCATCTGCATCTGCGGCTTGCGCCGTCCTATCAGGCGGAAGTCGTAGCCGGCATCACCGCCATGTCCGGCTGTTGGTCCATGGCTGGGCTGCCGCTGGTGCAGGGAGACGATATTCTGAGCGTGCTTCCTGGAACGCTTGCAGAAGATGTTCTTTCTGACCGTCTTTCCGGCACGGACGGGGCGGTCATCATGAAAGTCGGGCGCAACCTGCCCAAAATCCGCCGTGCACTGGAAAAGGCCGGCAGGCTCGAACAGGCGCTTTATGTCGAGCGCGGCACCATGGCCAACAGCCATGCAGTGCGGCTCATCGAGCGGGATGCTTCGCCTGCACCCTACTTTTCGCTGGTTCTTGTACCTGGCTGGAAAACGAGGCCCGGCCCGGGTGAAGCACCATGACCGGCAAGCTCGTCGTCGTCGGACTGGGACCCGGTAATGCTGCACAGGCGACGCCGGAGGCGCTCGCCGCTGTCGCGGCATCCGACGATTTTTTCGGCTATATTCCTTATCTCGACCGGCTGTCGCTTGGTCCCCATCAGCGCCGTCATGCCTCCGATAATCGTGAGGAGATCTCCCGCGCTGAACAGGCTCTTCGGCTTGCGGCCGAAGGTGGCAGGGTCTGCGTGGTTTCCGGTGGTGATCCCGGTGTTTTCGCCATGGCGGCGGCCATCTGCGAGGCAATCGAAAATGGTCCATCCGAATGGCGCGATATCGATGTTTCCGTCGTGCCGGGCGTGACGGCGATGCTGGCGGTGGCGGCAAGAGCTGGTGCGCCGCTTGGGCATGATTTTTGCGCCATTTCACTGTCGGACAATCTCAAACCATGGGGAATCATCGAGAAACGACTGATCGCAGCGGCGCAGGCGGGTTTCGTGATGGCCTTCTATAATCCTGTCAGCAAGGCGCGGCCGCATCAGCTCGGCACGGCGTTTGACCTGTTGCGGGTGCATCTGCCCGGATCGGTGCCGGTGATCTTCGGCAGGGCGGCAGGCCGCCTGGATGAGCGCATACGGGTCGTGCCGCTATCGGAGGCGTCGAGCGACATGGCAGACATGGCGACCTGTGTCATTGTCGGTTCGGAAGAAACGCGTTTGATCGAACGTCCCGGAAAAGAACCGATCGTTTATTCGCCTCGTTTTTCGAAAAGAGAAAACTGATGGTGGATGGCGGTGAGCGCAGTCGCTATATCCGGCACCGTTACGCTTGTGGCGGCCGTGTCGTGCGACTGCCTCGGCCGCTCGATCATGATAACCGGCAGATGGAGTTGTCTGGCCGCTTCGATCTTGCCGTAACTTGCTGCGCCACCCGAGTTCTTCGATATCACGACCTCAATGCGGTTTTCTTCCAGCATACGGATTTCGTCCTCCGTTGCGAAAGGACCGCGTGCAGTGATGTAACGCGCATCCGGCAACTTCAGCGGCGGTTCCACGGGATCGACGCTGCGGATGAGATAGTTGTGCTGGGGCGCGGCCTCAAAAGGAAGAAGCTCCTGTCGACCGAGCGCCAGAAACACGCATCTGCCTTGGCCGCCAAGCGCGACGACCGCCTGATCGATGCTCTCGACACTTTGCCAGTTATCGCCCGGCTGACGCTGCCAGGCGGGACGCGAAAGCCTGATGAGCGGAACGCCGGCGCGCTTCGACGCCTCCACGGCATTGGCGGAAATTCTGGCGGCATAGGGATGGGTCGCATCCACCAGAATATCGAAATTCCCGGCGCGGATGAAATCCGCCAGCCCCGCCGCACCGCCGAAGCCGCCACTGCGCATGGGTACGGGCTGTTCCACCGGGGAGATCGTGCGGCCCGCCATGGAGAGCAGGACGCGATAGGTGGAATCTTCGCCCAGCCGGCCGGCCAGGAGGCGGGCATCGGTCGTGCCGCCAAGAATGAGTATGGAGCGTGTCATGACCTCTGAATATTCCGGAACGGGCAAGGCTTCCACCGAAAAGGAAGCAACGCGCTGGCTTTCCATCGTCGGCATCGGCGAGGACGGGCTTGACGGGCTCGGTAAAAATGCGCTGCGGGCAATCGAGGCCGCCGAAATTGTCTTTGGCGGCAAACGTCATCTGGACCTGGCAGCTGCGGCCATTCAGGGCGAGGCGCGGGCCTGGCCCGTGCCATTCGACGTGGAGATGAGGGACGTTCTGGCGCTGCGCGGCAGGAGGGTTTGCGTGCTGGCATCCGGTGATCCATTCTTCTACGGTGTGGGCGTCACGCTTCTGAGAAACGTCCCTGTCCGAGAGGTTGCATCGTATCCTTCGCCTTCGGCCTTTTCTCTCGCGGCTTCCCGGCTCGGCTGGCCGCTGCAATCGGTCGAGTGCGTTTCGCTGCACGGCCGACCCATCGACCTTTTGCGGCCGCATCTCCATCCCGGCACCCGCATCATAGCGCTGACGTCGGACGAGCGTGACCCGGCTTTGATCGCAAAATTGCTGTCTGCCTCCGGTTTCGGCCGGTCGGAATTCACTCTGCTCGAGGCTTTGGGAGGAGAACGGGAAAGATCGCACCGCGTCCCGGCGAGCGATTTCGCCGTTGAGGACGTCAATGCGCTGAATGTCGTGGCAATTGACGTTGTTGCGGATCAAGGCGCACGTGTCCTGCCCTTTGCGCACGGACTTGACGATGGCCTGTTCGAACATGACGGGCAGATCACCAAACGCGAAATCCGGGCTGTGACCCTGTCCTCGCTGGCGCCACGCCGCGGCGAACTGCTTTGGGATATCGGTGCGGGTTCCGGCTCGATCGGTATTGAATGGATGCTGTCGCACCCTTCGCTCCGCGCCATTGCCATAGAGCAGCACCCGGCAAGGGCGGAACGCATAACGTTTAATGCCGACGTCTGCGGTGTTCCCGGGCTTGAGGTCATGATCGGTTCCGCTCCCGACGCTTTTGAAGGGTTACCCCGTCCGGACGCAATCTTCATTGGCGGCGGCGGCAGTGAAGCGGGTGTATTCGATGGGGCCGTGGGGGCATTGAAATCCGGTGGGCGTCTGGTCGCCAATGCCGTGACGTTGGAAATGGAGGCAGTTCTGCTGGCCGCGCATGCGAGGCTCGGCGGTTCGATCGTAAGGCTGGATGTGTCGCGGGCGGCGGCTGTCGGTTCAATGTCGGGGTGGCGTCCGGCCATGCCGGTGACCCAGTGGAGCTGGGTGAAGCCATGGTGATCGTGGCTGGCATAGGCTGCCGCAAGGGAGCGACGGCGGGGATGATCATCGCTGCCTTGCGCGCTGCCGAGCAGGATTTTGGCGTCAAGGCCGACCGTCTGGCAACTGCGCCACTTAAATCGCGGGAAGCCGGCCTTGCGGAAGCGGCGAAAACCCTTTCCCTGTCGCTCGAAATCGTCGCGCAGCACCGGCTTGACGCGGTTATCTCGAAAACGCTGACGTTTTCACGCGCAAGTTTCGAGCGGTCCGGTTTGCCGAGCGTGAGCGAAACCGCGGCGCTTGCGGCAGTGGGAGAGAATGCAAGGCTGGTCGCGCCGCGGCTCGTACACGGCGATGTGACGGTGGCCATCGCAACCGCTGACGGTGCCGCCCCAGAGGATGGCGGCTGCGCGATCGAACATGGAGAACACGAATGACGGTTCATTTCATCGGTGCCGGTCCGGGCGCCGCCGATCTCATTACGGTGCGCGGGCGCGATCTTATCGCGGCGTGCCCGGTCTGCCTTTATGCCGGCTCGCTGGTTCCGAAGGCGCTGATCGACTATTGCCCGCCGGGCGCGCGTATTGTCGATACGGCCGCACTTTCGCTGGATGAGATCGAGGCGGAATTCATCGCGGCAGCAAGGGAAGGCAAGGACGTTGCACGGTTGCACTCCGGCGACCTTTCCGTCTGGAGCGCAATGGGCGAACAGATCCGCCGGCTGGAGCAGCTGGGGCTCGATTACAGCGTGACGCCCGGGGTTCCTTCCTTCGCCGCCGCCGCCGCCGCCTTGCAACGCGAACTGACGGTGCCGGAAGTGGCGCAGAGCCTTGTGCTGACGCGGATTTCCGGGCGTGCATCGAAGATGCCCGATGGTGAGACGCTGCAGGCTTTCGGCGCGACGGGCGCGACGCTTGCCATCCATCTTGCCATTCATGCCATCGGCAGGGTCGTGGAAGAATTGACGCCGCTTTATGGTTCCGATTGCCCCGTCGCCATTGTCGTGCGGGCGTCCTGGCCGGATGAGCGGGTCATTCGCGGTAGCCTGTTCGATATCGAAGGCAAGCTTGCGGCCGAGCCTGTCGAGCGCACGGCGCTGATCTTCGTCGGTCGTGGTTTGGCCTCGACGGATTTTCGTGAAAGCGCACTCTACAGTGCAGACTATGTACGCCGCTTCCGGTCTCCAAAGGAGGATGCGGCGGGCTGATGCGACGGGGTGGAGGCGGTGCGTCCCTTCAACGCGCCCTGACGATCGAAAACCAGGATATCCAGTGCTATGGCCGGCGTCCTCAGCGCCGCCGCGGCGGTCACCCAGGCTTTTTCAGCAACGATCGCGCCAAGATCGATAGCGTTGCGATCGGCCAGCTGGAAGGCATGGGCGACGGTGTTGGCGCTGCGAATGGCGTCAGCGAGTTCCCCATCGCCACCTGCCTCCCCTGCCAGCGCCGCCAGCGCATCGAGATCGGCAAGACCTTTTTTGGAGTGCACGTCGAGCATCCCCTGGGCGAGCTTCGTCATCTTGGCGACGCCACCAGCAATCGTTACCCGTTCGACCGGGTGGCTGCGCAGATATTTCAACATGCCGCCGATGAAATCCCCCATGTCGATCAACGCGGTCTCGGGCAGTTCATACAGCGCCTGTCCCGCTTTTTCAGAGGTGTTCCCGGTAGCGCCGAGCACGTGAGTGCAGCCGGTCGCACGCGCCACGTCAATGCCTCGCCAGATGGAGTGGATCCAGGCCGAGCAGGAAAAAGGGATAACGACGCCCGTGGTGCCGAGAATGGAGATACCCCCGAGAATGCCGAGTCTGCCGTTGAGGGTTTTTTCCGCAAGTTTCTCGCCGTCTCGAACGGAAATTTCAACTTCAAAATCAGTCTCCGCACCAGCCACCTCGTGAATGGCGGTTTCGATCATCTTGCGTGGCACGGGATTGATGGCGGGTTCTCCTGGCGGCAGGGGCAGTCCGGGCCGCGTGACGGTGCCGACGCCCGTGCCGGCCTTGAAGGTGATACCGCTTCCCGGCTGACCGCGCCGCACCGTGCTTTCGATCAGTGCGCCGTGGGTAACATCAGGGTCATCGCCCGCATCCTTGATGACACCTGCGCGGGCGAAGTTTTCACCCTTTTCCTCGGTCGCGAGGGAAAATGCGGGCCTCGCGCCGCTTGGAAGTTCGACCTCGACAGGGTAAGGAAACTCGCCGGTGAGAAGGGCGGCGCAGGCCGCCTTCGTGGCGGCTGCCGCGCAGGTGCCCGTGGTCCAGCCGCGGCGAAGGGTCTTTCCATCCGTTTCCATATGAATTCCTATAGCCGGGACGGCTTTTTCCGTCATCGTTAAAAAGCAGCCAAGAGAATGTCGATACCGCAGATTTTGAACAGTATTGCCGCAAAAAGTCCGGCCTTCGAAGCGGGGCACGTCTGGCTCGCGGGCGCAGGGCCGGGCGATGTGCGTTATCTGACGCTCGAAGTGGCGCTGGCACTCTCCCAGGCCGAGATCATCGTGCGTGATGCGCTGGTGAGTGACGATGTCGTGGCGCTCGGTCCCCAGGCGGAGATCGTCTTTGCCGGCAAGCGCGGTGGCAAGCCCTCTGCGACGCAGGACGATATTACCGCCTCGCTGATCGATTTCGCCCGGCAGGGAAAAAAGGTGCTGCGGCTGAAGGGCGGCGATCCCTTCATTTTTGGCCGTGGCGGCGAAGAAGCGGAGGCGCTGGTCCGTGCCGGCGTTCCGTTTCGCATATTGCCGGGCATGACATCTTCGCTGGCGGCGCTGGCTTCTGCGCGTATTCCAGCCACGATGCGTGGGATCAGTCGCGCCGTGACGCTCGCCACCGGTCATGCGGCTGGCACGGAGGAGGACCTGGACTGGCTGGCGCTGGCAAAAACACAGGAGCCCGTCGTCGTTTATATGGGTCTGAAGAATATCGGCGCAATTGCAAAGCTTCTGATGCAGGGCGGACGTGCGGCGACGACGCCGGTCGCTGTCATCATGTCGGCGACAACTGAACAAGAGCGCATCTTTATTAGCAAGCTGGAAAGTATAGCCGGCGATGCAATGCGGGAAAATTTCGAAGCGCCGGCCTTGATCGTCATCGGAGAGATTGTGTCGATGCGCGAGCGGCTGGGAGTTTCGCAGGCATGACGGCGCGGGCGATCATCATCGGCGCAGCGCGCTCGGGATCCGGCAAGACCAGCGTGACTATCGGCCTGCTGCGGGCTTTCGCCAGACGCGGTATCAAGGTACGCGGCATCAAGACGGGACCCGATTACATAGACCCGGGTTTCCATGCCTTCGCCACCGGCTCATCAGGTCTTAATCTGGATAGCTGGGCAATGAGGCCAGAGCTGCTGCGGCACCTGTTTTCACAGCACACGCAGGATGCCGATCTCATTCTGATCGAGAGCGCGATGGGCCTGTTCGACGGCATTCCGGTGGCGGAAAACCGTACCGGTTCGGCTGCGGATCTGGCACGGCTATTCGGCATTCCCGTGCTGCTGGTCCTCGATGTGTCCGGTCAGTCGCAGACCGCCGCCGCGGTTGCTCACGGTTTTGCCCATTACGATCCCGCCGTAACCATGGCGGCGGTGGTGCTGAACCGGGCCGGCAGCGAAAGGCACAGGCTCCTGTGTACGGAAGCCATCGAAAAAATCGGATTGCCGGTTGCCGGATGCGTGCTGCGCGATCCCTCCCTCATCCTGCCGGAACGTCACCTGGGTCTCGTGCAGGCGAGCGAACATCCGGAAATCGATGCACATATTGAAAGGCTCGCGGACGCGATGGAAAAATCCATCGATCTCGATGCCGTGTTGTCACTTGCTGCACCGGTCGAGCTGCCTCCGGGTTCGAAAGCAGCAGCCATCGCGCCGCCCGGCCAGCGCATTGCGCTGGCGGAAGATGCAGCTTTTACCTTCCTTTACCCGCATCTCAAGAAGCACTGGCATGCATCCGGCGCCGAAATCGTGCGTTTTTCTCCGCTCGCCGATGAGGCTCCGGATGGGCGCTGTGATATCTGCTGGCTGCCCGGCGGGTATCCCGAGCTTTTTGCCGGAAAACTCGCGAATGCCGCTGTTTTCAAGGCCGGCATCACCCGCTTTGCCGCGACAAAGCCCGTGCATGGCGAGTGCGGCGGTTACATGGTGATGGGGGCGGCGCTGGAGGATGCCGATGGGGTGACCCATGCCATGACAGGTCTGTTGTCGCATGCCACCAGCTTTGCCACGCGCAAGATGAGTCTCGGCTACCGGCAGGCAACAATTGCGGTGAATGGTCCGCTCGGATCGGCAGGGGAAGTTCTGCGCGGCCATGAATTCCATTATGCCCGGGTCATCGACCCCGGCCAAGACGCGCCTTTTGCTGAGATAGCCGACGGGCAGGGTCGCCCGCTCGGGCCATCGGGCGGCAGGCGAGGCCTCGTTTCGGGCACGTTTTTCCACGCCATTGCCCGGGGCGGTTGATCCCCGTGCGGCAAAGTGGAGCAAGCTGTGAAAGTTTGTAGGCTCCGACCGTGAGAAAGTGTTATAGGGTCCTCTCAGAGGGCATGGAAAGACGGAAATACTTCCGGCGCTCCATGTTCCGTGAAGTCCGGGCCGGAAGCCGTTCTGTCTGCCGCGGCCCGGATCTGCTATCGCGCATTTATCTCGACGTGCCTACCGATGACGAAACCCGGATTTTTTCTCTCCGCCGCTCTGGCTGCATCCGTTCTGCTCGCTCCTTTCGGTGTCGGGTTCGATGGCGTGGCTGCTCATGGCGGCGAAGATTATGCGACGCTGGAAAAGCTCGGTGCGGCGCTCTTTGACGATCCCAATCTTTCCATGAACCGGACGATGGCCTGTTCCACCTGCCATATGCAGGCGGCCGGTTTTTCCGATGGACGGGAAAACGATAAGGTTGGGCGCGATGTTTCGCTCGGCGATGACGGTTTCTCACTGGGCGACCGCAACGCGCCGACCGCGGCCTACGCCCGGTTCTCACCGCCTTTCGGCAGGAATGCGGCGGGAGAGTATGTGGGTGGCCAGTTCTGGGACGGCCGCGCCTCGCTGCTGGAGGATCAGGCAGGTGGACCGCCGCTCAACCCCGTCGAAATGGGTATGCCGGACAAGCCCTCGGTCGTGAAGCGACTCAAGGAGAATCCGGATTATGTCGCGGCGTTCGGCACGCAGTTCGGCAAGGATGTTTTTGAGAACGACGACACCGCCTATGCCGCAATGACGAAGGCGCTGGCGAGCTTTGAGCGATCGGACGAGTTCTCGACCTTCGATTCCAGATATGACCGCTTCCTGCGTGGCGAGGAAAAGCTGACTGATCAGGAAGAGCTGGGGCGGGTTCTTATCTCCTCGACGCAATTCACCAATTGCAATACCTGCCACGAAATCCGGGGCGCCAAGGGTCTGGAAGACGGCCTCTTCACCAACCACAAATATTTCAACATCGGTGTGCCCGCCAATACACCTGTCCGGGCCGTAAATGGCTCGAAGCCGGGCGCAGTCGATCTCGGTCTTGCGCAGAATCCGATCGTCGCCGGTGATCCGGCTGAGCGCGGCAAATTCAAGGTGCCGACGCTGCGCAACGTCGCCGTGACCGGCCCCTACATGCACAATGGCGTGTTCAAGGATCTGCGCACGGTCGTGCTGTTTTACGTGAAATATAAGAGCAAGAAGCCGAGCCGTCAGATCAATCCTGAAACCGGCAGAGCCTGGGACGCGCCTGAGGTGCCTGAGAATATCGCCATGGCGGAACTGACATCAGCGCCGGCGCTGGACGACAAGCGGGTCGACGCCATTGTCGCGTTTCTGAAGACACTGACCGACAGGCGCTACGAGCATCTTCTTACGAAGGAAAACGGGCAGACGGCTATGCCGCCTGCCCAGCCTGTATCAAGCCTTACGCCGAAAGCGCCTTGAATTCGGCAAGAACCGCATCACCCATTTCGGACGTGCCGACCTGGCGGCTGCCTTCTGCCATGATGTCGGCGGTGCGGATGCCCTGGTCGAGCACGTTTGCAATCGCTGTCTCGAGTTTCGTCGCCTCATCCACCATGTTGAATGAGTAGCGAAGGCACATGGCGAAGGACGCGATCATGGCGATGGGGTTGGCGATGCCCTTGCCGGCAATGTCAGGCGCCGAGCCGTGGACCGGCTCGTACATAGCCTTGTGTTTGCCGGTCTTGGCGTCCGGTGCGCCAAGCGAGGCAGAAGGCAGCATGCCAAGCGAGCCAGTGAGCATGGCGGCGACGTCGGAAAGCATGTCGCCGAAGAGATTGTCGGTGACGATAACGTCGAACTGCTTGGGTTTGCGCACCAGCTGCATGCCGCCGGCATCCGCCAGCATATGCTCCAGCTGAACATCCCTGTACTTTGCAGCATGGGTTTCGGTGACCACCTGGTTCCACAGCACGCCCGACTTCATCACGTTGCGCTTTTCCATCGAGCAGACGCGGTTGTCGCGGGTGCGGGCCAGCTCGAAAGCGACACTCGCGATACGCTCGATCTCGAAGGTGTCATAGATCTGGGTGTCGATACCGCGCTTCTGGCCGTTGCCGAGGTCGATGATCTGCTTTGGTTCACCGAAATAAACGCCGCCCGTCAGCTCGCGAACGATGAGGATATCGAGACCTTCGACAAGTTCCGGCTTCAGGGAGGAAGCGGCGGCGAGTGCCGGGTAGCAGATGGCGGGGCGCAGATTGGCGAAAAGTTCAAGATCCTTGCGCAGGCGAAGAAGGCCGGCTTCCGGGCGATGCTCATAGGGAACGCCATCCCATTTCGGGCCGCCGACGGCGCCGAACAGGATAGCATCGGCGGCGAGCGCCTTTTCCATGTCCGCATCGGAAATCGCAACACCGTGGGCGTCATAGGCGGAACCCCCAACCAAGCCTTCGGAGACTGTGAAACCGGCACCTTCAGCGCTGTTCATATAGTCGATCAGCTTGCGGACTTCGGCCATGGCCTCAGGGCCGATACCATCACCGGGCAGAAGGAAAAGCGAACGAACTGTCATAGGAACCCTCCTTGGGCGGCGCGCCGGAAAACATCCAGAAGGGTTTTCGATGGCGGCGAGCACGGCGTCAAACTCGTTCCGTCCTGCATCTGCAAGGTCTTATTGCAGCCAGACGGGATCGGGGGCTTCTTATCTCTGCCTCAGGGGCTTTTCAAGCAAAGCAAAAGCCGATCCGGTACGGTTTTGTACGGGATCGGCTTTTTAGTCTTTTACCTTGACGCATTTTCCTGACGGGCCCGCTTGTGCGAATGCCCGACGTAGAAAGTGGGATCAGGCCCAGGGCCGCGCGGAGGCGTTGGTCTTTTCGAAGGTATCGATTGCGCCGCGATGTTCCAGCGTCAGGCCAATATCGTCGAGGCCATTCAGCATGCAGTGACGCTTGAACTCATCGATTTCAAAACTGATCGTACCGCCGTCGGGACCGCTGATCTCCTGACGTTCAAGATCGATGGAAAGAACGGCGTTTGATCCGCGCGATGCGTCGTCCAGCAGCTTTTCCAGGTTCTCGGGGCTGACGACAACCGGAAGAATGCCGTTCTTGAAACAGTTATTGTAAAAAATATCCGCAAAGCTGGTGGAGATCACGCAGCGGATGCCAAAATCGAGCAGCGCCCAGGGTGCGTGTTCGCGCGATGAGCCGCAGCCGAAATTATCGCCGGCGACGAGGATCTGGGCGTTCTGGTAGGCGGGCTTGTTCAGCACGAAATCGGGATTGGGCGAACCGTCTTCGAGATACCGGGATTCAGCAAAAAGGCCCTTGCCAAGACCGGTGCGTTTGATGGTCTTCAGATAATCTTTCGGAATGATCATATCGGTGTCGATATTGACGACCGGCATTGGCGCGGCAACGCCTGTCAGCTTGGTGAATTTTTCCATCTGTCGCTTCCCGTGTTTCCCTGAACAAAATCTGGCGCTGGCTAAAGCCGGCCGGAGTTAACTGGGGAAATACTGCAAAAAGGGTCGCTTTAGAAGCACAAACCCGCATTCATCGGTACGCCTTGCGCGCACCGCCGGTGCTTTTTCCGAATTCATCGACCTCAGAGATCGATAATCGTACCCTTGCCGTCGTTCCAGACGCGCATGTCGCGCTGGCTGCGGGGCTTCACAGGGATCGGAGCCGGCTTCAGACGCGCGGACAGGAGGCGGGCTGCGCTAAGAACCGCGAGCACGCCAATGAAAGCGACCGTAAGCGACGCCGTGAAAAGAGCGGCCATGGCCAGAATTGCAATGCCGGATGCGGCGATGAAAAACGAACGTATGCCTTGCATGATCCAAACCTTTCTTTCCAGACGAATGTGGGCCTTCTTCTTCCGGCTTGCAAGAGGATTCAGTGGATTGTCAGCTTGCAGATGTCACAAAAGCTTGACACAAGTGCGGCATGGTCAGTTTTTCCGAAAATATTCCTGTCCGACCGCGCCGTTCGCTGCTTTCTGTCCCCGCGATCAACGTCCGGGCGCTGGAAAAGATTCGCGATCTCGACTGTGACGGGGTGATCCTCGATCTGGAAGATTCGGTAGCGCCCGACATGAAGGGCAAGGCGCGGGAGAATCTGAAAACCTTGTTTTCGGAAGCCCCTTTTTTCGGCGGCGAGACCATTATTCGCATCAATCCCCTCTCCACACCTGAGGGGAAGGCGGATCTGCAGCTTGTTCTTTCCTGTCGGCCGAACGCAGTCCTGCTGCCGAAGGTGGAACAGCCGGCGGATATCAATGACGTGGCTGATCTTCTGGCCGAAGCAGATGCGCCCGAAGCCCTGAAAATCTGGGCGATGATCGAGACGCCGCTCGGTGTCCTGAACGCCGCCTCGATTGCAGACGCGGCCCACACGCCGGATGCACGGCTGGCGGCTTTTGTCATCGGGCTGAACGACCTCCGCAAGGAAACGCGCGTTCCAGCGCTGACAGACCGCATGTATCTCGTACCCTGGATGATGCAGGTTGTGCTTGCCGCCCGTGCGTACCGTCTGGAAGTCATCGACAGCGTTTCAAACGACTTTCGTGACATCGAGGCCTTCGAAGCTGAATGCGAACAGGGGCGCGCCATGGGGTTCGATGGCAAGATGTTGATCCATCCTGCTCAGATCGAGCCGGCTAACCGGCGTTTCGCCCCGGACGAGACTGCGGTCGCGGAAGCGCGTGAGATCATTGCGGCTTTCGCAAAACCGGAATATGCGAAATTAAATGTCATCAACATGAATGGTCGGATGATAGAACGGCTGCATGTAAACCAGGCCGAAAGGCTGGTCGCCATGGCCGATATCATCGCGCAAAGAAAGGTAAAAACGACGTGAAGGTCTATCGTTTCATCACCGGACCGGACGACGCGAAATTCTGTCACCGGGTTACCGAGGCGCTGAACAAAGGCTGGGAACTCGCGGGTTCGCCAAGCTATGCCTTTAATGCGGCAAGTGGCGTCATGCATTGCGGCCAGGCCGTGACCAAGGTGGTCGAGGGCAAGGAATACCATCCCGACATGAAGCTCGGCGAGCAGTAAGCAGTCATGGCCGCCCCGATCAGCGATCGGCGGCGGCCTCGTCGGCGCTTTCTTCAATCCGCTCCATGTCGTCATCAGACAGGCCGAAATGATGGCCAATCTCGTGGATGAGGACATGAGTGATGATATCACCCAGCGTTTCCTCGTTCTCGGCCCAGTAGTCTAGAATGGGACGTCGATAAAGCGTGATACGGTTTACCATCTCGCCCGTTTCCATGGTGAAACGTTCGGAGATGCCCCGGCCCTCGAAAAGCCCCAGGAGATCGAAAGGCGTTTCGAGCGCCATGTCTTCGAAGACATCGTCGGTCGGGAAATCGGCGATCTCGATGATGAGATCTTTCGTCAGTGCGCGAAATTCTTCCGGCAGGTGGCCATAGGCCTCGATCGCAAGCGATTCGAAGGCGGAAAGTGTCGGCGCATGGCGGTCCCGCCAATCGTCGGTCTGGTCTATGCGGGCCATTTCTGCTCCTTGTTGGAAGGCCCATATAAACACTTGCTGGGCAAATTTCGAGACCTGACTGCCGCGCCTGCCGAAAAAGCATGAAATTCTTGGCGTTACAGTTACTTTTCAAGCCGTCTTCATCTTGACATAAACCGGCGTCTCGCGTAATCGGCACCCAAATTGATGGCGTAGTGCGCCTTCTTTTAAATACCGCCCCCAAAAAGGCGGCTTCACCGGCAGACATTCAAAGGGACATCCTGTCCCGACGGGTTTCTACCAAATTCCGACTGATAAAAAGACGGCCAGCTTGCTTAAGGCGGGCAGAGCCGGAACGAACATGAAAGGATAAAAAATGTTCGCAGTCATCAAGACCGGCGGTAAGCAGTACCGCGTAGCGGCCGACGCCGTGCTGACCATCGAAAAGCTGGAAGCAGAGGCAGGCGCAACTGTAGAATTCACCGAAGTTCTCGTTGTTGGCGAAGGTGCCGACGCCAAGTTCGGTGCTCCCTTCGTCAAGGGTGCCATCGTCAAGGCGGAAGTTGTCGAGCACAACCGCGGCAAGAAGGTCATCGCCTTCAAGAAGCGTCGTCGTCAGAACTCCAAGCGTTCGCGCGGCCATCGTCAGCATCACACTGTCGTCCGCATCACGGACATCGTTGCTGCCTGATCGGCGCGACACGGGAAACAAGGTTTAAAGGAGAACTCCAATGGCACACAAAAAAGCTGGCGGTTCCTCGCGTAACGGTCGCGATTCCGAATCCAAGCGCCTTGGCGTAAAGAAGTTCGGCGGCGAAGCTGTCATTCCAGGCAACATTATTCTGCGTCAGCGCGGCACGCAGTGGCATCCCGGCGCCAATGTTGGCATGGGCAAGGACCACACGATTTTCGCACTGACCGCAGGTAACGTGAACTTCCGTACGAAGGCCAATGGCCGCGTATTCGTATCCGTGGCACCGAAAGCGGAAGCCGCAGAATAAGCCGGTAAGCGTCATATGCAGCCGGTGTCCCATCGACCCGGCTGAGGCGTATCAGGTTCAGTCAAGAAAACAGGGGAGATGGGGCACCACCCAACTCCCCTTTTTCTTTAACCCCAAGGAGGGACTGAACCATGCAAGCTGAATTGTTGAGGGTTGACCAATCACGGTCACCCGAGGAACGGCCGAGGCCCGATCGGTCGAGGAGCGATTGCCCCGTTTTACTGTCGCAGAGGCTGGTTTTGCGCAAGCCTCACGAAGAAGACATCGACGCCCTTGCCCATCTTGCCAACAATGCCAATATCGCGACCATGGTATCGCGTATGCCGCACCCCTACACGGCCAAAGACGCCGCGGATTTTGTGCGACGCTCCAAAGCTGGCGAGATTGGCAAGTGCGTCTATGCGATTACCCGCATGGACAATGGCGAGTTTCTGGGCTGCTGCGCGCTCGAACCCCAGGAAGACGAAAAGACGCTGGAGATCGGTTACTGGCTGGGGGAACCCTACTGGAACCGGGGATACATGACCGAAGCGGCGCATGCGCTGATCGACATGGCCTTTCGCACGCGTGAAATCGACCAGATCGATGCCCGTTGCCGGGTCACCAACATCCCGTCGCGCCGTGTCATCCAGAAGTGCGGTTTCCAGTTCCAGGGCTCCGGCATGGTCGGTTCGCTGGCGCTCGGTGGCATGGTGCCGGTCGAATGGTACAGGCTGGACCGCAAGACCTGGGTTTCTCTGAAGAGCTGGGGGGACATGGGATGAGCACGCTCGAACTGAGCCGCCGCCGGGCGGCCCCTGCGATAGCGCCGCCAGGCCCCTGCCCCGTGATCGAGACATCGCGTCTGGTGCTGCGCCCACAGCGCCTTTCCGATGCCGGCAGCATTGCGGAATCGCTTGGCGATTTTGCGGTAACGAAAATGCTGGCCCGCGTTCCCGCGCCTTACCACAAGCAGGATGCGCTGGAGTGGCTGGTGTTGCGCACCTCCGGCACCCTGCCTGACTGGGATTTCGCCATTACCAGCGGCGACGATACGCTGATCGGCGTCGTCTCGGTGGAATTGCGGCATGGCGAGTGGCATCTCGGCTATTGGCTCAACCGCTTCTACTGGGGCAAGGGTTACATGACCGAGGCGGTGGCCGCCGTCGTTGAGCGGTTCTTTCGCCGCATGCCGGGAGTGACCCTTCACTCCGGCGTGTTTGCGGATAACCCCGCCTCGCTGCGTGTGCAGGAGAAGCTCGGCTTCCGGGTGACCGGTTGTCACCAGATCTACGCCACGGCGCGTGCCGCCATGGTGGCGCATATCGACACGATGGTCACGGCTGAAGATTTCATTAAGCCGCATCGCATTTGAGGAACATTACAAGGCCGGTTTGATCCAGACCGGCCTTGTCTCGCGCATGAGCTTCCCGCACGATAGTCTTTGACCTTGTGAAGAAGCGCTTGTATTCGAAACGACGATATTTTTGTTTGGCGCAGCACGATTGGTTGCGGTGCCCGCAAACCGACAGAACGGCAGTCCGATGAAATTTCTCGATGAAGCAAAAGTCTATATCAAGTCCGGTGATGGCGGCGCGGGTGCCGTGTCGTTCCGGCGTGAAAAATTCATCGAATTCGGCGGCCCCGATGGTGGCGATGGCGGACGCGGCGGCGACGTCTGGGTTGAGGTGGTCAACGGTCTCAACACGCTGATCGACTTCCGTTTCCAGCAGCATTTCAAGGCCTCGATTGGCCAGCACGGCATGGGCAAGACCCGCACCGGCGCCAAGGGTTCCGACGTGGTGCTGCGGGTGCCTGTTGGCACGCAGATTTTTGAAGAAGACAACGAGACGCTGATCGTCGACCTCACCAAGGAGGGCCAGCGCTTTCGCCTTGCCGCGGGCGGCAATGGCGGTTTCGGCAATGCCTATTTCAAGTCATCCACCAATCAGGCGCCCACTCATGCCAATCCGGGTCTTCCGGGTGAAGAAAAGACGGTCTGGCTTCGTTTAAAGCTGATTGCCGACGCTGGTCTCGTTGGCCTGCCTAATGCGGGCAAGTCTACATTCCTTGCAACCGTGACGCGCGCGCGGCCAAAGATTGCCAACTATCCGTTCACGACGCTGCATCCGAACCTTGGTGTCGCGACCATCGATGGCCGTGAATTCGTGCTGGCCGATATTCCCGGGTTGATTGAAGGCGCGCATGAGGGGGTCGGCATCGGTGACCGTTTCCTCGGCCATGTCGAGCGCACCCGCGTGCTTCTGCATCTCGTTTCCGCGCAGGAAGAGAAGGTCGGCAAGGCCTACAAAACCGTCAAAGCTGAACTTGATGCCTATGGTGGCGGACTGACAGACAAGCCGGAAATCGTCGCGCTGTCACAGATCGACGTGCTGGATGAAAAGGAACTGAAAAAGAAGGCCAAGGAACTGGAAAAGGCCTGCGGCCGTCCGCCGCTTCTTCTGTCCGCTGCCGCGCATATCGGCATGACGGAAGCCCTTCGCGCCCTTCGCGACATCATCGTGTCGGCAAGCAATGGCGGCGAAACCGCCCTTCCCGATCGGTCCATGCCGCATGAGAGCGAGGTCGAGGAAGAGGACGACCGCCTATGAGCCTGACGCGCAAGCCGCTGGGCAGCCACCACCGGATCGTCATCAAGATCGGATCGGCGCTTCTGGTGGACCGCAAAAGCGGCCTGAAGAAAGACTGGTTGGATGCCATCTGCGAAGACATCGCGGCGCTGAAGAAAAACGGTGCGGATGTTCAGGTGGTGTCTTCGGGCGCTATCGCTCTTGGCCGCACCGTGCTCGGCCTGCCTTCGGGCGCGTTGAAGCTGGAGGAAAGCCAGGCGGCGGCGGCTGTCGGCCAGATTGCGCTGGCGCGGGCATGGTCGGAAAGCCTGTCGCGGCATGACATTGTTGCCGGCCAGATTTTGCTGACGCTCTCCGACACCGAAGAGCGTCGCCGTTATCTCAATGCGCGCGCCACCATCAACCAGCTTCTGAAGATCGGCGCTATTCCGATCATCAATGAAAACGACACGGTTGCGACTACCGAAATTCGTTATGGCGATAATGATCGCCTCGCTGCGCGCGTGGCGACCATGACGGGCGCCGATTTGCTGGTTCTGCTGTCGGATATTGACGGCTTGTACACAGCTCCGCCGCATCTCGATCCGGACGCCAAATTCCTTGACACGATTGCGGACATCACCCCCGAAATCGAAGCCATGGCAGGCGGCGCAGCTTCCGAGCTTTCGCGCGGCGGCATGCGCACCAAGATCGATGCGGGCAAGATTGCCACCGCTGCCGGCTGCGGCATGATCATCGCGTCAGGCAAGACGCTCAATCCGCTCAAGGCCATCGAAAACGGTGCGCGCTCCTCATGGTTCGCGCCATCCGGGACTCCGGTGACGGCACGCAAGACCTGGATTGCCGGGCAGTTGCAGCCCGCTGGCGAAATCCATGTGGATGCCGGCGCGGAAAAGGCCCTTTATGCCGGTAAAAGTCTGCTTCCCGCTGGCGTGCGGCAGGTCAAGGGCAATTTCGGGCGCGGCGATGCCGTTGCCATCATCGGCTCGGAAGGCCGTGAGGTCGCGCGCGGTCTCGCGGGTTACGATGCGGAAGAGGCACGTCTCATCATCGGCCACAAGTCCAATGAGATTGAAGCGATCCTCGGTTATGTCGGACGGGCGGCGATGATCCATCGCGACGACCTCGTCATGACCGGGGCCGCCGTGAAAGTTAAGAGTGCAGAGAAGGATGAGGTCCATGCCTGAACAGGCCGTGAAGCAGAGCCATGATATTGACGCGCTGATGATGACCATCGGCGCTCAGGCGAAAGCTGCTTCACGACCGTTGTCCATCGCTGGCGCGGACCAGAAGAACCGTGCGCTGCTTGCCATGGCCTCCGCCATTGAAGCCTCGAAAGAGGCGATCCTTGCTGCTAACCGCAAAGATCTAGCCGCGGCGGATCAGGCTGGTCTTGCGCCCTCCTTCATCGACAGGCTGACGCTCAATGATGACCGGATTGCCAGTATCGCTGAAGGCATTCGTTCCGTTGCGGCGCTGCCCGATCCGGTCGGCGAAGTCATCGCCGCATGGGACAGGCCCAATGGCCTGAAGATCGAGCGCATGCGCACGCCGCTTGGCGTCATCGGTGTGATTTACGAAAGCCGCCCGAACGTGACGGCGGATGCCGGCGCGCTATGTCTCAAGGCGGGTAATGCCGTGATCCTGCGCGGCGGCTCGGATTCGCAACATTCATCGCGTGCTATCCATGCCTGCCTCGTGGAAGGTCTGAAGATCGCGGGTCTTCCCGAGCATGCCATTCAACTGGTACCGGTGACCGACCGCGCCGCCGTTGGCGCGCTTCTCAGCGGCCTGAATGGCACGGTTGACGTTATCGTGCCGCGCGGCGGCAAGAGCCTCGTGGCCCGGGTACAGTCGGAGGCCCGCGTGCCGGTTTTCGCGCATCTTGAGGGGATCTGCCACATCTATGTCGATAAATCCGCTGATCTCGACATGGCGAAACGCATCGTTGTCAACGCCAAGATGCGCCGTACCGGCATTTGCGGGGCGGCCGAAACGCTGCTGGTGGATGCTGCTGCCGTTTCCACCCATTTGCAGCCGCTCGTCAAGGCTCTGATGGAAGTCGGTTGCGAAGTGCGCGGTTCGCAGGCCGTACGCGAAGTGATGGCGGGTCTCGCGCCGGCAACGGAAGAGGACTGGCGCACCGAATATCTCGATGCAATCATTTCGGTCGCCGTGGTGGATGGCATCTCCGGTGCGATCGAACATATCGGCACCTACTCTTCCAACCATACCGAGGCCGTTATCGCCGAGGATGCCGAGGTGGTGGCGCGATTCTTCAACGAACTTGATTCGGCCATTCTGCTGCACAATGCCTCGACCCAATTTGCCGATGGCGGTGAATTCGGCATGGGCGCTGAAATCGGCATCGCCACCGGCAAGATGCATGCGCGAGGCCCCGTCGGCGTCGAGCAGCTTACCTCGTTCAAATACCGTGTGCATGGCACCGGCCAGACACGGACCTGATATTTGCCGGCCGATAAGCGCCTCGACAGACGTTATCTCACCATGCCTCATGTGGAGCGCGGCATGGTTGTCGGGCTGTTCGGCGGTTCTTTTAATCCGCCGCATGCCGGTCACGCGCTTGTTGCAGAGATTGCGCTGCGCAGGCTCGGTCTCGATCAGCTGTGGTGGATGGTGACGCCAGGCAATCCGTTGAAAAGCCGCTCAGAGCTGGCCTCTCTCGAAGATCGCATCGCTGCCTGCGAAAAGCTCGTTCACGATCCTCGCATCAAGGTCACGGCTTTCGAAAAATCGCTGGGCATAAGCTATACCGCTAATACGCTCGCCAAGGTGAAGGCGAAAAATCCGCACGTGCGCTTCATCTGGGTCATGGGTGCCGATAATCTCAAGAGTTTCCATCACTGGCAGAAATGGCGCACGATTGCTGAGACTTTCCCGATTGCGGTGATCGACAGGCCGGGTTCGACGCTTTCCTACCTCTCCTCCACCATGGCGCAGGCCTTCAGCCAGGCGCGGATCGATGAGGACGATGCCGGTGTTTTATGGAAAAAACCAGCGCCCGCCTGGGTTTTCATTCATGGACCGCGTTCCACGCTCAGCTCCACTGCGCTACGTAACGGCCGCAAATGACACGGCCGATCACAAATGATGTATGTGGCCGCCGTCGAAGGCTCCATATCTTGAAAAGTTAATGCTTTGATGCCACCTTCATTGTGTGACGCAGAGAATCGCGTCGCATAGTGCCTGTTTTGTCATTCTTGGAAAGGAAAACCTCTGACAACAGTACACGCCAAGGGAAGAGCATTCGTTGCTATCCCGAAGGGCCAGGACAGTGGCGCCGATGCCGCCGGCCATGCCCTCGACACCGTCCTCGCGAGCCTCGAGGACTCCAAGGCTGAAGATATCGTCTCTCTCAACATTGCCGGAAAATCGGCGCTTGCGGACTACATGGTTGTGGTTTCCGGGCGGTCGAACAGGCATGTCTCGGCGATTTGCGAGCATCTTCTGAAAGACATGAAGGATGAAGGGTTCGGAAACGCCCGCGTCGAAGGTCTTGAGACCGGCGACTGGGTGCTCATCGATACCGGCGATATCATCGTTCATGTGTTCCGACCGGAAATCCGCGCTTTCTACAACATCGAAAAAATGTGGGCGACGCCGGACATGCCGGAAGAGACACTGCATTGATGCGGTGAGCCTTTGAGCGAAGGCATCGTTTTTGCCGAAGATCGCCTGTGACTTCGGAGCGATGCTTCTGGCCGGAAATCAGGTCGGCCGCATAGGAATCCGCGCGCTATGCTGTTAAGAGCGTGGCCCGTTGGGCTACGACACGTGCAGGTTTGCGATGCGGATTTCAATTTTTGCGGTGGGACGGCTGAAATCCGGCCCCGAAAAGGATCTTGCGACCCGTTATATCGAGCGCCTCGCCAAGACTGGCCCGGCGGTCGGGCTGGAATTTTCGCGGGTCATCGAAGTCGCGGAAAGTCGTGCATCAAACGCAGAAACCCGCAAGCGCGAAGAGGCGGCGATGCTGGAAAAGCATCTTTCCGATGGCGCAGTGCTCATCTTACTCGATGAGCGTGGCAAGGCGCTCGACAGCCCGGCCTTTGCGTCCTTTTTCGGTGATCTGCGCGACAGCGGCAAGCGCGAACTTGTTATCGCCATCGGCGGGGCCGATGGTCTCGATCCCGGCCTTTATGACAGGGCGACAGCCGTTCTCAATCTCGGCAAACTGACATGGCCGCATCAGATTGTCCGCATCCTGATTGCCGAGCAGCTTTACCGCGCCGTTACCATCCTATCCGGTCACCCCTATCACCGGGTATGACGCGTGGACGGATGCGGGTGCCGTCGCAATTTCAACATGAAGCTCGGCGACACGGCTGACATGGGCATGGTCGTCGGCCGCCTTAAAGGCCTCTTGGAAGATCGCGGTAAAATCCCTAATATCGGCGCTCCCTGCTTCGGCATCAAAGAAAGTTCAGATGGACAAGAAGTCTCCAGGAAAACGGCACGCGGCCCTTGCGGGCGCGGTTCTCGCTGCTTTCGTTGTGGGGATCGGTCCGACCTATTCGCGCGATGATGCAGGCGCCGTTCCCACCGAGAATGGCGATTTATCTCCAGATGAGTTGCAGTCGCTGGAGAAGCGTCGTGACCAGAACCGTCAGGATCTGGAGGAGCTGGTCGACAGTATCGGACTTTCCGAGGACAAAACAAGGAAGCTCGAGGAGAGCATTGCATCCCTCGATCAGGATAGCGCCCGTATCCGGGAAGAGCTGATTGCGTCGGCTGCGAGACGCAAGGCGCTGGAAACCAAGATCAGCGATGGTGAGGATCGCCTGGCCAAGCTTTCGGTGCGCGAGGACGGCGTCAAGGCGTCTCTACGGGAGAGGCGCGGTGTACTGGCTGAGGTTCTGGCCGCGTTGCAGCGCATGGGCAGAAATCCGCCGCCCGCTCTGCTCGTTTCGCCAGAGGATGCGCTTGCTTCCGTTCGCAGCGCCATTCTTCTTGGCGCCGTTGTGCCCGGCATTCGCGGTGAAACGGACAAGCTGGTCGCCGCTCTCAAAGAATTGACCGATCTCAGACAGGCAATCGCTCGCGAAAAGGACGATCTTACGGGTATGATGACGGCAAGTCTTGAAGAGGAAAAACGCCTCGACCTGCTGATTGCCGAAAACGACCGCAAGAATTCCCAGACGGCGGCGGAGCTGGAGGCGGAGCGCAAGCGGTCCGAAGAACTTGCGAGCAAGGCGACGAGTCTCGAAGGGCTAGTCAGTTCGCTTGAAGGCGAAATTACCTCGGTACGGGAGGCGATGGAAAAGGCGCGTGCGGAAGAGCAGCGTCTGGCCCGTCTTTCGGAGGCGGAACGCGAAAAGCAGCGCGCCGCGGCCGAGGCTGGAATGCCCGATAAAAACCGTATTGCGCCCGCATATCCCTTCGCGAGTTTGAAGGGAAAGCTGGAGTTTCCGGTGGCGGGCGAAGTGCTGCGGCGCTTCGGCGATGCGGATGGTACGGGCCATTTTTCCAAAGGAGTTGTCGTCGCGAGCGGCCCGGAGGCCATCGTGACGGCGCCTGCGGACGGTTTCGTGGTATTTGCCGGCGATTTTCGCAGCTACGGTCGCATGGTCATCCTCAATACCGGCGATGGGTATCACGTGGTCATGACGGGCATGGATAATGTAAGAACCCGGCAGGGCATGTTCGTGTTCTCCGGAGAGCCGATCGCCTCCATGGGGGCAAAAAGAGTAGCGAGTGCAGCAGCATTGGCGCTGGAAACCGACAGGCCAACGCTCTACATTGAGTTCAGGAAAGATGGTGTACCGGTTGATTCCCAACCGTGGTGGACCGCAAAAAATACCGGAAGGGCGCACAATGATTCGTAAGGTTTCGCTTCTCCTTATCGGTGGGCTTATGGGCGCCACGGCGATGAGCGTGATTTATTCGGCGAGCATGCCGGCACAGGCGGCCGGGCCTTCGACCTATAAGGAGCTGTCGATCTTTGGCGACGTGTTCGAACGCGTGCGTGCGCAATATGTGACGCCGCCGGATGACGAGAAGCTGGTGGAAAATGCCATTAACGGCATGCTCAGCTCGCTCGACCCGCATTCAAGCTTCATGAATGCGAAGGACGCCAACGACATGCGCACCCAGACCAAGGGTGAGTTCGGCGGCCTCGGCATCGAAGTGACGATGGAAAACGAACTGGTCAAGGTCATCTCTCCGATGGATGATACGCCAGCATCCCGCGCGGGCATTCTTGCCGGCGACTTCATCTCCGAAATCGATGGTACGCCGGTTCGCGGACTGAAGCTGGAGCAGGCGGTCGAAAAGATGCGCGGCGCAGTCAAGACGCCCATCAAGCTGACCGTCATCCGCCAGGGCGCCGACAAGCCGCTTGAAATTACCGTTGTGCGCGACGTGATTGCCGTCCGCGCGGTCAAGTCGCGTGTCGAGGGCGACAATGTCGGTTATCTGCGCGTCATCTCCTTTACCGAGAAGACCTACGACGATCTCGAAAAGGCGATCAAGAAGATCAAGGCGGATGTTCCTGCCGACAAGCTGAAGGGTTACGTGCTCGACCTGCGCCTCAACCCGGGCGGTCTGCTCGATCAGGCGATCAATGTCTCCGACGCCTTCCTTGAGCGTGGTGAGGTCGTTTCAACCCGTGGCCGTAACCCCGACGAGACCCGCCGCTTCAACGCAACGGCCGGCGATCTGACCGACGGCAAGCCGGTGATCGTGCTCGTCAACGGCGGTTCGGCTTCGGCGTCTGAGATCGTTGCCGGCGCTCTGCAGGATTTGCGTCGCGCGACCGTTGTCGGCACGCGCTCCTTCGGCAAGGGTTCGGTTCAGACGATCATTCCGCTCGGCGAGGCCGGTGCGCTGCGTCTGACCACCGCGCTCTATTACACGCCGTCTGGCAAATCGATCCAGGGAACAGGTATCGAGCCCGATATCAAGGTAGAGCAGCCTTTGCCGCCGGAATTGCAGGGTCGCGTCACGGCAGAGGGCGAATCCAGTCTCTCCGGGCACATCAAGGGTCAGAGCGAAACGGACGAAGGTTCGGGTTCTTCGGCCTATGTTCCGCCGGAGGCCAAGGACGACATCCAGCTTAACTATGCGCTTGACCTGTTGCGTGGCGTCAAGACGGATCCGTCTTTCCCGCCCAACCCGGAAAAGGCTGTGGTCAACAAGCAATAAGAGCGCTGTGCCGGTTTCCGGCACTCCATCTCGATTGACAAACCCTCTGGACGGATCGTTCATTGCCTTCGGACCTGCGAAAACCGCTTCTGGGTCGTCAGAAAAAAAGCGCCGGTATCAACCGGCGCTTTTCCGTCATTATGGTTCTGGCGGCGCTTGCGGTTCTTTCCATCGGCGGACTGTCCGTCTACACGGCGCTCTCGCCCGGCAATCTGCAGAGGACGGCGACCGGGCCGGATCTTGAACTGCAGCCTGCGCAAAACAAAGCTGAACCATCCGTACCGGCCGAGGAGGCCGAAACGGCTGGTCTGCAACCGGAAAGTGGCCGATCTGGCGCGAACATCAATCGTGCGACCATGCCCGATGGTAATGTTGTCTCAGTCTATTCTCCTCGGCCCCGTGATAATGACGGGCCTGTGTTGATGAGCGGCCAGACCTATGGCCAGGACCCGCGGATGGCCACGCGGCCCAACGAGGAATTGCTTGAGGATACGGCCTTTGGCAGGTTGCCAGTGGTGGGCGCCGACGGATTGCGACCGATGGAGCAATATGCGCGGCCCTGGTCGGGAGCGCGAGGCACGCGGGTGGCGATCGTGGTCGGTGGTCTCGGCCTCAGCCAGACAGGCTCGCAAAAGGCGATACGGGAACTGCCGCCGGAGGTGACGCTTGGCTTTGCCGCCAGCGGCAACAGCCTGCAACGCTGGATGCAGGAAGCACGCCGTGAGGGGCACGAAATTCTTCTCCAGATACCGCTGGAGCCCTTTGGTTATCCCGGCACCAATCCCGGCCCGGATACATTGATTGCCGCCGATCCCGCCAAGGTAAACCTCGACCGGCTGCATCGATCCATGGCCAAAATCGCCAATTATACCGGCATCATGAATTATCTCGGCGGGCGCTTTCTCGCCGAGCAGGCGGCGCTGGAGCCGGTGATGCGTGATATCGGCAAACGTGGTCTGCTATTTCTGGACGATGGTTCGTCAGCGCAGTCCCTGAGTGGGGGGATTGCAAAGGCCATCTCTGCCCCCCAGGGTTTTGCCGATATTCTGCTCGACGGCGAAGTGACCGAAGCTTCCATCTTGCGGAAGTTGGACGAATTGGAGCGGGTCGCGCGCCGCAATGGTCAGGCGATCGGGGTGGCTTCTGCTTTTGATGAAAGCATTGCGGCGATCTCGCGGTGGTCCCGGGAAGCGGCGGGCCGCGGTATCGAGATCGTCGGCGTTTCCGCCCTTGTTTCGGAGCCGGCGGGGCAGTAAACCTTGCCTGCGGCCATTTCAGCGCCCTTGTGGCGCTCAGACAATGCGGGAAACCCATGACAATCAAAGCAGAAGATTTGCCCTATCGTCCCTGTGCGGGGATGATGGTTCTGAACGCCGAAGGCCTGGTGTGGGCCGGCCGGCGCATCAAGGAAGGCAATTCCGAATATGATGGCTCGCCGCATTTGTGGCAGATGCCACAGGGGGGGATTGATGAGGGCGAGCGGCCTCTGGCCGCGGCCATTCGCGAGCTTCACGAAGAGACGGGAATGAAAACGGTGCGGCTGCTGGCGGAAGCGAGCGACTGGATCCACTACGATCTTCCGCCGGAACTGATCGGCATCGGATTGAGGGGTAAATATCGCGGCCAGGCACAGCGCTGGTTCGCATTCCGGTTCGAAGGCGACGAAAGCGAAATCCAGATCGATCCGCCACCGACGGGGCACGCAGCCGAATTCGATGCCTGGGACTGGAAGCCGATGGAGAGCCTGCCTGAACTCATCGTTCCGTTCAAGCGCGGCGTCTACGAGAAAGTGGTTGCCGAATTCCGGCACCTTTCCGATAAATAAAAAGGCGGCCGCCGGCCGCCTTTTCCGTATTTTAGTGGTCTTCCGCTTCGTTGGCGGAATCCGCATTGAGCTGGCCGTATTTTTCTTCGCCGATCTTGCCGAGCAGTTCGAGTTGGGTCTCGAGGAAGTCGATATGACCCTCCTCGTCGATCAGCAGCGTTTCGAACAGCTTCATCGAAACGTAGTCGCCGGCCTCATGACAGATATCGCGGGATTTCTTATAAGACGCCCGTGCATCATATTCACCAGCAAGGTCGGCTTCGAGTACTTCCTTGACATTCTGTCCGATACGCAGGGGAGCAACGGTCTGGAGGTTGGGATGGCCCTCCAGGAAGATGATCCGATCGATAAGCTTGTCTGCGTGCTGCATCTCTTCGATGGATTCCGCACGCTCCTTCTTGGCAAGCTTGGTGTAACCCCAGTCATTCAGAAGCCGGTAATGAAGCCAATACTGGTTTACTGCACCGAGTTCGAGAAAAAGGGCTTCGTTAAGCCGCTCGATGACTCTTTTGTCGCCTTTCAATGTCCGCTCTCCTGTTCTCTTCGTGGAATCGCTTCAGGCGGGACATAAAATCAAAAACATCGGCCTCAGTCGAGTGCCGACGGGCGTGATATTCTTCCGTGGTTTTGATAATCAGGTCGACAACGGTCGGAAAACAGCCACAGCAGCGACCTCGCTTTTCCATGGCATGATACACTTTTGCGGGAACGATAAGCTGCCAACAGTCCTCATCGAGGAGCTCGTTGATAACGTCCTTGATCTCATGATCGGTGATGTAATTGCAGCTGCAAACCAGCATGATGGACTGCCTGTATGACGCAACACGTTGTTTTCGTTCTTAAACCAAAACAGGACAGCGAATGTCAAGAAAAACCTCTTTTCAAATTCATAACGACTTTCTAGACTCGTTCTAAACTATACGAAAAATGTCGTATTTTCATTGGTTTAGCTGTCTCTTTTTTACGTCCTGTCCTGCTCAAGTTTTCGTGCGCGCCAAAATGTGCCGTCACGATATCACGAGAAGTTTACTGATCTGAGCCGGCCGGAGCAGCAGGCGTGTAAATGTCAGGCGAAATATTGACCGCCATTGGCCGTCATTGTGGAACCGGTGATAAAGCCAGCCTCGTCCGAGACGAGAAACAGGACGCAACGCGCGATCTCCTCCGGTTCCCCAAGCCGTCCGATGGGGATTTGTGGCACGATCCGCTCGGCCAGAACCTTCTCCGGGATCGCTCTCACCATTTCCGTGCCGATATAGCCGGGGCAGATGGCGTTGACGGTGATATTGCGGCTTGCGCCCTCCTGCGCGAGCGCCTTGGTGAAGCCGATATCGCCGGCTTTCGACGCGGAGTAATTGACCTGGCCCGCCTGACCCTTCTGTCCATTGATGGAGGAAATATTGACGATGCGGCCGAAACCGCGCTCCCGCATGCCCGGCCAGACGGGGTGGGTCATGTTGAAGACGCCGGTGAGGTTCGTGTCGATGACATCACGCCACTGCTGCGGTGTCATCTTGTGAAACATGGCGTCACGGGTGATGCCGGCATTGTTGACGAGGATTTCGACCGGCCCGAGGGTTTCCTCCACCTTCGCGATACCGTTGACGCAAGCGTCGTAGTCGCGCACGTCCCACTGGAACGCAGGAATGCCTGTCTCCGTCTGGAATGTCTCCGCCCGGTCCGTCGTGAAGGCATAGTTGACGGCCACCCGATAGCCGGTTGCCTGCAGGGCGCGGGCTATGGCGGCACCTATACCGCTCGTCCCGCCGGAAATCAAAGCAACCCGGCTCATCTAGGCCTCCATGACCTGTCATTGAAGCGCCTGCAGTTGTGCAGGTGCTTGTTCGTCGTGCTCAACCGCCACAGAAATGCGGCCAATGGGAGGCCGCTTCTATCCTATTGTCCGCTGAACCGGAATTGCTTTTTGGCAAGTGCGGGCGGCCCGCGCGTCAGAGCGCCTCGATGCACATGGCTACACCCATGCCGCCGCCGATGCAGAGTGTCGCAAGACCCTTGGACACGTTACGGCGGCGCATCTCGTAAATCAGGGTGTTCAGGACGCGGGCGCCCGAAGCGCCGATCGGATGGCCGATGGCAATCGCTCCGCCGTTGACGTTGACGATATCAGGATCAAGGCCAAGCTCGCGCACGACGGCACAGGACTGGGCTGCAAACGCTTCGTTGGCTTCGACGAGGCCGATATCGCCTACCGACCAGCCGGCCTTGGCCAAGGCCTTGCGGGAGGCGGGAATGGGGCCGGTGCCCATGATCTGCGGATCGACGCCCGCCGTCGCCCAGGAGGCAATACGGGCCAGTGGCTTGATGCCGCGCTTTTCTGCTTCCTGTTCCGACATCAAAAGCGTGGCGGCTGCGCCGTCGTTCAGACCTGAGGCGTTCCCCGCCGTCACGGTGCCGTCCTTGTCGAAGGCTGGGCGCAACTTGGCCATCGTTTCCAGCGAGGCGCCGGCGCGGATATGTTCATCGGCGTCGATGACGATATCGGCCTTGCGACCCTTCACGGTGAAAGCGACGATTTCGTCCACGAAACGTCCGGCAGCCTGTGCGGCTTCAGCCTTGTTTTGCGATGAGACCGCAAACTGGTCCTGCTCATCCCGGGAGAGTTGCCACTGGCGGGCTATGTTTTCAGCGGTGATGCCCATGTGATAGCCGTAAAAGGCGTCGGTCAGGCCGTCCTTCAGCATGGTGTCGATCATCTTGAAGTCGCCCATTTTCACGCCGCCACGCAAATGGGCGCAGTGAGGTGCCATGGACATGGATTCCTGACCGCCGGCGATGACAATGCCCGCATCACCCGTCAAGATTTGCTGCATGCCGAGGGCCACGGCGCGCAGTCCCGAGCCGCAGAGCTGGTTGAGGCCGAAAGCGGTCGCTTCCTGCGGAATGCCTGCCTTCATTGCCGCTTGCCGCGCCGGGTTCTGCCCTTCGCCCGCGGTGAGGACCTGACCGAGAATGACTTCATCAATTTCGTTCGCCGCAACGCCGGCACGTTCGAGCACGGCACTGATAGCGGTCGCGCCGAGTTCGTGGGCCGGCGTATTGGCAAAGTGGCCATTGAAAGAGCCGACGGCGGTGCGCGCAGCGCTGGCAATCACGATTGAAGGCAGGGTCATTTGTTTTCTCCTCACTTGCGGGCGGAGACTGGCAAAGCTTTCAATCCAAGTCAAATGACGAAAGTTGCTTTAAAAAATATTGCTAAATCACCTTGGAATCTTGCTAAAAATTGCTGCGCAAAAAACAAACTGTTGCGATGCACAAAACATTTGTCAGACAGCGCATTTTGCGCATACACTTTGCGCCGGGAAGAGCAATAACACCAAAAAACAAAAAAATACCATCATCGCGAGGAGGCGGGCATGGCGAAACACGACGGCGAAACGATCATTAAAAAATACGCCAATCGGCGGCTCTACAATACCGGCACCAGCACCTATGTAACGCTTGATGATCTGGCGCAGATGGTCAAGCGTGGTGAAGACTTCAAGGTTCAGGACGCGAAGTCATCCGAAGACATCACGCACGCCGTGCTGACGCAGATCATCGTCGAACAGGAGGCCAAAACCGGCAATACGCTGTTGCCGACGGCGTTTCTGCGTCAATTGATCTCCTATTATGGCGACCAGATGCAGATGGTCGTGCCGACATTTCTCGAACATTCCATGAAGACCTTTTCCGACCAGCAGAGCCAGATGCAGGAGCATATGGCCAAGGCTTTCGGTGACGGCTCGCTCGCCCGCAATTTTCAGGCGCCATTGCAGATGATGGAAGAGCAGATCCGCCGTAATACGGAACTGTTCCGGCAGGCAATGCAGGGTTTCACGCCTTTTGCAATGCCACAGGCGCCGAAAGAGGCCCGCAAGCCGAATGCATCCGAAATCGATGAGCTGAAGGCGCAGCTGCGCGCATTGCAGCAAAAGCTCGACCAGCTCTGACGCTATCCTCTGCGCGCCGATGCCGGATTGACCAGACCGCATCGGCTGCTGCCTCGCGCTTTCAGCTTGCCGTTCTTTCCGGCACGCGCAGCAAAAGCAGAAATCCGGACCCCAGAAACAGGATGAGCGAGGCCATGCCAATGTGAGCAGAGCCGCTCATATAGGTTGCCATGGAAAACGACAGCGTCGCCATGAAGCTGGTCGCGCGTCCGGAGAGCGCGTAAATTCCAAAGTAGCGGCCTGCCTCCGCCACGGTGATATTGCGGGCGAGATAAGAGCGGGACGACGCCTGAACCGGGCCGAAGGCAAGGCCGATCAGTACTCCATACAACAGATAGGCTTTTTCGGCGCCCGTCGCGAAAATACTGCCATCATCCGCCGTCGACAAGTGTATCAGGCCGAACAGGGTGGAGCCCTTTTCGGTGGAGACGATGCCGAGCGTGGCTGCGAGCAGAAGCACGAGGCTGATGAGGATGGTGACGCGCGATCCAAGTCTCTGGTCAACTCGCCCGGCGGCAAAGCACCCCGCGATGGCGACGACGTTGAGCAGAATTCCAAAGAGGCCGATTTCCATCGTCGCCCAGCCGAACATGCCGGCGGCGAAGGCGCCGCCGAGAATGAGAACGCCGTTGACACCATCCTGATAAAGCATGCGTGCGATCAGAAACCACGACAGCATGGGGCGGTGGCGCAATTCGCGCAACGTGATCTTCAATTCCCCCAATCCCGAGCGGATTGCCGCTGCAAAGGGCAGACCTTTTTCAGCATCGGGGGTCAGCAGAAACATCGGCAGGATGAAGATGAGATACCAGAGCGCAGCGAGCGGACCTGTTATTCTCGCATCCTCACCGGTTGCGGGATCGAGGCCGAACAGAGGCTTGATGCCGGCGATGGTTACACCGGTTTGTGGATTGGCCGCCAGCAGCGTCACCACGGCGATCAGCACCACCATACCGCCGAGATAACCGAGCCCCAGGCGAGATTGGAAATGCGCCCGACATTTTGCGGGTTGGTGAGCCGCGGCATCATGGAATCGTTGAAGACGATCGAGAATTCCGCCGCGATGGAGGCGAGGATCATGCAGATAACGGGCAGAATGACCGGCGATCCCGGTGCCGCGTACCAAAGGAGACACAGGCTGACGATCTTGATGACGGCAAAGAAGGCGATCCACGGCTTGCGTGCGCCGGACTGGTCGGCAATGGAGCCGAGGATAGGGGAGAAGAGGGCGATGATGATCGACGATACCGTCGCCACATTGCTCCACGTCGCCTGGGCCGCAATGGGATCGTCGGTGAGGCGGGCGACGAAATAGGGCCCGAAAACGAAGGTCGTGACAACCGTGAAGAAGGGTTGCGCCGCCCAGTCGAACATCACCCAGCCCCAGATGCCGCGTTTGGTAACGACTGCTTGCGCATTTGGGGCAGGGCTAGTCATTCATCGTCCTATCGGAAATTGGGAAATACGGCGCGATGCCGGTGCATCGTCTTGTCTGGCGCCATCCGGGTGGTGACCCGGATGGCGTTTTTAAGGCGGCCAATCAGCGTGCCTGAACGATATCGCCAAGCAGGCCCGCCGCCACGGTGAGCCGCGCGAGGTTTGTATCGCCGCTCTCGCTGAGCGCGCCGAGTTCGGAGACGATACGATTGACCCGCACGCGATCCGCCGCATACCAGGCCTGAACCGGATCCTTCTCCCTGGCATATTCTGTCAGGGCGGAGATAACGATCCGGCGTCTCGATGAGGAAATCTGGTCCTGGCTGCGCAGGAGAGCCAGGCTCTCGTAGTGATCCGCCGGTGTGATGCGCTGGCTGGCATCCAGCAGGCGCGCGACACGGAAGGTCGAGGAGACGGTGGCGTAGCTTTCAGCGGCGCGCGCGAGCGTTGTGCCCGCACTCTCGGCGATGCGCATGATTTCAGGCACATAGACGAGCAGCGAGAGCGTATCGAGTTCCTCCAGAAGAGCGGAAGGAACCCCGTCGATTTCCGTGATGCCGAGTTCGCGGCGATATTTCGCCGCTGCCGGTGACAGCGTCTTGATCGCGGTTTTCAGGCGCTCGATTTCCGTCGCCATGTCGCCCGGGGTCGCACCCGCGCTCCCGGTTTGCAGATAGAGCCTGCTCGCATCCGTGAAGATACGAGTGATCGTGGCATAAAGCCCATTCTGAACTTCGCCCCCAATCTGGCCGTCAAGCGCATCGACCTCGCTCCACAGTCGTTTGAGACCGAAGCCATCTTCAACGATTACCGCTGCCTTGACGACATCGGCCGCAAGCAGACCACTTGCATCGGCAAGTTTCTGCACGAAGCCGGGGCCGCCGCGATTGACCACGGCATTGGCAAGTGCGGTCGCGACGATTTCGCGATGCAGGCGATGCGATTTGATATCGTCGGCATAGTTCTTCTGCATCTTGGCCGGAAAATAATCGACCAGCAGATGCTGGAGATAGGGTTCGTCGGGAAGCGTGCTTGCCACCAGTGCATCAAACAAAGTGAGCTTGGCATAGGACAAGAGCACCCCGATCTCCGGCCGGGTCAGCGGTTTGCCGGTGGCGTATCTCTCGCTGAACTCGGCATTGTTGGGCAGGGTTTCGACCTTGCGGTTCAACTGCCCGGTTGCCTCCAGTGCGCTCATCAGGCGGCCGAGTTCCTCCCGGTTTGAAAGGCCCAGCCGCTCGGTCAGCGAAATCGCCAGCGATTGCAGATAGTTGTTGCGCAATACCAGCTGCGCCACCTCAGGCGTCATGGAGGCGAGAAGCTGGTTACGCTTCGGCATCGTCAGGCGACCGCTATTGACGGCGGAGGCGAGTGCGATCTTGATATTGACCTCGACGTCGGAGGAGTTCACGCCTGCCGAGTTGTCGATGGCGTCGGAATTGCAGCGCCCGCCCGAAAGCGCATAGGCGATGCGCCCCTTCTGGGTGATACCGAGATTGGCGCCTTCGCCGATGACCTTGGCGCGCACCTCCGTGGCGTTGACGCGGATGGGGTCGTTTGCCCTGTCGCCCACCTCGGTATTGGTTTCCACCGCCGCCTTGATGTAGGTGCCGATGCCGCCGAACCAGAGGAGATCGGCCGGGGCCTTGAGGATGGCGGTCATGATTTCGAACGGTGTGGCGACTGACTTGTCGATGCCGATGGCCGCCACGGCTTCCGGAGTCAGCGTCACCGATTTTTCAGAGCGCGAAATGATCATCGCACCGGCAGAGAGAGCCGAACGGTCATAATCCTGCCAGCTGGAACGCGGCAATTCGAACAGCCGCCTGCGCTCGGCGAAGGATTTGTCGGTATCGGGATCCGGATCAATGAAGATATCGCGGTGGTCGAAGGCGGCGATAAGCCTGATCTTCTCCGACAGCAGCATGCCGTTACCAAAGACGTCGCCGGACATATCGCCCACACCCGCCACCGTGAAGGGTGTGGTCTGGATGTCGGTGTTCATCTCCCGGAAATGGCGCTTCACTGTCTCCCATGCGCCACGCGCGGTGATGCCCATCTTCTTGTGGTCGTAACCGGCCGAACCGCCCGATGCAAAGGCATCGTCCAGCCAGAAGCTGGCTTCATGGGCAAGGCCGTTTGCCGTATCGGAGAAGGTGGCCGTTCCCTTGTCGGCGGCGACGACGAAATAGGGGTCGTCACCATCGAGCCGCAATGTGTCAGCCGGCGGCACGATGGCGTCGTCGACAATATTATCGGTGATGGACAGCAGTGTGCGGATATAGGTCTTATAGGCCTCGCGGCCGGCATTAAAGACCTCGTCGCGGGAGCCGCCGGCGGGCAGGTTCTTCGGGAAGAAACCGCCCTTGGCGCCGACGGGCACGATGACCGCGTTCTTCACCTGCTGCGCCTTGACAAGACCGAGCACCTCCGTGCGGTAATCCTGGCCGCGATCCGACCAGCGCAGACCACCGCGTGCAACCTTGCCGAAGCGCAGATGCACGCCTTCGACCTCGGTTCCGTAAACGAAGATTTCGCGGAAGGGGCGCGGATCGGGCAGGCCGTCCAGATGTTTGGGATCGAATTTGAATGCCAGAATGTCACGCGGCGTGCCGTCGGCATTTTTCTGGAAGTAATTGGTGCGCAGGGTTGCATCGATGGCGTTGACGTAACGCCGGAGGGTGCGGTCCTCATCGAGATTGGGAACGCCGCTCAGGGCTGCTTCGATTGCCTTATGAATTTCCGCGAGTTTCTTCAGCCGCTTCTTCTCTTCGATGGATGGATCGAAGCCGGCCTTGAACAGCGCGAAAATATTCCTGGAGATGTCAGGATATTTATAGAGCGTTTCGGAGATATGTTCCTGCGAATAGACGATTCCGGTCTGGCGCAGGTACCGCGCGTAGGCGCGCAGCACCGAGACTTCGCGCACCGTGAGACCGCAGGCAAGGATCAGGCGGTTGAAGTTGTCATTGTCCACCTTTCCTGAAAAAGCAGCAAGGAAAGCTTCTTCGAGTTTCTGTCCGTAATGCGGCAGGTCGAGTGTCGTGCTGGCCGCGACCGACAGTTCCATGTCGTGCAGCACGACGTCGTGCTTTTCGCCATCCGCCACGACGCCGATATCGAAAGTGCGCTCGCTGATGACGTTAAAACCAAGATTTTCGAGCAACGGAACACGTCGTGAAAGCGGAAGATGGCCTTCGCGGTGGAAAATCTTCAGGGATAACGTTCCCGCCGGCTGGCCTTCCTGCGGATAGAATTCAATGCGGACCGGGTCGCCTTTCACGGCGGCCAGAATATCAGGCATGTCGCCGATCGCCTCTTCGGGCGTGAAAGCTTCCTGATAGGCCTGATCCACTTCCAGCACCGGTGCGCCCGGTTCGGACAAGGAGACGAAGTGATCTATCCAGCGTGCCGCAATATCGCTGACGGCATCTTCGAGCTTGTCCTGGGCGATGCGGGGCGTCTTGCCTTCCGTGCGGCCGACAATGAAATGGACGCGAGCAACGGCGCCTTCGGGGAAGGCAGGATAATAGGCCGATATATGCCCGTCATAGACCCTGCTCAGATAATCGCCGATCTTCTCGCGCACATAGGAATTATACTCCTCGCGCGGAACGAAGATGATGGCCGAAACGAAGCGGTCGAAACGGTCTATACGTGCGAGCACGCGCACACGCGGACGGTCGCTGAGCTCCATGATCTGCTCGATGAAGCGGATCAGAAGGTCGGTTTCGATCTGGAAAAGATCGTCACGCGGATAGGCTTCCAGCGTGTTCTGCAGGATGCGGCCCGAATGGCTGTTTGGATCGAAGCCGAAATGCCGCTCGACTTCCGCGACCTTGGCGCGCAGCAAGGGAATTTGCTTGACCGAACGCGTATAAGCAGTTGCGGTGAAAAGGCCGACGATGCGCAGCTCACCAACGACATTGCCGTCCTCGTCGAAGCGCTTGATACCGATATAGTCCATATAGGCGCGACGATGCACGATGGACTTCACATTAGCCTTGGTAACGATGAGGAAATCCGGGCCATCGAGGAAGGCAAGGATTTCCGGTGTCGTCGTCACGGCATTCTTGCCGAGGCGCAGCACGCGGACATCCGGGTCGCTGAGGCTGCCGAGGCCGACGCCGTCACCGCGCTCGATCTTCGCGTTCTTCCCCTTGCCGGAATAGGTGTAGTCACGCATGCCCAGGAAGGTGAAATTGTCGTTGCGAAGCCAGTTGAGGAATTCGACCGCCTCCGTCCGTTCGGCCTTGCGCCGCGACGAGCCGCGTTTCGACAGTTCATCCAACGCCTCGTCTAGCTTCGCCAGCATGGGCCGCCAGTCGCGATAGGCCGATTCCACCTGCTTCAGCACGAAGCGAAGCCGCTCTTCCAGAGCCGAGGCTCCCTGCTGCGAAAGCGGTGCGATGTGCAGCTGGATAAGACTTATATTGCCGGCCGGATCATCATCGGGCTCGGCAAGGCGGTAACCACCCTTCGCATCATCGTCTCGGACGAGGATCGGGTGCACGGCAAGATAAAGACCGCGATAACTACTGGTGACTTCGCCCATAACAGAATCGTAGAGGAAGGGCATGTTGCGGCCGATAATGGTCAGAACCGTTACCGGCACGTCCCGCGGGGAAACACCCTCGACTTGGGAAATGCTGATATGAGGGGTGTCCCCGGTCCATCGCGAAAGCGCCTGGAAACTGTGGGCGGCACTCGCCGCCAGCATCTCGGCGGAATAATATTCTATATCGTCGACACTTGCCCTTCCATAAAGAATACCAGGATCAAGAAATTCGACATTTTCGGCAATTGCCTGCTGGCGCGCTTTTTCGATCTGTTTTTCGCGTTTTGGATTGTTTCTGTAGCCCATTTGACGTGGATTCCTCCAAAAATCACACTTTAATATAAAAAAGCATCGCCAATTTGCGGATTTTGCCTTTTCAGTCGAATCGGATATTGGCGTGGAATTACGAAGAGTTTAAGAGGCTATCGTGTTTCTTCAGGCGGTAAGTGAAATTTTTTTGCTTCTTTTCTCGCGAGGCTCAGTTTAGAAGCATACGACAGTATTTTTGCGGCTAATTTTTAAGCGGTTCTTGAGCCGCAATGTGATGTTGCGGCCACGGTTGAAGCAAATTATTGATTTGCGCCTATTTTTGTGGTACACCAACAACACTGATCCACAGCGCGGCATTTGTGTGCCCAAAAACACCACGAAAGCAACACCTCTTTTGCACGCGGTTTCCGTGACATATCGAGCGTTTACGTTATCGAACCCCGCGAGGCGGGAAGGTGTATTTTTGCGTGCACGGCTGGACCAGTGCGGAATCACCTGACGGTTCCCCCGTCTCATCAGGGCCTGACCGACCCAACCCCGGCATCCCCGGGTATGTAACAGGGAGTTTTTAGAACGAATGACGACCCAGCAGAAGAAATCTCCAGCACATCACGGCTTTAAAACCGGTGAAGCGATTGTGTATCCCGCTCATGGTGTCGGTACCATTTCTGCCATCGAGGAACAAGAAGTCGCCGGCATGAAGCTTGAGCTTTTTGTCATTGATTTCGAAAAAGACAAGATGCGTCTTAAAGTTCCCGTCGCCAAAGCCGTCAGCATCGGCATGCGCAAGCTTTCCGAAGGCGATTTTGTCGAGCGGGCGCTGAAAGTGGTGCAGGGCAAGGCACGTGTGAAGCGTACCATGTGGTCGCGCCGTGCGCAGGAATATGATGCGAAGATCAACTCCGGCGATCTCATCGCGATCGCGGAAGTCGTTCGCGATCTCTACCGCGCGGAAAACCAGCCTGAGCAGTCCTATTCCGAGCGCCAGCTTTACGAAGCCGCTCTCGACCGCATGGCGCGCGAAATCGCCGCTGTCAACAAGATGTCCGAAACCGAGGCTGTTCGCCTGGTGGAAGTCAACCTTGCCAAGGGCCCCAAGCGCGGCAAGGCTGTCGAAGAAGACGATTCTCAGGACGAAGCCGCGTAATCGCCGGCCTCTTCCTTCTAAAAAAACCCGCCTTTATGGCGGGTTTTTTGTTGTCAAAGTGCCGGCTTAATTCACAAGATGCGGATTTTCGTGCCTTTGCGCAGATGCGGCAGGACGCGCCGCATGTCGCGGGGATGCAGTGCTACGCAACCTGCTGTTGGTTCATATCCCGGCCTAATCATATGCATGAAGATTGCCGAGCCGCGGTTGCGGCTTCTTGAGGTGACGTTCCAGTCCAGCACAAGACAGACATCGTAAAGGCCATCTGTGCGCATCATGTCCTCGTGGCTCGGCGCGAAAGGTGCCTTGACCAGCCTGTTATAATTGGGGTTGCCGGGCTCATCACACCACAGCATCGATTTCCGCGTGCGTTGCATCGGCAGGGCAGCCGTGATGGCGGACATGCGGTCGCCTCGATAAAAGCCATGCAGCAGGCGGGTCACGGAAATCGGCGACTTTCCGTCACCTTCCCGTTTTCGTGCAGTCCGGCCATTGCGCCCGATGGCAGCCGGAAATGTGAGATGGCCGAGCTGAACGATGGCCCGGTTGATTTTCAAAGGAGCTGGCCGAACCATGAGCGTTGATGCGCGTTTACGTTGTTCTACGGGACGTTTGCTCATGTTTTTCACGAGATTTTGCTTTGCAGGTTATTTAACGTGAAGTCATAGCACTTCATCATGTGATGGCAATGGGTTGACCTTTTACCGGCAAACCGCTGAATTGGCTGACGATTAAAGTAAGAAAGGCTGAGAATCCGAATGACGGCTCGCACTATCCTTCTCGTGGACGATGACGACGATCTTCGGGAGACGCTGACCGAGCAATTGTCTCCCTATGAGGAATTCTCGCTGTTGAGCGGCGCAAACGCCGCACAGGCGATGCAGACCGCCAAAACTTCGCAGGTCGATCTACTCATCATGGATGTCGGGCTTCCCGACATGGATGGCCGCGAAGCCGTGAAGCTTTTGCGCAAGGGCGGCTTCAAGGCGCCCATCATCATGCTCACGGGCCACGATACGGATTCGGACACGATCCTCGGCCTTGAGGCTGGCGCCAATGACTATGTGACAAAGCCTTTCCGCTTCGCCGTGCTTCTCGCCCGCATCCGGGCCCAGTTGCGTCAATATGAACAGAGCGAGGATGCGGTCTTCACCGTTGGTCCTTATCAGTTCAAGCCCAGCCAGAAGCTCCTGACGACCGAAGACGGCAAGAAAATCCGGCTGACGGAAAAAGAGGCCGCGATCATTCGTTATCTCTACCGGGCAGGCAGCACGGTCGTGACGCGCGACGTCCTGCTGGAAGAGGTCTGGGGTTACAATTCCGGGGTCACGACCCACACGCTCGAAACGCACGTTTATCGGCTGCGTCAGAAGATCGAGCGGGATCCTTCCAATGCCGAGATTCTCGTAACCGAGAACGGCGGCTACAAGATCGTCCCCTGATAGACCCCCGGGGGGTCCCCCCGAGTTGTTGAGCATTGCTCTAGCACCTTGTGTTTTGAAGGCCGATATTGGAAAACCGCTATAGCAACGCAGGCGGTTTTCCGGAGTAACAATCGACATGGCCTTGACCGACGATATCATGCTGCTGGGGCAAGTGCCGTTGTTTGCGGGCTTCAGTGATGATCAGCTGCGGCTCATCGCCTTCGGCGCAGAGCGCCGGCGTGTCGCGGCGGGACAGACCTTGTTTCGCGAACACTCCCCTGCCGAATGCGCCTTTGCCGTGACGTCGGGTCATTTCGAGCTTTTTTCAGCCGGACGGGACGGCAAGCCCGTGCTGCAGGCTACGCCCGGAAAGGGCGCCCTGCTTTCGGAACTTGCGCTTTTTACCCTTTGCGAAAGAAAATTTACTGCCGTGGCTGCGGAGGATTCCGAAGTCATCCGGATAACGCGCATTCTCTTTCACCGCCTGGTGGAAGAGTTTCCTGAGGTCGCCGACATCGTTTCGGCGCGCATTCGCGACAATATCGCGTCTCTGGCCGCCGGTGCCGCCCGTTTGCAGAACCGCTTCATGTGACCGCGCGCCAGATCACCGCGTCCGGCATTGGTTCAAAACCGGAAATGGGCGGTGACTGGAACGTGATCCGATGGTCGGTTCCAGCCGCGGGCTTCCCGCAATATCTCGATCCTGTCAAGCGACGGGCCGAGATCCTGAGACGACCAGATGTGATCGAGGCGGCGGCCGCGATCAGCCGCTTCCCAGTCCTTGGCGCGGTAACTCCACCACGTGTAGATTTTTTCCGTCGCCGGCACATTCAGCCGCATCAGATCAAGCCAGTTGCCCTTCTTCATGATGTCCAGCATACCCTCGGTTTCCACCGGCGTGTGGCTGACGATCTTGAGAAGCTGCTTGTGCGACCAGACATCGTTCTCGAGCGGCGCTATATTGAGGTCACCGACGAGGATGGAAGAGGTGCCGGGCACGCCATCGGCACGCAATGCCTTCATTTCCTCAATGAAATCCAGCTTGTGGCCGAATTTCGGATTGATTGAGCGATCAGGTTCGTCGCCGCCTGCCGGAACATAAAAATTATGGAGCCGGATGCGGCGCGATCCCACCTGGACAATCGCGGAAATATGGCGCGCGTCGCCAATTCCGCAGTAATCCTGCCGATGATCTTCCGTCAGCGGGATTTTCGAGGCAATGGCGACACCATGATAGCCCTTCTGGCCGTGAATGATCACGTGCTCGTAACCCAGCGCCTTCAACGGCTTCATGGGAAACTCGCCATTCGGGCATTTGGTTTCCTGCAGGCAGAGAATGTCGGGTTTGTAACGCACCAGAAACTGCTCGACGATCGGCATTCTGAGCCTGACGGAGTTGATGTTCCAGGTGGTTATCGAAAACGACATAAATGAGCTCCGCTTTTATCGCCTCGAAGCAAGGCCTCAAGGCTGTTTCCGGGGCGCAGGCTTATAACATCGTGACGAAAACGGGAATGTATTTTAGCGGCAAAATGAAAAAGGCGGCCTGAGAGCCGCCTTCACAGAGCATACATCGACAGGGAGCGTCAGCCGCGCTTGCGTACTTCTTCATAATTGATGTTGAAGACGCGTTCATCGAGGTTCACGCCGGTCTGAACGTTGAAGATCATGACGGTCGTGTCCTTGTTCTGGGCGTCCGTCGTGGTCCATTGCCGCAGATCGAACGTCTTCGGGTCGAACATCAGCGTGATGGTGGAATCGCCGAACACGCTCTTGTCACCGAGGACGATGGTGGTCAGGTCAGATTCTTCCTTCACATCCCGGACCTTCTGGTTGCCGAGATCGATCTTGTCGGAGAGAAGCAGGCTGAGCGGAGTCTTCGACAGTGGATAGAGATCCCATGTCTTCAGCTTCATATTGCCGATGACGACATTCTTGCCGTCGGAGATGACGCGCATCGGCGATGGGTCTTCATAATTGAAGCGGAGCTTGCCTGGCCGTTCGATGTAGAACTTGCCGCCGGTCTGTTCCCCGCGCGGGCCGAACTGCACGAATTCACCCATCATGGTTTTTACCGACGAAAAGTGGTTCGCGATCTTCTGTGCCGTTGCGGTATTGCCGGCTGCCTGGGCAAAGGCGTCGAGCGGCGAGATGCCAGCGATCACGGCAGCCATGGAAAATGCCGTCAGCACCCCACGCCGCGTCACGCCATTTTGCGCTGCGCTTGCATTGGCCGTTTCGCCGGTGGTCAGGTCGTTCATTCTGTTCTCCTTCATCGCAGCGATTGTCCGCGAAAAACGCGGCGGCTTCATGACGTGAAAGCGTGTAATAACGCTTCTCGGCGCCGCTTGGTTGCGGATTATCGCTCGATGATATCTGCTTCCGTGGGAACGAGGATTTCGCGTTTCCCGGCGTGGTTGGCGGGGCCGATAATGCCTTCCTGCTCCATGCGTTCGATCAGCGATGCCGCGCGGTTGTAACCGATGCCGAGACGACGCTGCACATAGGAGGTGGAGGCCTTGCCATCGCGAAGTACGACGGCCACGGCCTGATCGTAGGGGTCCTCGGAATCCGAGAAGCTGCCGCCGCCGGCCGGGCTTGCGCCAGCGCCGTCCTCGTCTTCTTCTTCGGTAATCGCTTCGAGATACTCAGGCGACCCTTGTGTCTTCAGATAGGAAACGATCTCTTCCACCTCATTGTCGGAAACGAAGGGCCCGTGCACACGCTGGATGCGTCCGCCGCCCGCCATGTAAAGCATGTCACCCATGCCGAGCAGCTGTTCGGCGCCCTGCTCTCCAAGGATCGTGCGACTGTCGATCTTCGAGGTGACCTGGAATGAGATGCGTGTCGGGAAGTTGGCCTTGATCGTGCCGGTGATGACATCAACGGAGGGGCGCTGGGTGGCCATGATGACATGGATGCCGGCAGCACGCGCCATCTGCGCCAAACGCTGCACCGCGCCTTCGATATCCTTGCCGGCCACCATCATCAAGTCGGCCATCTCGTCGATGATGACGACGATATAGGGCAGGGGCTTCAGATCGAACTCTTCCGTTTCGTAGATCGCTTCACCGGTCTGGCGGTCGAAACCGGTCTGCACCGTGCGGGTGAGGATTTCGCCCTTGTCGAGCGCCTGCTGCACGCGGCTGTTGAAGCCGTCGATATTGCGCACGCCGATCTTGGACATCTTCTTGTAGCGTTCCTCCATCTCGCGCACCGTCCATTTGAGCGCGACGACCGCCTTTTTCGGATCCGTTACGACGGGAGAAAGCAGGTGCGGAATGCCGTCATAGATCGACAGTTCCAGCATTTTCGGGTCGATCATGATCAGGCGGCACTGTTCCGGCGACATGCGGTAAAGCAGCGACAGGATCATGGTGTTGATGGCAACGGACTTGCCCGAACCGGTGGTGCCTGCAACGAGCAGGTGCGGCATCTTGGCGAGATCGGCGATGACGGGTTCGCCGCCGATGGTCTTGCCGAGCGCCATGGCAAGCTTGGCCTTGCTGTTTTCGAAATCGCGGCTGCCGATCAGTTCGCGCAGGAACACGGTTTCGCGGGTCTGGTTCGGCAGTTCGATGCCGATGGCATTGCGGCCGGGAACAACGGCGACGCGGGCGGCGATCGCGCTCATGGAGCGGGCGATATCATCCGCGAGGCCGATGACACGCGACGATTTGATGCCGGGGGCCGGTTCCAGCTCGTAAAGTGTGACGACCGGGCCGGGGCGGACATGAATGATTTCACCCTTGACGCCGAAGTCTTCAAGAACCCCCTCGAGAAGACGGGCGTTCTGCTCGAGCACCTCTTCGCTTAGCGTATTGTCGCGAACAATGTTCTTGGGCTCCGCCAGAAGATGAACGGTAGGAAGCTGGAAACCGTCTGCGGCGATGAAAGAGGCCTGTGCTTCGCGTGCCACACGCTCACTGGGCTTCGGGCGTGCCGAAGGAGCGGTTATTTTCGTCTGTCCGCGTCCCGGCGCCTGTCGGGCAGTGAATTTCTGGTCGACGTCGTCATCGGAAAGGATGCCACTTGGCAGGCGGGCCTCGTCAGTACCGAAGGACGGCTCGCCGTCCCCATCGTCTTCATGACCGGGCGCGATGGAGGGAGGAGACATCTGGCGACGCGATGCAGTTCGTTCTTCGAAAGAGGGTTCCGCGCGCTGGTCGAGACGGTTGATCGCAGTCTTGAGGCGCGACGGCTCATTTAGCGTGCCGAATTCATACTCGTTGAAATCATAGGGATGTTCGAATTCGTCATGCAGCGATTTCGACTTCAGGCCGAACAGGCGACGAAAACGGGCCTGGGTGATGTACCAGTAGTGCGTCAGTGCGCCGAAGGCGAGAATATTGGCGAAGAAACCCTCACCATCATCCTCGTCGTCCTCTTCCGCCTCGCGGACGGCGCGGGCCTTGCTGACGGCCGGTGCGGGTTCTTCACGCTCCAGTTCATCGTCCAGACCGCCGACAATGCCCGCGGCAAACAGCATGAGCCAGGCAGCCGGCGCGGCGAATATTACCCCAAGTATCGTCGCAACGGTGCCCGTGGGATAAGCGCCGATGAATAGGGCGGGGAAACGAAGGATCATGTCGCCGATCACGCCGCCGATACCGTTCGGCAGCGGCCAGGTGACGGGAGCCGGAAAGCAGCCGAGGGACGCGGCGCAGACGATCGCGCCTGCGATCCAGGCCACGAGGCGGGCGGGTATGCGCTGCAGCTTGCGGCCGGCGATCAGGGCGATCGCCCATGCAATGACCGGCAGCAGGGAAATGATGGCCGAAAGCCCGAGGAACTGCATAACGATATCCGCGAAGATCGCGCCGCCGTAGCCCAGGAGATTGGTTGGTTGGTTTCCTGTGGCATAGGACAGGCTCGGATCTGCCACATTCCACGTCGCGAGCGCGGCGATACCGAGTGCAATCGTGGCAAGCAGAGCGAAACCGGCCAGAGCCATAATCTGCCGCACGAAAAACGCCGTCAGCACAAAACGTGTGTGACGACCATCGAATGTCGGAGAATGCATTCTGCCCATGTCCCTGAACCCGTCATTTTTTGGTTTCGGCGAAATCCGGCACACGGCCTGATCCCGGATTGACAGGGAAAACTAACCGCCAGCTGGTTAATGTCGTGTTAACCATGCGGTTTTTTGAGGAGATCAGAGCATTTTCGGGTGAGCGTTCGAGCGGATTTGTGCTTTGAGACGGCTGCGTTACGGCGGGCTGGCGGCAAAGAAAAAGGCCCGTCGAAACGGGCCTTTCTTTCGGGGATGGGGATGGAGAACCCCATTTTCCCGGAATCAGGAGTGGTAAGCGGCTTCGCCGTGGGTGGCGAGGTCCAGACCTTCGCGCTCGGCTTCGACCGGGACGCGGAGCCCGACGATCACATCGACGATCTTGTAAAGGATTGCCGAGACGATGGCGCACCAGACGATGGTGATGGCGACGGCCACGAACTGCGTCCAGAGCTGCGAGGCGATGGAGAATTCGGGCTTGCCGGTGCCGCCGAGTAGCGGCGAGGTGAAGATGCCGGTGCCGAGTGCGCCGATGATGCCGCCGATGCCGTGAACGCCGAAGACGTCAGCGGTATCGTCGTAACCGAACTTGTTCTTCACCACGGAGACGAAGAAGTAGCAGATCGGCGAGACGATGAGGCCGAGAACGATGGCACCCATCGGGCCAACCGAGCCTGCAGCAGGTGTGACGGCAACGAGGCCGGCGATCATGCCCGACGCGGCGCCCAGCATGGATGCCTTGCCACGGGTGAAGCTTTCAACCAGCGACCAGGAAACAATGGCGGCTGCGGTTGCGAGGAAGGTGTTCATGGTTGCGAGAACCGCACCACCCGATGCTTCGAGGTTGGAGCCGGCGTTGAAACCGAACCAGCCGAACCACAGCATGGCTGCACCGACGAGTGTCAGCGTCATGGAGTGAGGAGCCATCATGTCCTTGCCGAAGCCGGTGCGCTTGCCGACCATGATCGCGCCGATCAGGCCTGCGATACCGGCATTGATGTGGACGACCGTACCGCCTGCGAAGTCAAGAGCGCCCATGCCGAAGATCAGGCCGTTTGCGTCCCAGACCATATGGGCGACCGGGAAATACACGAAGGTGGCCCACAGGATGGTGAAGAGGATGACGGCGGAGAACTTCACGCGTTCCGCGAAGGCACCGATGATCAGCGCCGGGGTGATGGCCGCAAAGGTCATCTGGAAGGCGATGAAGGTATATTCGTAGATCACGACGCCTTGCGAGAAGGTTGCCGAGGTGCTGTCAAGCGAAACGCCCGACAGGAACAGCTTGCCGAAGCCGCCGAAATACGGGCCGGTGCCGCCGCCGAAGGCGAAAGAGTAACCGTAGATGACCCAGATGAGCATCATGACGGCGGTGATGACCGTGCACTGCATGAGAACGGAGAGCATGTTCTTCGTGCGGACAAGACCGCCGTAAAACAGCGCCAGGCCCGGAAGGATCATGAAGAGCACGAGGATGGTGGCGACATACATGAAGGCTGTGTCGGCCTTTTCCGGAACAGGCGCTGCGGCTGCGGCCGGCGCTGCATCCTGGGCAAAGGCGATGGCCGGGGCCATCAGGGCCGTCGCTGTTGCGCCCAGCTTGCCGAGCGTCAAAAACTTGTTGAGTTGCATAGCTAGAAAACTCCCCTGTCAGCCGTGCTTCAAAGCGCTTCTGTGTTGGTTTCGCCGGTACGGATGCGCACGGCCTGTTCAATTGAGTAAACGAAGATCTTGCCGTCGCCGATCTGCCCGGTCTTTGCCGCAGATGCGATCGCTTCGACGGCCTTGTCCACGACGTCGGATGGAACAGCGATCTCGATCTTTAGCTTGGGAAGGAAGCTCACCGCATATTCCGTGCCGCGATAAATCTCGGTATGTCCCTTCTGGCGCCCGTAACCCTTTACTTCGGTCACGGTCAGGCCCTGGATGCCGACGCCGGTGAGTGCTTCACGCACTTCATCCAGCTTGAACGGCTTGATAATGGCCATCACAATTTTCATCTGGTTTCCCATCCTTTGTTTGTCCTCGGCACGGAGCCGACTCTCCTGCCGCTGGCAGATCAGTAACAGCGACTGCGGACATACATTCAAAGGGCGTGCCAGTTTTGAGTGTGTAACTAACTTATTGAAATGTAATGTTTATATGACGGACGTCTGAAAAAGGGGCATTTGTCGGCGAATTTTGCGTCTATAAAATGTGCGATTTTTAGAAAACGCACTTTATTTAATCATTTGCCCTTTTGCGGATCAAACCTTCCTGCGCCACGGAGGCGACCAGTTCACCCTGTCTGGTGAAAATATTGCCACGGGTCAAACCACGCGCGCCCGAGGCGCTGGGGCTGTCCTGTGTATAGAGCAGCCAGTCATCCAGCCGGCAGGGACGATGAAACCACATGGCGTGGTCTAGGCTTGCCACCTGGATCGAAGGATCGAAGATCGTCGTGCCATGGGCATAGAGCGAGGTGTCCAGCAGCGTCATGTCGGAGAGATAGGCGAGAATGGCGGATTGCAGGCGCGGATCGTCAGGTACGCTTCCAACGGCACGGACCCAGATATCCTGCTGCGGCTCCAGCTTTTCTTTTGAGATGTAGTGGGTCAGCGAGACCGGCCTGATCTCGATCGGCCGCTTGTTGCTCCAGTAGTTGCGGATCGAAGCGGGCGCCTTTGCGAGGAAAGCCGCCTGCATCTGTTCCTCGCTCATCAGTTTTTCAGGCGGCGTCACATCAGGCATCCTGATCTGATGGGTAAAACCGTCCTCGAATATCTGGAACGACGCCGACATGGAAAAAATGGCTTTGCCGTGCTGGATGGCGACCACGCGACGGGTGCAGAAACTGGCGCCATCGCGGATACGCTCGATCTGGTAGACGATGGGCACCAGCGGGTCGCCGGGACGCATGAAATAGGCGTGCAACGAATGCACGAAGCGATCGTCATCCACGGTTCTTTGCGCGGCGATCAGGGCCTGTGCAATGACCTGACCACCAAAAACCCGTTGCCAGCCGATCTGCGGGCTTTCGCCCCGGTAAAGGTTCTCTTCCAGCTTCTCAAGATCGAGCGTGGCGATGAGATTTGCCATCGGGTCTGACGATTGCAAGGGATGCGACATTTTTTCGGCCTGCTCCGGCTGTAGGAAGACGTCACATGGTCTATAGTGCGCCGATGATGCATGCACAAGATTTGAGGAGAAGCGCGATGCTGGACGTTGTGGTGGCAGGCGGCGGATATGTCGGTCTTTCCGTTGCTGTGGCAATCAAGCAGGCGGCCCCGCATCTGAATGTGCAGGTAATTGAAGCCGCTCCTGAGGATGTCTGGGCAAAGGATGTTCGCGCGTCCGCCATTATCGCAGCGGCTACCCGCATGCTCGATGTTTTCGGCATCTGGAACGAGATCGAGCCGGAAGCCCAGCCGATCCACAAGATGATCGTTACCGATTCGAAAACCGCCGATCCGGTACGTCCCGTGTTCCTGACGTTTAACGGCGCGGTGGAAGAGGGCCGGCCCTTTGCCCATATGGTTCCAAACGTCGCTCTGGTAGGCGCGTTGCGGGGCCTTTGCGCACGCCTGGGCATAGAAATCCGCCACGGCCTCAGTGTTTCCGATTTTACAGCAGGACCGCAGTCGACGGCTATTCACCTTTCCGACGGATCGACGCTCGAAGCGCGATTGCTGATTGCCTGTGATGGTGTTCGCTCGGCTCTTCGGGATATGGCTGGCATCAAGACGGTGCACTGGGCTTACGATCAGTCAGGCATCGTGACGACCGTTGAGCATGAGCGACCGCACGAAGGCTGCGCCGAGGAGCATTTCCTGCCATCCGGACCCTTCGCCATTCTGCCGTTGAAGGGAAACCGGTCTTCGCTTGTCTGGACCGAACGCACCGCCGATGCCGACAGGCTTGTGGCCGCCGACGACCTGGTGTTCGAGGAGGAGCTTGAGCGCCGGTTCGGCCACAAGCTCGGCACGATCCGCCCTGTCGGTCCCCGGCGCGCCTTTCCGCTGGGTCTCACTTTGGCACGGTCCTTCGTCGCGTCGCGTTTCGCGCTCGCCGGTGATGCGGCCCACGGTATTCACCCGATCTCGGGTCAAGGCCTCAATCTCGGTTTCAAGGATGTGGCGGCTCTGGCCGAAACCGTGGTTGAAGCTGACCGTCTCGGCCTCGACATCGGCTCCCTCAATGTTCTGGAGCGGTATCAGTCCTGGCGCCGGTTCGACACCTTGCGGATGGGGGTGACCACGGATGTGCTGAACCGGCTGTTCTCCAATGATGTCGGTCCCATTCGCATCATGCGCGATTTCGGTCTCGGCGTGGTGGATCGTTTGCCGGGTCTCAAATCCTATTTCATTGGCCAGGCCGCCGGTACCACGGATGCAAATGCGCCGCGTTTGCTCACCGGTGAGGCACTCTGATCTCGGCTTGTGGAGCCGGCTTCGGAACGGCTTTTCCGGGATTGGCGCTTGACAGCCGATTCCCGGATTTTCCGACCGGCGGTTTTACCGTAATGCCGAATCCGGCCAAGGACTTATCCGGATTCATAATCTGGTAGAGGCCGTGACTTCGCCAACCAGATATTGCGGAGAACAAAAGCTGAATCACGAGGAGTCAGCGATTCGTATTCGATTCGTTCGCAGACTGTTCCGCAGCCGAATCGATTTCATTTTCGCCGGATTCTTTTTTCTTGTTCAACTATCTGAATCGAAATGGAAAATTTCGTTGACTGGTCGCCTTGTAGCACTTTGCGGGTGAGGCCTATTGCCTTTGTCGGCAGGCGTTGCCATGTGTGGTGCGTGCGGCCCATACCGTTGATGTGGGTGGCACGCCAAGCAGATGAAGTCGATTCGCGGATAGTACGTTGAATTTTCGCCCCATGATCCTGAGCGGCCGCGGTGTCACGGCCGTTCTCGGCCCCACCAACACCGGCAAGACCCATTACGCGATTGAGCGTATGGTGGCGCATGGCAGCGGTGTCATCGGCCTGCCGCTGCGCCTTTTGGCGCGCGAGGTCTATACCCGTCTGGTCGAAAAGGTGGGGGCGCCCAATGTGGCGCTGATAACCGGCGAAGAAAAAATCTCACCCCCAAAAGCCAAGTATTCTGTTTGCACAGTGGAAGCCATGCCGCGCGAAACGACGGCCGCCTTCGTTGCAATCGATGAGGTGCAGCTGGCAGGCGATCTCGAACGCGGGCATATCTTTACCGACCGGGTTCTGCATCTGCGCGGTCGGGAGGAAACGCTGCTGCTGGGGGCGGGCACGATGCGCCCGATCCTCGAAAAGCTGCTGCCGGGAATTACCGTGGTGGAGCGACCGCGTCTGTCGCAGCTTTTTTATGCCGGCCAGAAGAAGATAACCCGCCTGCCGCAGCGCACGGCGATTGTCGCTTTTTCCGCCGATGAGGTCTATGCCATTGCCGAACTGGTGCGCCGCCAGCGGGGCGGCGCGGCCGTTGTGCTAGGCGCGCTTTCGCCCCGCACGCGCAATGCGCAGGTGGGTCTCTATCAGTCCGGCGATGTCGAATATCTGGTCGCGACGGACGCTATCGGCATGGGCCTTAACCTTGATGTCGATCACGTCGCTTTCGCGCAGGACCGAAAATTCGACGGTTATCAATTCCGCAATCTCAATCCGGGCGAAATCGGCCAGATCGCCGGCCGCGCCGGCCGCCATCTTCGTGACGGCACCTTCGGGGTGACAGGCCGGGTCGACCCGTTCGATGACGAACTGGTGGAGCGGATCGAGACGCATCAGTTCGATGCGGTGAAGGTGTTGCAGTGGCGGACGAAAAACTTCGATTTTTCCTCTATCGCCAATCTGCGTGCGAGCCTTGACGCTGCGCCGGCGATCCAGGGGCTTTCGCGCGCCCTGCCGGCCATCGACCAGCAGGCGCTGGAGTATCTGTCCCGTTATCCCGAAATCATCGACGTGACGACGACCGATGCACGGGTGGAAAAGCTCTGGGAGGCCTGCGCGCTTCCGGACTATCGCCGTATCGCCCCGGCGCAGCATGCGGATCTGATCTCCACGCTCTATTTCGACCTCGTCAAGCGCGGTACGGTGAACGAGGATTTCATGGCCGAACAGGTGCGTCGCGCCGACCGCACGGATGGAGAGATCGATACCTTGTCTGCGAGGATTGCGCAGATCAGAACATGGACTTATGTATCGAACCGCCCAGGATGGCTTGCCGATCCGACACACTGGCAAGAAAAGACTCGGGAAATCGAGGATCGATTGTCCGATGCGCTACATGAAAGGTTGACGAAACGCTTTGTTGATCGCAGGACATCTGTGCTCATGAGGCGCCTGAGAGAGAATGCGATGCTTGAAGCTGAAATCAGTGTAAATGGTGATGTCTTCGTAGAAGGTCATCACGTCGGCCAATTGGCCGGGTTCCGGTTCACGCCGGTGCCGGGAATGGAAGGGCCGGATCAGAAGGCCGTGCAGGCTGCGGCGCAGAAGGCGCTCGCGCTCGAATACGAGGCGCGTGCCGCGCGTCTGCACGCCAGTGGAAATGGCGATCTCGCTTTGAGCTCCGATGGTCTGGTTCGCTGGCTGGGCGAGCCGGTTGCCCGTCTTTCGGCCGGCGACAATATCATGAAGCCGCGGGTGATCCTGCTGGCCGACGAGCAGTTGAGCGGTAATGCCCGTGATCACGCGCTCGCGCGGATCGAGCGTTTCGTCAACCACCAGATCGCAACCGTGCTGAAGCCGCTGGATGATATCTCCCGCGCGGAAGACCTTCAGGGTCTCGCAAAGGGTCTCGCTTTCCAGCTGGTTGAAAATCTCGGCGTGCTGTTCCGTCGTGACGTCGCGGAAGACGTGAAGTCGCTGGATCAGGACGCGCGTGCTTCCATGCGGCGTTACGGCGTGCGTTTCGGCGCCTATCATGTCTTTTTGCCTGCGCTCCTGAAGCCCGCTCCGGCAGAACTTGTGACGCTGCTCTGGGCCTTGAAGAATGATGGTCTTGGCAAACCGGGTTATGGCGACCTTATTCCCGTCCTGGCTGCAGGCCGCACCTCGGTCGTTACGGATGCCAGCTTCGAGCGCATGTTCTACAAGCTTGCCGGTTTCCGTTTCCTCGGAAAGCGCGCGGTGCGTATCGACATTCTCGAGCGTCTGGCCGATCTCATCCGTCCGCTGCTGCAGTGGAAGCCCGGCCAGCAGCCGCGCCCCGAAGGCGCTTATGATGGCCGTCGTTTCACGACAACGACCGCGATGCTTTCCATTCTCGGCGCAACGCTCGATGACATGGAAGAAATCCTCAAGGGCCTCGGTTACCGTGCCGATCAGGTGACGGCGGAAGAGGCGCAGGCCTTCCTCGCCAGCCAGGCAGGCGCCACTGTGCCGGCTGCCCCGGAAACGACGGCGGGCGAAGAGGATAGCGCTGAGACCGAGCAGGACGAGCCGGCTTCCGAAGAGCAGGCCTCCGAAGCGGTTGCTGTTGTGGAAGGCGACGTTACCGAGGCGCCCGTCGCGGAAGCCGCCGGTGAAGAGGCTGCTGCAAATGAAGCGGCTCCGGCGGAAAGCGGTGAGGCCGCCGAGCCGAAGCCCGTGCTTCTGTGGCGTCCGGGTGGCCGCAATGAAAACCAGCGTGGTGAAAACCGTCGTCCCGGCAATCGTGGCCAGGGTCGTGAGCAGGCAGCGCGCGAGCAAGGCGAGCGACGCGGCGAAGGCCGCCGTGACAATCGCGACGGGGCAAATCGCGATGCAGCCAATCGTGGCGGCGAGGGCGAGCGCAAGCGTGACGGCGGCCGTCCCGATCGAGGCAACAACCGCAATAATGATCGTCATGATCGTGGCGAGCGCAAGGACAGGCCGGAGCGCAGCGACCGTGGCGGAAAGCCGCAGGGCCAGCAGCGTTTCGAGGCCAAGCCACCGCGCAAGGAAAAGCCGCTGGACCCGGATTCGCCTTTCGCAAAGCTCGCTGCCCTCAAGGAGCAGCTGAAGAAGTAAGCCTATGGGAAACAGCGAGCAGCCACTGGAAAGCACGCGTCAGCGTCTGGACAAGTGGCTGTTCTTTGCCCGCATGGCTAAATCCCGTTCGCTCGCCCAGAGCTACGTTCAGTCGGGACAGGTGAAGATCAATGGTGTCGTCGTCCGCCAGCCCAGTCATGCGGTGAAGCCCGGCGACAGGCTGGAAATAAGCTTCGAGCGGATGGACAGGGTCGTGGTGGTGAAGTCGGGCGGGACGCGGCGCGGCCCCTATGAAGAAGCCAGACTTCTCTATGACGATCAGACGCCGCCGAAGGAGCCTTCCGACAGGCTGACACTCCTTGAGCAGGCAATGCGCCAGCCGGGCAGCGGACGCCCGACGAAAAAGGAGCGCAGAGCGCTCGACAGGTTTCTGTCCGACAGCGACGGCAGTACAGATTAGAATAAACCTCCAAGTCAGCACCGTTTTTCAGAATTGTTTATCCTTGCTATCTGCAAGCAAAGGCATTACGTCACTTGCGAAATTGCCCTGTCTGAATTCCGGGCGACGGCTTGTGTTCCGAAGCCCAAAGACCCGGCCTGCATATTCTGGAGTTCATCATGACATATGTCGTGACCGACAATTGCATCCGCTGCAAATATACCGATTGCGTTGAGGTCTGCCCTGTCGACTGCTTTTACGAGGGCGAAAATTTCCTCGCCATCAATCCCGACGAATGCATCGACTGTGGTGTGTGCGAACCGGAATGTCCTGCCGAGGCCATCAAACCCGATACGGAGCCGGGTCTCGACAAGTGGCTGAAGCTCAATGCGGAGTATGCCGCGATCTGGCCGAACATCACCATCAAGCGCGACCCGATGCCGGAAGCCAAGGAAATGGATGGTGTCGAAGGCAAGCTGGAGCTTTATTTCTCTGCTGAGCCCGGCAAGGGCGACTGACCGCAGATTTGCGACGGTCTTGCACTAACATTTGAAAAGCCCTCGTCTGCACGAGGGCTTTTGTTTATCCGCCGCGGCCGGATTGCAGCGTGGTGGATAATAGTGTCAGTAGGGCCACGCTTTCCTCCAGACTTTGACGCTGGCGGCTTTGCAGGATGGCCGCCTGCAGTCGGTTCATCTCGCGCGCGATCGCCGCTGGCTGCCATGTGCGTAGCGCTCTTTCGATGACCGGTTTCCGGCGAAAATGGATATGGCGTCCAAGCGTCTGCATGACCTGACCGGCCTGCTGCTTTTTCTCATCCATCTCCGCGCGCATCTGATCGAGCAGCTGGAATTGCTTGAGGCACCCCTGAAGCACGAGGAAGATCGGCGTCTTGGAAGAAATGATCTTCTGAGTGGCATGGAAAAACGCGTTTCTGTCACCCTTCAGGATGGCGTCAACGGCGTCGTCGGCTGAAACCGTACTGGCATCACCGATGATGGCCAGAACATCGTCTTCCTCGATTACCTCTGCGCCGCGGCAATAAAGTGCCAGCTTGCGGATTTCGTTTCGTGAAGCGATACGGTCGCCCCCCAGCGATTCGATAAGCCGTTGCCGCGCGGCAGGCGCGATACGCAAATTGTCGCCCGAAAGTTCCTGGTCTATCAACGCGTTCAGTGCGCGCGCATCGTCCGCGTAACAGGGAATGGCTGCGATGGATCGAGCTGGTTCCGCGATCTTGCGCAGCCCCGTGCCCTTCTTGATGTCGCCTGCTTCGATGATAAGGAAGCTCGCTTCCGGCGGCGTTTCCGCCAGAATCTGGAGGGCATCCACCAGCGCCTTTTCAGCTGACGCGCCCTTGACCCAGACAAGTTTCTCGCCGCCGAAAAGACCAATGGCGTTCACCTCATCCAGCAAACGCCCCGGGTCGCCCTGGAGATCGGACGCAGTCAGTTTCAGCGACGCAAAAGCGTCGTCGGGATCTATCCCCGTCTTTTTGGCGATGAGGGTTGCGCGTTCTGATACGAGACCGCGATCCGGCCCGTAGAGTACGAAAACGCGAAAGCGCTCCGCCGGATTCTCGGCGAAGCGCTCGAATTCATGGGACTTTATCTCCGCCACGGCCGCCGCTCTCAGCGGCCGAGCGTGGCGGCGATATCGGTGCGGATGATTTCGGCAAGTTCGCGCGCCGCACGGTTTTCGGCGTCGCGGGTCGCCCGGATCTTGGCGAATTCCTGCTGTGGCAGATCCACCTGCGCCGTCACGCTGCGGCGTGCGGAGCGCAGGATCTGACCGTCGGAAATGCGCGTCAACACGTATTGGCCGCTCATGATGACACGGCCTGGATACGGCCCGTCGTAATTGTTGTTCGTCCGTGTGGTTAGGTCGTAATTCTGCACCTCTGTCGAGGAAGCGCTCGAGCTGACCGAAACCTTGACGTTATATTGCGCCGTCGTCGGCTGCCCAGCGCCGCCAGCCAGAAGGAAGATTAGCTGGTTGCGAACTTCCTGTCCAACTCTGCCGCCGATATCGGAGACGCTGACGGCCGCCAGCCTTTCCTTGGTCCCGGAAGCCTCGCCATAGAGCGGGCGCACCTGGCAGCCCGCCAGAAGACCAGCCATCATCACGACGGAAATTGCTGCCGCGACGCGGCTCCATCTCGAAAAAACGTCAGACAACAATGTTCACAATCCTCTGCGGAACCACGATGACTTTCTTGGGCTCGCCGCCGGCAAGAAGAGATTTGACGGCGTCCAGAGCAAGGGCAGCCGCGCGGACCGCATCTTGATCCGCATCGCGCGCGATTGTCAATTCACCGCGCTTTTTGCCATTGACCTGCACGGGCATGACCACATCGTTTTCTTCCACCAGCGACGGCACGAAGGTCGGCCATGGCGTCTCAGCCACCAGGCCTTCATTGCCCAGCGCCGACCAGCATTCTTCCGCCAGGTGTGGCGTCATGGGGGCGATGATGCGGATCAGGATTTCGACGGCGTCACGCGCTGCTGCCTTGACGTCGTCGGACTTGCCACCCGCCGCGACATCCGCAAGCGGACCGGCGAGCGCGTTGACCAGTTCATAGATGCGGGCAATGGCCTTGTTGAAGGCGAGCTTGTCCAGATCTTCCTGAACAGCCTTCAGCGTCTTGTGGGCCGCCTTGGAGGCCGCCAGCCCTTCACCCTCGGCTGCAGGCTTCGGCCTGACGGATTTCAGCTCTTCGGCAGCTTCACCGATGATGCGCCAGACGCGTTGTACGAAGCGGTTCGCGCCCTCGACGCCCGATTCGGACCAAATCACATCACGATCCGGCGGCGAGTCCGACAGGACGAAAAAGCGTGCGGTATCGGCGCCGTACGATGCGATGATATCATCGGGATCGACCACGTTCTTTTTCGACTTCGACATCTTCTCGATCGAGCCGATCTTCACCTCTTCGCCGGATGACAGCAGGAAGGCGCGGCGTGTGCCGTCGGTTTCCTCAATCCGCAGATCTGCAGGTGGCACCCATTCGCGTGCAGTGCCTTCACCACGGCTGTAGGTCTCATGAACCACCATGCCCTGGGTGAACAGGCCCTTGAAGGGTTCCTTGACATCGACATGGCCTGTTTCGCGCATCGCACGGGTGAAGAAGCGCGAATAGAGCAGGTGCAGGATCGCGTGCTCGATGCCGCCGATATACTGATCCACAGGCAGCCAATGATTGGCGACCTTCGGATCGGTCGGTGCATCTTCCCAGGGTGCCGTGAAGCGCGTGTAATACCAGCTGGAATCGACGAAGGTGTCCATCGTGTCGGTTTCACGACGCGCGTCATGGCCGCATTGCGGGCAGGCGACGTGACGCCAGGTCGGATGCCGGTCCAGCGGGTTGCCGGGCACGTCGAAGGTCACATCGTCGGGCAGCTTGACGGGCAGGTCCTTTTTCGGGACCGGCACGACGCCGCAGACTTCGCAATGAATGACCGGGATCGGGCAGCCCCAGTAACGCTGGCGGGAAATGCCCCAGTCGCGCAGACGGAAATTGACCTTGCGCTCGGCCTGAGGCGCGTTGTCCAGCGTCTGCGCCGACAGCTTCTGCACGACTGCCTCGAAGGCATCCGTCGTTTTCATGCCATTCAGGAAGCCGGAGTTAATCATCACGCCGTCGTCGGTGTAGGCGGTGTCATCGACCGTGAAGCTTTCCGCATCCGGGCCCTCAGGGGCGACGACCGCCACGACCGGCAGGCCGTATTTGCGGGCGAAGTCCAGGTCGCGCTGGTCGCCGGAAGGGCAACCGAAGATCGCGCCGGTACCGTAATCCATCAACACGAAATTGGCGACGTAGACCGGCAGTTCCCAGGTCGGATCCAGCGGATGGACGACTTTGACGCCGGTATCGATGCCTTTCTTTTCAGCCGTTTCCAGCGCGGCCAGAGAGGTTCCATGGCGGCGGCATTCATCGCAGAATTCGGCGATCGCAGGATTTTTTTCCGACAGTTCTTTCGCCAGCGGATGGTCGGCGGCAATGGCCAGGAAGGAGGCGCCGAACAGCGTGTCGGGGCGTGTGGTGTAAACCGTGATGTCAGAGAAGCCTTCCGGTGCCGTGTCAGCAACAGTCTGCCAGCGCAGCGACAGGCCTTCGGAACGGCCGATCCAGTTCTTCTGCATCAGGCGCACTTTTTCCGGCCACTGATCCAGCGTGTCCAGCTCGTCCAGCAGGTCCTGGCTGAAATCGGTGATGCGGAAGAACCATTGCGTCAGCTCGCGCTGTTCGACCAGCGCACCGGAGCGCCAGCCGCGGCCGTCGATGACCTGCTCATTGGCCAGAACGGTATGGTCGACCGGGTCCCAGTTGACCTTCGACTGCTTGCGGTAGACCAGACTCTTTTCCATGAAGTCAACGAACAGTGCCTGCTGGCGATGATAATATTCCACGTCGCAGGTCGCGAATTCGCGCGTCCAGTCCAGTGACAGGCCCATGGATTTCAGCTGACCGCGCATGGTGGCGATGTTCTGGTAGGTCCAGTCCTTGGGATGAACCTTGTTCTGCATGGCCGCATTTTCGGCCGGCATGCCGAAGGCGTCCCAACCCATCGGATGCAGGACGTTGAAACCGCGGGCACGCTTGTAGCGGGCGACGACGTCACCCATGGCATAGTTGCGGACATGGCCCATGTGGATGCGACCCGACGGATAGGGAAACATCTCCAGAACGTAATATTTCTCACGCGGATCGCTGTTGTCTGTCACGAAGACCTTGTCTTCGTTCCATTTTTGCTGCCAGCGCGGCTCGGCGTCGCGAGGATTGTAACGTTCGATGGCCATTGTCTAAAATTCCGGGTATCGAGGGGAAAAATGTGCGCTGACCTTCACCATGAAACGACCGGGGCGTCAAGTTTGGCGGGGCGTTCGGACGTTCAATCTTGGCCAGCGTGCCTCAAATGGTGCTAAAGCCGCTTGGCATCAAGGCGATCGGCGTCTAGTTAGCGGTTCGAACGGTTAAAAAAGGTCTTGTGATGGAAATCGAAGCACGACTTCAGGATGTCAGGCAGCGCATTGCGAATGTGGCGGAAAAATCCGGCCGCAAGGCGGCAGATGTTGCCCTCGTCGCGGTATCGAAGACCTTCGAAGCAGAGGCGATCCAGCCGGTCATCGATGCCGGCCAGCGCATGTTCGGAGAGAACCGCGTGCAGGAAGCGCAGGGCAAGTGGCCGGCGCTGAAAGAGAAGACTGATGGCATAGAACTGCATCTGATCGGCCCGTTGCAGTCCAACAAGGCTGCGGACGCCGTGGCATTGTTTGATGTCGTCGAAAGCGTCGACCGCGAAAAGATCGCCCGCGCGCTTGCCGAGGAATGCGGTAAACAGGGCCGCAGCCTTCGTTTTTATGTGCAGGTCAATACCGGGCTCGAGCCGCAAAAGGCGGGCATCGATCCGCGAGAGACCGTCGCTTTCGTGGCATTTTGCCGGGATGAGTTGAAATTGGCGGTCGAGGGGCTGATGTGCATTCCGCCGGCAAATGAAAATCCCGTTCCGCATTTTGCGTTGCTGGCGAAGCTTGCCAAGCAATGCGGCTTGGAAAAACTCTCCATGGGCATGTCCGGTGATTTCGAAACGGCCGTCGAATTCGGCGCGACCAGTGTTCGTGTGGGCTCGGCGATCTTCGGCACACGATAAGGCCATAAACAAAAAACCCGGCACTCAGGCCGGGTTTCGAGCATTCGAAAACGTCGATCAGTACTGATCGTCCTCGTCTTCGTCCTTCTGCGTGGATTTCAGCGAGGAGAGCTTCTTGAAGACTGCATCGGCGTCGATCTGTTCGTCTTCTTCGCGCTGGAAGTTGTAATCCAGACCTTCCGTTGCCGTCGCCGGCTGCAATGTGTTGTCCAGCTCTTCGGCGGTCGGCAGCGGACGGCCACGCGAGGCGCGTTCAACTTCTAGGTCGAGATCGATCTGGCTGCAGAGGCCGAGTGTGACCGGGTCCATCGGCGTCAGGTTTGCCGAGTTCCAGTGGGTGCGGTCGCGGATTTGCTCAATGGTCGACTTCGTGGTGCCGACGAGACGCGAAATCTGCGCATCCTTCAGTTCCGGGTGGTTGCGAACGAGCCAGAGAATGGCGTTTGGACGGTCCTGACGCTTGGAAACCGGCGTGTAACGCGGACCGCGACGCTTGGATTCGGGCACGCGCACCTTTGGCTCGGAAAGCTTCAGCTTATGGTTCGGATTGGCTTCAGCGCGGGCAATCTCGTCGCGGGAAAGCTGTCCGGTGGCGATAGGGTCGAGGCCCTTGATGCCCTGCGCGGCTTCACCGTCGGCAATTGCCTTGACTTCAAGCGGGTGCAGTTTGCAGAACGTGGCGATCTGATCGAACGACAGCGCGGTGTTGTCAACCAGCCATACAGCCGTTGCCTTTGGCATGAGCAATTGTTGAGCCATAGATACAGTCCTTCTGTCCGTCCGCGCCGGTGTCGCGGGCGTGGTATCAACCACTGATTTCCGGGATATTGCCGCTCTATAACCGGATTGCATCATAATTGCAATTCTTTGCGAAACAAATGACCTTTGTCTAATTGCCGTGTGCAATTGACCTGCTATGAATTCAACACATGCCTGAGGTGGGAGTCTCGGGCCGCGTCAGAAGCCATACCCGGTTCCAGGAGGAGTTCATGTCTGCCAAAATCTACCCGGTGCTCAAGTCGGCGAAAGCCCGCACGCTCATTGACAATGAGCGTTACCAGAAATGGTACCAGGAGAGCGTCGAGGATCCAGAAAAATTCTGGGACAAGCATGGCCGTCGGATCGACTGGTTCAAGCCTTACACCAAGGTCAAGAATACGTCCTTCAAGGGCAGGGTGCCAATCAAGTGGTTCGAGGACGGCCTCACCAACGTCTCCTACAACTGTATTGACCGGCATCTGAAGACGCATGGCGAGCGCACCGCGATCATCTGGGAAGGCGATAACCCCTATATCGACAAGAAGGTCACCTATAACCAGCTTTATGATTACGTCTGCCGTCTGGCGAATGTGCTGAAGAAGCATGGCGTCAAGAAGGGCGACCGCGTCACCATCTATATGCCGATGATACCGGAGGCAGCCTATGCGATGCTCGCCTGTGCGCGCATCGGGGCGATCCATTCGGTCGTTTTCGGCGGTTTCTCGCCGGAAGCGCTGGCGGGCCGCATCGTTGACTGCCAGTCTACCTTCGTCATTACCTGCGATGAAGGGGTGCGCGGCGGCAAGCCGATACCGCTGAAAGAAAATACCGACAAGGCGATCGATATCGCCGCCAAGCAATACGTCATTGTCAACAAGGTTCTTGTCGTTCGCCGCACCGGCGGCAAGACCGGCTGGGCGCCGGGCCGCGACATCTGGTACCACCAGGAAATCGCCACGGTGAAACCGGATTGCCCGCCTGTGAAGATGCGTGCGGAAGATCCGCTGTTCATCCTCTATACGTCGGGCTCTACCGGCAAGCCAAAGGGCGTGCTGCACACCACGGGCGGCTACCTCGTCTATACGTCGATGACGCATGAATATGTCTTCGATTACAAGGATGGCGAGGTCTACTGGTGTACGGCCGATGTCGGCTGGGTCACGGGACACTCTTATATAGTCTATGGACCGCTGGCCAATTGCGCGACGACGCTAATGTTCGAAGGTGTTCCCAATTTTCCGGATCAGGGCCGTTTCTGGGAAGTCATCGACAAGCACAAGGTCAATATTTTCTATACGGCGCCGACAGCGCTCAGATCGCTGATGGGTGCGGGTGACCAGTTCGTCCAGCGCTCGTCGCGCTCCAGCATCCGTCTTCTCGGCACCGTGGGCGAGCCGATCAACCCGGAAGCATGGGAGTGGTATTACCATGTTGTCGGTGAGGACAAGAGCCCGATCGTCGATACATGGTGGCAGACGGAAACCGGCGGCATTCTCATCTCGCCGCTGCCGGGTGCGACCGATCTGAAACCCGGCTCGGCGACAAGGCCGTTCTTCGGTGTGCAGCCGCAGCTTGTCGATGCCGAAGGCAATGTGCTGGAGGGGCCGGCGGACGGCAATCTCTGCATCATCGACAGCTGGCCGGGCCAGTCGCGCTCCGTCTATGGCGATCATCAGCGCTTCATCGACACCTACTTCTCCACCTACAAGGGCAAGTATTTCACCGGTGATGGCTGCCGGCGCGATGAGGATGGTTATTACTGGATCACCGGCCGCGTCGATGACGTGCTGAACGTTTCCGGTCATCGTCTCGGCACGGCCGAGGTGGAATCGGCGCTGGTGTCGCATCATCAGGTTTCGGAAGCGGCCGTGGTGGGTTATCCGCATCCGATCAAGGGGCAGGGCATCTATTGTTACGTCACGCTGATGGCGGGGCAGAACGGCGACTATGCGCTGCGCGAAGAGCTGGTAAAACACGTGCGCAACGAGATCGGACCGGTTGCGACACCCGATAAGATCCAGTTCGCGCCCGGCCTGCCGAAGACCCGTTCCGGCAAGATCATGCGGCGCATCCTGCGCAAGATCGCCGAGGATGATTTTGGTGCGCTGGGAGATACGTCGACGCTCGCTGATCCTGCTGTCGTCGAGGACCTCATCGCCAACCGGCAAAACCGCACGGCGTGAAACGAGAGGCTGCTTCGGCAGCCTTTTTCTATTGACTGTCCTCACAAACAAAAACACCCGGAGGCGAACCTCCGGGTGTTTTTCATCGTAGGCTGTAAGGTTTACTGGCCGCGAATCTTCTTGAGGTCCGCCAGAACGGCGTCAACGACGTCGGCGCCGATTTCAGCCTTGTGCTTTTCGTAAACGACCATCGACTTTTCGCGGATACGCGCCTGCTCTTCGGCAGACAGCGAGTTCACCTCGAGGCCGGCCGCCTTGATCTTTTCCAGCGACTTCTGGTTCAGTTCGCGGATGACCTTGCGCTCTTCGTCACGACCCACGACTGCGCATTCGCGCAGGGCTGCCTGTTCTTCCGGCGTGTAGCTGTCGAAGATCGGCTTGGAGAAGAGGAAGAGGAACGGCGTGTAAGCGTGGTTCGTCTCCGTGATGTACTTCTGCACCTCGTAGAACTTCGAGGTGTCGATCGTCACATAGGGGTTCTCCTGGGCATCGATCGCGTTGGTCTCAAGCGCCGAGAAGACTTCGCCGAAAGCCATCGGCGTAGCGTTTGCACCGAGGTTCTGGAAGGTGTCGAGGAAGATGTTGTTCTGCATCACGCGGACCTTGAGGCCGGAGAAATCTTCCCACTTGTTGACGGCATGCTTGGAGTTCGACAGGTTGCGGAAGCCGTTTTCCCAGTAAGCGAGGTTTACAAGGCCCTGTTCTTCCAGCTTCTTGTTCATCATGTCGCCGAAGGCGCCGTCCATGACGGTATCGGCTTCCTTGGCATTGGCGAAGAGGAATGGCAGGTCGAAGACGCCAAGCGACGGGATGAGACCGACGAGCGGCGAGGACGACGTGACGACCGCTTCCTGAACGCCGGAGCGCAGGGCCTGTGTCGCCTGAAGGTCACCGCCGAGAGCACCACCCCAGAATGCCGTCAGTTTCAGCTTGCCGCCGGACTTGTCGTCGAGGCAGGCCTGCATGGCCTTGATGCCGTTGCCGACGGGATGATCCTGGTTGATACCGTTCGAAACGCGGATGTTGCGGCTGTTGAATTCGGCCATTGCCGGCGCTGCCGCGCCAACTGCGAAGGCGATTGCCGTGGTGGTCAGAAGAAGCTTTCTCATAATATCCTCCCTTGGATTGTGGTCGAGAAAAAGTTTCACTTAACGTAGGTACTGCAGAGGCACGAGGACGATGTCCGGGAAAATCACCAGCAGCGCCAGCACGATGGTTTCGGCGACGAGGAAGGGCCAGACACCGATCGTGACCTTGCCGAGCGGGATGCGGCCGACGCCGCTGACGACGTTCAGCACCACGCCAACCGGCGGGGTAATCAGGCCGATGGCGTTATTGATGATGAAGAGAACACCGAAATAGACCGGGTCGATGCCCGCCTGCTTGATGATGGGCATCAGAACTGGCGTCAGGATCAGAATGGTCGGCGTCAGGTCAAGCGCGGTGCCGACGACGAAGACCAGCACCATGATGACAGCCATCAGCAGCATCGGACGGTCGATCAGCGGCTCGATGTAACCGGCAACTTCGTTCGGAATGTTCGCAGCTGTGATAAGCCATGCGGAGACGAGGGCCGCGCAGACCAGGAACATGATGATCGAGGTGCTCTTGGCGGCGCGCAGGAGCACGTGGAACAGGTCCGCCGGCTTCAGTTCGCGGTAGATCACCATGCCGACGAAAAGCGCATAGGCGGCAGCCACGACGGCGGCTTCCGTCGGCGTCATGATGCCGGCCTTGATACCGCCGAGGATGATGACGGGCATGCCGAGCGCCCAGCCGGCGCGGGCCGTGGCTGTAACGCGTTCCTTGGCCGTGGTTTTCGGCAGCGGCTTGACGTCATCCTTGCGCACCACGATCAGCCAGGCGACGATCAGTGAGATGCCCATCAGAATACCGGGCACGATACCGGCAAGGAAAAGCTGGGTGATCGAAACGTTAGCGGCGACACCGAAGACGATGAACGCCATGGACGGCGGAATGACCGGGGCGATGATACCGCCGGCTGCGATCAGGCCGCCGGAGCGCGGAATATTGTAACCGGCCTTCGCCATCATCGGGATGAGGATTGCGGCAAGGGCTGCGGTATCGGCTGCGGCCGAACCGGAGATGCTGGCCATGATGATGGCAGCGACGATGGCCACGATGCCGAGGCCGCCCCTGATATGGCCGACCAGCGCGATCGCAAAGTCGATGATGCGGCGGGACAGGCCGCCGGAATTCATCAGTTCGCCAGCGAGGATGAAGAAGGGAATGGCAAGCAGGGTGAAGGTGTCTGCGCCCGAGATCATGTTCTGCGCGATGATCGCGGTGTTGAACATGCCCATATACCACATGAGCACGACGCCACAGAACATCAGCGAGAAAGCGACGGGAACGCCAATGGCCATGGCTCCCAGAAGAGAGCCGACAAAAACGAAAAGTGTCATGGTATCAGCGCTCCGAAAGCTGTTCGATCGTCAGGTTCTCGCCCGCAAACTGGGCGATTTCGTCTTCCGTCACGCGGCCCGTCAGAAGGCGGTACAGGCGTTCCAGCGCGATGACGAACATCAGGCCGCCGGTGAACATGCCGATGCCATAGACCCAGATCATGGAGAGCTTGGTGACCGGGGCGTGCATGCTGGCGTTGATGCCGGACTGTTTCCAGGTGCCCCAGAAGAAGATGGCGGAACAGGCCAGGATGATGATGTTCGAGATGATCATGCAGACGATTCGGGCGCGGCGCGACAGAAACATCACGAGCGTTTCAATACCCATATGGCTGTTCTCGCGGAAGGTCAGTACCGCGCCGAGGAAGGTCAGCCACACAAAGAAGTAGCGTGACAGCTCTTCCGAGACATTGATGCCGGAATTCATCGTGTAACGCATGACGACGTTGACGAAGACCATGATCGACATGCCAGCAAGCAGCGCGACGAGAATGATTTCGAGAATCCGGTAAAAGAGATTGATGGTCTTTTGCATTTTCCCCTCCCGAAGAAATATCTAGAGTAGCCCTCGTTTCGCCAGGTTGCGCATCAGTGCCGCGGTGCCGAACGTCCATTCCGGGCATTCGTCAGTCGTCGTGACCCAGTTGATCAGCTTACCGAGCTTGGGCGTGGAGATTTCGACACGGTCACCCTTTGAATGGGTGAAGCCGAGACCTGGGCCATGGCGGTCCTTTACCGGCGCGAACATCGTGCCAAGGAAAAAGACTGCGCCGTCAGGATATTGGTGGTTACGGTTCAAGAGCTGCGAAGCGAGGTTTTCGGGCGTGCGGCTGATCGCCTCCATGGGGCTGACGCCCGTCATGGTGAAACCATCCTCTCCTTCGACCAGAAGAGAAATCTGCGCCTTCTTCACATCTTCAATGCTGAAGTTGCCATCGAACAGGCGGATGAACGGGCCGATTGCGCAGGAGGCATTGTTGTCCTTCGCCTTGCTGAGCAGCAGGGCGGAGCGGCCTTCGAAATCGCGCAGGTTGACGTCGTTGCCGAGCGTCGCGCCGACAATGCGACCGTCAGAGGTGATGGCCAACACCACTTCCGGCTCAGGGTTGTTCCACTGCGATTTGGGATGGACGCCGATCAGGGCACCGCAGCCCACTGAGGCCATGGCCTGCGCCTTGGAGAAGATTTCCGCATCCGGGCCGATGCCCACCTCCAGATATTGCGACCAGAGGCCCATTTCCTGGAGCAGTTTCTTCACTTCGGCAGCTTTTTCGGAGCCGGCCTCAAGTCCCTTGAGATTGTCGCCGAGAACAGGCGCCAGCCGTCCGCGAATTTCCTGCGCACGCAGCGGATCGCCTTTGGCCTGCTCTTCGATTACGCGTTCCAGCATGCTGTCGGCGAAGGTGACACCCGCAGCCTTGACGGCCTGAATATCGTTGGGAGCGAGAAGTTCGCCGGCTGAGCCGTCCAGAAATGCGTCCAGTGCGCCTAAGGCGACGAAAGCACCGGTGTCCTTGAGCTGCTCCACCAGGTCGGTCTTCTCCAGAAGCTCTGACATGGTCGGAGAAACAGATGTGAGGTCATAAAGCACGCCATCCTTGAGGAGGACGGGGCAGGGGCCGCCTTCGCTTTTCGACCAGACGCGGCCGACGAGCAAAGCGTTTTCATAATCCTCAGGCAAAATTGCGGTAGCGTCGATCGACCTTACGCCGGCCATGTATATCCTCCCCTTTCAGACTTCCGACAGGCCGCCTCCTGCGGTCTTATTGTCTGGATGTCTGACAACCTAATCTTATTCTTCTTAGTATGACTTTTCGAGCGAGTCTAGCGGTCTCGCGGACAAATTTCTCATGTATCGCTCATGAAGCGCGGAAACCTGTCCTATAGCTTGACTGCCAGCGCCTTTTTTCCAGTCAAAATATATCCAGCTCCAGATTGACGCGGCTTGCCGCACCGATCAGATGCTTGCGCATCGCGTTCTTGGCCGCGGGCGCATCAGCTTTTTCCACGGCCTCGTAAATTGCCACATGTTCGGCAATCGTTACCTCGAGAATTTCCCCAAAAACCGCCCGGGAGAAAGCGATGTTGATGGCGGAACTGATGCGCTCCGCAATGAAGCCGAGGAACATCAGGAAATATTCGTTTTGTGTGGCCTCAGCCAGAATACGGTGGAAGTCCAGATCGGCGGCAACGCCTTCCGTCGACCAATCGTCGGCGGTTTTCATCTTTTCCAGTGCCGCGGCCAGTCGCGCCAACTGCTGCGGGCTACGATGCAATGCCGCCAGCCCTGCTGCTTCTATTTCCAGCGGCATGCGAAGCTGGAAAAGATCGCGGAAGTTCTCCGGATCGTTCAGTCGGGAGCGCTCGATACGGATGGACAGTCTCTGCCTGGGATCGGTGACGAATGCGCCCACGCCCTGCCGGGTTTCGACGAAACCTTCATTGCGCAATTGTGCTATCGCCTCGCGGATGACAGAGCGGCTCACCCCGAAGGTTTTTGCCAGCACATGTTCAGTCGGCAGCCTGTCGCCCGGCCCGAGTTTCGAATCGTTGATCTCGCGTGCGATCTCTGCGGCGATGCGGCCGGGGAGATGATCGTTGCGATGTATCTGATTGAACTCCAGCGTCATGGTTGCTCCCGTTCCACAGAAACGATTGGTTCGTTTTTCCGCTGCAGACGACTTCCTCCTTCGCCGTCAGCGGGGTTTTTTAAGGCGGCGTTTTCAGCCGCCTCTGCCGTACCTTGATTAGCTATCCGGTTGCAGGGTTATCTGGCAACCGGGATTCATCCGCAAATCAGGGTCGAAGGTGTTTTTCAGGCCAGTGATCATCCGCCGCTGCACATCAGATAGCCGGCTTTCGAAATCCGAGCGTTTCAACCGGCCGATGCCGTGCTCGGCGCTGATGCTGCCGACGTAACGGTCGAGGACGTCATTGACGAGCGTTTTGGACTTGTAGATGAATGCTTCGCGCTCTTCCGGCGTCGAGCCGTTAGGCGGCAGTACGTTGAGGTGGACGTTTCCGTCTCCCACATGGCCGTAGGAAACAGCGAGGCACTCCGGCAGTTTTTCCGCCAGTTCCGCTTCAGCTTCGGCCACGAAAGCCGCGAGTTTTGACAGCGGTACGGAAATATCGGTGCGCATATGGCTGCCGCGCAGCGCCTGGCCTTCGTTCATGCCTTCGCGGAATAGCCAAAGCGATTGCGCCTGCGCCCGTGACGATGCGATGACGCCATCCAGCACCAGCCCATCTTCCATGACGCCTTCGAGGAAGCGGCCCATCAGATCTGCCGTGTCGACCAGGCCGGAGCCTGAAATTTCCATCAGCACATAGGCTGGGTAGTCACCGGCGATCGGCATTTTAAGGTCGGGGATTGCCTCGATTGCCAGCGTGAAGGCGACCGGCGGCATAAATTCGAAGGCAGACATCAGGTCGCAGCATTCGCGACGGGCGCGACGGTAAAGCTTGATGGCATCGTCAAGCGAATTGAGGCCGAGCAGCGCCGTTTCGACGTGTTCCGGATTGGGATAAAGCTTGACGGCAACGGCGGTGATAATGCCGAGCGTTCCTTCCGCACCGATGAAAAGCTGCTTCAGGTCGATGCCGCGATTATCCTTGCGCAGCGTCGACAGCCCATTCCAGATAGTGCCATCCGGTAGCACCACTTCGAGACCCAGGACCAGTTCGCGCGTCATCCCGTACCGCAGCACATTGATGCCGCCGGCATTTGTGGAGACATTACCGCCTATACGGCAGCTACCCTGGGCCCCAAGTGATAGCGGGAAGAACATACCCTTGTCCTGCACCGCGTCCTTGAATTCCGAGAGAATGCAGCCCGCTTCCACGACGGCGGAAAAATCGTCGCTGTCTATGGTGCGGATGGCGTTCATGCGCTCGAGGCTCAGAACGACCTGGCGTTTAGGCGCATCAGGAATGCCGCCGAGTACAAGACCGGTATTGCCGCCCTGAGGGATGATGGCGAGTCCGAGTTCGGCGCAGGCGCGCACCGTATCAGATACTTCCTCCGTCGACCGGGGACGGATCACGGCTACAGCCGAACTGGTGACGTCGCCATGCCAGTCCCGGCAATAACGCAGCATGTCCTCCGGCGACGTGAGCACCAAAGCCTCGCCCAACCTGTTCTTCAGCGAGAATCGCAATTCCCCGATATCGTGTTCGCTGACGATCGTCATTCCACCCTCTCCGCTCAATCCGCCCTGAAATGTCCGGGCAAGGCTTCTTCGCCCTTGCTTTTGCCGGTTTGTGAAAAAATACTATTTTCAACTCGATCATATAAGGTTATCAGACAACCTTACAAGCTAATTTATCGGTCGGTTGGCTGATGATGTTTTTTCGGTCTCGGGAGAACGACCGGGACAAAGAGGAGGAAGACATGCATATCGCAATTATTGGCGCCGCTGGCATGGTGGGCCGCAAGCTGACGCAGCGTCTCGTCAAGGACGGGTCACTGGGTGGCAAGGCGGTGGAGAAATTCACGCTTATCGACGTGTTCCAGCCCGAAGCGCCTGCCGGTTTTTCCGGTGCCGTCGATGCGCGCGCGGCCGATCTTTCCGCATCTGGCGAAGCCGAAAAGCTGGTCGAAGCCCGTCCGGACGTCATCTTCCACCTTGCCGCCATCGTCTCCGGCGAAGCCGAACTCGATTTCGACAAGGGCTACCGCATCAATCTCGACGGCACGCGTTATCTCTTCGATGCCATCCGCCTTGCCAACGGCAAGGATGGCTACAAGCCGCGCGTGGTCTTCACCTCCTCGATCGCCGTCTTCGGTGCGCCGCTTCCCTATCCGATCCCGGACGAATTCCACACCACGCCGCTGACCAGCTACGGTACGCAGAAGGCTATCTGCGAATTGCTCCTGTCCGACTACAGCCGCCGCGGTTTCTTTGACGGCATCGGCATTCGCCTTCCCACTATCTGCATTCGTCCCGGCAAGCCGAATGCGGCTGCCTCCGGCTTCTTCTCCAATATCCTGCGCGAGCCGCTGGTTGGCCAGGAGGCGGTTCTGCCGGTGCCGGAAAGCATTCGCCATTGGCACGCCTCGCCGCGTTCCGCCGTCGGTTTCCTTATTCATGGCGCCACGATCGACGTCGAAAAGGTCGGCCCGCGCCGCAACCTATCGATGCCGGGCCTCAGCGCCACCGTCGGCGAACAGATTGAGGCACTGCGCAAGGTGGCGGGGGAAAAGGCCGTCGCCCTCATCCGTCGCGAGCCGAACGAGATGATCATGCGCATGTGCGAAGGCTGGGCACCCGGTTTCGAAGCCAAGCGTGCCCGCGAACTGGGCTTTACGGCGGAAAGCTCCTTCGAAGAGATTATTCAGGTTCATATTGAGGACGAACTGGGAGGTTCACTGAAATGAGTGGCGGCGGGGAGGAGAAGAAGCGCTCGGTCGCCTTTATCGGCACCGGCCTGATGGGAGGGCCGATGGCCCGGCGCCTGCTGGGTGCGGGCTTTTCGGTCACGGTCTGGAACCGCAGTGTCGATAAGGCCGAGGCTCTTGTTGCCGATGGCGCGGTCGTCTCGGCATCGCCGGCAGATGCAGCCAAGGGCGCCGATATTGTCATCACCATGCTGAGTGACGGCAAGGCCGTGGGCGAGGTGCTGTTCGAGGCCGGCGTGGCCGAAGCGCTGAAAAAGGGGGCTGTCGTCATCGACAGCAGCTCGATTGCGCCGCCGATCGCGCGTGAACACTCCTCCCGGCTTCAGGCGCTTGGCATCCATCACGTTGATGCACCGGTTTCGGGCGGTGTGCCGGGCGCGACGGCCGGTACGCTCGCCATCATGGCCGGTGGAGACGAGGCGCTGATCGCGGATCTTGCTGATGTCTTTGCACCGATGGGCCGGCTCACCTATGTGGGTCCCTCGGGTGCCGGCCAGCTCTGCAAGCTCGCCAACCAGCAGATCGTCGCCATTACGATCGGCGCGGTTGCCGAAGCGATGATGCTGGTGGAAGCGGGAGGAGCCTCTCGCGAAGGTTTCCGCAACGCCATACGTGGCGGCTTTGCCGAAAGCCGGATACTGGAATTGCATGGCGAACGCATGGTAAAGCGCAATTTCGTGCCGGGTGGTCCATCCAAATTCCAGCTCAAGGATCTGAATGGCGTGTTGGCAACCGCGAAGGACCTGTCGCTTACCCTGCCGCTTACGCAGCAGGTGACGCGGGAATTCGACGACTTCGTTGGTGACGGCGGTGCCGATATCGATCACAGCGGCATCCTGCTTTACCTCGAAAAACTCAACAACCGCGAACAGGGCTGAGGCAGGCTTATGAGCGACGAGAAGACACCCATGCGCCGGCTGCGATCGCAGGACTGGTTCGACAATCCTGATCATCTCGACATGACGGCGCTCTATCTGGAGCGCTTCATGAATTATGGCGTAACGCCGGAAGAACTGCGTTCCGGCAAGCCGGTGATCGGCATCGCCCAGAGCGGCAGCGATCTTACGCCCTGCAACCGCGTCCATGTGGAGTTGGTGAAGCGTGTGCGCGACGGCATCCGTGATGCGGGCGGTATTCCTATCGAATTCCCGACCCATCCGATGTTCGAAAACTGCAAGCGCCCGACGGCAGCGCTCGACCGCAATCTTGCCTATCTCAGCCTCGTAGAAGTGCTTTACGGTTATCCGCTCGACGGTGTCGTGTTAACGACGGGCTGCGACAAGACCACGCCCTCGGCACTGATGGCGGCGAGCACGGTCGATATTCCGGCCATCGTGCTCTCCGGCGGGCCGATGCTCGACGGTTATCATGAGGGCGATCTGGTCGGTTCCGGCACTGTGATCTGGCGCATGCGCCGCAAATATGGCGCTGGCGAAATCACCCGAGAGGAGTTTCTGCAGGCGGCGCTGGAATCCGCGCCATCGGTCGGGCATTGCAACACCATGGGCACGGCGTCGACCATGAACGCCATCGCGGAAGCGCTCGGCATGTCGCTCACCGGCTGCGGTGCAATCCCCGCCGCTTACCGTGAACGCGGCCAGATGGCCTATCGCACCGGCCGCCGCGCCGTTGAACTGGTTGTTGAGAATATCAAGCCCTCGGACATCATGACGCGCGAAGCCTTCCTGAACGCGATCCGCGTCAACTCGGCGATCGGTGGCTCTACCAATGCCCAGCCGCATCTCGCGGCCATGGCGAAACATGCGGGCGTTGAACTCCGTGAAGAGGACTGGCAGGTCCACGGTTACGATATTCCGCTGTTGGCCAACATACAGCCGGCCGGCAAATGGCTCGGTGAGAAATATCACCGCGCCGGCGGCACGCCCGCCATCATGTGGGAGCTTCTGCAGGCGGGCAAGCTCGATGGAAGCTGTCGGACCGTGACCGGTAGAACTGTGGCGGAAAATCTGGAAGGTCGGGAATCGACCGACCGAGATGTGATCCTTCCTTATGACAAGCCGCTGAAGGAACGGGCAGGTTTCCTGGTTCTCAAGGGCAATCTGTTCGATTTCGCCATCATGAAGACGAGCGTGATCTCGGCGGAGTTCCGGCAGCGCTATCTCAACGAGCCGGGGCACGAGGGAATTTTCGAGGGCAGATGCGTGGTTTTTGACGGTTCGGAAGACTATCACGCCCGCATCAATGATCCGTCCCTCAATATTGATGAGCGTACCATTCTCGTCATTCGTGGTGCGGGGCCGCTTGGCTGGCCCGGCTCGGCCGAGGTCGTCAACATGCAGCCGCCGGATGCGCTTTTGAAAAAAGGAATCACCAGCCTGCCGACGATCGGTGACGGCCGGCAATCGGGAACGGCGGACAGCCCGTCCATTCTCAACGCCTCGCCCGAAAGTGCGGCCGGCGGTGGCCTGGCCTGGCTTCGCACGGGCGATGTGATCCGCATCGACTTCAACAAGGGCGAGTGTAACGTGCTCGTGCCGGATGAGGAGCTTGCAGCCCGCAAGGCAGACGGCATTCCGGCTGTTCCCGCGGATGCGACGCCCTGGCAGCGCATTTATCGTCAGTCGGTAACGCAGCTTTCGGACGGCGCGGTTCTGGAAGGCGCTGCGGATTTCCGCCGCATTGCCGAGAAGATGCCCCGGCACAATCATTGATCACACGACCAGAATCCCCGGCCACGTCCGGGGATTTTTCTTTTCAGGCGGTTTCGTAAATGCGTGTGACCTCATAAGGTGCCTGCACATCCGCATTATAGGGGCAGGACATGACCGATATTTCGATGATAGAAGCCGCGCGGGAGCGCATCGGCACTCAAGCGGTTCGCACGCCGCTTCTCTCATCACCTTTTCTGGACGAGATTGCCGGGCGAAAGCTCTTCGTAAAAGCTGAATGCCTGCAAAGAACGGGTTCCTTCAAGTTTCGTGGCGGCTGGTCGGCCGTCTCAGGCCTGCCTGCGGAGGTCCGCGCCAAAGGCGTCATCGCCTTTTCCTCCGGTAACCATGCGCAGGGCGTGGCGCTTGCCGCCAGCCTCCACGGCGTTCCCGCCGTCATCATCATGCCGATGGATGCACCGAAGATCAAAATCGACAATACCCGTGCTTATGGCGCGGAGGTGGTGCTTTATGACCGCGCGAATGAGGATCGCGATGCCATTGGGGACCGCATTTCGCGCGAGCGCGGGTTGACGCTGATCAGGCCTTATGACGAACCGCTGGTCATTGCCGGGCAGGGGACGGTGGGGCTGGAGATTGCTGAACAGGGCGCGGAACTGGGTATCGATTCAGCCGAGATCCTGGTGCCGTGCGGCGGCGGTGGCCTTACATCCGGCATATCCCTTGCGCTTGCAGCGAAAGCACCGAACTATAAGGTCAGGACTTCGGAACCGGAGCGGTTCGATGATGTGGCACGCTCTCTTGCCTCGGGCAAGATCGAGCGGAACGCCACGACCTCGGGTTCGATCTGCGATGCGATCGTTACGCCGCAGCCCGGTAACATCACCTTCCCGATCATGGTTGGGCTTTGCGGGAAAGGCATCGCCGTGACCGAAGAGGAAGCGCTGCGGGCAATGGTTCTCGCCTTCAACCGGCTGAAGATCGTCGTTGAGCCCGGTGGGGCGGTGGCCCTGGCGGCGGCCCTCTTCCATGGCGATGAACTGGAGAGTGAAACGGTGATCGCAGTCGCTTCCGGCGGCAATGTCGATCCGGAGGTCATGACGGGTGCGCTGTCCCGTTTCGGCTGAGCGGGTTGGGATCAAGCCCCAAGCCGCGCCGCGACCTCGTTGGCGATGGCCAGCGAGGCAGTAAGGCCGGGGCTTTCGATGCCGAAGAGATTGACGAGACCGTTGACGCCATGCGTTTCCGGCCCGTCAATGCGGAAATCCATAGCGGGTTCGTCCGGACCTGAAATCTTCGGCCGGATTCCAGAATAGGCCGGGATCAGCGCATGGTCGGGAAGGCGCGGCCAATAATGCCGTATCGCATCATCAAAACCTTCCATGCGTTGGGGATCGACGGCGTAATCGATGGCGTCCACCCACTCCAGATCCGGGCCGAAACGAGCCTGGCCAGCAAGATCGAGGGTGAGATGTACGCCAAGGCCATGAGTATGAGGTGCCGGATAGATGAGCCTTGAAAAGGGTGACTTGCCGGCCAGCGAAAAATAGCTGCCCTTGGCGAAACGCGCCTGCGGGATACCATCCTCCGGCAATCCCTCTATCTTTCTTGCCACCATCGGCGCAACAAGTCCGGCGGAATTGATGAGCAGCCGGCACGTCAGGCTGGTGGGCTCCGCGCCGCCGACATGGATCCGAAAACCATCGCCCGCCACTTCCGCCCTTTCGAAGGGGGCGTTGACGGCCATGGCTGCGCCGTGATCCTGTGCGTCTCCGAACAGCGCCAGCATGTATCCGTGACTGTCGATGATACCGGTCGAAGGTGAGGTAAGGGCTGCAACGCAGGTGAGCGCGGGTTCGAGTAAAACCGCCTGTCGTTCATCAATCAGCTCAAGATCGTTACATCCGTTGGCCTTGCCCTTCTCCTGGAGAGTGGCGAGCATGGCCGTCTCTTCATGGCTCGTGGCGACGATAAGTTTGCCGCAGCGGCGATGAGCAACGCCGTGGCTCTGGCAGAAAGCATAAAGACGCTCCTTGCCCTCCACGCAAAGTCGGGCCTTGAGGCTTCCAGGCGGGTAATAAAGGCCTGCGTGGATGACTTCGCTGTTGCGGGAGGAAGTGACCGAGCCAAATTCCTTTTCGCTTTCCAGGATGACGACGGAGTGGCCGCGCATAGCGAGTTCTCGCGCTGTCGCCAGGCCGATCACACCGGCTCCAATGATGATGGCGTCGATATCTGTCATGGTATTTTCCGTGTCCGCATTGCCTTCAGACGGAAAGCGCCCCGTCGCGCTGATGCCGCGCAATGGGTAGATTGATGCTTGCCGCCCGGCAAGTTGCAATCCGTATTTTTCCCGATGCACCTATCTTATGGAATATTATCTCTACTGAAACAGTGGGGAATAAAGCTATTCTACGAGTGAAATAAGCAATGCCCGCTTTGAAGGGCTGAGCAGGAAGGGAGTGTACAATGTCTTATTCCAAGGCAGGAAAAGTAAAAGACTTTGTTTCGCAGCCCCAGTCGCCGCGCAACTGGAAAGATTCGGTTCATGCGGCTCTCGTCGGCGTTTGCATGGCCTTTGTCGCTGCCGTCATATTCGGTCTCGTTCCCTGATCCTCCCGATCTTCTCATCAGGTAATTTGAGAACAAAAGGCCGGTCGCTCCTCCGACCGGCCTTTTTCATTCCCATTCACGACTTCAGGTAATCTTCCGCAAGATCGACCCAGAAAGCGGTTCCGATTGGCAGGATTTCGTCGTTGAAATCAAATTTTGGATGGTGCAACGGCGGGTCGTTGTCGGTTCGTGCGGTGCCGAGGAAGAAATAACAGCCCGGTCGTTTCTCGAGCATGTAGGCAAAGTCTTCCGCGCCCATCGACGGGCGCTGCATTTCCGCGACCTTTTCAGGCCCGGCAAAACGGCGGGCGAGATCGGCGACATAATCCGTTTCTGCCCTGTGGTTGACGGTTGCATTATAACCGCGCTCGTAATCGATGGTGACGCTCATGCCGTAGCTGGCCGCCTGGCCTTCGGCTATCGCCCGAATGCGCTTTTCCAGCTCATCGCGCACGCTCGGATCGAAGGAACGGATGGTCAGTAGCATTTCCGCCGTTTCGGGAATGACGTTGCTGGCAGCACCGGCATGGAAGGCGCCAACGGTGACGACCGCCGACAGCTGCGGATGGATGTTGCGTGAAACCACAGTCTGCAGCGCCATGATGATGCTTGCCCCGGCAACGATAGGATCAGCGGCATCCTGCGGTTCGGCACCGTGGCCGCCATAACCGTTGACGGTGATCTTGCACTCGTCGACCGCGGCAAGGATCGGCCCGTCGCGCAGCACGAAGTGCCCGAAGGGCAGGCCAGGGTCGTTGTGGAGTGCAAAAACCGCATCGCAGGGAAAGCGGTCGAACAGGCCGTCCTCGATCATGATGCGGGCGCCGCCGAAATTTTCCTCCGCCGGCTGGAAGATCAGATGTAGTGTTCCGTTAAAATTCCTGCGTTCGGCGATGATCTTCGCTGCGCCGAGAAGCATGGCAGTATGGCCATCATGGCCGCAGGCATGCATCACGCCCTGATTGGCGCTCGCATACTCCGCCCCCGTTTCTTCGTGGATCGGCAGTGCGTCGATATCGGCTCGAATGCCAAGCGTGCGCGTGCTGTCACCATTGCGCAGCGTGGCGACAACACCAGTGCCGGCGAGCCCGCGCGTTACCTCGTACCCCATCGCCAGCAATTGTTCGGCAATGAAATCCGAGGTCTTGAACTCGGAGAGGCCTATTTCAGGGTGACGGTGCAGGTGGCGGCGGATTGCCACCACATCCGGCATATGATTGGCGAAAGACGTCATGGTGGCGGTCTGTCTGGTCATTTTCGAAGTCCCGGGTTTCGCCGTTTTTTACGGTGCTTTTTCAAAATGACATAGCAGCATATGCATGGGCATGTAAGGGGCGCCGCAGGCACTCAGACGGCCTGAAATTCAGCGCTTGCATCGGGTCGCGACAGGTGGCATGGAACTATTGATGTCCTGGGGCATTAGCGTCTTTCGGATGTAGCGCGAACCGTTCCGGTTTCGTGTTGCCCTTCAGGTTATCAACGGGGGACCATCGGGCGTTGCGCGCACAAATTTCGCCGTCGGGGAGGGTGCGAAATCCGGTCGGAACGGCGTTGCCGGGCCGCAGGATGAGATCTTTCTGTCACCGGAAGCTTCCTGCACGCGCTGATCTCAAGCCCCGCAAACAGATTGCAGACATTGTGCAGCAGTATGCGGCGCCTTCCTGCCGGACGGTCCTCTCATCCGGGCGTCCGGTCCGGTTCACCGAAGGTTCAGGATAAGTCATAAATATAGCGTGGCCGATTTTCGTGTGTGTTCCCGCCACGGACGAAATGCCGGTCAAGTCGAACAAGTCTCCATAAAGTTCAGAATACGAGCCCGATGTCATTTCATATCACCCCGACCGCCGCCGCCCGTGATTCCGAGACGAAGCAGATCGATCACAATGATTCGATCCGCGCGTCCTATATGACGGTCGAGGAACTGCATGATGCGGGCGCCGCGCTTTCCCGCGATGGCGCCGACAGCCTTCCCGGCTTCATGGAGTTCGATTTCTTCGAGCGTCATCGCGAGAATGAAAAGGAAATCCTCAGGGTCTATCGCACAACGGCGGTCGACGCGGAAAATGGCGCGACGATAACGCCGGCGGCGGAATGGCTTCTCGACAACCACTACGTCATCGAAGAGGCGATCCAGGAAGTCCGCCGTGATTTTCCACGCAAGTTCTATCGCCAGCTGCCGACGATGACGGTGGGCGGCGTGACGATCCCGCGGGTCATGGCGCTCGGCTGGCTTTATGTCGCCCACACCCACAGCACGGTATCGCGCGAAAACATGACGGCGCTGGTGGATGGCTACCAGACCTCGAAGACGCTGCAGATCGGTGAATTGTGGGCGCTGCCATCGATCATCCGTTTTGTCCTCATCGAAAATCTTCGCCGCATCTCCATCCGTGTGGAGCGTTCGCGCCGCATGCGCCAGAAGGCGAATGAGGTGGTCGACGAGATCATCCGTCTGAACGATGCGGAAGCGTCGGCAGCACTTCTCAAGCAGGTCGATTCGCTGGTCGATGACCCGACTTTCGCGACGCAGTTCCTTTATCGCCTCCGAAACGGCTCGCAGACATCGGGTTTTGCCGTCGCATGGCTTGAAGAGCGTCTGCATGCCGCCGGCACCGACGCCGAAAACGTCATGATGTCGGAGCATAATCGCCTTGCCTCCGGCAACGTGACGATGGGCAACATCGTCAAGAGCCTGCGCGAGATCGATGATACCGAATGGTCGGTGTGGTTCGAGGAAGTCAGCCATATCGACAAGGTTCTGCGCGAAGAAACCGATTACGAAACGCTCGATTTCGGCTCGCGGAACACCTACCGCAATACCATCGAACTTCTGGCGCGTCGTTCTCCCAAGACCGAAGTTGAGGTCGCCCGTGCCGCTGTCGAAATGGCGCGTACCGATATGCCCGTAGGGGCGGACGAGACGCATCCCGTCAATGTCGGCTCCGTGCTGGTGGGTCAGCGTCGTTTCGAGCTTGAAAAGGCGCTGGGATACCGGCCCCTGGTATCGCAGCGTATCGTCCGGGCGATGCGGAAGTTCAACTGGCTGGCAATTGCAGCGCCGGTGCTTCTCATCACCGCGGTCGCCATGCTGGCGGTCGGGTGGTTCCTCGCCGAAGCGGGCATGCCCTGGTATGTTGTCACCGCTTTCCTGCTGATGTTCGCTCTGCCCGCCTCGGAGGGCGCGACCGGCCTCTTCAACACCCTTGTCACCTTCTTCGTGAAACCGTTCCGGTTGGTCGGATACGAGTTCAAGAATGGAATTCCCGAGGACGCGCGCACATTGGTCGCCGTGCCCTGCATGCTGACCAGTCGCGACAGCGTTGACGAGATGATGCGCAATATCGAGGTGCATTATCTCGCCAATCCGCATGGTGAGATCTATTTCTCGCTGGTGAGCGACTGGCGCGACGCGCAATACGAGCAGTCCGAGGATGATCTTGAGATACTCGAATATGCCAAGCGCGAGCTGGCAACACTGAACAGCCGCTACGCCTTTGACGGCAAGACACGATTTTACCTTCTGCATCGTCGTCGCATCTACAATCCGGCCGAAGGTTGCTGGATGGGCTGGGAGCGCAAGCGCGGCAAGCTGCATGAGCTGAACATGCTGCTGCGCGGCGACAAGGACACGACGTTCCTCGGCGGCGCGAATATAATTCCGGAAGGTGTGAAATATGTCATGACGCTGGACGCCGATACGCGCCTGATGCGCGATGCGGTGACGAAGCTGGTCGGCAAGATGCACCATCCGATCAACCGCCCCAGGATCGATCCTGAATCCGGTCGGGTGGTCGAAGGTTACGGTCTGCTGCAGCCGCGCGTCACACCTTCCCTGACCACGGGCAAGGATGCTTCGGTTTTCCAGCGTGTCTTTTCCATCAACCGCGGTATCGATCCCTACGTCTTCACGGTTTCCGACGTTTACCAGGACCTGACCTCCGAAGGCACCTTCACCGGTAAGGGTCTTTACGACGTGGATGCTTTCGAGGCGGCGCTGAAGGGCCGTATCGAAGAAAACTCCGTCCTCAGCCACGATCTGCTTGAAGGTTCGTTTGCGCGTTGCGCGCTGGTGACCGATGTGGAACTCGTGGAGGACTTCCCGACGCGCTATGAGGTGGAAGTTTCGCGTCAGCATCGCTGGGCGCGTGGCGACTGGCAGCTGCTTCCCTATATTCTCGACCGCGCCCGCGGCGTCACCGCTATCGGACGGTGGAAGATGGTCGACAATCTGCGTCGCTCACTGACGCCGATCGCCTGGTTCTTCGCCTCGATCCTCGGCTGGTATTTCATGGATCCGCTCGGGGCGCTGATCTGGCAGATCCTGCTGATCTTCTCGCTCTTCGTTGCACCGACGCTTTCGCTGCTTTCCGGCCTTGTGCCGCGTTCGACAGACATCGTGCCGCAGGCGCATTTCCACACCATCTGGTCTGAAATCCGCGCCACCAATGCGCAAGTCGCGCTGAGAATCGTCTTCATCGCCGATGCCGCCTGCATGATGACAGATGCGATTGCGCGTTCGCTCTACCGCCTGCTCGTCAGCCACAAGTTGATGCTGGAATGGCGCACCGCCGCCAGTATCCAGTCCAGTGCGCAGGGCAGCATCATCGATTATTATCGTCAGATGTGGCACGCCCCCGTTGTGGCGATGCTCGGCCTTCTGTTCGCGGCGCTGCCGGGCGACAATGCCTTCCTGATCGGCATTCCCTTTACGCTGCTGTGGGTGCTGTCACCCGCCGTTGCCTGGTATGTCAGCCAGTCAGCCGAGACCGAAGACCGGCTGTTCGTTTCCGAGCACGTCTCGTTCGAACTACGCAAGATCGCGCGCCGTACCTGGCGTTATTACGAGACCTTCGTGACACCGCAGGAAAACCACCTGCCGCCGGACAATTTCCAGGAGACGCCGGAACCGATCGTTGCCTCGCGCACGTCTCCCACCAATATCGGCGTTTATCTGCTCTCCGTCATCTCCGCCCGTCAGTTTGGCTGGATCAGCTTTGCCGACACGCTGGAGCGCATCGAGAACACGATCCAGACCGTTGAGAAGATGGAAAAATATCGTGGCCATCTCTACAACTGGTATCACACCGATACCTTGCAGACGCTTGGACCGCGTTATGTTTCGGCCGTGGACAGCGGCAACCTCGCCGGCCATTTGATTGCGGTTTCTTCCGCTTGCCGCGATTGGGCGGAAGCGCCGTCGGCACATCTTCAGGGCAACCTCGACGGTATCGGCGATGTCGCCGGCATTCTGCGGGAAACGCTGAAGGCCTTGCCCGACGACCGCAAGAACCTGCGGCCGCTGCATCGCCGTCTCGAAGAGCGTATCATCGGCTTCTCGAACGCGCTGGCATCCGTCAAGCGCGAGCACGAATTCGCCTCCATTCGCGTCATCAACCTGGCGGTGCTTGCGCGTGACATTCAGAAGCTTGCCACCAATGTCGACCACGAGGTGAAGTCCACACAGAGCACCGAAGTGACGCGTTGGGCGCAGCTGTTGGTCGAGTGCTGCGAAGCCCATATTTCCGACAGCGCCATCGACCTGACCAATGTCGAGCCCTTGCGCCAGCGTCTCGCTTCGCTACGCGACCGCAGCCGCAATCTCGCTTTCTCGATGGATTTCACGTTCCTTTACCGCAAGGATCGCCGCCTTCTTTCCATTGGCTATCGCGTCGAAAGCAAGGAGCTGGATGAGGCCTGCTATGACCTTCTGGCGTCGGAATGCCGTCTGACCAGCCTCTTCGCCATCGCGAAGGGCGATCTGCCGACTGAGCACTGGTACCGCCTTGGCCGTCAGGTCGTGCCGATCGGTGCGCAGGGCGCGCTGGTGTCCTGGTCGGGCTCCATGTTCGAATATCTGATGCCGCCGCTTGTGATGCAGGAGCGTCAGGGGGGTATCCTCAACCAGACCAACAACCTGATCGTCAAGGAACAGATGAATCACGGCCGCCGTCTGGGCACGCCATGGGGCATTTCCGAAGCGGCGTTTAATGCCCGCGATCACAACATGAACTACCAGTACACCAACTTCGGTGTGCCGACGCTGGGCCTCAAGCGTGGCCTTGGCCAGAATGCGGTAATCGCGCCCTATGCATCGATCCTCGCCAGCCAATACGATCCGGATGGTGCACTTGAAAACCTCGACAAGCTGCGCAAGCTTGGCGCACTTGGCCAATACGGTTTCCACGATGCGGTGGATTTCACGCCAACGCGTGTGCCCGATGGCAAGGTCTGCGCGGTGGTCTACAACTATTATGCCCACCACCATGGCATGTCGATTGCGGCCGTCGCCAACGTCGCCTTTGACGGCGTGCTGCGCGAACTCTTCCATTCCGATCCGGTGATCGAGGCGGCTGAACTGCTGCTGCAGGAAAAGGCGCCGCGCGAAGTGCCGGTCATGAGCGCCAAATACGAACCGGAGACCCCCGGCAAGGAACAGGCCGACCTGCTGCGGGCGGAAGTGCGCTCCATTACCGATCCGGCGGCGCGCGACCGTGAGGTGGTGTTCCTGTCGAATGGTCACTACTCGACCATGCTTACCTCGACGGGTGCAGGTTATTCGAAATGGAACGGGCAGGCGATTTCCCGCTGGAAGGCCGATCCGACCGAAGACCGCTGGGGCACCTTCATCTTCCTGCGCGACACCACCAACGGGCAATGGTGGAGTGCGACTGCGGAGCCGCGTGTCTTCGAGGGTGAAAAGACCAAGACGGTCTTCACCGACGACAAGGCCGAGTTCCACAAGACCACCGGCGACCTGCAGAGCGTTGTCGAATGCATCGTCGCCACCGAGCACGATGCAGAAGGCCGACGCGTCACCCTGCTCAATGTCGGTTCCGAGGATCGCTATATCGAAGTGACTTCCTATATGGAGCCGGTCATTGCGTCTGAGGATGACGACAACGCCCATCCGCTCTTCTCGCGCATGTTCGTGCAGACGGAGATCGGCCGGCGTGGCGACGTCATCCGCGCCTGGCGCAACCGTCGCAGCCCGAACGAGCCGGGCACCGTCATTGCGCATCTGGCCGCCGATAATGCCGGCCCGTCGCGCCCGACGGAATTCGAGACGGATCGCGCCAAATTCATCGGTCGTGGCCGTTCGCTGCGCGAAGCGGCGGCTTTCGATGCCGGTGCGACGCTTTCCAGCACTGACGGCTTCACGCTCGACCCCATCCTGTCGCTGCGACGCACGGTGCGCGTGCCGGCAGGCAAGAAGGTGAGCGTGATCTTCTGGACGATTGCCGCGCCGAGCCGCGAGGAAGTCGACAAGGCGATCGACCGTTATCGTCATCCGGACGCCTTCGCGCATGAACTCGTCCATGCCTGGACGCGCACACAGGTGCAGATGCGCCATGTGGGCGTCACCTCACAGCAGGCGGCCGCCTTCCAGCATCTTGGCCGATATCTGACCTATCCCGACATGCATCTGCGTGCGGATTCGGAAACGCTGAAAACAGGACTCGCTTCGCAGCGCGCCTTGTGGCCGCTTGCGATTTCCGGCGATTTCCCGATTTTCAGCCTGCGCATCAACGACGATATGGACATGGACATCGCCCGTGAGGCGCTGAGTGCCCATGAATATCTGCGTTCGCGCGGCGTGATCTTCGATCTCGTTATCGTCAACGAACGGGCCGCATCCTACGCGCAAGACATGCAGCATGCGCTGGATCATATTTCCGAAGCACAACGCCGCATCAATCCCGCCGATGGCGGTCGCCCGCACGTCTTCTCCGTGCGCCGTGACCTGATGGATGAAGAGACGTGGAGCGCGCTTCTGGCCGCTTCCCGCGTTGTACTCCATGTGCGCAATGGCAAGATCGTGGACCAGATCAACCGCGCGGTATCGCTGTTTGCGGCCCATCGTGGTCCCGATGGCACAAGCGACGCCGCACAGGCCCGTCTGCCGGTCCCGGCTTTCCCGGTTGCGGAGCCGGTCGAAGACGCGGGTGATCTCGATTTCTGGAACGGTTTCGGCGGCTTCGCCAGGAACGGACAGGAATATGTGGTGCGTCTCCATGGTGGGCAGTCCACCCCGCATCCGTGGATCAACGTCATCTCGAACGAGAATTTCGGCTTCCATATTTCGGCCGAAGGCGCAGGTTTCAGCTGGAGCCGCAATTCGCGCGATTATCAACTGACGCCGTGGAGCAATGACCCTGTCATCAACCGGCCGGGCGAGGCCTTCTATGTCGCCGATGTGGACACAGGAAAGCTCTATACGCCGTGTGCCGCGTTGTCGCGTGATCCCGAAGCCATGTTCGAAACCCGTCACGGCCTGGGCTACTCCATCCTGACCGGCGTTGCCGACACACTTGAAGTCGAGGTGACACAGACCGTCGATCGTGAAAAGCCGGTCAAGTTCTCGCAGGTCATCGTTCGCAACAAAGGCTCCAAAAGCCGCCGGCTGAAGGTTTATGCCTATGTCGAATGGGTGCTGGGCAATAACGGACAGAAATCAGCGCCGTTCATTCTGAGCAGACATGATGCGGGCAACAACGCGATCTTCGCCTCGAACCCCTACAGCATCGACTACAGCGCACGCACGGCGTTCCTGACGCTTGATACGGAGGCGAGCGGTTTCACCACCAGTCGTCGGGAATTCATTGGCCGCTTTGGTTCGGCACAGGCCCCGCAGGCGATCGTGTCGGGTAACGCACTCAGCGGCAGCACCGAGGTTGACGGCGATCCCTGTGCGGCGCTGATGCAGGAAATCCACCTTAAGCCCGGCGAAGAACGGCACATGACCTTCATTCTGGGCGATGCCGATAATGCGGAAGAGGCCGAGGCGCTGGTGAAGGATGTCCGCCGTGTGGATTTCCAGTCCGTGCTGGAGGAAAGCAAGGCGTTCTGGACCGGTTTTACCGGCCAGTTACAGGTGTCCACGCCGGATGCCGGCTTCAACCACATGGTCAACAATTGGCTGCCCTACCAGGCGCTGGCGTGCCGCTTTCTGGCGCGCACGGCCTTCTATCAGTCGAGCGGCGCCTTCGGCTTCCGTGACCAGCTTCAGGATACCCTGGCGTTCCTGCTCTACCAGCCGGATCTCGCTCGCAAGCAGATCCTGCGCGCAGCCGGCCGGCAGTTCCCGGAAGGCGACGTTCAGCACTGGTGGCTGCCGCTGACAGGCGCCGGTGTCCGCACCACTATCTCGGACGACGTGGTATGGCTTGCTTATGCGATCAACCAGTATGTTTCGGCGACCGGCGATATCGCCATTCTGGATGAGAGCATTCCCTTCCTGAAGGGGCCGGCGCTGATGCCCGGCCAGCACGACGCTTTCTTCCAGCCGGAAACCAGCGACAAATCCGCGACGCTCTACGAACACGCGGCGCTGGCGCTCGATCTTGCCATTCATCGCACCGGGGAGAACGGCCTGCCGCTGATCCTCGGCGGTGACTGGAACGACGGCATGAACCGCGTCGGCGTTGGCGGCAAGGGTACCAGTGTCTGGCTCGGCTGGTTCCTTTCCGGCGCCTTGCGCGATTTCATTGAAATTGCGGAAAAGCGCGGTGATACGGATCGGGTCGGCAGATGGGCCTCGCACCGCGAAAAACTGCGCAATGCGCTCGAAACCGCGGGGTGGGATGGCAGCTATTATCGTCGCGGCTATTTCGACGACGGCACGCCGCTGGGTTCCGCCGGAAGCGAGGAATGCCGGATCGATTCGCTCGGCCAAAGCTGGAGCGTTCTCTCCGGCGAAGGCGAAGAGGCCCGGTCGCGGCAGGCAATGGATGCGGTCATGGAGCATCTGGTGGATGAAAAGACCGGCATCATCCGGCTATTCACGCCGCCATTCTCGCGTGCGCCGCACGATCCGGGCTACATCAAGGGATATCCGCCAGGTGTGCGCGAAAATGGCGGACAATATACCCACGCGGCGACCTGGGTGGTTCTCGCTCTTGCCAAGCAGGGCAGGGCGCAGGAGGCCTGGAACTGCTTCAAGCTGCTCAACCCGGTCAACCACGCGCTCGATGCGGCAGCGTCGGAAACCTATCGGGTCGAACCTTATGTGGTGACCGCGGATGTATACGGTGAAGGCGCTTATGCGGGCCGTGGCGGCTGGAGCTGGTACACCGGCTCGGCCGGCTGGCTCTACCGTGCCGCTGTCGAGGGTATTCTCGGCATCACCCGCACTGACGGCAGGCTGCATATTTCACCGTCGCTGCCGGAAGACTGGAGCGGTTTCTCGGTGAAGATCACGCTCGACGGCAAGGCTAGAGACATTGCCGTCAGCCGCAAGCCTGGCACGGCGGAGATTTCGGTGTCTGTCGATGGCAAGGACTTGTCGGCCGGCGAGAGGGTGATCCCCTTCGACTGAGACGGGCGGGCCTTCGGTTTGCTTTTTAAGTCGGGCTCCTGCGGTGACGCAGGGGCCCGAATTTTGTTGTGAGATTCCCCCGCCTTCGATGTTGTTTGGCGTCTGGGGCATGGCGCCTGTACGGCGATACAGGGCCGGCAAGAACGCTCAGTGGGCGGTCAATGCGAAGCAAGGCACGATGGCAGCAAATCGAGACCGATAGACCATTTCACATATTCCGACGCATGAAGGGCAGATGCTGTACAGAGACTTCTTGGTCCCCCGTGGCTACAGCATCACCCGTGAGGCGATGGATGCATCGCAGACAGCGCGGCGGGGTATAGAGTTTTCCAAGCCGCAAGCTCCGAATGAGATCGACCGAGAAATTGAACTTCTCAGCGCAACGGCTGCAAAAAAATTGGGTGGTGAATATGACGGTTGGGGGACTGAGGTAGAAGCTTCGTGATGTCCCGATATTTTCGAAGCAGACAACGAAAAAGGGCGGACACGACAGTGCCCGCCCTTTTTGCATTCCATTCGTTGAGCCTCAGGAGGCTATCGCCTTTGGCCGGGGCTGCTGGCCTTCGTCTTCCGTCAGCAGGCCGCTGGTGCGCAGCAGCGAGGTAAAGCGACCGCCGCGTTGGCTTAGCTCATCGAAGGTGCCCTTTTCGATGATCCGGCCCTGATCGAGGAACAGGACGAGATCGGCATCGCGGACAGTGGAAAGGCGATGGGCGATGATGAAGGTCGTGCGGTTCTTTCTGAGCGCATCCACTGCGGCCTTCACACGGGCTTCGGTTTCCACGTCGAGTGCACTGGTTGCCTCGTCGAGAACCAGAATGGGGGCGTTCTTCAGGATCGCACGGGCGATGGCGATACGCTGGCGCTCGCCGCCGGACAGGCGGTTGCCGCGTTCACCAACCTGGGTCAGATAGCCGTTGATGCGGCTGTCGATGAAATCCGTCGCCGCAGCGGCCGCCGCTGCTTCAACCACTTCGGCATCGGTGGCCGATTCACGACCAAGGCGTATATTTTCGCGGATCGAGCGGTTCAGCAGGCCGGCATCCTGAAACACCGTGGCGATGGAGTTGCGAAGCGAATTTTTCGTCACCGTCGAAATATCGGTTCCATCGATCAGGATCTGGCCGGAATCGGGATCATAGACCCGCTGCAGCAGGTTGATGAGCGTCGTCTTGCCGGCACCTGTCGGTCCGACGATCGCGATCGTCTCGCCGGCCCTGGCCGTAAACGAGACATCGTGAACGCCCTGCTTGGTGTTGGCAAAACCGAAATTGACATTGCGGAATTCCACGGTGCCGGAGACATTCGACAATTCACGGGCATCGCCCGGTTCTTCCCGTTCCTTGACGGAATCCTCGAGGACGAAGAAGTCCTCAAGCTTGGCGCGGGCTTCGAAAATCTGCGTCACGAACTGGCGCATCTGGTCCAGACGGCCTATCAGGAGATTGGCGAAACCGATGAAGGCGATGACATCGCCGACGCGCAGCTCGCCGTTCTTCACCAGCACGGTGCCGATCACGAGAATGATCATCATCGAAACGGTGGAGGCCGTGCGGTTCAGAGCGCTCGCAAAGGCCCACCAGTCGAGCACGGGATATTGCGCACTTAGAAGCTTTTCGGTGAAGGACTTCAGCGCTTTGGTTTCAGCCTCGATGCGGTTGTAGCTGTGCAGTACGGAAACGTTGCTGATGGAATCGCTGACATGGGCAAAAACGCTGTGATAATGCTCTTCGACCGAAGCCTGACCATCCTTGGTGCGGCCCATCACCCATTTGCCGATGAACCAGTAGACGATGCCGAGGCCAATCAGCACGAAGCTGAGGCGCAGGTCCATGGACATGGCGGTGGGCACAAGCAGCACCAGCGCAACGAAGGTCGCGAGATGGGTGCGCATGAATTCCAGCCATAGGCCGAAGAGCGTTTCGCTGGCGCGCAAGAGGGTGTGCAGGGCATTGGACGTGCCGCGCTGATGGTGCCAGGAAAGCGGCATCGAGATGATGCGCCCGAAGGCCTCCGTCAGGAGCGAAGCGCGCCTGCCATGCGCCAGCCGGTCGGCTTCGCGGGCGACGGCTACGTAAGCCACGGTGTTGAAGACGCCGAACCCCGCCCACAATATGAGAATGGACGTGACATTGGAGCCAGAAGAAATGGCGTCGATGATCCGGCCGAACAGCACGGGTTCGGCAATGGTGATCGCTGCAAGAATGACGTTGGCGATGACGACGACGGCCACACGCCATTTATGAACGGTCAGATAGCGCAGAGCGCGTGTGTAAACCTGAAACAAGGTCAAATTTTCAATCCAGTCCGGGCGTCTTTTCGAGCGGTTGATTGTTCGGCCTCAATACGATGCTACTTTAGCAAGGTTGCATGAGACGGCGAATTTTGTGTAATTATCGCTCTTTCTGTCTGAATGGCGGCTTAACAGATTGGCCGTCCATGCGAACCGAAAAAACCTCCCGGTGTTTCCCGGGGCCTGCCGTCACAAGATTTCGCATCTTCGTTTCAGGGATTGCTAACGACGATATGTTCAATCTCACCCGACCGGCGCCCGAGTAACATGACGTCATCGCGGGACCATGTCCTTCGTGTCATCCCCTTCAAGCCAAGTCCGGACCATGTGTCTTTATGCATGATATTCTTCACTTCATCTCTGCGTGTTACCAGGCGGGAAACGCCGAACGTGTGCGTTCAGAATTTGCAACGCTCATTCGGGAATATGGTTTCGAATATTTCCTTGTCAGCAGACGCATGACCGGCGAGCTGGCCTCTACCGGCCAAATCCTTGCGCAACATTTGCCGGAAGGCTGGATAGAGGTTTACAGGGCCAAGAAATACAACCTCGTCGATCCCGTCCGCAAAGTGATCGGCATGGTGCACAAACCCTTTCATTGGAAAGAGGCGCTGGAGGGGCTTCCCCGCGCCATGCATCGGAAAAGGGCGAGCGTGTTTTTCCACGATGCCGGCCGTTACGGCTTGCAGGGCGGTTATGCTTTTCCCGTGCATGGACGGGCGGGATTCATAGGTGCGGTGTTCATAGGTGGACAGGACCGGCAATTGCCCTCCTTGCAGGTGGAACTGCTCGATGCAGCGACCCGGGCGGTCTTCTGGCGCCTGCTCGATCTTTCAGGTCAGGCCCATGATCTCAGCAATATTCCAGACGGTTCCGCTCTTGAGCTCACACGGCGTGAGACGGAAGTGCTGGCGCTGATGGCGGATGGCATGACATCGGCGGAGATCGGCCGCAAGCTATCCATCTCCAACCATACGGTCGACTGGTATATAAACGGGATTCAGCGTCGTTTCAGCGCCAAGAACCGGCAGCACACCGTCGCACTCGCGTTCCGCCATGGCTTGCTGAGCTAGCGCAAACAGAACAGTTCTCGCCGGAATTGCCCTTTCCAAGACGGGGTTTTGCTGCTTAATTCCGCAGTGCAGCAGAATTTTGTTTTGGCGTGTGGGGAGACCGTCTTGAAAATATCGAAAATACTTGTTGCCAACCGATCCGAAATTGCGATCCGCGTTTTCCGGGCAGCCAACGAGCTCGGGATAAAAACCGTTGCGATTTGGGCGGAAGAGGACAAGCTGTCTTTGCACCGCTTCAAGGCGGACGAGTCCTATCAGGTCGGCAGGGGGCCGCATCTCGCCAAGGATATGGGACCGATCGCGAGCTATCTTTCGATCGAGGAGGTTATCCGCGTTGCGAAGCTCTCCGGAGCGGACGCGATTCATCCCGGTTACGGTCTTCTGTCTGAAAGCCCCGAATTCGTGGAGGCCTGCAACAAGGCGGGCATCACCTTCATCGGACCGACGGCGGATACGATGCGCCAGCTCGGCAACAAGGTCGCCGCCCGTAATCTGGCGATTTCGGTTGGCGTTCCCGTCGTTCCCGCCACCGACCCACTGCCGGACGACATGGCGGAAGTGGAGCGTATGGCCGAGGAGATCGGTTATCCCGTCATGCTCAAGGCCTCCTGGGGCGGTGGTGGCCGTGGCATGCGCGCCATCCGTAAAAAGGAAGACCTCGCTCGCGAGGTGACGGAAGCCAAGCGCGAGGCCAAGGCCGCCTTTGGCAAGGACGAAGTCTATCTCGAAAAGCTGGTCGAGCGTGCGCGTCACGTCGAAAGCCAGATTCTCGGCGACACGCACGGCAATGTCGTGCATCTGTTCGAGCGTGATTGTTCGATCCAGCGGCGAAATCAAAAGGTCGTCGAGCGTGCGCCCGCGCCCTATCTGAGCGAAGCACAGCGTCAGGAGCTCGCTTCCTACTCCCTGAAGATTGCGGGTGCCACGAATTATATCGGTGCAGGCACGGTCGAATATCTGATGGATGCCGACACCGGAAAATTCTACTTCATCGAGGTCAATCCGCGCATTCAGGTGGAACATACCGTTACGGAAGTCGTCACCGGTATCGATATCGTCAAGGCGCAGATTCACATTCTGGAAGGCGCCGCCATCGGCACGCCGGAATCCGGGGTGCCGAGGCAGGAGGATATCCGCCTGAATGGCCACGCCCTCCAGTGCCGCATTACGACGGAAGACCCGGAACACAATTTCATTCCGGATTATGGCCGTATCACCGCTTATCGCTCCGCTTCAGGCTTCGGTATCCGTCTGGACGGCGGCACGTCCTATACTGGCGCTGTCATCACCCGCTACTACGATCCGTTGCTTGTGAAGGTGACGGCCTGGGCGCCGCGGCCTGACGAGGCGATCAACCGTATGGATCGCGCTTTGCGCGAATTCCGTATCCGCGGCGTGGCGACCAACCTCACATTCCTAGAGGCCATCATCGGCCATGACAGTTTCCGCAACAATACCTATACAACCCGCTTCATCGATTCGACGCCTGAGCTTTTTGCCCAGGTCAAACGGCAGGATCGCGCTACCAAGCTTTTGACCTATCTCGCCGATGTGACCGTGAACGGCCACCCGGAAACCAAGGGACGCGCAAGGCCCTCGGACAAGGCGGCAAAGCCCATCGTGCCCTATATCGATGCGCCGACGCCCGACGGCACCAAGCAGTTGCTGGACAAGCTCGGCCCGAAGGGTTTCGCAGACTGGATGCGCAACGAAAAGCGGGTACTCGTCACGGATACGACGATGCGCGACGGACATCAGTCGCTGCTTGCGACCCGTGTCCGTACCCACGATATCGCCCGCGTCGCCAGCGCCTATGCCAAAGCGTTGCCACAGCTTCTGTCGCTGGAGTGCTGGGGCGGTGCGACATTCGACGTTTCCATGCGCTTCCTGACCGAAGACCCGTGGGAGCGTCTGGCGCTGATCCGCGAAGGTGCTCCCAACCTGCTGCTGCAGATGCTTCTGCGCGGGGCAAACGGCGTCGGGTACAAGAACTACCCGGATAACGTCGTGAAGTATTTTGTCCGTCAGGCCGCAAAGGGCGGCATTGATCTTTTCCGTGTCTTCGATTGCCTGAACTGGGTGGAGAATATGCGGGTCTCGATGGATGCCATCTCGGAGGAAAACAAGCTCTGTGAAGCGGCCATCTGCTACACCGGAGACATCCTCAATTCGGCGCGTCCGAAATACGACCTTAAATATTACACCAATCTCGCCCAGGAACTGGAACGCGCAGGTGCGCATATTATTGCCGTCAAGGATATGGCCGGCCTGCTGAAACCGGCTGCCGCCAAGGTTCTGTTCAAGGCGCTGCGGGAAGAAACGGGTCTGCCGATCCATTTCCACACCCATGATACGTCAGGAATTGCGGCAGCGACGGTTCTTGCCGCCGTGGATGCGGGTGTCGACGCGGTCGATGCCGCGATGGACGCCTTCTCTGGCAATACGTCGCAGCCGTGCCTTGGTTCGATCGTGGAAGCGCTTGCCGGGTCGGAACGCGATACGGGCCTCGATACCGAATGGATTCGCCGCATTTCCTTCTATTGGGAGGCCGTGCGCAACCAATATGCGGCTTTCGAAAGCGATCTCAAGGGGCCGGCGTCGGAAGTCTATCTGCACGAAATGCCGGGTGGTCAGTTCACCAACCTCAAGGAACAGGCGCGTTCGCTGGGTCTCGAAAGCCGTTGGCACGAAGTGGCGCAGGCTTATGCCGATGCCAACAGGATGTTCGGCGATATCGTCAAGGTGACGCCGTCTTCGAAAGTCGTCGGTGACATGGCGCTGATGATGGTCAGCCAGGATCTGACAGTGGCCGACGTACAGAATTCCGAGCGCGAGGTCTCTTTCCCGGAGTCCGTGGTTTCCATGCTGAAGGGCGATCTCGGACAATCGCCCGGCGGTTGGCCGGAAGCCCTGCAGAAAAAAGCGTTGAAGGGCGAAGCGCCCTATACCGTTCGCCCGGGTTCACTATTGGCGGATGCCGATCTCGATGCCGAACGGGAGACCATCGAGACCAAGCTGGAGCGCAAGGTCGATGATTTCGAATTCGCGTCCTATCTGATGTATCCGAAGGTATTCACGGATTTCGCGCTCACCGCCGAAACCTATGGTCCGGTCTCGGTGCTTCCCACCCATGCCTATTTCTACGGAATGGAGGATGGCGAGGAACTGTTTGCAGATATCGAGCGCGGCAAGACGCTGGTCATCGTCAATCAGGCTTCATCCGGCGTTGACGACAAGGGCATGGTGACGGTGTTTTTCGAAATCAATGGTCAGCCGCGCCGTATCAAGGTGCCGGATCGGACGCATGGTGCTTCCGGCTCTGCCGTGCGCCGCAAGGCCGAACCTGGCAACGTGGCGCATGTCGGGGCACCGATGCCGGGTGTCATCAGCCGCGTCTTCGTCAATCAAGGCCAGGAGGTCAAGGCTGGCGATGTTTTGCTCTCCATCGAGGCGATGAAGATGGAAACGGCGCTTCACGCCGAGCGGGATGGCAAGATCGCGGAAGTTCTGGTGCGCCCGGGCGACCAGATCGATGCGAAGGATCTACTGATCGCTTACGCGGAATAAATACATTCGTCGATAGAACAGTCAGACGCCCGCCTTCCCGGCGGGCGTTTTTTATTGCGCTTCCCTGGAAACTCGAATATGCATGTTCATGCACGTTTATTCCTGTTTATGCATGAGTCTGCATGAGTGATCATTTCGTCAGCGAGCGGCAGGCGCTCATCCTCGAACAGTTGCGGCAGAGCGGCCGTGTGCTGGCGCAGGACCTCGCCCAAAACTTTGGCGTTTCTGAAGACACGGTTCGCCGCGACCTGCGAGAGATGGCGGCCCGTGGGGAATGCATGCGCGTTTATGGCGGCGCCCTGCTCTCGGATAGCAAGACGGTGCCGCTGAAGACGCGGATCGCCGAGGATGCGGACCGCAAGGCTCTGCTGGCCCGCGCCGTTGTCCCGCTTCTCAAGCCGGGCATGGTCGTTTTCATCGATGCCGGTTCGACGAACCTCGCCATTGCCAGGGCGATCCCGGCTGGTCTCAATGTAACGGTGGTGACGAATACGCCCGCCATTGCCGCCGAACTGACGGGGCGGCCGGATATCGATCTTGTGCTGATCGGTGGCAAGGTTGATCCCGCCGTTGGTGCGGCAATCGATGCAATGGCGCTGCGGCAGCTCGAATTGATGCGACCCGATCTCTGTGTTCTCGGGGTCTGTGGTGTCGCTGTCGAGACCGGCCTGTCGGCCGATGTCTTCGAGGATGCCGTTTTCAAGCGGCTCGCCTGCAGCGCCAGCCAGCGGATTGTCGCTGCAATCACCACCGAGAAGCTGGGGCATAAGGCAGCGTTCCACGTGCATGATTTTTCGCCGCCGCTTTCCCTTGTGCTGGAACGGGATGCCGACCGCGTATTGGTCGAGGGCGTGTCGAGCCGAGGTGTAGACGTTTATTGCGGCGACGATGCCGTCGCCTGATTTTCACATGGTCAAGTCTGAAGGATATAGCCGATGAATGGCCCCACCACATTTTCGCAGACGGGTGCACGCTCGTCCTATCTGACGCGTCATCGTATCGGCGTTTCCCTGCTGTTCTTGATGAACGGGTTCATGATGGGATCATGGGCGCCCAAGATTCCCGAATTTGCGGCGCGTCTTTCCCTTAGTGAAAGCGCGCTTGGTCTCATCATCCTGGTCTTCGGTATCGGCTCGCTGGTTTTCATGCCGATCGCCGGCTCGCAGATCGCCCGTTTTGGCTCCCGGACGGTCAGTCTCGTGACCGCGGCGATCTTTCTGCCTACACTGCTTTTGATCTCCTGGGCGGGAACCGTCTGGGCCGGGGTAATCGCGGTTTTCCTGTTTGGCGGCCTGACGGGAGCGATGGATGTCGCCATGAATGCCAATTCGGTAGCGGTTGAGCGCGATATGCGCCGCGCCATCATGTCATCCTGCCACGCATTCTGGAGCCTCGGCGGCCTCATCGGGGCCGGTCTCGGCGGTTATCTCATCACGGCCATCGGCGTGCAGGGGCATGCCATTGTGCTGACGGTCATCGCATTCGTACTGCTGATCGTGGCATGGCCGCGTGTGCTTGCAGATCGTCCGCACCCGGAGGAAGAGCGCCCGAAAGGCGGCCTGCCGCTGACGCCGCTGCCGTGGATCATCGGCCTGATGGCCCTTTTCTCGATGATCCCGGAAGGCGCAATCCTCGACTGGGGCGCTCTTTATCTGCGCAACGAGCTCGGAGCTTCGGTGTCACAATCCGGCTTCGCCTTTGCGGCTTTTTCGATGACCATGGCGGCCATGCGTTTTGCCGGCGATCTGGTGCGCGACCGCTTCGGGGCTGTGACGACCCTGCGCTTCTGTTCGGCCATGTCGATTATCGGTCTTCTTATCGCCGGTATTGCGGGAAATTCCACCATCGCGATCGTCGGCTTCGCGATTGCGGGCATCGGCATCTCCAACATGGTGCCCATTGCCTTCTCAGCGGCGGGCAATATGCCGGGCCTGGCACCGGGAATCGGCCTTTCGGTCGTCACCACCATGGGTTATTCCGGCATTCTGGTGGCGCCATCGGCGATTGGCTTCATTGCGGAACATACCGGTCTCGCCAGCGTCTTCCTGTTTCTCCCGTTACTGCATGTGGTGGTTCTGCTACTTTCGCGGCTCGCCCGTCATGCCGACGGTGCTGGCAAGGAATAGGCGTATCGAATTTTGCCATGATTGCGGTAAAGTAGAAGCTCCAGCGCGTTGGGTGTTGACAAGAAGTCCCCCTTGTTTCACCTCAATTGCAAGACCTTGCTGCAAGCTCCAGAGACCGCCATGACGTCACAAGCCGATTACGACCCGAAGCCCCGCCGCGCCTCCGTCGCCGTAGACGTCGGCGGCGTCATCGTCGGTGGCGGCGCACCCGTCGTCGTGCAGTCGATGACCAATACCGATACGGCTGATATCGACGCCACCGTCAGCCAAGTGGCGGCGCTGTTCCGGGCAGGTTCGGAAATCGTCCGTATCACCGTTGACCGGGATGAGAGTGCGGCCGCCGTGCCGAAAATTCGTGAACGGCTGCTGCGTCTTGGAATGGATGTGCCGCTGGTCGGTGATTTTCATTATATTGGCCACAAGCTTCTGGCCGACCACCCGGCCTGTGCCGAAGCGCTGGCGAAATACCGCATCAATCCGGGCAATGTCGGTTTCAAGGACAAGAAGGACAAGCAGTTCGGCGAGATCGTCGAAATGGCGATCCGTTACGACAAGCCCGTTCGCATCGGTGTCAACTGGGGATCTCTGGATCAGGAATTGCTGACTACGCTGATGGACAGGAACAAGGAAGAGGGCTTTCCGCTTTCCGCCCGTCAGGTCACGCGGGAGGCCATTGTTCAGTCGGCGCTGATTTCCGCCGAGCTTGCCGAAGAGATCGGCCTGCCGCGCAACCGTATCATCCTCTCGGCCAAGGTCAGCCAGGTGCAGGACCTGATTGCCGTCTATTCGATGTTGTCTGAACGCTCCGACCACGCCCTCCATCTCGGTCTCACGGAAGCCGGCATGGGTTCAAAGGGTATCGTCGCCTCGTCCGCCGCCATGGGTTATGTGTTGCAGCATGGTATTGGCGATACGATCCGCGTTTCACTGACGCCTGAGCCGAATGGCGACCGCACCCGCGAGGTGCAGGTGGCGCAGGAATTGCTGCAGGTCATGGGTTTCCGTCAGTTCATTCCGGTGGTTGCGGCATGTCCCGGCTGCGGGCGTACCACGTCGACGGTATTTCAGGAACTGGCGCAGAACATCCAGAACGATATCCGCAAGAATATGCCGGTCTGGCGTGAAAAATATCCCGGCGTCGAGGCATTAAATGTCGCCGTCATGGGTTGCATCGTAAATGGTCCCGGTGAAAGCAAGCACGCGGATATCGGCATTTCGCTGCCCGGAACGGGCGAAAGCCCGGCGGCGCCGGTCTTTATCGATGGAGAGAAAGCCCTCACCCTGCGTGGCCCCAACATAGCCGCTGATTTCGAAGCGCTTGTGACCGATTACATCGAAAAGCGTTTTGGCCGGAAAGACGCGGCGGAGTAACGAGTAGCGTGAAAAGGCCGCAATTCCACTGTCATACCTCCTGACCCTTTCGGAGCATCAAAACACATGATCAAAAAAATCGCGATCGTCGCCCTTTGCGGCACCTATCTATCCGCCTGCACCACCACCGATCCCTATACGGGCGAGCAGAAGATGTCGAACACGGCCGGCGGCGCGGGTATCGGCGCTGTTGTCGGTGCGCTCGGCGGTCTGGCTGTGGGCGGTTCGCCGGTCGGACGCCGTAACGCTGCCCTGATCGGCGCCGGCATCGGCGCGCTCGCTGGCGGCGCCATCGGCAATTACATGGATGGCCAGGAAGCGGAACTCCGCGCGCAGCTTCAGGGGACCGGCGTTTCGGTGACCCGCCGTGGCGACAGCATTGTTCTCAACATGCCGTCGAATATCACCTTTGCCACGGATCAGGATCAGGTCATTCCGCCCTTCTATCAGACGCTCGATTCCGTTGCGATCGTGCTGAACAAGTTCAACCGCACGCTGATCGACATCAACGGCCATACCGACTCGACCGGTAGCCTCGCCCACAATCAGGGGCTTTCGGAACGCCGCGCCGCGTCGGTTGCCAACTATCTCGGCGCACGCGGTGTCGATCAACGACGCATTTCAACACTTGGCTTTGGGCCTTCGCAGCCCATCGCCTCGAACGCAACGTCTGATGGTCGCGCCCAAAACCGCCGTGTGGAAGTGTTGATTTCGCCGCTTAAGGGCTGATCGACTTGAGAGGCTGAGCGGGAAAACCCACTCAGCTTTTTCGTTCTGCGATAAATCTGGCGGCCGCGATGAGAATCGCGGCCTTTTCGCCATAGGGAGCCAGGAGTTCGCTGGCCTCTGCCACCTGTTCCTGAAGTTTGCGACGCGCCCAGTCTTGGCCGCGCAGCGCCACCAGCGTTCCCTTGCCGCGTGCGGCATCCTTGCCGGTCGCCTTGCCCATGGTGGCGGCGTCGGCCGTCAAATCCAGGAGATCGTCTGCCAGCTGGAAGGCGAGGCCGATTTTTTCTCCAAAGAGGCGTAGCCTCTGCCTTTCGCAATCATCGCTACCGGCGATGATTGCGCCCGCCTCGCAGGCGAAGCGCAGCAGTGCGCCGGTTTTCATAGCCTGCAATGTAATAATGCCGGTTTCGTCCGGTGCGTTCTTTTCCGCGGCGAGATCAAGCGCCTGCCCGCCGGCCATGCCGCCGATGCCCGCTGCGCGGGCAAGCGAAAGCACGAGCGCGGCCTTGCGCCCGGCCGCGAGCGGATTTTCTTCCGATGCAATGATATCAAAGGCCAGTGTCAGCAGGCTGTCGCCAGCGAGGATGGCGGTCGGCTCGTCGAATTTGCGATGCACCGTTGGCTGGCCACGACGCAGGTCGTCGTCATCCATAGCCGGCAGATCGTCGTGAACCAGCGAATAGCAATGGAGGCATTCCAGCGCGGCACCGGCAAAAAGCGCAGCTTCTCCATCTCCGCCGAGGAGTGCGGCGCTTTCGATGACGAGGAAGGGCCGCAGGCGTTTACCGCCGTTCAGCACGCCGTGGCGCATGGCCTCGAGCAGGTTCTGCGGACGCGCGATCTCATCCGCGCGTGTCTCGCCGGAGAGCAGGCGGCCAAGCAGGGCTTCGGTCCTGGCGGCGTTCTCGCGCAGCCGTGTTTCGAAATTCGTCATCTGAGCGTCCATGCCGCGCTCTTTGGCACGCCGCGCGAATGCAGGCAAACCTTTTCGTGATTCCCCAACTCAACTGTCGCGCCGGACTCGCCTTGAAGACGGCAATGGACTATGAAAGGCTTCAACTGGCGTGGGGTGCGGGGACGGATAGTGAGCAGTACGCCTGAAAGCGACGCAGATTACGCCGTGCTGGCGGAAGACCGGAGCAGTCCGAAGGTGGATTTTCGCACGTTGGCCAAGCGCATCATCATGACCTTGCTGGCATTGCTCATCCTGCCTTATCTGCTGATTCCGGTTTATGCGTTGCCCTTCATCCGGCCCGTGTCGACGCTGATGCTTGCCGATCTGGTCACGCTGCAAGGCTATGACAGGCGCTGGGTGCCGCTAGAGGATATTTCACCGCGCCTCGTGCAATCGGTGATGATGTCCGAGGATGGGCAATTCTGTTTTCACGGCGGGGTTGACTGGAACCAGATGCAGTCCGTGGTCAGCAATGCGCTCGACGGGGCCGCGACGCGCGGCGCCAGCACCATCCCGATGCAGACGGCCAAAAACCTGTTTTTATGGAACGGTCGTTCGTTTCTGCGCAAGGCACTGGAATTGCCGCTGGCGATTGCCGCCGATTTCGTCTGGTCAAAAAAGCGGATGATGGAGATTTATCTCAACGTCGCCGAATGGGGACCGGGTATTTACGGCATCGAGGTTGCCGCCCAGCACCATTTCAAGGTGCCGGCCGCCAAGCTCAGTTCCCGACAGGCCGCACTTCTGGCCGTTTCGCTTCCCAATCCCATTGATCGTGTGGCCAGCAAGCCGGGGCGCGGGTTGCAGAGGCTCGCCGGCCTTATCGAGCGCCGCGCCCGCGCCTCGGGCAGCTATGTCGGCTGCGTGCTGGATTGATACCAGCGCGCCGCTTCAGCCCTTCTTGAAAATATAGTCGGTTTCCTGGCGCAGCGTCTCGCCCGGCCGTAGGATGGCATGCGGAAAATCAGGGTGGTTGACGGCATCCGGCCAGATCTGTGTTTCCAGGCAGAAACCGGCAAAGGGACCGTAGTGACGGCCTTCGAGGCCCGGAACGGGAACGTCCAGCTTGAAAGCCGAATAAAACTGCACACCGGGTTCGGTGGTGTGAACCTCGAGAGCTATATCAGAGGCTGGCGAATAAGCGCGGGCGACCTTGCGCTTGGCGCGGCGCTCGGGCGAAAGGCAGAAATTATGGTCGTAGAGAACCTGCTCACCATTTTCGCTGCGCCGCATCGGCGTCGGGTGGCGAAGGTCGAAGACGGTGCCTTCGACGGAACGGATTTCGCCGGTCGGTATCTGCTTGTCGTTGGTGGGCAGGTAAAAGTCAGCCGCGATGCTGATCTCATGCCCAAGTGCGGTGTCGGCGCCATCGAGATTGAAATAGGAATGCTGGCACACATTGGCGATGGTCGGCTTGTCGGTCACCGTTTCATAGACCACCGACAGCACGCCGCCGTCACGGATCGTGTAGGTGGCTGTGACCGTGCAGTTGCCGGGATAACCGGCACGGCCATCGGGGTCGATGATCTGCAGAACCGCGTGGCTTTCGCCGTGTTCCATCAGCATCCAGTTGCGTTTGCCCATGCCGTCGCTGCCGCCGTGCAGGTGGGTTACGCCCTTTTCATTCAGCTCCAGCTGGTATTCGTGACCGTCGATCGAAAATCTGCCATTGCCGATGCGGTTGGCGTTACGGCCGGGTGTGGCGCCGAAATAGGAGGAATATTTATAATCCTCGAATTTGTCGAAGCCGAGAACGAGCGGCGGCTGGTGACCCTCAAGGCGCAAATCCTGGATGACGGCACCCCAGGTAATGACCTTCGCTGTAAGCCCACCTTTCGAAATGGTGACACGCTCGACCTTTTCGCCCGTTGCCGTGAAACCAAAATTCTCCCGTGCTGCCCCGTCGCTCATAACATCATTCTCCCGGTTGCCATGAATTGCCGGGCGGACGTTGCGTCATTTCCCGGCAATTCGCAATCCCGCAAATTCAGGCCGCCAGCTGGCCGATGGCCTCGAGTTCATACGGTGTGGTCTGGTATATCTCGTTGATCCAGTTTCCGAAAAACAGATGGGCATGACTGCGCCAGCGGTTAAGGGGCGCGAGTTCGGGGTCGTTATGCGGAAAATAATCATGCGGCAGCTTGATCGGCACGCCGGCGTGAACATCGCGGAAATACTCTTCCGAAAGCGATGTCGAATCATATTCGACATGATTGAACATATAGAGACGGTTGCCTGCCTTCTCATGTACCAGACATACACCCATTTCCTCCGACTCCATGAGGATTTCGAGTTCCGGATGTTTTTCGATGTCGGCGCGGCGCACTTCCGTCCAGCGTGACACGGGAACCTGGAAATCGTCCGAAAAACCATTGAGGTAGATCGACGAGGGGCAAAGATTGCGGTGGCGGTAAACACCGAAAGCCTTTTCCTTCAGCTCGTATTTAGGCACGCCGTGGAAGTGATAGATGGCGGCCATCGCGCCCCAGCAGACGTTGAGGGTCGAATGGACATTGGTCCGCGTCCACTCGAAAATCTTTTGCATTTCATTCCAGTAGGTGACGTCCTCATAGTCCAGCAGCTCAATGGGAGCACCGGTGATGATGAAACCGTCGAACTTGCGGTGACGCACCTCTTCCCACGTCTCGTAGAAGGAGAGGAGATGTTCTTCCGGTGTGTTCTTGGCGCGATGACCGCCGATGCGCACGAGCGACAACTCAACCTGAAGCGGCGAGGCGCCAACGAGGCGCGCCATCTGGATTTCCGTCTTGATCTTGTTCGGCATGAGGTTGAGAAGCCCGATCTGGAGCGGGCGGATATCCTGTCGGATGGCCGCCGTTTCGGTCATGACCCGCACGCCCTCGTGAACGAGGGTTTCAAAGGCGGGAAGCGTATCGGGAATCTTGATCGGCATGTCGAACTCTCTTTTCCGGATCACGTAAAGAACGTTGCGAAAACAAAAAAACCGGCAGCGGAAATCGCGACCGGTCCCAGGAAATTGCCTTTTTCCTCGACCCTTTAGCGACTTCTTTAAAGTGGCTGCAAGCCGGTCGGCAAATCACCACTAAGGCGTTTCATAATCCCGAAGCCGACGAAAATCAATATGGACGGTTTTCGGAGGCTTTCGGCTTTCCATTTTCGGCCGAGGTGCGATAAGGCAGGGCATGGATAAAGCGCACTTCACCATTCTGCTCGGCGGCGATGTTTCGGTTACTGATCGTCTCAGGGACGCGGTCGCGGGTAGCCGCGTGATCGCGGCTGATGGCGGCATGCGCCACGCCCGGCCGCTTGGCCTCACACCGGAGTTGTGGGTCGGGGATTTCGATTCCGCCAGCAAAGAGTTGCTGGATGCCTGGCCCGGTGTGACACGGCAGCCTTACCCGGCAGCAAAGGCGGTGACCGATGGTGAGATAGCGGTCTCGGAGGCGCTCGCCCGCGGCGCCGGTACGCTGGTGCTTGTCGGCGCGCTCGGGGGTGCACGAAGCGACCATGCCCTCCAGCACCTCCTTTACGCCGTCGCGCTTGCCGAACGTGGTCTCGATGTTTCGCTCACCTCCGGCGAGGAAGAGGCCCGGCCGCTGCTCCCGGGCTCGCTTGATGTCTCTCTACCCGCAGGCTCGCTTTTCTCGGTGGCCGGCTTCACAGCCCTGAAGGGGCTGGATATCGGCAATGTGCGTTACCCGCTGGAGGATTTCGCGCTTGCTTTCGGTTCCTCCCGCACTATTTCCAATGTCGCGAATGGCGGCCCTGTGCATTTTTCGCTTAAAAGCGGAAAAGCCATCGTGCTCGCCCGCCCTTATGATCTGACCGGAGCCTGACGCCTTGGCACCCCCTATTTTGAAACTCGATGACATCAAGCTGACCTTCGGCGTTACCCCGCTGCTGGACGGCGCCAATCTCCAGGTGGAGCCGGGCGACCGCATCTGCCTTGTTGGACGCAACGGTTCCGGCAAGTCCACGCTGATGAAGATCGCAGCGGGCCTTGTCGAGGCCCAGTCGGGAGAGGTTTTCCGTCATCCCGCTGCAACCATCCGTTATCTGGAACAGGCTCCGGATTTTGCCGGTTACGATACCGTTCAGGCCTATGCCGAGGCGGGGCTCGGGCCTGGCGACGATGCCTATCGGGTTACTTATCTTCTCGAGCATCTCGGGCTTACGGGTCAGGAAAATCCGGCAAACCTTTCCGGTGGTGAAGCGCGCCGCGCGGCGCTTGCCCGTGTCATGGCGCCGGAGCCCGATATTCTGATGCTGGACGAACCCACCAACCATCTGGATCTGCCGACAATCGAATGGCTTGAAAGCGAACTCCAGCAGACGCGCAGCGCGCTGGTGCTGATTTCGCACGACCGTCGTTTTCTTGAGCGGGTTTCGACCTCGACCGTCTGGCTCGATCGCGGCCAGTCCCGCCGTCTCAATCGGGGTTTTGCCCATTTCGAGGAATGGCGTGACAAGGTGCTTGAAGAGGAAGAGCTTGAACAACACAAGCTCGGCAAGGCCATCGAGCGCGAAGAACACTGGATGCGGTATGGCGTGACTGCAAGGCGCAAGCGCAACATGCGCCGTGTCGGTGAGCTTCAGGCCATGCGGGCGGAATATCGTGGGCACAAGGGGCCGCAGGGGACTGTACAGGCGACCGTCACGGAAGGCCGGGAGTCCGGCAAGCTGGTCATCGAGGCGGAGGCTATCACCAAGGCTTACGGTGAGCGCATGATTGTCGCGCCGTTCTCACTGCGGGTGCATCGCGGCGATTGCATCGGTCTCGTTGGACCGAATGGCGCGGGCAAGACAACGTTGCTGAAGATGCTCACCGGCCAGCTTGAACCAGACAGCGGCTGGGTCAAGCTCGGCACCAATCTCGAGATCGCAACGCTTGACCAGAAGCGCGAGGAGCTCAATCCCAACGATACGCTCGCACATTATTTGACCGACGGCCGGGGCGACAATCTTCTCGTCAATGGCGAGGTGAAGCATGTCACGGGTTATATGAAGGACTTTCTGTTCCAGCCGGAACAGGCCCGCACACCCATCCGCAACCTTTCCGGCGGCGAGCGTGCAAGGCTCATTCTGGCGCGTATTCTCGCCCGGCCGACCAATCTTCTGATTCTCGACGAACCGACAAACGATCTCGATATCGAAACGCTCGATCTGTTGCAGGAGATCGTGGCCGGTTTCTCCGGTACGGTCATCCTTGTCAGCCACGACCGTGATTTTCTTGACCGTACGGTCACTTCCACCATCGCGCCGGCCAATCCCGATCAACCGGACGGACGCTGGATCGAATATGCCGGTGGCTATTCGGATATGATGGCGCAGCGCAAGGGAGCTGCGGAAGAGAAACGAAAAGCTGAGAGACAGGAAAAGGCGAAAGCCGCACCTTCAGCCCCGTTTTCGCAGGAGCCTGGAAAGGCCAAGGCCAAGCTTTCGTTCAAGCAGAAATTCGCCCTCGAAAATCTCCCCAAGGAGATGGAGAAGGCGCAGGAAGAGATTGCAAAACGCGAGCAGCGCATGGCCGACCCGGAACTCTTCGCCAAGGATCAGGCGGCCTTCAACAAGCTGGCGCAGGAAATGGAAAAGCTGCGTGAAAAACTTGAGGCCATGGAAGAGGAGTGGCTGGAGCTGGAGATGCTGCGCGAGGAACTGGAAGGCTGAGCCGATCTTTCCGGCCACACCGCCATCCGCCTTTGACAGGACGGCGGAAATGCCGTTTGCTGTCCCGGTTCGGAGGAGTTCAACACCATGCGCATGATCTTCGTCAACCTGCCCGTCAAGAATATCGAGACATCGAGAGCCTTCTTCACGACACTGGGTTTCACCTTCAATCCGGAATATTCCGATGACCGCACGCTCTGCATGATTGTCGAGGAGAACATCTTCGTCATGCTCCTTCAGGAAGAGCGTTTTCGTGATTTCATCAACGGCGACATCGCCGACGCCAAGCGGAGTACCGAGGTACTGACCTGTCTTTCCGCCGGAAGCCGGGAGGAAATCGACCGTATGATCGAGGCCGCGCTCGCGTCAGGCGGCAGCCGCTGGAAACCCGTTCAGGATCACGGATTCATGTATGCAGGCAGTTTTCAGGATCCCGACGGCCACGTCTGGGAACTGGTGCACATGGCGCAGCAGGGTTGATGGCAGCCATCTTGCCAAGATGGGTCGGCGGGACTACACCATTATCTTGATCTAACGGGGTGTCTTTCGCGCTTGGGCGCAAAAGGCTGAGAGGCTTGCCAACCCGAAGAACCTGATCCGGTTCATACCGGCGGAGGGATTAGACGGCTTTCATGCAGGCGGCTATTTCCCTCCTCGTTTTGAGGAGATATTCGTGCGCCGTCGTCTTTTTGTAAATTCCATCATTGCCGTTTCCATGCTTCTGCCCGGCCTCGCCGTTGCGCAGGAAAAACCGGAACTGACGGTCTACACCTATGAGAGCTTCGTTTCTGAATGGGGGCCCGGTCCCAAAATAAAGGAAGCTTTCGAGAAGGTGTGCGCTTGCACCGTCAATTTTGTCGGCGTGGCGGACGGCGTGGCGCTTCTCAACCGGCTGAAATTGGAAGGTCCGGGGTCCAAGGCGGATGTCGTCGTGGGACTTGATACAAATCTGGTCGCGGAGGCGAAACAGACCGGCCTTTTCGATGTCAGCGGCGTTGATGCATCAGCGGCCAAGGTACCCGGCGGCTATGAGGATGATGTGTTCGTTCCCTATGATTACGGCCATTTCGCTATCGTCTATGACACCCAGACGCTGAAAAGCCCACCAACGAGCCTCAAAGAACTCGTGGAAGGCGACCCCGCCCAGAAGATAGCCGTTCAGGACCCGCGCACCTCAACGCCGGGACTGGGGCTGCTTCTGTGGGTGAAATCGGTTTATGGCGACCAGGCGCCGGAAGCCTGGGCAAAGCTCAGGAAGCGGATCCTTACCGTTACGCCGGGCTGGTCGGAGGCCTACGGGCTCTTCACCAAGGGGGAGGTGCCGATGGTGCTGTCCTACACGACTTCGCCCGCCTATCATATGGTCGCCGAAAAGACGGATCGTTATCAGGCCGCAGCTTTCTCCGAAGGACATTACATCCAGATCGAAGTTTCAGGCCTTCTCAAAAACGCGCCGCACAAGGATCTCGCAAAGCAGTTTCTCGCATTCACCCTCACCTCCGGTTTTCAGGATACCATTCCCGAAAACAACTGGATGATGCCGGTTGCGGCAACCTCCGCCCCCCTGCCGGAGGCCTTTTCCAGGCTCGTCGTGCCGCAGAAGACTTTCCTGATGCAGCCGGAAGAGGTCGCGAAAAACCGCAAGGCATGGATAGACGAATGGCTGACGGCCATGAGCATGAATTGAAGAAGAGGCGCGTCCACGCATGATGCTGCGTCGCGATTACCGGCGGTCAATCATTTTCGGGACGGCGGCTTTTGCCGCCGTTTTCCTGTTCATGGCGCTCGCCGTGTTTGCGCTTCTGTCCTTTGATGCGGGTGCATCCGCTTCCGGCATTTTGGACCCTTATACATTGCGTATTCTGCGCTTCACGGTTTATCAGGCGACGCTCTCCACCCTTCTTTCCATCATTCTTGGTCTTCCCGTGGCCTTGGCACTCTCCCGGCAGCGGGAGTTTCCGGGAAGGATCTGGATCATCCGGTTGATGGCAGTGCCGATGGGGCTGCCGGTTATCGTCGGCGCCTTCGGTATCATTACCATCTGGGGGAGGCAGGGTGTCTTAAATACGCTCCTTGTTTTCGCCGGCGCGGAAGAACCTTTCAGCATTTACGGTCTTTCCGGCATCCTCATTGCTCATGTGTTTTTCAATCTGCCGCTTTCCGTCCGGTTGTTGCTGGCCGGGCTGGAGCGTATTCCGGGCGAATATTGGCGCATGGCGGCGAGCCTCGGCATGGGGCCGATCTCGGTTTTCCGTTTTGTCGAATGGCCGGCCGTGTCCCGGCTTGTTCCGGGTATCGCCGGCCTCATCTTCATGCTTTGCGCCACCAGTTTTACGCTCGTGCTCCTTTTGGGCGGCGGGCCGGCGGCGACCACCCTGGAGGTCGCAATATACCAGGCGCTGCGGTTCGATTTCGATCCGCAGCGGGCGATCGCGCTCTCGGTTCTGCAGATCGTCCTCACCGCGGCCCTGCTCGGCCTTCTGGCCTTCCTGCCGTCGCCGGAAGCGGAAATCGCTTCACTTGGCCGGCCTGTGCGCCGTTTCGATGCGGGTCGGGCGGCGGCCCGCCTGTGGGATGGTCTAATCATCGTTTCTGCGGTGCTTTTGATCGGGCTGCCGCTGGTCGCCATTGTGTTCTCGGGCGTCCAGGCAGACCTGCCGCGCCTCATCACAGCACCGGTCTTTCTGCGCGCGGCGGCGACAAGTCTTGGGATTGCCGCGTTCTCGGCAATTTTCGTGATCATCGTCAGCATGGCGATCATCCGCGCACGTCAGGCGGTCAGCGCGAAACGGCGGGCCGCGCGGCCTCTTCACCTCTTGTCCAGCGTTCTCGGCGCGGGATCGTCTCTGGTTCTGCTGGTTCCGCCCGTGGTGCTCGGAAGCGGATGGTTCCTTCTCTTGCGGCCTTTCGGTGACGTCGCTGTTTATGCCCCGGTTCTCGTGGCGCTCATCAACATGCTGATGGCCCTGCCGCTTGCCATGCGGGTGCTGGAGCCGGCCGTCACCAGCCATTTTCTCCGCACCGGCCGACTTTCCGCCAGCCTCGGGCTTCAGGGTCTGCCGCGGCTGCGGTTCGGCGATCTGCCCGTCCTGTGGCGGCCGCTGGCCATGGCGTTTTCCTTTGCGATGGCCCTGTCGCTTGGCGATCTCGGCGCGGTTGCCCTGTTCGGTTCAGAGAATTTTGTCACCTTGCCGTGGCTCGTCTATAGCAATATGGGCAGCTACCGGACCAACGATGCCGCCGGTTACGCCTTTCTTCTCGGTGTGGTGTGCGTGTTGCTTGCTGCAACCGGCATGTCGCGACATTCACAGCCGGAGCGGGTAAAAGCGGCAGAGGCGATGACATGAAGGGCGACGATTTCGCAGTGCAGCTTGACAGGGTCAGGCTGCGGCTTGGAACGCAGGATTTCGACCTCGACTGTGCGTTTCCGCAGGGGCAGGTCACCGCTGTCGTCGGTGCATCCGGTTCGGGAAAATCGACACTGCTTAACCTCGTTGCCGGTTTCGAGTTGCCGGATTCCGGCCGCGTGATGATCGGCGGACGGGACGTGACGACGCTCGACCCTTCCGAAAGGCCTGTCTCTTCGATTTTTCAGGACAATAATCTTTTTGCCCATCTCGACGTTTTTACCAATGTCGCGCTTGGTATAAGCCCCACGCTCAGATTACACGCGGAAGACCGGCAAAGGATAAATATTGCGCTTGCGCGCGTTGGTCTTTCGGGTTTCGGCAAGCGTTTGCCGGGCACGCTCTCCGGAGGAGAAAGGCAGAGGGCGGCGCTTGCGCGCGCATTGGTCAGGAAGAAGCCCGTCATGCTGCTCGATGAACCTTTCGCCGCACTTGATCCAGGGCTACGGGCGGGCATGAGTTCTCTGTTGCTTGACTTGCATCAAGAAACAAATAATGCGGTGATTATTGTGAGCCATCACCCGGAAGACATAAAAAGATTAGCGCGGCGGGTGGTTTTTCTTGATCGTGGCCGTGTCGTTTTTGCCGGAGCGACAGCGGATTTCTTTGCCACACAAAATGTGAAAGCCGTGGACAGTTTCCTGAACGGGTGACCGCCTTATTTTCGACGCGCGCCGCTGGCAATCGCTTTAGATGACTTCAATGGCGCTAATTTGCACTTGCCAGTTTCAAGTTGTTGCCCGAGAAAAGATGAGAATTATTGCGTTCTTCAGGAATATTCCGGATTTGATGGATCGATTTTACCGTCTCGGCATTCATCGCCCGTTGGGGCGAATCTGTTATTCTGGTCTGCAATTAACGGATGATCAGGAACGTTAAGGGGCAGGCATAGAGAATGAAAAATAGCATGACTGCACAGCGGAGGCTCTTCTCCGGTTCAGGCCTTCGCCGTTCCGGCCGGCTCGCTGCGGCGTGGTCCGCGCTGACCGCTTCTGCCGTGTTGCTGTCATCGTGCCAATCTCTTTTCAGCCCGGCCTACCAGTCCACATTGCGTCCCTCGGACAATCCGCAGACGGTGGAAGAGGTTCAGAAGAACGATCCGCGCGCGCAGATGGGCGCACGCGAACATCCACGCATCGTGGCAAGCTATGGCGGCGAATATCGTGATGCCAAGACGGAGCGGCTTGTCGCCCGGATTGCCGGAGCGCTGACGGCCGTCTCCGAAAATCCCCAGCAGTCCTACCGCATCACCATTCTCAACTCTCCTGCCATCAACGCATTTGCGTTGCCCGGGGGATATCTCTATGTGACACGCGGGCTTCTGGCACTCGCCAATGACGCCTCGGAAGTGGCGGCCGTGCTGTCGCACGAAATGGGTCACGTCACCGCCAACCACGGGATCGAACGTCAGCGCCGCGAAGAAGCGGAAGTGATTGCGAGCCGCGTGGTTGCAGAGGTCCTGTCCAGCGATCTCGCCGGCAAGCAGGCGCTGGCCCGTGGCAAGCTGCGGCTTGCAGCTTTTTCGCGCCAGCAGGAGTTGCAGGCGGATGTGATCGGGGTACGCATGCTTGGCGAGGCGGGTTACGATCCTTACGCATCGCCGCGCTTTCTTGATTCCATGGCGGCCTATGCGCGGTTCTCTTCGGCCGATCCGGAAAACGACCAGAGCCTCGACTTCCTTTCGAGTCACCCCAATACACCACAGCGCATCGAGCTTGCGCGCCGGCATGCCCGTGCCTTCGGCCAGGAAGGCCAGGTCGGAGATCGTGGCCGAGACTGGTTTCTGGACGGTATAGACGGGCTGCTTTACGGCGATAGCCCGCAGGAAGGTTATGTCCGCGGCCAGACATTCCTGCATGGAACGCTCGGCATTCGTTTCGACGTGCCGGAAGGTTTCGTGATCGACAACAAGGTTGAGGCTGTCCTGGCGACAGGGCCGGGCGAGGTCGCAATCCGTTTCGACGGCGTCGCCGATCCGAAACAGACGAGCCTTGCCAATTACCTGACGAGCGGCTGGGTCGCCGGCCTGCTGCCTGAAACGGTAAAGGAAACGCAGATCAACGGACTGGAGGCCGCGACAGCCCGGGCAAGCGCGGATAAATGGGATTTCGACGTCACGGTCATCCGCGTCGGCCAGCAGATATTCCGGTTCCTGACCGCGGTGCCGAAGGGCAATACGCAACTCGATTCCATCGCCAATACCTTGCGCACCAGCTTCCGCAAGATGACGCCGCAGGAGATCGCCTCCCTGAAGCCGCTAAGAGTGCGGGTGGTGACGGTGAAGCCGGGTGAAACCGTGGCCACGATGGCGGCGCGGATGATGGGAACGGAGCGGAAGCTTGACATGTTCCGCATGATCAACGCGATGGGCGCCACGGCCACGATTCAGCCCGGGCAAAGGGTAAAGATCATCTCTGAATAACAAAAACCCCGGATCACCCCGGGGTTTTATGTTCAGACCTTCACCCGGCAATCACTGCCACTCACGAACGTCAACAAAATGACCCGCAATGGCTGCCGCCGCCGCCATGGCGGGGGAGACGAGGTGGGTACGGCTCTTATAGCCCTGACGGCCTTCGAAATTGCGGTTCGAGGTGGACGCGCAGCGTTCGCCGGGTTTCAGGCGGTCGTCATTCATGGCAAGGCACATGGAGCAGCCTGGCTCGCGCCATTCGAAACCGGCTTCGAGGAAAATCCTGTCCAGACCTTCCTTTTCCGCCTGTTCCTTCACGAGACCGGAGCCGGGCACGATCATGGCCGAAACGGTGGGAGCGACTTTACGGCCGTCAACGATCTTCGCCGCCGCGCGCAAATCCTCGATGCGGCCATTGGTGCAGGAGCCGATGAAGACACGGTCGATGGCGATATCGGTGATGCGCGTGCCGGGCTTCAGGCCCATGTAGTCAAGCGCACGCCACTTGGAGGCGCGCTTGTTTTCTTCCTCGATGTCGTCGGGATTGGGAACAATGCCTTGAACAGAGGTTACATCTTCCGGAGAAGAGCCCCAGGAGACGATAGGCGGAAGATTGGCCGCATCGAGGATGACGACCTTGTCGTAATGGGCGCCCTCGTCGGATTTCAGAGTCTTCCAGTAGGCGATCGCCTGTTCCAGCGTTTCGCCCTTCGGCGCACGCGGCTTGTCCTTGATGTATTCGAAGGTCGTTTCGTCAGGCGCAATCAGGCCGGCGCGGGCGCCGCCCTCGATGGTCATGTTGCAGACCGTCATGCGACCTTCCATGGAGAGCGAACGGATCGCCTCACCAGCAAATTCGATGACATGGCCGGTGCCACCGGCGGTGCCTATCTCGCCGATAATGGCGAGGATGATGTCCTTGGCGGTAACGCCCTCGGGGATTTTGCCATCGACACGCACCAGCATGTTCTTGGCTTTCTTCTGGATCAGCGTCTGTGTGGCCAGAACATGCTCAACTTCGGAGGTGCCGATGCCATGCGCCAGTGCGCCGAATGCGCCGTGGGTGGAGGTGTGGCTGTCGCCGCAGACGATCGTCATACCCGGCAGGGTGAAACCCTGTTCGGGACCGACGATGTGAACGATGCCCTGGCGCTTGTCGCGTTCGGAATAATATTCAACGCCGAAGTCCCTGGCATTCTGAGCCAGCACTTCCACCTGAATGCGGCTTTCTTCGTTCTTGATGCCTTCCAGCCGGTCGGCGGTGGTCGGCACGTTATGATCGACCACAGCGAGCGTGCGGGCCGGCGAATGCACCGGACGGCCGGCGATGCGCAGACCTTCGAAGGCCTGGGGGCTCGTCACCTCATGAACGAGGTGACGGTCGATATAGAGAAGACAGGTTCCATCCGGGTCGCGATTGACGACGTGGTCGTCCCAGATCTTGTCATACAAAGTGCGGGGTGCGCTCATGGCTCTGTGCCTTGTCATGGAAAAGGATAATAGGGTTCAGTAAGGCGGTGGACAGCGGTGCTGTCAGGCGAGCCTAAGTCGGCTGGTGAGCGCCCCGGAAACGCGCGCAAAGAAGCGTGCCGGCAGACGCTTGTGGTCCTGCAGCACATACACATTCTGAGCGAGACATCCGAATTTAGATCCCATGGCAACTTTTATAGCAGATCGATGGTTTTACGGCAACATGAATGCGCAGGAGACAGGCTGAAGGACAGGATCGTGCCAGCACTATGCACTGCATCACGGCGAGACGGCCTGCCCAGCAACGCTTTGCAATTGTTATGATGCAACGCAACTTGCCTATTTTGCAGCGCACATATAGATGGGTTCCCTTATCATTTGCATTCGACGAGAAATCGAAGGGAGGAAAGCATATGGTATCCGAAAAGGCCCTTATCTCGAAGATCACCTGGCGGCTCATGCCGTTTCTTGGCCTTCTCTATCTCATCGCCTATATCGACCGACAGAATGTCAGCTATGCCAAGCTGCAGATGGTCGATGCGTTGAGCCTCAGCGAATACGCCTATGGTCTTGGCGCGTCGCTGTTCTTCATCGGCTACTTCATCTTCGAAGTGCCGAGCAACCTGTTCCTCAACCGCTTCGGCGCCAGCAAATGGTTTGCCCGCATTCTGGTTTCCTGGGGGGCCGTCACAATTGCGCTTGCCTATACGCAGAACGCCACGATGTTTTACATCCTGCGCTTCCTGCTCGGGCTTTGCGAGGCGGGCTTCTTCCCCGGTGTGCTGTTCCTGATGACGCTCTGGTTCCCGCGCGATTATCGCGGCCGCATGATCGGCCTGTTCATGATCTTCAGCGCGCTCGCCAATGCCATCGGCGCGCCGCTCGGCGGCATGTTGCTCGATCTCGACGGTTTCCTCGGTTATGCCGGGTGGGAATGGGTATTCCTTGCCACTGGTATTCCGGCTGTGATCGCTGGCATAGCCACCTTCTTCTATCTGGATGATACGCCCGAAAAGGCCAAGTTTCTGTCGCAGGACGAGAAGGACTGGCTGAAGAACCGGCTTGTCGAAGAGAACAAGGGCATGGAAGAGCATGCGGAAGATGGCTTCAAAGCCCTGATCAATCCGCGGGTTCTGTTCATGTCGCTCTGCTATGTTGGATTTCCGCTGGCCGCCTATGGTCTCAGCTACTGGCTTCCAACCATCGTGAAGAGCTTTGGCGTTTCCAACACCGCGAACGGTTTCATCAACATCATCCCCTGGGTGATCGTTGCCGTTGCCTTGTTCGTCGTGCCTCTGGCGGCCGATAAGGCAAAGAACAAGACGCCCTATATCGTTGGTCCTGCCTTTATCGGCGCGTTTTGCCTGCTGATGTCGGCATTGCTGAGCGACCCGGTGTTGCAGTTCGCTTTCCTCTGCATCGCCGCTGCAGGTATCTTTGCAGGCCAGCCGGTGTTCTGGAGCCTGCCCGGCCGCTTCCTCAAGGGAGCGGGCGCTGCTGCGGGTATCGCCGCCATCAATTCGGTCGGCAATCTCGGTGGCTTCGTGGCGCAAAACGTCGTGCCCTGGATCAAGGATCAGACCGGCAGCACCATTGCGCCGATGTTCTTCCTTGCCTTCTGTCTCGCACTTGCCGGTGTGCTAGTCATCATCGCCACACGCAAGATGGGCAATCAGGCTCAAACCGCCTGAACCAAAAGAGAGGGATAGCCGGATTGCTGCCGGCTGTCCCCTTTCCTTCATCCTTGTTTCGAGCGCATCGCCTTTTCAATCCGCCGCAATATCAGTGACAGGCCTATGGTCAGGATCAGGTAGATATAGGCGACGATCGAATAGGTCTCGAAAAACCGGAAAGAACCGGCGGCATAGACTTTTCCCATTTGGGTGATGTCGGTGACGCCGAGCACCGAAACAAGTGAGCTGTCCTTCACCATCGACACGAAATCGTTCGACAGCGGCGGAAAGATCGTCCGGGTCGCCTGTGGCAGAGTGATCAGCCTGAAGCGCTGATAGCGGCTGAAACCGAGGGCCTTTGCTGCCTCGATCTGCCCCTCCGGAACGGCCTGTATGCCGGCGCGGAATATCTCTGCAATGAAGGCCGCATAACCGATGGTCAGTGCGATGATCGCCCGCCAGATCATCGATACGTCCCGCACAAGCAAAGGCTCCACCCATCCCTGTGAGACAAGTGGAGCAGTCAGCCCGTTATAGAGCGCCACCAGGCCTGGCGTTCCCACAAAAGCGATGTAGAAAAGCAGAACGATGATCGGTATGCCGCGAACCACTTCGATGTAAAACCGTGCCACTTGCCGTGCCACGATATTATCAGCCATTCCGACGAGGGCGATGCAAAGGCCGAGCAATGTTGCCAGCATAAAGGCCATGAGCGTGACGGAAACCGTGATGCCGACACCTTTTGCCACGGTGCTGAACACCTGCGTGTAAATGCCATTGACAGCGATCATCGCGGCAAGGGCAATGCCGATCACGAGGATCGCGAGCAGCCACCAGGGAAAATCCTCGCTCGTGCTGTTCTGCGTGTTCCGCTTTGTTGTGGCGTCGTGCAGCGTCATTCGCCAAGCTTGTAGTCGAGGAACCACTTCTTATCGAGTGCGGCGAAGGTGCCGTCCGCCTTCAGCGCCGCGATCGCGGCATTGACACGGGCAACGAGATCGGAACCTTTTTTGAAGATGAAACCGAAGTCATCGCCGCCAAGCGGACCACCGATCAGTTTGAGCGTGCCGTTTGACGCATCGACATAACCCTTGCCGGCAACGCCATCGGTGAGCACGAGGTCGACATCGCCTGTTTTCAACGCCTGAACGCTGGCGCCGAAGGTTTCCATCAGGCGAAGGCGCGGATTTTGCTCGTTGCCATCCAGAACATCGTAAACGGCCGTGTAGAAGGGCGTGGTGCCGGCCTGTGCGCCAACGAGACCTTTATCGAAGGCGGCGAAACTTTTTGCGTCGGTAAAGCGGTTTTCGTCTGCCCGCACCAGCATGAACATTTCCGAACGCATATAAGGGACGGAGAAATCCACTTTTTCCCTGCGGTCGTCCTTGATGCTGATTCCGGTCATCCCGATGTCGTATTGCCCCGCAGAAACTGACTGGATCATCGCGTCCCAGGAAATATTCTGATATTCGACCTTGAAATTCAGCCGTCTGGCGATCTCTTCCATCGCATCATATTCCCATCCGATGGCTTTTCCGCTTTTCGGGTCAACGAATTGCAGCGGCGGATAGGCATTTTCCGTGACCACGACGACGGTGCGTCCCTCAAGATCCGGCAGATCGACGGCGCCGGCGAGTGCAGGCGTTATGGCCAATACGGCGAGGGCGGCGAGAAACGGGCGTCTGGCGATCATGAAAGGCTCCGGAGCGATTTTTCTCAAATTGCACGCTTGCCGGAGCGAGAGCAAGACATGTGAGCGCAACAAAAAAGGCGGTCCCAAGACCGCCTTTTCCGTAAATCCAGTAAACTGGAAATCTTATTCTGCTGCGGTTTCTGCAGCCTTTGCTGCTTCTTCTGCTGCCTTGGCTTCAGCAGCCTCGGCTGCTGCCTTTTCGGCGGCGAGAGCCTGTGCTGCTGCTACCTTTTCAGCTTCCAGACGTGCCTTTTCTTCGGCAGCTGCCTGGCGCTCGGACTCGTTCAGCTTACGGGCGCGCGTGCCGGTGTTTTCAACGATACGGGCAGCCTTGCCGCGACGGTCGCGCAGATAGTAGAGCTTCGCACGACGAACCTTACCGCGGCGAACGATTTCAACGCCTTCGACCAGCGGCGAGTAGATCGGGAATACGCGCTCTACGCCTTCGCCGTAGGAGATCTTGCGAACGGTGAAGCTTTCGGAAAGGCCGCCGCCGGAACGGGCGATGCAAACGCCTTCATAAGCCTGAACGCGGGTACGGTTACCTTCGGTAACGCGCACGTTGACGCGCAGCGTGTCGCCCGGAGAAAACTCAGGCAGGGTGCGCTTTGCTTCGATCTTGGCAGCCTGTTCGGCTTCCAGCTGCTGAATGATATTGGTCATGTTAACCTCTGATTTCTTCTGAAACAGCCAGAGCGCTCAACGGTTGCCTGTCGGTCGATGCCTTCAGGTCATGCCTTGCGGCAGGAGCGGGTTCGCCATTCTTTGCTTGCGGTTAAAGGGGTAAACCCCAATTCCACGCGGGCACATACACCAGGATGCACCGTTTGTCATCCCTTCATGACAATTTTTATCAATTCTTCGCCGCGCTCTGACAGTTGCGAAGCGGCTTTCGGCCGGATATGGCATGAAAACCTTGGGAGGGGCCATGTCCATATTCATCGTTCTCATGCTGTTTGCAACCGGCTTTCTGTCAGGTGTCGTCAATGCGATTGCCGGCGGCGGCACATTCCTGACCTTCGGTGCGATGACGCTGGCCGGCCTGCCGCCGATTGTCGCAAACGCCACGTCGGCGATCGTGCAGTTTCCGGGCTACGTCACGTCCGTCATCGCCTATGGGCCGGAGATACGCGCCCATTGGCGCGAGGCGATCCTTCTGTCGGCTGTTTCCGTCGTCGGTGGGCTGGGTGGATCGCTCCTGCTTCTGTCGCTCGACAACCCCTCCTTTCGTCAGCTGGTTCCATGGCTGCTTCTCGCCGCCACCGCCGTTTTTGCCGCCGGCCCTTGGCTCAGGCCGAAGGCAAGCACCGAGCGCTCTCCCGGCAATCTGCCGAGCCTCGTCTTCCAGGGGCTTGCCTCCATCTATGGCGGCTTTTTCGGCGCAGGAATGGGCATCATGATGCTTGCCATCCTCGGAATAACTTCGGGCGGAAGCTATCATCATCTGAACGCTTTGAAGAACCTGCTGTCGGTGGTGATTGCGGTCATCGCGATTACGATCTTCGTCAGCGGCGGTGTTGTCTCCTGGTGGGCGGCGCTCATCATGTTTCCCGCGGCAGCGCTTGGCGGCTATGCGGGCGTGCACACGGCGCGGCGGGTGCCGCAGTGGGTCATTCGCTGGCTGGTGATCGCGGTCGGGCTGGTGCTGACGGCTTATTATTTCGTCTCGACCTGAGGCTTCTCAAGAAGGTCGGGCCGCCTTTCCTTCGTCAGCTTCAGCGCCTGTTCATGACGCCATTTGTCGATGACGGCGTGATTGCCGGAGGTGAGAACGGTGGGGATATCGCGGCCTTCCCAGACCTGCGGGCGGGTGTAATGCGGATGCTCCAGCAGCCCGCCCTCGAAGCTCTCATGCACGCCGGAGAGATCGTTGCCCATGACACCAGGCAGGATGCGAACGACGGCATCAAGCAGCGTCAGCGCCGCCGGCTCGCCGCCGGAGAGAATGTAATCGCCGATCGACACCTCCTCCAGCCCGCGTGCTTCGATGACGCGCTGGTCGACACCTTCGAAACGGCCACAGACGATGATCGCGCCGTCTCCCGCCGCCAGTTCGCGCACACGGGTCTGCGACAGCGGTTTGCCGCGGGGGCTCATCAGCAGCCGTGGCCGGGTGTCGCCATTCGAAACGTGATCGATGGCCGCGGCCAATACGTCCGGCTTCAGCACCATGCCAGCGCCGCCGCCTGCCGGCGTGTCATCGACGCTTCTATGCCTGTCGGCGGCAAATTCGCGGATTTGTACGGCATCCAGCGACCATTGCCTCCGCTCCAGCGCCTTGCCGGCTAGCGAATATTGGAGATGTCCCGGAAACATTTCCGGGTAGAGCGTCAGAACCGTCGCCTTGAAGGTCATGGATTTATTTCTTACCGAACGGCGGTACGCCGTTTGGGTCCTTGTCGTCCGGGTTATCGATCAGGCCGGCGGCCATAGGGTCGATGAGGATGCGACCGGCTTCGAGGTCGATTTCGAGCACCGCAGCCTCGGAAAAGGGAATGAGGGCAGGGCGGCGGCCGGCGCCTTTCAGTTCCAGCAGATCGCCTGCACCGAAATCATAGACGGCGCTGACGGCGCCGTAACTTTTTCCCTCGGCGTCAACGGCTTCCAGACCTTCCAGATCGGCGTAGTAGAATTCGTCATCGTCGAGTTCATCGTCCGGGAGATTGTCGCGCTCGATGAAGAGTTCCAGCCCGTTCAGGCTTTCTGCCGCATTGCGGTCGTTGACGCCCCTGAAGCGCACCACAACGACGTTCTTGCCCTCGCGGATTTCCAGGATTTCAAAAACGCGGCCATCGGCACTGACCAAATTGCCGTAATCGCCCAATGCCATCGGGTCATCGGTGTAGGTGCTGACACGGACTTCGCCGCGCAAACCCTGCGCGCCACCAATTTTTGCCATGAGTATCGGGTTTTCCAGCTTTGCCATCGGGCCGTCCGTCTTCTGGTATTGGTTGCGTCAGCTTTAAGGTCTGTTGACGCCAAAATAAACAAAAAACGGGCGGCGTGGAAATCCACGCCACCCGTTCCTCAAAAGTTTCCGTGCAGATTATTCTGCAGCAGAGGCTTCCGCAGCGGCAGCGGCTGCATCTTCAGCCTTCTGCTTCTTTTCAGCAACGCGTTCCAGAGCGCGCTTGCCCGGCTTTGCCTTTTCCGGGTTGCTGCGAGCGGCGCGCTCGGCAAGGCCGGCTTCTGCGAGGAAGCGCAGAACGCGGTCGGTCGGCTGTGCGCCCTTGGCGATCCATTCCTTGATGAGGTCAGCCTTCAGCTCAACGCGCTGCGGGTTGTCCTTGGCAAGCATCGGGTTCCAGGAACCGACCTTCTCGAGGAAGCGGCCGTCGCGGGGCGAACGGGCGTCAGCAACAACGATCTGGTAATACGGGCGCTTCTTGGAACCACCGCGTGCGAGACGAATTTTCAGTGCCATGTCATTTACTCCTTAGGATGGCTTGTCCGCCTTTCAGGCGGTCTTTTCTGTGCCGCCATGTTCGGCGGCGATTGCTTCATGATGCCGGATGACTTCCTTGATGATGAAGTTCAGGAACTTCTCGGCGAAATCCGGGTCCAGATTGGCGTCCTTTGCCAGGTGGCGAAGGCGTTCGATCTGGTATTCCTCGCGCGCCGGGTCTGCCGGCGGCAAATTGTATTTTGCCTTCAGCACGCCCACCGCCTTGGTACAGCGGAAACGTTCGGCAAGAATGTGAACCAGTGCGGCATCGATGTTGTCGATCGACTGGCGGTATTCGGAAAGCTGGGCTTTCACCTCTGTATTGTTCATTGGCGTCCCCCTCACTTCTTTTTCGGAAAGCCGGGAAGGCCCGGCATGCCACCAAGACCCGGCAGCTTTGCGCCACCGAGACCTGGCAATCCGCCCGGCAGACCGCCAAGGCCGGGCATTCCACCCGGCTTGCCGAGGCCGGCGGCTTCCGCCTGCTTCTGGAGCGCTTCAAGCTGCTTCGGATCGATGTTGGACAAATCAGGCATGCCGCCGCCCATCATGCCACCGAGACCCATCTTGCCGGCAAGGCCGCCCATCATCTGCTTCATGATGCCGCCTTTGCCCTTGCCGCCCATGGCTTTCATCATGTCAGCCATGCCGCGATGCATCTTCAGAAGCTTGTTGATTTCGGCGGCATCCGTGCCGGAACCGGCGGCGATGCGCTTCTTGCGGCTGTGTTTCAGAATATCCGGATTGGCGCGCTCCGCCTTGGTCATGGAGGAGATGATGGCAATCTGGCGATCGAACATCTTGTCGTTCATGCCGGCTGAAGCCATCTTGTCCTTCATACCGGCCATGCCGGGCATCAGCCCCATGATGCCGCCCATGCCGCCCATCTTTTTCATCTGGGCAAGCTGGTCGGCCAGATCGTTGAGGTCGAACTTGCCCTTGGCCATCTTCTCGGCCATGGCGCGGGCTTTTTCCGCATCGATGTTTTCGGCGGCCTTTTCGACCAGCGAGACGATGTCGCCCATGCCGAGAATACGGTCGGCGATACGGCGCGGGTGGAACTCGTCGAGTTCGTTCATGCGCTCGCCGATACCGATCAGCTTGATCGGCTTGCCGGTGACGGCGCGCATGGAGAGGGCCGCACCGCCGCGGCCGTCACCGTCCATGCGGGTGAGAACAAGGCCGGTGATACCGACACGCTCATCGAAATTTCGCGCCAGATTGACGGCGTCCTGACCGGTCAGAGAATCCGCGACCAGCAGGATTTCATGCGGGTTGGACTTCTTCTTGATGTCGGCCATTTCCAGCATCAAGGGTTCGTCGATGTGTGTGCGGCCGGCGGTATCGAGAATGACGACGTCATGCCCGCCGAGCTTTGCGGCCTGCACGGCACGTGCGGCAATATCCGTCGGCGACTGGCCGGCAATGATCGGCAGCGTGTCGACGCCGGTCTGGACGCCGAGCTGGCGAAGCTGCTCCTGTGCGGCCGGACGACGCGTGTCGAGAGATGCCATCAGCACCTTCTTCTTGTCGCGGTCGGTCAGGCGCTTGGCGATCTTGCCGGTGGTTGTGGTTTTACCCGAGCCCTGCAGACCTACCATCATGATGACGACGGGGGCGGCCGCATGAAGGTCGATCGAGACGCCTTCGGTGCCGAGCATTTCGACAAGCTCGTCATGGACGATCTTGACGACCATCTGGCCGGGCTTGATGGATTTCAGAACAGCCGCGCCGACGGCCTTTTCACGCACTCTGTCGGTGAAGGAACGTACGACTTCCAAGGCCACATCCGCTTCCAGCAGCGCACGGCGAACCTCGCGCAGGGCGGCGGCAACATCGGCTTCCGTCAGCGCGCCACGGCCGGTCAGTCCATTCAGAATGGAACCAAGGCGGTCCTGGAGGTTTTCAAACATCGTTTCTTCCTTCTTCGTTCCGGGTTTCCGAAACGTCGGTGCTTTCGCTGGCAAAAACAAGACGCAAAGCCAAAAAGCACCCGAGGGCGCATCGCGCTGTCGGGTGTTGACCTCCGGGATCTCTTTATACCTTTTCGGGTCCCGGTCGGCGGCTTGGAGTCGTGAAACTGCCAGCTGATGGTCGGGATAAACAGGAAAGTGCCGGAAAAGTCAAGGCGATGCCGGATTTCAGCTGCGAACGCGCCGATTTCATCTTTGCGTGATCGTCAGCAGACCGCGATGCGACCTCCTTGAAGGCCGCTTCTTCGCCACCTATACATCTTTCATGAACCGTCGAAAATTTTTCCGTTTTTCCGCTGTTGGCCTGCTCGCTCTGGCGGGCGGCGGCCTTTATGCTCGCCGTTCAAGCGCCAGCGCTTATTATAGCGGCCCTATCTCCGATCATTTCGACGGGATACGCTTTTTCAATCCCGGTGGTACGCCGCCCAGCAACTTCATGGGTCTGCTGAAATGGCGCTTCAACGGTGAACGCGCCAAGTGGCCGGAAAGCTATGCGAGCCCGTTTCCGTTTGCGAAACCGGACAGCCGGGTCGAGGGTAAAGACATGCGTGTCACCTTCATCGGCCATGCTTCCTTTCTTATCCAAACAGCGGGCCTGAATATTCTCGTCGATCCCGTGTGGTCTGAGCGCACGAGCCCGTTCAGCTTCGCCGGGCCCAAGCGCGTCAACCCGCCCGGTATCCGTTTCGAGGATCTGCCGCCCATCGATCTGGTGCTGGTAACGCATAATCACTACGATCATCTGGATATGGAGACGCTGAAGCGCCTGCATGTGGCGCACAAGCCGCTTTTCATCACGCCGCTCGGCAATGATGCCATCATCCGTACCGGCGTTCAGGCGGCGCGCATCGAGGTGGGCGACTGGGGGGATCTGATTGATGCCGGTGCGGTGAAAATTCACTTCGAGCCGTGCCATCATTGGTCGGCGCGTGGTCTGAACGACCGGCGCATGGCACTCTGGGCGGCGTTCGTCATCGAAACGCCGGGTGGGAAAATCTACCATATTGGCGATACCGGCTTTCACGAGGGCCTCAACTATCACGCCGCGCGCAAGAAGCATGGTGAGTTCCGCCTCGCCAACCTGCCCTTCGGCGCCTATGAGCCGCGCTGGTTCATGAAGGGCCAGCACCAGAACCCGGCGGAAGCCGTGGAAGGCATGAAGCTTTGCGGTGCGGCGCATGTCTGCGGCCACCATTGGGGTACGGTACAGCTCACCGATGAGGCGGTGGATGCGCCGCTTGTGGCCCTCAAGGCAGCGCTGACCGAACACGGGGTGGAGGAGAGCCGTTTCCGGCCGATGCGCCCCGGAGAGGTTTTCGACGTGCCTTCCGCCTGACAGCCACCCCGTTTGCGACGCAACAGTCTGGTAATTTGCCGGTGTTTCCGCCATATAGGGCGAAAGCACGGGAAAATCCCGTATGAAAAGCGGTTTTCAGGTTTAAAGCGATGGCGAACACGGTCGAATTTGCGAAGATGAACGGGCTTGGCAACAAGATCCTGGTTGTCGATATGCGCGGCCGAAAGGATATGGTCACGCCAGAGGCAGCAATTGCCCTCAATGCCGATCCTGCCACCCAGTTCGACCAGATCATGGCCATCCACGATCCGCGTATCGCGGGAACGGATGCCTATATTGACATCCTCAACTGCGATGGCACCAAGGCGCAGGCCTGCGGCAACGGCACGCGTTGCGTGGTGCAGGCCCTGTCGTCCGAAACCGGCAAGACCAGCTTCACCTTCCAGACAGTAGCGGGTATCCTGAATGCCGTCGAGCATGAAGACGGCATGATATCGGTCGATATGGGGCTCCCGCGTTTCCGCTGGAGCGACATTCCGCTTTCGGAAGAATTCCACGATACCAGCCGCATCGAGTTGCAGATCGGGCCGATCGACGCGCCGATCCTGCATTCGCCCGCTGTGATGTCGATGGGCAACCCGCACGCCGTATTCTGGGTTGATCGTGATCCGATGGAGTTCGATCTCGAACGCTTCGGCCCGTTGCTCGAAAACCATCCGGTGTTTCCGGAAAAGGCCAATATCACGCTGGCGCAGGTGATTTCAGACAGCGCGCTTCGCACCCGCACCTGGGAGCGCGGCACCGGGCTAACGCTTGCCTGCGGTTCGGCCGCCTGTGCTTCAGCTGTTTCCGCTGCCCGCACCGGCCGCACCGGCCGCAAGGTCAGCATCGATGTCGCCTCAAGCCCGATCCGCGTGCCGCTGACCATCGACTGGCGTGAAGATAACCACGTCATCATGACCGGCCCGGCCGAATGGGAATGGTCGGGCTCCGTCGATCCCATTACCGGCTTGTGGGCGCGGGATGCTGTCGAGCGGGGGGCTGTATGAGCGGGGTCGAGGTCATAACCTTCGGCTGTCGTCTCAACACCTATGAATCGGAAGTGATGCGGGCGGAGGCCGAAAAGGCCGGGCTTAACAATGCCGTGCTGGTCAATACCTGCGCGGTGACCGGGGAAGCGGTGCGACAGGCTCGTCAGGCGATCCGCCGCGCCCGGCGCGACAACCCACATGCGCGCATCATCGTGACGGGCTGTGCCGCCCAGACCGAGAAGCAGACCTTTGCCGACATGCCAGAGGTGGATGCGGTGCTGGGCAATGAGGAAAAGCTGAAAAGCGCCTCCTATCGCGCGCTGCCGGATTTTGGCGTTTCGGCGGAAGAAAAACTGCGTGTCAACGATATCATGAGCATCAAGGCGACTGCGCCGCAGATGGTCAAGCACATAGACGGGCATGTGCGCGCCTTCATTCAGGTGCAGAACGGCTGCGATCATCGCTGCACCTTCTGCATCATACCTTATGGCCGTGGCAATTCGCGCTCCGTGCCGATGGGTGCGGTGGTGGATCAGGCCCGCAGGCTGACGGAGAGCGGTTATTGCGAGATCGTACTGACCGGCGTGGACGCGACCAGTTACGGCGCCGATCTGCCGGGTGAGCCTTCTCTTGGTTATCTTGCCAAGACATTGCTGAAGCAGGTGCCCGACATTCTGCGCCTGCGCCTTTCTTCCATCGACAGTATCGAGGCCGACCACCATCTGATGGATCTGATTGCCGGTGAGCCGCGTTTCATGCCGCATCTGCACCTGTCACTCCAGCATGGCGACGACATGATTTTGAAACGCATGAAACGCCGCCATTCACGTGCCGATGCCATCCGCTTCTGTCACGAGGTGCGGGCCCTCAGGCCCGATGTGGCCTTCGGCGCGGATATGATCGCCGGTTTTCCGACCGAGACTGAAGAGATGTTCGAGAACGCGGCGACGCTTGCGGAAGAATGCGGCATTTCCAACCTGCATGTCTTTCCCTACAGCCCGCGTGCCGGCACGCCCGCCGCACGCATGCCGCAGCTGGACCGAGCGCTTGTGAAGGAGCGGGCGGCGAGGCTTCGCGTGCGGGGGGAGTCGCTTAAGGTGGCGCATCTGCAAGGAATGGTTGGTTCGGTGCAGACCATTCTTGTTGAAAACAACGGTTTTGCCCATACGGACAATTTCACGCTGGTGGCGGCACCTGATCTTGCCCCGCGCACCCTTGCGCGGGTTGCGATTACCGGCCACAACGGCAAACATCTGAATATGAGGCTTCTGGCGGCAGATGCGGCCTGAGGCAGCGCAAGAAAAGAGACACGGGAACAACCATGGCCCTCGGCTTCATCAAAAAAGTCTTTTCGTTCGGCAAGGACAAGGCCGAAACGGAAGAGCGGCCACAAGAGAATGCTGCGCTTGAGCGCGGCAATGAAAACGCCTCTTTCGAAGCGGCGCTGAACGACGCCGAAGCGCATGATGCTGTCGACAGGGATCCTGTTTCCGAACTGGAGATGGAGACGGCCGGCGGCCCGGCCCCCGACGAGGCGGAAGATCTAGCCTCCTCCGGCGAGAATGAAGACGAGGACGCGCCGCTTCTTCCCGGTGCCGAGCTTTCCGGCGATATGGGCCTGGTGCCATTGTCGTTGCTGCAGGCGGAAGCCGCTGCCGAGGAGCAGGTCGAGCCGATTCCGGAGGCTGCCGACATCGTGCTTGATGCCGATGCGATGGATGCGCTGCTTGACGAGGCGGAAGCCGCGACCGCGCCTGAACCCATTGCGGTTCCACCAGCCCTGCCAAAGGGTTTTTCGTCCGCCAGTGAACGGCAGGAGCCTGCGCCTGCCGTAGCTGAGGTGAAACTGACGTGGTTCCAGCGCCTGCGAAACGGGCTTGCCCGCACGTCTTCGCAGCTAACCACACAGATTTCGGCGCTTTTCACCAAACGCAAGCTGGATGAAGATACGCTCGACGAGCTGGAAGATCTGCTCATCCAGTCGGATCTTGGTGTCGAGACCGCCATGCGCATCACCGGCGCCCTGTCTTCGGAGCGTTACGGCAAGGATGTCAGTGGCGAAGATGTGGCGCGCATTATGGCTGGTGAAATCACCAAGGTGCTAAAGCCTGTTGCCAGACCTTTGGAACTCGATCTCTCGCACAAGCCGCATGTCATTCTCGTGGTCGGCGTCAACGGTACGGGCAAGACGACGACCATCGGCAAGCTTGCCGCCAAGCTTTCTGGCTCGGGCCTCAAGGTGATGCTGGCGGCCGGCGATACTTTCCGCGCAGCGGCGATCGAGCAGTTGAAGATCTGGGCCGACCGCACCGGCTCGGACTTCATCGGCACCAAGCTTGGGGCAGATGCCTCGGGTCTCGCTTACGATGCCTATGAGCAGGCTCGGGCGCAAAAAAGCGATGTGCTCATCATCGATACGGCGGGCCGTTTGCAGAACAAAACGGAACTGATGGCGGAACTGGAAAAGATCGTGCGCGTGCTCGGCAAGCTCGATCCGGATGCGCCGCACACCGTGTTGCAGACTCTGGACGCAACGACGGGCCAGAACGCCATGAACCAGGTGGAAATATTCCGCAATGTTGCGGGCGTTTCGGGCCTGATTATGACAAAATTGGATGGCACGGCGCGGGGCGGTATCCTCGTCGCCATCGCTGCAAAACACAAGCTGCCGGTCTATTTCATCGGCGTGGGTGAAGGTGTTGACGATCTGGAGCCCTTCGAGGCGGAAGATTTCGCCAAGGCCATTGCGGGAGTTTGAGTATGGATATTGAAAGCAATTCCAAGGAAAGCGAAAAGATGGTGGCGGAAATCAGCCCGCTCCTGAAATTCGTGCTTGAGCTTGGCCCGCTTGTCGTCTTCTTTTTCGCGAATTCCCGCGGCGAATGGCTTGCCACCACTTTTCCGGTTCTGACAGAGTTCGGTGGCCCGATCTTCATCGCCACCGGCCTGTTCATGATCGCGACGGCGATTGCGCTCTCCGTTTCCTGGGTGCTGACGCGCAAGCTGCCGATCATGCCGCTGATTTCAGGCATCGTGGTCTTCGTGTTCGGCGCTCTGACGTTGTGGTTGCAGAACGACACTTTCATCAAGATGAAGCCGACCATCGTCAACACGCTGTTTGGCGTCATTCTGCTGGGCGGCCTGTTCTTCGGGCAGTCGCTGCTCGGTTACGTCTTCAATTCCGCCTTCAGGCTTACGGATGAGGGCTGGCGCAAGCTGACGCTGCGCTGGGGCATCTTTTTCCTCTTTCTGGCGGTGCTGAACGAGGTTGTCTGGCGCATGTTCTCCACAGACACCTGGGTAGCCTTCAAGGTCTGGGGCACCATGCCGATCACCATCATCTTCACCATGGCGCAGATGCCGCTTGTGATGCGCCACTCAGTCGAGCCGCTTGGCAAGGACGAAAAATGACAGTTGCGGAGATGCCGGCTTCCCGTTCGCGTTCGCTTAAATGGTTCGGCGTGGCCGCCGGGCTGCTTCTCCTGCAGATCATCATTCTCTACGCCATGGGCCGCATTCCGATTTGTGAATGCGGTTACGTGAAGCTGTTCGAGCCTGGCGTGAATACACCGGGCAACTCCCAGCACATCGCCGACTGGTACACCCCGTCACATATCATCCACGGCTTCCTGTTCTACTGGTTTGCGTGGCTGCTGTTCCGCAACAAGCCGCTTTCCATGCGGCTTTCCCTTGCGGTGCTGGTAGAGGCCGCGTGGGAAATTCTTGAAAACTCGCCCATCATCATCGATCGCTACCGAACCGCGACGATGGCGCTGGGGTACACGGGCGACAGTATCCTGAACTCGGCGATGGACACGGTTTTTATGGCGTTGGGTTTCTTCTTCGCCGCCCGTGCGCCGGTGTGGCTAACGGTGGTGGCCGCCATCTTCTTCGAGATATTCACCGGCTGGCTGATCCGCGATAATCTGACGCTCAACGTCGTCATGCTTGTCTGGCCTGTTGAAGCCATAAAGGAATGGCAGAACGCGCTCCCGCAAATGTGAACGGTGTTCGTCGACATTGCAGTCCGAACGGCCTTGGAATCGCGCGATATATGCAGGCTTTCTTAAGGGCATTGCGGTAACATCCGGGTTCAAAGGCTCGTCTCTCCCTCCGGCAGAACCCATTGCAAGACAATTTCGCCTATCTTCTTCCCTTTATCATGCTGACATTCGGCGTGGTGTTTCTGTTCCTGCAGAGGACCGGGCAGGCTTCCGCCCGCTACTGGGGTATCGGATATCTTTCGGCGGCCTTTGCTTTTGCAACACCACTGGTGCTTGGCGGGCTGCCTTTTGAAGTTCAGGCGATCCTTTCGAATCTGTTGTTCTTTTCCGCCTTCTTCCTCTATGGCCACGCGTTGCTCACCCATTTCGGGCGGCCGCTCTATACCAAGGCGCGGCTGTCGATCGTCGTGGTTGCGGTGTTGCTGGTCTCTTTCCATGTTTTCATCACCCCCGATCTGAAACGCGAACTCGTCATCGGCGATCTCGTTTGCGCCCTTTTGCTCGCGATCCCGGTCTGGCTCGTGCGAAAGCGCCCGGCTGCGCTTGCCGACAGGCTGATGGTGGGAATCGCCTGTCTTGTGGTGGTGGAGACGCTGGTGCGCATCGGCTTGCTGCTGGTGATGACGCCGGGAGGCTCGATGATCGAACTCAGCGAGTTCTTCGAGTCGGATTATGCTTTCTACATGCAGCTTGCTGCGAGTATTTTTGGCTTCCTGCTCGCGCTTTCGGTGCTCGCGAGCCAGATTTCCGTCACCGTGGACCGGCATCAGCACGCGGCGGAGCATGACCCCCTGACGGACGTGCTGAACCGCCGTGGCTTCGACCGGCGTGTGCCCGACTTTCGTAATGATACGCCTGATGGCGCGGTGATTGCCTGCGACATAGACCATTTCAAGCGCATCAATGATGTCTACGGCCATGCGGCGGGAGATATCGTCCTCATCGGCCTTTCCGATCTTCTCACAAAAAATGCGCCCGAGGATGCGCTGGTAGCGCGTTTCGGCGGCGAGGAATTCGTGGTGTTCCTGCCCGGTCAGACGGCTGCTGCGGCCAGCCAGCTTGCCAATGGCATGCGGACAGGCCTGTCGTCACTGGATTGGCGGAACCGGGGTGTGACCAGTCAGATCACGGCGAGCTTCGGTGTTTCGGCGGTCGCGAGGGGCGATCATTCCATTCACGACGCCATCAAGCGTGCTGATGACAGTCTTTATGCCGCAAAACGCGGCGGTCGCGATCAGGTGGTGCTGGAAGGCATGCGTCTGCCGGCGGAAGGCCCGCCTCTGAGGGTCGTTAACAAGGCGTGATGCCTTACGAGCGGTTATTTTCCGGCTGCGGCCGCAATGGCCGGTCGCAGGTCGCGCTCGACGCTGCGGGCATCAAAGGGGCCGACCTTTTTGTAAAGGATCGTGCCGTCCGCGCCGACCAGGTAACTTTCGGGAATGCCATACACACCCCAGTCAATCGCCGCCTTGCCGCTGGGATCGATACCTATGGCAGCAAAGGGGTTGCCGAGCTCGCCGAGGAAACGCAGGGCATTGTCCGGCTTGTCCTTGTAATTGACGCCGACGACAGTGATGCGGTCGTCTTTCGCCAGTTCCTGCAACAGCGGATGTTCTTGCCGGCAGGGAATGCACCAGGAAGCGAAGACATTGACCAGCGTCAGCTTGCCCTTGATGGCGGCATCTGTCAGTGCCGGCAGGTTCGAACCTTCCAGCGGCGGCAGCGACAGGGTCGGCGCCCTGGTGCCGATCAGCGCTGACGGTATGGCGCTGACATCCAGTCCGTTGACATCCTGATCATATAGCATCTTGCCGGCAACGAGGGCAAAGCCGCCGAACAGCAGCAAGGGAAGAAGCGCCAGCGCGTAACGTGCGCGGCCAGACGACCTGGATTTTGATGTGTCATTCTGGTTAGTCTGCGTCATTTGCCGTCACCTGCGGAACCGGCTCTTGCCCTGCGCCGCACGCCGTATGCTTCGAGTTCCTTCAGTTCCCGCTTGCGTGCCTGACCGTCCAAGACGACCCAGGCGATGAGACAGAGAACGACAAGGCCGGTCGCCGCATAGGACATGCCGATATAAAAGGCGTGTGTCATCCCTCAACCCTCCCGGTTCGCCATGCGAGCGGCAAGCCGGCGTTGCGCGGCCACGCGGCGGCGCCAGATTTCATTGCGCATGGCGGCGATATGCAGGGTGAAGAACAGCAACGTGAAACCGATCGCCATGGTCAGAAGCGGCCAGAGAAACTCCGCGTCGATGGCGGAGCCGCCCATCCGGATGACGCTTGCCGGCTGGTGCAACGTATTCCACCACTCGACCGAAAACTTGATGATCGGAATATTCACGAACCCGACGAGGATCAGCACCGCGCTGACGCGGGCGGCTCTGGATGGATCGTCCATGGCGCGGTTGAGTGCGATGAGCCCGAGATACATCAGGAAAAGCACGAAAACGGAGGTCAACCGCGCATCCCACACCCACCAGGTTCCCCACATGGGTTTGCCCCAGAGCGAACCGGTGATAAGTGCGATGAGCGTGAAGGCTGCACCGATGGGGGCTGCGGCCTTATGGCTGACATCGGCTAGCGGATGGCGCCAGACGAGGGTGCCGATAGCGGATATTGCCATGACCGAATAACACATCATGGCCAGCCAGGCGGACGGAACGTGCACATACATGATGCGCACCGTGTAACCCTGCTGGTAATCTCCTTCCGAGGTGAAGGACATGTAGAGGCCGGCCGCCAGCACCAGCGCGGTCAAACCGGCGAGCCATGGCAGGATGCGTGCCGCCAGCGCCAGAAACCGCGTGGGATTGGCGAGATCGCTGAACTTGGTGATGGAGAAAGTCTGCTCGTTCATGCCGTTTGTGTAACCCGAGAATGGCCGCCCCGCAATTGATCCCTGTCAACAGGGTATCGTGCGTTGCGGTTTCCTCAATCCATAACATTGCGCAGTGCCAAAGCGGCGAAGAAAGGGCCGGTCACGGCTGAAAATAACGTGATCGCGCAGAGAATGAGAAAGGGTGGCAGGAAAGGCGCCGGGTCCTGCACTGCCGCGTAGGAAGCGCTGACACCGAAGATCAGCACCGGAATGGCGAGCGGCAGGACGAGGATGGAGACCAGAAGGCCGCCGCGTGGCAGGGCAACGGCGACCGCCGCCCCCACCGCGCCGATGAAGGTGATGGCGGGTGAGCCGACGAGAAGGGTGAGCATCACCGCGCCGATTGCCACCTCGTCCATGTTCATGAACAGGCCGAGAAGGGGTGATGCCAGCACCAAGGGCAGGCCCGTTGATACCCAGTGCGCCAGGCATTTGACGAAGACGGTCAGCACCAGCGGCGTTTCCTGCATCAGGATGAGATCGAGGGAGCCGTCGTCGCGTTCGGCCTGGAACAACCGGTCGAGGCCGAGAAGGGCGGACAGAAGTGCGCCGATCCAGACAATGGCCGGGCCGATACGAGCAAGCAGGTTGAGATCGGGTCCAACGCCGAAAGGGATGACGGCAACCACTGTCATGAAGAACAGGACGCCGATCAGCGCGCCGCCGCCGGCGCGGATGGAGAGTTTGAGATCGCGGAGGAAGAGAGCGGTCATTGGGGCGACCTCGGTGGGTGTAGTTTACCCCCCTCTGTCCTGCCGGACAACTCGCGGTTAGGTCTCGTCCAACTCAATGCTCGAGAATCGAGTGGCTGTAGCCCCTCTTGCCGATCTCCCCCCTTGAGGGGGAGATGCCCGGCAGGGCAGAGGGGGGTAAGCCGCGTGCACATCGCCATCACGCCCAAGCCTCCACGCCCGCGAACCCGGTCATTTGTATCTCCTGCGCCTTCTCCAGCCCCAAAGGCTGATGGGTTGCCGCCAGCACGATCCCGCCTTTTGCAAGATGGCCTTTCACAAGGTCGGTAAACATGTCGTCTGCCGCCCTGTCGAGCGCCGCAGTCGGTTCATCGAGAATCCATACCGGCCGCCATGCGACAAGGAGCTTTGCCATCGCGAAGCGGCGCTGTTGACCGGCGGACAGGTAACCGAAAGGCAGGTGGGTAATGCGGGCAAGGCCGACACTCTCGGCCGCTTCGTCAATCGCTACGCCCGCCGCGCCATGAAAGTCTCCAAGGAAATCCTTCCAGAAGCGCAGGTTCTCGGAAACTGTCAGTTCCGTCTTCATCGCATTGCGATGGCCGAGATAATGGCACGCTTCCGAAGGTCGCATCTCGGCTTCTATTACTTCGCCGGCTATCTTCACTTGCCCCCGCTCGGGTCGCAACAGACCGGCCACCGTGCGCAGCAGCGTCGATTTTCCCGAGCCGTTACGCCCGGTCAGCACCAGCGCCTCACCGTCGCTTAACTTGAAGGAAATGTTCATGAATATGAAATCTTCGCCGCGTCGCACGCCAAGATTTTCCGCCGTCAGATGCATGCTGCGGTTCCGATTAAAATTTGCCGTTCGATCATAAAAAAATCGATTAGCGTCGTGGAATGGTCTGGCACGTTTGTCTGAAATTATCTATATGGGTGTCAACACGCCAGCGGCCGGCGTGAACATCATCTTGCGCCGGACTTGACGATTGCGAGGAGCAATTTTCACGTGCGGACAGCGGAAATGGTCGTACCCGCATCCTGATGTGCATGAGTGCATAGGTGTCCGCACGAACGTGTTGGCTATCAGTGTAAGCGGGGTTTTTATCCATGCCCAAATCACTCGACAGTTTCAAATGTCGTTCCGTTCTTACCGTCGATGGTAAGGACTATGTCTATTTCAGCCTACCCAAGGCTGAAGCCAATGGCCTGAAGGGCGTTTCCAAGCTGCCCTATTCCATGAAGGTCCTGCTCGAAAACCTCCTGCGTTTCGAGGACGGCCAGTCCGTTACCAAGGAACACATTCTGGCGGTTTCCGAATGGCTCAACAACAAGGGCCTCACCGAAAACGAAATCGCCTACCGCCCCGCCCGCGTTCTCATGCAGGACTTTACCGGCGTTCCTGCCGTGGTCGATCTTGCCGCGATGCGTGATGGTATCAAAGCGCTGGGTGGAGATCCCGAAAAGATCAATCCGCTGGTTCCTGTCGATCTCGTCATCGACCACTCCGTTATCGTTGACGAATTCGGTACGCCGAACGCTTTTGCCCGCAACGTCGAACTTGAATATGAGCGCAATGGCGAGCGTTACCGCTTCCTCAAGTGGGGCCAGCAGGCATTCAAGAACTTCCGCGTTGTTCCCCCCGGCACGGGCATCTGTCACCAGGTCAACCTGGAATATCTCGGCCAGACCGTCTGGACCAAGGAAGAGGACGGCGAGACCATCGCTTATCCGGATACCTGCGTCGGCACGGATAGCCACACGACCATGATCAACGGCCTCGGCGTTCTCGGCTGGGGCGTCGGCGGTATCGAGGCTGAAGCGGCCATGCTTGGCCAGCCGGTTTCCATGCTTCTGCCTGAGGTCATCGGCTTCAAGCTGACTGGCAAGGTCAAGGAGGGCGTCACCGCGACCGACCTCGTTCTGACCGTCGTGCAGATGCTGCGTAAGAAGGGCGTCGTTTCCAAGTTCGTCGAATTCTTCGGCCCCGGCCTTGATTCGATGTCTTTGGCCGACCGTGCGACCATCGGCAATATGGGCCCGGAATATGGCGCGACCTGCGGCTTCTTCCCGGTTGACAGCGAAACCATCAATTACCTGACGATGTCCGGCCGTGCAAAGGATCGTATTGCCCTCGTGGAAGCCTACTCCAAGGCCCAGGACATGTGGCGCACCGGCGACGGTTCCGATCTTGTCTTTACCGACACGCTCGAACTCGACCTCGGCGACGTCGTACCGTCCATGGCCGGCCCGAAGCGTCCGGAAGGCCGCCTGCCGCTCGAAACCATCGCGCCCAATTTCGCGACTGCTCTCGAAAACGACTACAAGAAGCCCGGCCAGCTTTCGAGCCGCTACGCGGTTGAAGGCGAGGACTTCGATCTTGGTCACGGCGATGTGGCAATTGCCGCCATCACCTCCTGCACCAACACGTCCAACCCCTCCGTCCTCATCGCTGCCGGCCTTCTCGCCCGTAACGCTGTCGCCAAGGGGCTGACCTCCAAGCCATGGGTGAAGACGTCGCTTGCACCTGGATCACAGGTGGTTGCCGAATATCTCGACAAGTCGGGCCTTCAAAAGGATCTCGATGCGATCGGTTTCAACCTCGTTGGCTTCGGCTGCACGACCTGCATCGGCAACTCCGGCCCGCTGCCGGCGCCGATCTCCAAGACGATCAACGACAAGGGCCTGATTGCGGCCGGCGTTCTCTCCGGTAACCGCAACTTCGAAGGCCGTATCTCGCCTGACGTGCAGGCGAACTATCTGGCCTCTCCGCCCCTCGTCGTCGCTTACGCTCTTGCCGGTACGGTCCAGAAGGACCTGACCAAGGAGCCGATCGGCAATGATAAGGACGGCAACCCGGTCTATCTCAAGGATATCTGGCCGACCTCGAAGGAAATTCAGGAGTTCATCCTGAAATACGTCACGCGCGAGCTTTACGAGACGAAGTACGCCGACGTCTTCAAGGGTGATGCCAACTGGCAGGCCGTTCAGGTGCCGCCGGGTCAGACCTATGCCTGGGACGACAACTCGACCTATGTCCAGAACCCACCCTACTTCGTGGGCATGGGCAAGACGGGCTCGGGTCTCAAGAACATCAAGGGCGCGCGCGTTCTCGGTCTCTTCGGCGACAAGATCACCACCGACCATATTTCTCCGGCCGGTTCGATCAAGGCGGCATCGCCTGCCGGTGCTTATCTCACCGAGCATGGTGTCGGCGTTGCCGACTTCAACCAGTACGGCACACGTCGTGGCAACCACGAAGTGATGATGCGCGGCACCTTCGCCAACATCCGCATCCGCAACCACATGCTCGGCCCGAACGGCAAGGAAGGTGGCTACACCATTCACTATCCGTCCAAGGAAGAGATGTCGATCTATGACGCGGCCATGAAGTACAAGGCTGAGGGCGTTCCGCTCGTCATCTTTGCAGGTGTCGAATATGGCAACGGCTCATCCCGTGACTGGGCGGCCAAGGGTACCAACCTGCTCGGCGTCAAGGCGGTTATCGCGCAGTCCTTTGAGCGTATTCACCGTTCGAACCTGGTCGGCATGGGCGTCGTCCCCTTCGTCTTTGAAGAGGGAACGTCCTGGGCGAGCCTCGACCTCAAAGGCGATGAAATCGTTGAGATCGACGGTCTCGAAGGCGAGATCAAGCCGCGTGAAAAGAAGATCGCCAAGATCACTTACAGCGATGGCACGGTGAAGGAAGTTCCGCTTCTTTGCCGTATCGATACGCTTGATGAAGTGATCTACATGAACAATGGCGGTATTCTGCAGACCGTTCTGCGCGATCTGGCTGCGTAAAGCTTCGACAATCGAAGGCGCCGGGAGGAATCCCGGCGTCTTTCCGTTTCAAGTCGCTTGTTTTGTGATTGTCGCTCACCCCTTCGTGACTTTCTATTGAAGGGCGTTAGACGTTATTTTCCGGTTTGCATCCCGGCGGGATTGATCGCATCAATTCGTCTGGATCTCTTCCGGACAAAGGTTTTTGTAATGCCGCTGAAATTCCCCCTGTCGATATGTCTTCTCGGCACGTTGCTCGTCACCTCCGCGCAGGCGCAGGAGGCGGTGAAGGGCGTCGTCGAATTGTTCACATCGCAGGGATGTGCATCCTGCCCCCCGGCGGATGAGGCCCTGCGCAAGATGATCCAGAAGGGCGACGTCGTCGGTCTCTCCTACCATGTCGATTATTGGAACTATCTCGGCTGGACGGATTCGCTCGCATCCAAGGAAAATACCGAACGGCAATACGGTTACATGCGTGCACTCGGCCGCAACGGGGTCTACACGCCGCAGGCCATTCTGAACGGCCGTGACCACGTAAAGGGCGCGGATGTGCGCGGGATCTATGACAGGCTCGACTCGTTCAAGCGTGAGGGCAAGGGATTGAACGTGCCCGTCTCGTCAAAATTTGCGGGTGATGAGGTGGAGATCGATATCGGTGCCGGCAGCGGCAAGGCCGATGTCGTCGTCGCATATTTCACCCGGGAGCAGACTGTGGATGTGCAGAAGGGTGAAAACCAGGGGAAAAAAATGTCCTACTGGCACAGCGTTTATGACGTGCAGACGGTCGGCATGTGGGACGGTTCGCCGATGACGGTAAAGCTGCCGGCGAGCGTGGTGGCCAAGGTAAAAAAGGGCGGCTGCGCCGTGCTGTTGCAGACGGCGAATGCAAGCGGTGATCCCGCGGCAATTGTCGGTGCAAGTATTTTATTGGGGAGCGAAACGCCATAATCGCCGATCTGGCGATTGAAGATCCGGTCCGGGCACTGGGGGCTGGGGGTAAAGGGTCAATGCACCGGACCGGGTCATCTTGGTGCCTAGGCATCAATTGACAATGCGACTATTCCACCCAATTCAGGCCATGGTTTGACCGAAATACGGCAGGCGCCCGTAAAATGGGTGCCTAAATGGTTACCGTTTTACCCTGCTCTTGCGCGGGACGGTTTGTCGGTGATGTTGGGGCAGATGCTCGTTGTCGCATTGTTTTCCTGCCTGCAGAGCTTTCGAAGCCGAGAAACCCCATCTGGTTCCTGTGAGCGCCGTAAGTCGACAACACTTGCAATTTCGAGCCGCCAAGCTCACATTGATCTGATGATTTGGGTGGAATCGGAGGTACTGGATGACCGATCAACCGGATGTGCAGCAGGCTCAAACCGCTTCACGCGACAGCTCCACCGTTATCGATCTCCGTGAATACAAGAAGAACAAGGATCCATTGCCGGTGACCTTTCACCGCCGCGAGCTGGATGCGATTTTGCGCATTTATGGCCGCATGGTGGGAGAAGGGGAGTGGCGGGATTACGCCATCGATCATCTGAAGGAAAAAGCGGTGTTTTCCGTCTTTAAACGGTCGGGAGAAATGCCGCTCTACAGGATCGAAAAGAACCCCAGGCTGGCGGCGAAGCAGGGAGCTTACAGCGTCGTGAATGTGGATGGCCGCATTCTGAAGCGCGGCCACGAGCTGCCGCAAGTCCTCAAGGTTTTCGACAAGGTTTTGAAACTTATCGAATGAGCTCCAGTAACGTCAGTCTCCTGCCTTGACGGACGATCAGGCGCATTGAGCGAAATGAGGTAATAAAAAAGGCGACCCTGAGGTCGCCTTTCTTTTTTCCGTAGGACCCAATCCCTTAGTCGTCGCGGTTCCCGAGGAACTGCAGGAGGAAGGTGAAGAGGTTGATGAAGTCGAGATAGAGCGTCAGCGCACCCATGATGGCCTTGCGGCCGGCGACGGCAACATCGTCGGCATCGAAATACATTTCCTTGATCTTCTGGGTGTCGTAGGCGGTCAGGCCTGCGAAGATCAGCACGCCAATCGCGGAAATCGCGAACTGCAGCGCGGAGGATGCAAGGAAGATGTTGACGATCGAAGCGATGATCAGACCGAACAGGCCCATGATCAAGAACGAACCCATGCCAGACAGGTCCTTCTTGGTCGTGTAACCGTAAAGCGAGAGCGCACCGAACGAAGCCGCGGTCACGAAGAAGGTCTGCACGATGCTCTGGCCGGTGTAGACCAGGAAGATCGAGGAGAGCGAAACACCCATCAGCGCGGCGTAAACCCAGAAGGTCGTCTGCGCAGCGGAAACGCTCATGTTCTGGATGCGGAAGCTAAGGAAGAAGACCAGTGCCAGCGGAGCGAGCATCACGACCCAACGAAGCGGCGACGCGAAAAGCAGCTGCTGGACAGCCGGATTGGAAGCGGCGAGCGTATAAGTGCCGAACGCGGCAACGCCGGTGATGACCAGAGCCAGCGCCATAAGGTTGTAAACCTTGAGCATATAGGCGCGAAGACCTTCGTCGATCAGCGCACCAGACTGTGCACGCGTCTGCGCCATGCGGTTCTGGTAGTTATTAAAGTCAGCCATTGTTTCCTCTTTTGAGCTCCGTAATTGCTACGGTGTCGGGATACCTCCCGGGCGCCGCTGCGGAGCTTCAGCAAGCCTGCTCAAGAATATGATGGCAGAACGTGTTCGATACAAGGCCTTTTCCCGCCGAAAAGACACCGTATGCGCGAAAAGCGCTCACGTTTTGGCGATCATTACAAAGAATTAATCGTTAAAGTTAAGCGGCGCACAACCGATGATCATTCACCGGCCTGTCTGAGAACGGGTGCTGCCTTCTGCCCGAGAATCCGCCAGGTGCCGATGAGGCCGATGCCCACAGTCATCACAAGGGCGACGACGAGGGTTCCGATTGCCACATCCGGCAGGAAGCTGGAGGGTAGCTTCATGATGCGGGCGATCACGAACCATGCGGAGACACCGCCGGCGAAAAGCGCGAAGACGGCGGTGGCGAGACCGAGGATCATGTATTCATAGGAGAAGGCGCGTATGAGCAGGCTTCGCGTGCCGCCCAGCGTTTTCAGGATGACGGCGTCATGCGTACGGGCGCGATTGCCGGCCGCAAGCGCGCCGGCGAGAACCAGGACGGACGCAATGAGCGCAACGGCTGCGGCGGCGCGGATCGCGGTCGCGAGCTGGCCGACAAGCCGGTTGACGACGTCGAGCGCATCCTTCACGCGGACGCTGGTGATTGTGGGATAAGTATTGGTGACAGCGCGCAATATGCGGCCTTCGTCGGCCGCAGTTGCGGAAGGATCGGCAAGTGTTGCCAGCCAGGCATGGGGCGCGCCGCGGAAAGTATTGGGCGAAAACACCATGACGAAGTTGATCGACAGGGATTCCCATTCGACATTGCGCAGATTGGCGATCTTCGCCGTAATGCTGCGGCCAAGCACGTTGACGGTGACGCTGTCGCCGATCTTCAGGCCCAGATCACCCGCCTCTTTCGCTGCGAAAGAGACCAGCGGTTCGCCGCTATAATCCGGTGCCCACCAGGCGCCGTCCGTCAGCTTGGCATTTTCAGGAATGTTTTCGGAATAGGTGATGCCGCGGTCACCACGCAGCACCCATCGCCCGGACGAGGGTACGTCCATTTTCGTCACGTCTTCTCCGTTGAGAGCGAGGATGCGGCCGCGCAGCATGGGCACTTCCGTCAGGGTGCCATGCGGCGCTTCCTGTTTGAGCAGATCGCGGAAGCCTTGCACTTCGCTGCCCTGAATATCGACGAAAAAGAAATTCGGCGCTTTCTCCGGCAGGCTGTCCGTTAGTTCGCGGCGCAGGTTGCCGTCGATCAGCGTCAGCGTCACGAGGAGGGTCAGGCCGAGGCCGAGAGAAAGAACCACCGAGGGGGTGAGTGCGCCCGGTCGGTGAATATTGCCGATCGCCAGTCTCAGCGCAGCCGAATGAACGCGCGGACTGCGCTTGGCTATGGCCTTTACGCCGGAGGCGACCAGCCGCAGCACTACGAAGGCAAAGGCAATGGCCGCGAGGAAGACCGAGGCTATGAAACGGTCTTCCGCCGAGAAGACAGCAAGGGCCGCAAGCGCCGCCAGAAGCGCACCGGTCGCGGTCAGATAAGGCCAGGACGGCCAGCTTCCCTCCTCGAAACCCTGTTCGCGGAAGAGCGCCGTAGCCGGCACCTCGCGTGCCTGACCGAGTGGTACGATGGCGAAGGCGAGTGTCGTCAGGAGGCCGAACAGGGCGGCGAGACCGAGCGCGCCGGGATAGAAGGCAAGTTCTTCCGGCACTGGCAGCACGCCCTCCAGAAACCGCATGGCGATGAGTGGCGCAACGGCACCGACCACAAGCCCGATGACAATGCCGACGGCCGCAATGAAGGCGATCTGGAAGAGATAGGTCATGGTGACCACGGAGGCCGGCGCACCCAGGCATTTCAGCGAGGCGATGGTGGTGCGCTTGGAATCCAGAAATGCGCGAACGGCATTGGCGACGCCGACACCGCCGACGATCAGGGCAGTGAGGCCAACCAGCGTCAGAAACTGCGAGAACCTGTTGACGTTTTCGGTGAGCGACGGGGCAGCCCGGTCGCTGGTGCGGATCGACCAGCCGGCATCGGGAAACGCCTTGTTGGCTGCATCGGTCATTGCCGCCCGTGCTGCAGGATCGTTCAGCTTGATCTTGTAGGCGTGTTCCACGAGACTGCCCGTCTGGACGAGACCAGAGGCGAAAAGGGCGTCGCGGCTGACCATCAGTCGAGGAGCAAAACCGAAACCATCAGATAGGGCATCCGGCTCATCGATCACGGTGCCGTTCAGTTTCAACGTCACATTACCGAGCAGAATCTCATCGCCGACCTTGATTCCGAGCCGTTCCAGTAAAAGCGGCGCGGCAATCGCGCCATAGGTGTCGCCATTTCCGGCCAGAAGCTCGCTCAGCGGCCGGTTCGGCTCGGCCACGAACGTTCCATAGAGCGGGTAGGAGCCGTCAATGGCCTTTACTTCCGTCAGGGTCTGTTCTGAGCCATTCGCGAGGCGCGCCATGGAGCGTAGACCGGTGGAAACCGCGACGGTGCCGAGACTATCGAGGTAAGCGCGCTCTTCTTCCGTCACTTCCCTGTTGCGCAGTTCAAAACGCACGTCGCCTGCCAGTATGGACTGACCCTCCGTGGCGATGGCGCTGGTGACCGCGCGCGAGACGGAATTGACGGCGGCGATGGCGCCGGTTCCCAGCGCGATGCAGGCGAGGAAGATGTAAAAGCCCCGCAGGCCGCCGCGAATTTCGCGCCGCGTGAGCCTTGCGGCGTTTCTGACATTTGCAAAAGACGGAAGAAAGATTCCGGTCATGCGGATACCGCCCGAGCCATCTGTGAGCGGGCGCTGTCGCCCTCGATTTCGCCGGAGCGAACCTTGATCTGCCGTGAGCATCGGGCCGCCAGCGAGGGATCATGGGTAACGAGGATCATCGTCATGCCGCGCTCGGCCTGTTTGGCAAACAGAAGATCGGCGATCTGTTTGCCCGTGTCGGTATCGAGGTTGCCGGTCGGTTCATCGGCTATCAATACGGCTGGCGACGGGGCGAGTGCGCGGGCGATGGCCACACGCTGCTGCTCGCCGCCGGAGAGCTGGCCGGGATAATGATTGAGGCGCTCGCCGAGACCGACAGCGACCAGTTCACGCTCGGCGATTTCGAACGGGTTCGGAACGTTTGCCAATTCCAGCGGCACTGCGACATTTTCCAGTGCGGTCATGTTGGCGATGAGGTGGAAGGACTGAAAAACGATGCCAATGTTGCGGCCGCGGAAATCCGCGAGCGCGTCCTCACCGAGCTCGTGCAGCGGCGTATCCGCAATGATGATTTCGCCGCTGTCGAGCCTCTCGAGCCCGGCAAGCACCATCAGAAGTGTCGACTTTCCCGATCCGGAGGGGCCGACGATGCCAACCGCCTCGCTCTCTCTGATTGAGAGATCGATGTTCTTGAGAACGTGGACGGAGGCAGCGGCATTGCCGAGCGTGAGGTCGGCTTTCTTCAGCTCTATGATGCTTTTCGTCACAATTCTCGTTCCTATATAGGGTGATGAAAACGGTCTGGCGGTAGATGCGGTCAGTATTTCAGGCAATGGGAACCAAGTTAGGAAAGCCGTGATGAGATTTAAAGCTGCCCTGTTTCACTTCATCGTCATTTTCGCCACCGCCCTTTCCGCCACTGCTGGCTTCGCCCAGGAGCGGACATTGCAGCTGGTTGGCCTCGGCGACAGCCTGATGGCCGGTTATCAGCTTCCCCCGACTGACAGCTATACTGCACAGCTTGAAGCTGCATTAAAGGCCAGGGGGATCAATGTCGCCATCGCCAACGCAGGTGTGTCCGGTGACACTTCCTCAGGCGGTCTGGCGCGGGCGGAATGGTCTGTTCCCGATGGCACTGACGGCGTCATTCTGGAACTGGGCGCCAACGACGCCCTGCGGGGAATTCCGCCGGAACAGACCGAAAAGAACCTCGACACCATCATTTCCGGTTTTCAGAAGCGCAACATAGCCGTGTTGCTGGTCGGTATTATGGCGCCGCCAAATATGGGCGATGATTATGCAAAGCGCTTCAATCCGATATTCCCGAAGCTTGCGGAAAAATACAACCTGCCGCTTTATCCCTTCTTTCTGGATGGCGTGGTGACGGATGATGCGCTGAAGCTGGACGACAAGATGCACCCCAATACCAAGGGGGTGGCAGTGATGGTCGAAAAATCTTTGCCGGCTGTTGAAAGCTTCATCAAGACAATCGGTGCGCAAAAAAAATAAGCACTTGCGCCCGTCTGCATTGCGTGATTCGCTATGCTTGTTCTGCCAAGAGATTCGGGGAGCTCGCCATGCCGAGACTGTTTACCGCCCTCGAAATTCCGCGCAATGCGGCGATGAGCCTCTCATTGTTGCGCGGTGGTCTGCCGGGAGCCCGGTGGATCGATGTGGAGAATTATCACATAACCCTTCGTTTTATCGGTGACATCGACGGTCGTACCGCCGATGAGGTCGTTGACAGGCTGGACCGGATAGACCGGCCGGAATTCCAGCTCAACCTCACCGGAATGGGCTCCTTCGGCTCCAAGAAGCCGCATTCCATCTGGGCTGGCGTTTCTCCCTCGCCCGAAATGCATGCGCTGCAGGCGGAAATCGAGAGAATCTGCCAAAGGATCGGTCTCCCGCCCGATCCGCGCAAGTTCATGCCCCACGTCACGCTGGCGCGGTTGCGCTCCTCCCGCGTGGACGATGTGGTGCAGTATCTTTCCGGACGCGGCAACTTCCGCACCTCACCCTTTACGGTCGGGCGCTTTGTGCTGATGTCGTCGAAGGAATCGGTGGGTGGCGGACCCTATATCGTCGAAGAGGTGTTTCCGCTTCACGAGGCGCGGTCCAGCTCGATCTTTTCGAGCAGCGATCTGCATCCCGCCAAAAGCATGTTGTAAACTGTGAGGAATCCGTCCTCGGCCCCGTAATAGGGATCGGGGACGTTCTCGCGACGCCCGGCGGCATATTCCATGAAAAGATGGATTTTGTGCCGGTGCCTTTCGGAACTCAATCGCAGCAGGTTCGCCAGATTGTTTTCGTCCATGGCGAATACCAGATCGAAGGTCTCGAAATCCGCCGCAGTGACCTGTCTCGCCCGTTGAAGTGAAATATCGATACCGTGCCGGCGCGCCATGGCGATGGATCGCGGATCGGGTGCGTCACCCGCATGCCAGCCGCCGGTGCCGGCGGAATCGATGGTAAGCCGATCAGACATGGTCGCGCCGTCGGCAAGGTGTCGCAAAACCCCTTCGGCCAGCGGGGAACGGCAGATATTGCCCATGCAGACAAAAAGAATAGCTGTATGTTTCATGGAATATGGGTCGATCCGATCGTTGAAGCGTTAATGGGTCTCAAGCGGAGGCAAGTTCATGAAATATCCCAGACTCGAGCCGGACGCCATCCGGCAGGCCCTGTCTAAACTCGAGGGCTGGTCCCTGCGCGAGGACGGAGCGGCGATCGTCCGTTCCTTCAAGTTTTCAAGTTTTGCGGAAGCCTTCGGTTTCATGGCCGAATCCGCACTTGTCGCGGAAAGGCTCAATCACCATCCCGAATGGTCCAATGTCTATTCGCGGGTCAAGGTCTGCCTTACCACCCATGATTCGCAAGGTGTGACGGAGCGGGATTTTCTTCTGGCCGAGGCCATGCAGAAGGCGGCTGCGGGCCGAAGCAATTGAACGGCGGACCTTAAATCCCATATAATAGCCGTGACCGGAGGACCGTCGATCATGGATGATGTGAAAATCGGTGAAATTCTTCTGCCGGGTGAAACCGACAGGGAGCGTGAGCGCGAAGAGGTTGTTCGGACCAGGTTCTGGCCGAAGCTGAAACGTGTCATGTCGAAAGTGCCGTTTGCCCGCGATGCGGCCGCGGCCTATTACTGCGCGATCGATCGCGACACGCCGCTGCGCGCCAAGGGTATCATCCTCGCTGCGCTGGCTTATTTCATCATGCCTTTTGATGCCGTGCCGGACATGCTGGCCGTCGTCGGTTTTACTGATGACATAGCCGTCATTACCGCAGCGCTCGCGATGATCCGCGCCAATATCAAGATGGAACATTACGACGCGGCTGACGCCATGTTGAAGCGGCAGCAGGAAGCCGGGTAACGCCTCTGTGATCTGCCCGTTCGGGCGCGCCCGACGGGCGACAAATTCTTGCCTGAATTTATGTGTCATACACACGGAGGAAGGGTGTCGCACGCCCTTCTCCTCAGGGCGTCGGGAGTCGCCAATCTGTAACACTGCAAGACGTTTCCGGCATTTTATGCATGTTGTTGACGGTTTGGTAACCGCTTCCCGACCACAATGAGAAAAGACGATCCGCACCTGAACGTGGCCGATCCAGACTCTGGGCTCGCCGATGCTTCGGGCCAATGGAAGACAATAACCCGGCAGGAAATTCTATGTTTGTAAGAAGTGTAGCAACCGCAGCGGCCATTTTGCTGACCAGCGTCGGCGTAGCATCTGCACAGTCGCCCACGCGCATCCAGCAGTTCAATGCTTGGGGTGCCTATTCGTACAAATCGGGCAACAGCACCGTCTGCTACGTTCTTTCCATTCCCACCGCCAAGGAACCGGCGAGCGTCGACCACGGCGATATATTCTTCATCGTCTCCCAGCGCCCGGGCCAGAACATCTCCTATGAGCCGCAGGCCATGGTAGGTTATCCGCTGAAGCAGGGTTCGAAGGTCAATGTGACGATCGACAACAAGAATTTCGTCATGTTCACCAAGGACAAGGCCGCCTGGGTTGAAAACGCTGCGGAAGAACCGGCTCTCGTGGCTGCCATGAAGGGCGGCAAGTCCATGACCGTCAAGGCAGTTTCCGGCCGTGGCACCGCAACCTCCTATTCCTATTCGCTGTCGGGTATTTCGGCTGCTCTCAAGCAGATCGAGAGCTGCAAGTAACGCTGACCCTTCATCGCGTTTGGCAATGGCCGGTCCTCGACCGGCCATTTGCGTTTTTGCCAGTTTGATGCTAAAGGCGCGGCAATATTGACAGGCGGATGCGCGAAAAGTGCTCCGCCTTTGATTTTCTCGACATGCAGACGATTTTCCGCCTTCCCGACAGGCCGGTCGTGCGACGCATGGAACGATGGGATAACGTGATGTCCGTAATGCAAGCTCCTGCCGGTCTGGCAGTCAAAACCCCGCTGATCGCCAATAGCGATCTCATGTCCGGCAAGCCGTCGCTGATCGGCATGACCCGTGAGGAGATGGGTGAGGCGCTCGCGGAAATCGGTGTGCCGCAAAAGCAGGTGAAGATGCGCGTCAGCCAGTTGTGGAACTGGCTTTATGTGCGCGGCGTCTCCGATTTCGACAATATGACCAATGTCGCCAAGGAGCTTCGCGAGAAGCTGAAGGCGGCCTTCACCATCGCTCGACCTGAAATCGTCGAGGAGCAGATCTCCAATGACGGCACCCGCAAATGGCTGATGCGTTTTCCGCCGCGGGGCGCTGGTCGTCCCGTCGAGATCGAAACGGTTTATATTCCGGAAGAAGGGCGCGGCACGCTGTGCATTTCGAGCCAGGTGGGCTGTTCGCTGACCTGTTCTTTCTGTCACACCGGCACGCAGCGTCTGGTGCGCAACCTGACGGCCGAGGAAATCCTCTCGCAGCTGTTGCTGGCGCGTGATCGGCTCGGTGATTTCCCCGATGGTTCGACGCCGGTTGGCGCTTATGTGCCGAGCGAAGGCCGCAAGGTCTCCAACATCGTGATGATGGGCATGGGCGAGCCGCTCTACAATTTCGAGCATGTTAAGACCGCGCTTCTGATCGCCACCGATGGCGATGGCCTGTCGCTTTCCAAGCGCCGCGTCACACTCTCCACCTCGGGTGTGGTGCCGGAAATCTTCCGCACCGGCGATGAGATCGGCGTCATGCTTGCGATTTCGCTGCATGCGGTGCGTGATGAGTTGCGCGACATGCTGGTGCCCATCAACAAGAAATATCCTCTGAAGGAACTGATCGAAGCCTGCCGCAGATATCCGGGCCTCTCCAACGCCCGGCGCATCACCTTCGAATATGTGATGCTCAAGGACGTCAATGACAGCCTGGAAGACGCCAAGATGCTGGTGCAGCTTCTGAAGGGGGTTCCAGCCAAGATCAACCTCATTCCGTTCAACCCGTGGCCGGGCACGAATTACCAGTGCTCGGACTGGGCGCAGATCGAGAAGTTCGCCGATTTCATCAATCAGGCAGGTTATGCCTCGCCGATCCGCACGCCGCGCGGCCGCGATATCCTAGCGGCCTGTGGTCAGCTGAAGTCGGAATCCGAGCGCATGCGCAAGACCGAAAGGCTGGCTTTCGAGGCGATGATGATCGCCAACCATGGCGCAGACGACTGAATAAGCCGGTTTTGCCTCATAAAGCTGGGTTTCCGGCGGTTCTCCGATTGATTTCGGCCCGTCTTGTTCCTAAGAAGACGAAAACAGGGAACTAACAGGAGGATATCCATGCGCGCATTGATTCTGGCTCTCGCCGCTGCGAGCGCCATCGTTCTGCCGGCGAAGGCTGAAACCGTCACCGTTGCCGTGACCGCCATCGTCGAACATCCGGCACTCGATGCCGCCCGCGATGGCGTGAAGGCTGCCCTTGCCGAAGCGGGCTACAAGGAAGGTGAGAACCTCAAGTTCCTTTACGAATCCGCGCAGGGCAATCCCGGCACCGCAGCACAGATCGCGCGCCAGTTCGTTGGCGAGGCACCTGCTGTCATCGTGCCGATTTCCACGCCGTCCGCCCAGGCCGTCGTTGCCGCCACGCGCGACATTCCGGTCGTTTTCACGGCGGTTTCCGATCCGGTCGGCGCGCAGCTCGTCAAGGATATGCAGAAGCCGGGCCGTAACGTCACCGGCCTTTCCGACATGTTGCCGGTCGGCGAACATCTGGCGCTCATCAAGGAAATCTCGCCGAACGCCAAGTCCATCGGCTTCATCTACAATTCGGCCGAGGCAAACTCCGTTTCGACACTCGCTCTCTTGAAGACCGAGGCCGAGAAGGCGGGTCTCAAGGTCGTTGAATCCGTCGCCACCAAGTCGGCAGAGGTGCAGGGTGCGACCCGTGCGCTGGTCGGCAAGGCCGACGTGATCTACGTTCCGACTGACAACACCATCGTTTCGGCTTTCGAGGCTGCTGCCGGTGTTGCGTCTGAAGCCAAGATCCCGCTTTATGCCGCCGATACGGATTCCGTTGCTCGCGGTGCGGTTGCTGCCCTCGGCTTCAACTATTTTGACGTTGGCAAGCAGACCGGCGCCGTCGTTGTCCGCATCCTCAAGGGTGAAAAGCCGGGCGATATTCCGGCAACCGTTGCTGTTGGCACCGATCTCGTGATCAACAAGAAGGCCGCTGAAAAAGCAGGCGTCACCTTCCCCGAAAGCGTTACGAAGCGCGCCACCAAGGTCATCGACTGAACCGAAACCTGACTGAATAACGGGCGGCGGCAAACTCGCCGCCCGTTTTACGTGGCACGAGACGGTGCCCGTATCCGCCCGATGGCGGCAATAACAAGGACATTACCGTGAGCCAAATCGCCTTCTGGGGTGCCGTGGAGCTGGGACTGGTCTTCGCTTTCGTGGCGATCGGCGTTTACCTCGCTTTCCGGGTGCTTGATTTTCCTGACCTGACCGTGGACGGTTCGTTTCCGCTTGGCGCTGCCGTGGCAGCCGTGCTGATCATCGCCGGTCTGAATGCCTGGGTCGCGACGGCGATTGCGATGGTGGCCGGTGCGGCTGCCGGCATCGTGACCGCCACACTCAATGTGCGTTTCAAGATTCTGAACCTGCTTGCCTCGATCCTGACGATGATCGCACTGTTTTCGGTCAACCTGCGCGTGATGGGAAAGCCGAATGTCGCGCTGCTCAATCAGGACACGATGATATCGCCGTTTTACGGCCTCGGCCTTTCTGAATATCTGGTGCGGCCGCTCTTCGTCGGCGCTTTGGTGCTGATTGCGGTCATTCTCGTCTGGCGTTTCCTTGAAAGCGATGCGGGTCTTGCCATGCGCGCGACGGGTGCCAATGCCCGGATGGCGCGGGCGCAGGGCGTGAAGACCGGTAGCCAGATCTATCTTGGCATGGCGCTTTCAAATGCGCTTGTGGCTCTTGGTGGTGCGCTGTTTGCCCAGACCAATGGTTTTGCGGATGTGACTTCCGGTGTCGGCACCATTGTTGTCGGGCTTGCGGCCGTCATCATCGGTGAAACCCTGTTTGGCGCGCGCGGCATCCTGATCGCGCTGATCGGCTGTGTCTTCGGCTCCATCGCCTATCGTCTCGCCATCCAGCTTGCTCTGTCGAGTGATGTGTTGGGTCTCAAGGCGTCCGATCTCAATTTTGTAACGGCGGTACTGGTGGCCATCGCATTGATCCTGCCCCGACTGCGCCGCGGGGGAGCAACATCGTGATTTCGCTTTCCGACATCCAGGTCGTCTTCGGGCGCGGCACGCCGCTGCAGAAGCAGGCGCTATCCAAGATAGACCTCACCATTGAGGATGGTTCGTTCGTCACGGTCATCGGTTCCAATGGTGCGGGCAAATCCACACTTCTCGGTGTTCTGGCCGGCGATGTGCTGCCCACGGCAGGCAGGGTGATGATCGGTGGCGCCGATGTTACCCGCAAGCCGACCGCCAGCCGGGCGGGGCGGGTGGCACGCGTGTTTCAGGACCCGCTGGCGGGCAGCTGCGGCGCGCTTACCATCGAGGAAAACCTCGCGCTGGCGGCATCACGTGGTGAACGTCGCGGTCTTCTGCCTGCGCTCGGACGTGGCCGGCGGGATTTTTTCAAGGAGCGTATCGCTTCGCTCAATCTCGGTCTGGAAAATCGTCTGAAGGACCGCATGGACCTTCTGTCGGGCGGCCAGAGGCAGGCGGTCTCTCTCGTCATGGCGACACTGTCAGGCTCGGACGTGCTTCTATTGGACGAACATACGGCAGCGCTCGATCCCGGCATGGCGGAATTCGTGATGGAATTGACCCGCAAGGTGGTATCGGAGCGCAAGCTGACGACGCTGATGGTCACCCATTCCATGCGTCAGGCGCTGGACTATGGCACGCGCACGATCATGCTGCATGCCGGTGAGATCGTGCTCGACGTTTCCGGCGACAGCCGCAAGGATCTTGAGGTGGAGGATCTGATCGACATGTTCCGCAAGATACGCGGCCAGAAGCTCGATGACGATGAGTTGCTGATCGGTTGATTGTAAAAAGGCGCCGTAAGGCGCCTTTTTGTTTGCCGTCAGCGCGCCTGTGTGAAGAAAATCTTGACGGCGAAAAGCGAAAAGACGCCGGCGATCGTATAATCCAGTCCGCGCAGAATTTTCCGGTTGCGTTGCAGCCAGGCGGAGAGAACATCTGCGGCGATCACGATGCCGATGCCGATCGGCAGTGCGACGATGATTGACCAGATGCCGAGGAAAATCAGCTTGCCGGTCACATGCGGATCGGATGCGCTGACGAATTGCGGCAGGAAGGTCATGAAGAAGATGATGATCTTCGGATTCAGCAGGTTGACCCAGATGCCGTTCAGCAGGGCGGATTTGAGGGAGGCCTGCGCTTTTTCGCCGGTGCCTCTGACCATCACGAAATCCGAGCCCTTGCGGATCGCCTGAATGGCGAGCCAGACAAGATAAGCGGCTCCGCCGGTCTTCAGGATCATGAAAGCCGTCGGCGAGGCGACGATGAGGGCGGCGACACCGAAGGCGACCAGCATCGTGTGCACGGTGATGCCGATATTGGTTCCTACCAGGGTCATGAAGCCCGCCGCCCGGCCTTCGCGCAGGGAGCGGCTGATCCAGAGCGTCATGTCCGGACCCGGCGTTACCGCCAGGAGAAGGATGGCGATGGTGAAGGCGATCAGTGTTGGCAGGCTTGGAACGAAATCCATCGCGGTACCCGTAAAGCTGGAGACGGCCGTTGTTTAACGTGATTGCGGATTTCTGCCAATGTTTTTGAGTGGCGGCCCTAGCGCAGCGGTGGATTAAGCAGGGCGGGGCACCGCAATTTTCAGATCGCGGCGGCCCCTAGGCGTCAGTTCTTGAGGAAGCTGGTGAAGGCGGCGGAATATTCCGTGTGCCAGCGCGAGAGCGGCGGGCGGTTCTGGACGATATCATAGGCCGCCCAGAGAATGCGTTTCTCGTCCGTCGGGCGGTCAACCTCGCCATCCGGGCAGAGAATGTAGAAATCGCCCCGGCCGATGCTTTCGAGCATGAACTCGATGGTCTGTTCGCCGGTCCAGGCGCCTTCCGGTTTTTCCGTTCTGCCGTGGGCTGTAAGGCCTGTGAAGACGAAGCCGGGGATGAGGAGATGGGCGGAAACTCTACCATTTGGAACATTGCGCAACTCGTGTTGAAGCGCTTCCGTGAAGGTTTTGACGCCCGATTTCGAGACATTGTAGGCGGGATCGCCGGGAGGCGTGGTGATGCCCTGTTTCGAGCCGGTGTTGATGATGAGTGCCGGCTCACCATGGGCGATCATGCCCTGACCGAAGACACGGCTGCCATTCACAACGCCCATCAGATTGACGCTGATAATCTTTTCCCAGTTGGCCTGGGGACCGAAAATGGCGCTGCCAGGCTGGATGCCGGCATTGTTCATGAGGACGTGAACGCGCCCGAAACGCTGAATTACGGCGCGTTCCAGCGCCTCCAGCTCATCGAGTTTCGAGACGTCGGTTGGGATCGCAACGATTTGCGCCTCGCCGTCCCGGGCAAGTGCCAGAACGTCCGCATGCGCGGCGGCGAGTTTCTCGCCATCGAGATCGACGAGCACGACACTCATGCCGAAACCGGCGAATTTGCGGGCGGCGGCGAGTCCGATGCCAGAGGCCGCACCTGTTATGACGGCGACATTATCTTCCTTGAATGCGGGGTGGATGGTCGTCATAGGTTTCTCCTTCGCGTCGTTTCTGCTGTTTCCAGCGGTTTGCAACGTTGCCTGAACCTGAGTGGCTTCATTCACGGTTTTCAAGTCGATCGCGCCGCTTCATCATAAAGCGCGAATTTTCTAAATGCATGTGACAACGGCTTCGTTCCCCTCGGTGCAGCTGTCGTCACGTGCGTCACGCGTGTCCATCAATTGTTTTGTCGCTTATCTCACGGAAAAGCGCTTCACACATTTCGGGTTGCACTGTAAAAGTGCCGAAATCCCAAGGAAATGGCGGTGTCCCGATGCCGTCATCATGCAGATGGACATCACTATGGCACTCCCGAAAGACGTTAAGAAAGTCGTTCTCGCCTATTCCGGCGGCCTCGACACCTCGATCATTCTGAAATGGCTTCAGACGGAACTCGGCGCTGAGGTCGTTACCTTCACCGCCGATCTCGGCCAGGGCGAAGAGCTTGAGCCGGCACGCAAGAAGGCCGAGATGCTGGGCATCAAGGAAATTTTCATCGAGGACGTCCGTGAAGAGTTCGTGCGCGATTTCGTGTTTCCGATGTTCCGCGCCAACGCCGTCTACGAAGGCGTCTATCTGCTCGGCACCTCCATTGCCCGGCCGCTGATTTCCAAGCACCTGATCGAAATCGCCAGGAAGACCGGCGCCGACGCCATCGCCCATGGTGCGACCGGCAAAGGCAACGACCAGGTCCGTTTCGAGCTTTCGGCCTATGCACTGAACCCTGACATCAAGATCATCGCCCCGTGGCGCGACTGGACGTTCAAGAGCCGTACCGACCTCCTGAACTTTGCCGAACAGCACCAGATTCCGGTTGCCAAGGACAAGAAGGGCGAAGCGCCGTTCTCCGTCGACGCCAACCTGCTGCACTCCTCTTCCGAGGGCAAGGTTCTGGAAGACCCGGCGGTGGAAGCTCCTGAATATGTGCATATGCGCACGATCTCCCCGGAAGCCGCTCCCGACAAGGCAACCGTCATCAAGGTTGGTTTCCGAAAGGGTGATGCCTGCTCGATCAATGGTGTCGAGATGTCGCCTGCGACGCTTCTTGCCACGCTCAACAATTATGGCCGCGAAAACGGCATCGGCCGTCTCGATCTGGTCGAGAATCGCTTCGTCGGCATGAAGTCGCGCGGCGTTTACGAAACGCCCGGCGGTACCATCCTTCTTGCCGCGCATCGCGCCATCGAGTCCATCACGCTCGACCGGGGTGCTGCGCATCTGAAGGACGAGCTGATGCCGCGCTACGCCGAGTTGATCTATTACGGCTTCTGGTTCTCGCCGGAGCGCGAAATGCTGCAGGCCCTGATCGACAAGAGCCAGGAGCATGTGGAAGGCGAAGTCACGCTGAAGCTCTATAAGGGCAACGTCATGGTAACCGGCCGCGAGAGTGCCAAGTCGCTCTACTCCGACGCGCTGGTGACCTTTGAGGACGACCACGGCGCTTATGACCAGAAGGATGCGGCAGGCTTCATCAAGCTCAATGCGCTGCGTCTTCGCACGTTGGCAAAGCGCAATCTCAGCAAGTAATTCTGTTCTTGAAAAAATAACGAAACCCGCTGGTGGTGACACCGGCGGGTTTTTCATGTCGCTCTTCTGGAGACAATGCGGAAGCCGATGTAGCTGGCAACGGCCGTGAATTCCATCATGGGAATGATGACGCCGAAGCCTGTCAAAGGTGAACCGATGAGGGAGGCTGCAGCACCGCCGGCGAAGCCCGATCCCATCTGGATAAATCCCATCATGGCCGATGCCGAACCGGCGATATGCGGGAAGGGCGCAAGCGCTGCTGTCACCATCGAAGGGGTCAGCAGGGCGATGCCGACAGTCGCGACTGCAACGGGCCCCATGATCGAAAGGAACGATGGCGGCATCAGGAAAACTGACAATAAAATAAGGAGGCCGCCGGTTCCGGAAAAACAGAGGCCGATCACGACCGAGCGCCGGTCTCCCAGTCGGGGCGCGATGTAACGCAGGGCAATCGAGCCGAAGAAGTAGGCGCCTGTCTGCATCAGCATGCCGATGCCGAAGGCGGTGGGTGTCATGCCGACCTCGTTGATAAGGATGAAAGTCAGCATGGTGGCCTGCGCATAAAGCGCGCCGATGGAACCACCGAGCACCAGTGCAGCCAGAAGGAAACGTGGCGCGCTGAGCAGCGTGCCATAGGCCGACAGGAGCCGCCTCGGCCGGATGAGGCTCCTGTCCGGAACCGTTGTTTCCCGCAAAAAAATCACGACGGATAAAATGGCGATGGCTCCGAGCCCGACCATCAGAAAAAACACGGATTTCCAGCCGAAAGCCGCGAGTGAAAGTCCACCGATCGTCGGTCCGAGAGCAGGGCCGACCGCCAGCATGATACCAATGAGATTCATGATGCTGGAGGCTTCGGCGCCGGTAAACTGGTCGCGCACCACGGCACGCGCCACCGTCATACCGACCGAAGCACCGATGCCCTGAACCAGCCGGGCGAAAAGCAGCACTTCGATCGTCGGCGCGGAAATGGCCACCAGGCCGCCGCCCAGAAAGATCAGGAGGAAGACGATGCTTGCCTTTCGCCGACCGAAGGCATCCGATGCCGGCCCGGCGAGCAGTTGCGCCAGCGCGAACCCGGCAAAATAGAGGGACAGGCTGAGCTTGACGGCGGACTGGTCAGTGGCAAAAACCCGCGTCAGTTCCGGCATGGCGGGTGTGTAAATCGCCATGGATATGGGCGCAAGCGCCGTCAAAAACGCACCAAGCATCGCCGTGCGTTTCGTGGACATGATCGGTTTTGGCGACATGGTGATCAGCCGTTCTGCCCCGGTTGTTCCGGCTGCAGATTGTCACGAAGGGTTTGCAGAAAGTGGCGGAACAGCGCCACCTCCTCGTCATTCAGGCCCTGGGTGGCGTGGCGGACGAGTTCATCTATTTCCTGCCGCACGGCTTCCAGCATGTCGGCTGAGGATTTGGTCAGCACAATACGCTTGGAGCGTCTGTCCTGCGGGTCCTGCTGCCGCTCGATGAGATCGAGGGACTGCAACTTATCAAGATAGGCGCAGATCGTCATGGGTTCTATTCCGAGGCGAGCGGCGATGTCCGACTGTTTGCTGCCGTCAACGACAGCGACCGTCAGCAGCGCGCGCGCCTCGCCGGGGGTCAGGCCCAGTCCGGCCTCGGATATACGGCGCTCAAAAGCACTGTTCAGCAGGCGTGCACCGCTGTTCAGCAAAAATGCCAATGAATCTTTTTCGCGTTTCGTGCCCATGCTTCGCCTTTTCGTAAGTCAGCCTTACTAAAATCCAGGCGATAATCAATGGTACACAAATCATATTACCGAAAATCGAGTAAACTATATGTCACTTCGATCGCAAGGTATCCCGCAACCCGGTCTAGGACCGTCACGCCAAAGCAAAAAAAGACAGAACGTCCTGCATTTTTTCAACCTCGTCTGCGGTGCCGATGGAACGGGCAATTTCAGCTCGGTCGGAAAAATAGGTCAGGAAGTCGAATTCCGTGTCCTCGGTCACATCAGCTATGTCGATGACCTCACCGCTGGCACTAAGGGTTTGTGCCGGAAGTTCGGACGAAAGTTCAAAAAGGGTGTCCTGGCTGATTTTTCCCGCATGGTAATAATCTCGGGCGATTTCGCGCAGGTCGCGCGGGCTGATGCGGGTAAAATCTATCCCTCTTACCGTCTCTTCAAAGCCTGAGGCTGCATCGGATTTTCCGGCCTTGCCGAAATCGGCAATGCCCACGGATCTTGCGTTTCTGGAATTGTCCCTGAAAAGGAAATTATTAGAGGCCCTTAAAGAATAAATCTCCATAATACATATCTCCGTCATGGGATATTATTTAAAGAAGCAGACCATGATGTCGTCATATCGGTCAATACTTGGAAATGAAGGCGAGTGCGTATTCCACACCAAATTCCGATATTGAATTGGCGGCGGCGGCGTGCCCATATGGCTAAACCGGAATTGTACGAGGAACATGAAATGCCATCTGAGACCGCGCTTTATCCCGCACTCGTTCACTGGAACGGTCACAATGGTCTGCCAAAATTCGATTCAGTCAGGGATGAGGATTTCGCTCCGGCCTTTGACGCCGCACTTGGTTCCCATGAGCAGGAGATCGATGCGATCGCAGCCAATGTCGAGGCGCCGACATTTGTAAACACTGTAACTGGGCTTGAGGTCGCGGGTGACGATCTTTCACGCATTTCGGCGCTGTTCTGGAACAGGGCAGGAGCGAACACCAATGGCGTGATCCAGGCGCTGGAGCGGGAGATTGCTCCGAAAATGTCGCGGCACTATTCTAAAATCGGCATGAACGCGGCTCTGTTCAAGCGCATCGATACCTTGTGGGAAAAACGCGAGACACTTGGGCTGACGGGTGAGGAAAACCGTGTTCTCGAACGGCACTGGAAGGGTTTCGTGCGCTCCGGCGCGAAATTGCCGAAAGACCGGCAGGAGCGGCTGGCGGTGATCAATGAGGAGCTGGCCGGTCTCGGTGCAAAGTTCGGGCAGAATGTACTGGCGGATGAAAAGAACTGGAAGCTCTTGCTTTCCACGGAAGAGGAACTTGCCGGCATTCCCGGTTTTCTGCGCGACGCAATGGCGGGTGCGGCCCGTGAGCATGGCGAGGATGGCATGTTCGCCGTCACCCTTTCCCGTTCCATCATCGAGCCCTTCCTGACATTTTCCGAACGTCGAGACCTGCGTGAACAGGCCTTCAGGGCATGGGTGGCGCGCGGTGAAAACGGCGGCGAGACCGACAATCGAGAGATCGTCCGCCGCACGCTTGAACTGCGAGAGGAGAAGGCGAAGCTTCTCGGTTATGCGAATTTCGCCGCCTATAAGCTTGACGACACGATGGCAAAGACGCCCGATGCCGTGAACGGCCTTCTGGGGCAGGTCTGGGAAAAGGCCGTTCGCCGCGCGGGTGAGGAGGAGGCTGAGCTTGCCGCCATCATCGCCGCGGAGGGCAAAAACCACGACGTTCTGCCATGGGACTGGCGACATTACGCCGAAAAGCTCCGCGCTCAGAAATTCAATTTCTCCGAGGCGGAACTGAAACCTTATCTGCAGCTGGAAAAGATCATTGAAGCCTGCTTCGATGTGGCCGGGCGGCTGTTTGGAATTCGTGCCGTCGAGGTCAAGGGTGTCGCCGCCTATCACCCGGACGTCCGGGTTTTCGAGATCCGCGACGACCAGGGCGATCTGAAGGCCATGTTCCTCGGCGATTATTTCGCGCGGCCCTCAAAGCGATCAGGCGCATGGATGAGTTCGTTCCAATCGCAGCACAAGTTGCCGCTGAAAAATGGTACGGTTGGAGAAATCCCGATTATTTATAATGTCTGCAACTTCGCCAAACCGGCCGAAGGTAAGCCCGCGCTTCTTTCGCTTGACGATGCGCGTACACTCTTCCACGAATTCGGCCACGCGTTGCATGGCATGTTGTCCGATGTCACCTACCCCTCGGTGTCGGGAACGGGCGTATCGCGCGATTTCGTCGAATTGCCCTCGCAGCTTTACGAACACTGGCTGACTGTGCCGGAAATCCTGGAAAAATATGCCCTGCATTACGAAACCGGTGCCGCAATGCCGAAGGCGCTGCTGGACAAGGTTCTGGCTGCACAGACCTTCAATGCCGGCTTCAGCACGGTGGAGTTTACCTCTTCGGCGATTGTCGACATGGCGTTCCATACGCGCGACAGCGTCGACGACCCGATGGCCGTGCAGGGTGAGGTTCTTTCAACGCTCGACATGCCTGAATCCATCGTCATGCGCCATGCGACACCGCATTTTCAGCACGTTTTCTCCGGCGACGGTTATTCCGCTGGATATTATTCTTACATGTGGTCGGAAGTGCTGGATGCCGATGCCTTTTCCGCCTTCGAGGAAACCGGCAATGCCTTCGATAGCGATATGGCGCGGCGGCTGAAGGACAACATCTACTCCGTCGGTGGTTCCGTGGATCCCGAGGAAGCCTATCTCGCCTTCCGCGGCAAGATGCCGAGCCCGGACGCGATGCTTTCGAAGCGCGGTCTCCTATAAGAGACTGTCATATTTCTGAGCTAGAAGCTGAGCGCAGGGGGCTTATGACATGAGCCCCCCTTTCGCATTTGCAAAAAAAAGGTTATGAGCGCGCCAAACTAAATTGGCGTTTCTCATCAATATAGCGCCCAACCTCAGAGATTTTGAACAATGGCACTTCGCAACATCGCGATCATCGCGCACGTTGACCATGGAAAAACGACGCTTGTTGACGAGCTTCTGAAGCAATCCGGTTCGTTCCGTGAAAACCAGCGCGTGATGGAACGCGTGATGGATTCCAACGACATCGAAAAAGAGCGCGGCATCACCATTCTCGCCAAGGCGACCTCGATCGAGTGGAAAGATACCCGCATCAACATCGTCGACACCCCCGGTCACGCCGACTTCGGCGGTGAAGTCGAGCGTATCCTGTCAATGGTGGATGGCGCGATCGTTCTCGTTGACGCTGCCGAAGGCCCTATGCCGCAGACGAAGTTCGTGGTTGGCAAGGCGCTGAAGGTCGGCCTTCGCCCGATCGTCGCCATCAACAAGATCGACCGTCCGGATGCCCGCCATGAGGAAGTCGTCAACGAAGTCTTCGACCTTTTCGCGGCTCTGGATGCAACCGACGAGCAACTCGACTTCCCGATCCTCTACGGCTCGGGCCGTTCCGGCTGGATGAACGTCAATCCGGAAGGCCCGACTGATGAAGGTCTTGCGCCGCTTCTCGATCTCGTCGTCAAGCACGTGCCGGAGCCCAAGGTCGAAGAAGGTCCGTTCCGCATGATCGGCACGATCCTCGAAGCCAACAACTTCCTCGGCCGCATCATCACCGGCCGTATCGCTTCCGGTTCGATCAAGCCGAACCAGGCGGTCAAGGTTCTCGGCCAGGATGGCAAGCTGATTGAAAACGGCCGCATCTCCAAGATTCTTGCTTTCCGTGGCATCGAGCGCACCTCGATCGAAGAAGCCCATGCAGGCGACATCGTTGCCATCGCAGGTCTCTCCAAGGGCACCGTCGCCGACACGTTCTGTGACCCGGCCGTCATGGAGCCGATGCAGGCGCAGCCGATCGATCCGCCAACCGTTACCATGTCCTTCATCGTCAACGATTCGCCGCTCGCCGGCACCGAAGGCGACAAGGTGACGAGCCGCGTCATCCGCGACCGTCTGTTCAAGGAGGCCGAAGGTAACGTTGCGCTGAAGATCGAAGAATCCGCCGACAAGGATTCCTTCTTCGTATCTGGCCGTGGCGAATTGCAGCTGGCGGTTCTGATCGAAAATATGCGCCGCGAAGGTTTTGAGCTTGCCGTTTCGCGTCCGCGCGTCGTCATGCACAAGGATGAGAACGGCCAGCTGATGGAGCCGGTCGAAGAAGTTGTCATCGACGTGGATGAGGAGCATTCCGGCGTCGTCGTGCAGAAGATGTCCGAGCGCAAGGCCGAAATGGTCGAGCTTCGCCCCTCCGGCGGCAACCGCGTCCGTCTGGTGTTCTTCGCGCCGACCCGTGGTCTGATCGGTTACCAGTCGGAACTCCTGACCGACACGCGCGGTACGGCCGTCATGAACCGCCTGTTCCACGACTACCAGCCTTACAAGGGCGAGATCGGCGGTCGCGTCAACGGCGTTCTGCTGTCGAACGAGTCGGGCGAAGCTGTTGCCTATGCTCTGTTCAACCTCGAAGATCGCGGCCCGATGATCATCGATGCAGGTGAGAAGGTTTATGCAGGCATGATCATCGGCATTCACAGCCGTGACAACGACCTCGACGTGAACGTGCTGAAGGGCAAGAAGCTCACCAACATCCGCGCCGCCGGCAAGGATGAAGCCGTGAAGCTCACCCCCCCGATCAAGTTCACGCTGGAGCGCGCGCTTTCCTGGATTCAGGATGACGAACTCGTTGAAGTCACGCCGAAGTCGATCCGTCTTCGCAAGCTCTATCTCGATCCGAATGACCGCAAGCGTTTCGAAAAGGCAAAGCTTGCTGCCAGCTGATCGGTTCGATCCCTCTTTCGAAAACCCGGCCTTGCGCCGGGTTTTTTTATGCATTCTTTTTTATGTGTGCATGAGTCGAAAGGCGCTTTGCCAAAGGTTAAGGATGCGTTAATTTTTTCTGGTCGTCCACATGAATAGGCTGTGGGTAAGCTTGCCGGCGTTAACCTTTATGACTGGTAAGTTTCCGTGGCCGGGGCCAGAATCGCGTTATGAAAACGTTATCCATCGATGTTCGCCGTGCTGAACCGCAAGATGCGCGCGCCATATCCGAGGCGCACCGTCTGTCGTGGCAACAGGCCTATGCCGGGCTTATCCCGCATCGGCCGTTGACGCAGATGCTCGAGCGCCGTGGCGAAATCTGGTGGAAAAAGGCAACCAAGGGTTCAGCAACCATGCTGGTGGTTGAAGTGGCGGGCGTTGTTGCCGGCTACGCGACGCTGGGCCTCAGCCGGGCGCGCGGACTGCCGCATGACGGCGAAATTTACGAACTCTATCTCCGTCCGGAATATCAGGGCATCGGCCTCGGATCACTGCTTTTCACGGAAGCGCGACGGTTGCTGACCTCGCTTGGCTGCAACGGTATTGTCGTCTGGTGCCTTGAGGACAGCGATGTAGCCAATCGCTTTTTCCGCTCGCATGGCGGGCGCGACATTGCCGAAGGCATGGAAGATTTCGGTGGCAAATCACTTCGCAAGGTCGGTTTCGTCTGGAATTGACGGCGCAAATTCCGGGATTGTCGTTTAGTGTCCGGTCGTGACCACATCGCTGGCACCCAATTTATCCATTATGCCTTATATGCCCACAGCCGTGTTGCAATGCGCAGACTTTCCCAGTATCGAAAACCAAATCCAACCCGTCGAATGAGGGAAGCGAATGCGTATCGATGCAATTTCCGTAGGCAAAAATCCGCCGGAAGACGTTAATGTTATCGTTGAAGTGCCGGTCGGTGGACACCCGATCAAGTACGAGATGGACAAGGATGCCGGTGCGCTGATCGTTGATCGCTTCCTCTACACGCCGATGACCTATCCGGGTAACTATGGTTTCGTACCGCACACCCTGTCCGACGATGGCGATCCGATCGACGTTCTCATCTGCAACACCCGCCCGCTGGTACCGGGCTGCGTCATCAATGTTCGTCCCATCGGCGTGATGATAATGGAAGATGATGGCGGCAAGGACGAGAAGATTCTGGCGGTTCCGGTTCCGAAACTGACCCGTCGTTACGACAAGGTCAATAATTACACCGATCTTCCGGAAATCACGCTGAAGCAGATCGAGCACTTCTTCGAGCACTACAAGGATCTGGAGCCCGGCAAGTGGGTGAAGATGGGCGGCTGGCAGGATGTTGACGTTGCCAAGAAGCTGATCGTCGAAGCCATCGAGCGCTACAAGGCGCAGGGCTGATCTGGTCTAAAGCTTTTTCAATCGGTCTTCAAAATCCTCCGGGTCGGTGTCGATCCGGAGGATTTTTTTGCGCGCTGTTTCGCCCGAAACGAAGCTGATGGCGGTTTTGGGTACGCCAAGTTTCTTTGCCAGCAAAACAGTTAGGGCCTTGTTCGCCTTACCGCCTTCCGGCACGGCGCTGACCCGGGCCTTTAGCTGTGCGTTTCCGTCCGCATCGAGCTCGACTCCATCAATCGCGTCCCGCCCGCCATTCGGCGTGAGGCGAACGGAGAGCCGGATATGATCACCGTGTTTTTGCCAGCAGCCGTTCACGCGAACATCGGGTACAGCGTGTTCCACATGAAGGAGCGGATGAAGAAGATGATCAGGAGCACGATGATCGGCGAAATGTCGATGCCACCGAGATTGGGCAGAACGCGACGGATGGGGCGCAGAACCGGTTCCGTGACATTGAACAGAAAGCTGCCGATGGCGTTCACGAACTGGTTGCGGGAATTGATGACGTTGAAGGCGTAAAGCCATGAAAAAATGGCGCTGCCAATCAGCACCCAGGTATAGAGGTTCAAGGCCAGATCGATGGTCTGAAACAGGGCAAGCATCAATATCTCCGTATCTTGGTTGCAAGACATTTAGACATTCGTCGCTGAACCGGCAAGTGTTGCGCCGAATCGTAATCATCACCGGTTAGATCCACCTGCTGTGATCGTGGTCTAACTCATAACCGGGCGGCAGGATTTCACGCAAAAACCGCTCACACTTTGCGCGATCGCGATGGTGAGGGCTGGTGATTCCTGTCATATCGATTTATTGCCATCACACATTTTCTTCGCGAGCACCCAGCCGATGTCTCTTCCTTCTGCCGAAAACCGTTTCGGTGCATTCCGGCATTCATCCTATCGACGTTTCTTCAGCGCCCGGTTTTTTTCGGCCTTTGCCATACAGATCGTCAGTGTTTCGGTTGGGTGGCAAATGTATGAAGTGACCGGCAATGCCTTTTATCTCGGCCTGATCGGTCTTTTCCAGTTTCTGCCGTCCCTTCTTTTGATCCTTGTTACGGGAACGGTTGCCGACCGTCACAATCGCCGGCGTATTATGGCCATATGCCTGATGGTTGCGGCGCTCTGTGCCGTCGCTCTTCTGGCGCTGACACTCACGCACAGCTTTTCCCCTTGGCCGGTCTTTGCCATTCTTGTCGTCTTCGGCATAGAGCGCGCTTTCATGGGACCGGCGGTCCAGTCGCTGGCGCCCAATCTCGTGCCGGTGGAGGATTTGCCGAACGCCATCGCCTGGAATTCTTCTTCCTGGCAGATGGCCTCCATTCTCGGTCCCGTTGCCGGCGGCCTGCTTTATGGTCTCGGCGCCTCCGTTGCCTACAGTGTGGCGCTCGTGCTCTTTATCGTCTCCGCAGGACTTGCGGTGGCGATCCGCAAGCCGGAACAACGCGGCCCGGCAAAGGCGATCAGCCTCGAAACCATGCTCGCCGGGTTTAAATTCATCTCGCAGGAAAAGATCGTCCTCGGTGCAATATCGCTCGATCTCTTCGCGGTGTTGCTGGGTGGCGCGGTTGCATTGATGCCGATCTTTGCCAAGGAAGTGCTGACGCTCGGCCCGTGGGGCCTCGGGCTTCTGCGCGCGGCGCCCGGTATCGGCGCCATCACCGTCGCCGTTATTCTGGCATTCAAGCCCATTCGTCACCATGCCGGCCTGCTGATGTTCGCTGGCGTTGGCCTTTTCGGCGTTTCAACCGTGGTCTTCGGACTTTCGCAAACCGCGTGGCTGTCCATCGCCGCGTTGGTAGTCATGGGCGCATCGGACATGGTATCGGTTTATGTGCGAGAAACGTTGATCGCGCTTTGGACACCGGATGAGGTACGCGGGCGTGTGAACGCGGTGAACATGGTCTTCGTCGGCGCATCGAACGAACTGGGTGAGTTTCGTGCCGGCACCATGGCTCATGTTGTGGGTGCCGTTCCAGCCGTTGTCATCGGCGGGGCTGGCACGCTCGCCGTGGCGGTCATCTGGGCGCTCGGCTTTTCCAAGCTGCGCAAGATCGACAATCTCGACGCGCCGCACTGACAGCGATGGGTCTCAGATCGTCTTGGCTTTTCTTCGAAGCGCAAAAACGATCCAACTTTTTGTTTTCACGGATTTTCCGGACGTAAAGCCGCAGCGCATCTTTACCGGAAATGCTCTAGCGCTGCGCCTTGCCCTCAAAAACCAGATCGAGAAAATTGCTGAGCCATGCCCTGAGCGGCGTATCAAACAGCATGCGGCCTTCCAGATGCTGGCTGCCCACCTGGGCATTGGGCATGCCGAAACGCTGCGCGCCGCGCACCACCCAGCTATGCATCATGGCACGGGTCAGTTCGGCGTGAAACTGCAGGCCCCAGGCATTTTTTCCATATCGATAGGCCTGGTTGGGGTAGGTTTCGCCCGATGCCAGAAGTTCGGCTCCACGCGGCAGCTCAAAGCCTTCGCGATGGAAGTGATAGACCATCTTCGGCCAGTGCGGCATCAGAAGCCGCCCATGTTCGGTGGCATGGAGCGGATACCAGCCAATCTCCACCTTGCCGTCCCTGTCGGCTTCCACCCTGCCGCCCAAATGTTTGGACAACATCTGCGCACCGAGACAGATGCCGAGAAAAGGCTTGTTTTCCTTCAGCGGCACTTTCAGCCAGTCGATTTCGGCTTTGACATAATCATGCGGATCATTGGCGCTCATCGGGCCGCCGAAAATGATGGCTCCGGCGTGTTTTTCCAGCGTCTGCGGCAGGTCATCGCCGAGCGCGGGACGCCTTACATCCAGACGATACCCTTTTTCCACCAGCATCTGGCCGACGCGACCGGGCGTGGAGCGTTCCTGATGCAGGACGATGAGCAGCGAAGGTTGTTGTTTCTGTTGCCTGGAGGGGTCAAACAGCATCGTCTTCGTTTTCGCTTTCTTCAGCGGGTCCGGACCTCGTGGCGGCCTGCTGACGTTGCAGGACCCTGTCGCGCACGGAAACACCCAGCAGATCCGCGACACGCCAGATCACATGGTCTTCCATCTCGCTTCGTTCGCCGTCAGCGTAAACAATATCCCATAATATGCCAATAAGCTCCACGCGCTGATCTTCATCCAGGTGGCGACGGATATCGGTGGTAAAGCGGTAATAATCGACGGCTTCCTTGCCGGCCTCCTGGCCGGCGGCGAGCAGGGCATCAAGCTTGCCGCCGTCGAGATGATAATATTCATGCAGAATTTCGCGAAGACGATCACGCTCGCTTTTCGAGATGGTGCCATCGGCTTCCATGACCTGGAAACAGAGGGCGGCTACCGCCACCCTCAGATCATCGGGACTGAAATCACCTGCCTGCGGGCCGACGAGGTTCTGAATAAACGACTGTATTTGCTGGAACATCGATAGCCTGCTCGTCAGAAGAGTTTGAGCCGTGTCTTGGGTTCGGCTTCCGCGCCGGATTTCTTCACACCCGGATCATCTGGCGCACCGCCGAAAAAGGGCACTGCTTCGGCCTTTTCATTCGCCGCTTCGGTTTCCACCGGCGCTTCGATCGTGACGGGCTTTTTCTCCGTCGGAGCCGAAACACTCGGTTTTACCTCTATGGGCTCAGCCGAAGCCTGCTTTGGCTCCGCACGGGTCTCGGGCGCGGTTTCCACGACGACAGTCTTTACCGTCGGTTCGGTCCTTGCGGGTGCTGCGGCAATCGCGTTTTCGATTGTCAGATCTTCAACAGGGCCTTCCAGCTGCCCGAAAGGCGCTTTCCATTCGAAGGCATCGAGACGACCCGTGACAGGCGAGACCGGCAGCCATTTTTCAGAGACGATACCGTCGGCGACCCATGCCGGATCACGCGGCGCGCGCAGTGCCTGCGCCATCCAGTAGCGCACACGGCCCTGATCGCCGGTTTCGGCCTCCTCGATATCAGCCATCAAGAGGAAGATGCTTTCGCGCGGCTCGATCCGGGCGGCGGCCTCGGCCTTCGTCCGGGCCTTGGCGAATTCCTTGGCGTCGAGCGCCGCCTGCGCCACTGCAAACAGGGATTCGATGTTGTTGGGCTTCAGACTTTCAAGCCGCTCTGCCCGCTTCAGCCGGTCGATGGCGGTATCGCCGCTGCGGGCGCGTACGTAAAGTTCGGCGATCTGCGGATGCGGATCGTTTTTCCAGACGGGTTCAAGAATCGCGGCGGCCTTGCGCAGATTGTCTTCGCGCAGGTAGGACTTTGCCGCGATAAGCGCTGCCGGGACGAGGCCTTTTGCAAGCTTGAGAGCGTGCTTCGCGTCCTCGCGCGCACCTACCGGGTCGCTTTCCAGTTTCTCGCCGGCCTTGGCAGTGAGAAGCACGGCTTTCAGCCGCTCCGCCTCGCCGCGTTCGATGACGCTGGCCGCCTTCTGCTGATCAAGCAGACGGATGGCATCGTCCCACTGCCCATTGCGGCATCGGTTTTCCAACGTCGCCTGTGCCGCCCATGGCAGATAGGGTGCTTTTTCCGCGGCGTCCTCGGCATATTGCTGGGCGGCTTCGTAAGCGCCCTGACGACGTGCCTCGATATAGAGGCCGCGAAGGCCGAGTTCACGCGTTTCGGGATCACGCGCCATGGCCTCGAACTTACGGCGCGCCTCATCATATTTGCCTTCGATGAGATCGGCCTGTGCATCGAGCAGGTGAATCAGCGGCTCCTGATCGGCACTCAGTAGTCCCTGCGTGCGGGCCGTCATCTTCCGTGCAAGAATGGCATTACCAGCGCCAGCGGCGATGAGGCCAGTGGAGAGCGCCTGATAACCGCGGTCGCGCTTGCGCGCGCGGAAATAACGACGGGCGGCATTAGGCGAAGTCCATACGGCGTTGACGATCCACCAGAGCAACATGGCAGCAGCGATGAGCGCCGCGATGATGGAGGCTGCGACCATCAGGCTCATTTCGATCAGCTGACCTTGCCAGACGATGGAAAGGACGCCCGGCCTGTCAGCCAGCCAGGAGAAACCGAAACCGAGGGCCAGAACGATAACGGCGAAAGTCAGAATTCTGGTCATGCCCTTACCCCTGCCTGCCGGTGCTAGTGATGGCGCGGTTCAACGTGCCGCCCACCAGATTTTCGACCTCGACGCGCGCATCCAGAGATTTCTTGTAATCGGCGGATGCCGTCTTGGCGGCATCCGGAAGACCGTTCCACTCAAGTGCTGCGCCCTGAAGATCGCCATTGCGCAGCTTGTTTTCCATGCGTGCGATCCTGGCTTCGGGGGTTTCGCCTTCGATGTTTCCGACGGGTCGCACCTTCACCAGCGAAAAGGCGCTTTCGGTCAGGCGTTCCATGATGCCCTGATTGGGGTCAGGCTGGTTTATGGCTGAGAGCATCGCATTGGCGACATCGGGGAACTTCTGCATCAGCTCCGAGCGTGATGGTACGCCGGTTGCGGCGAAGGATTGCAGCGATGCGATGGCCGGATCGTCGGGCGTTACCTTGGACAGGGTATCGAGTTCCGTCAGGAACGGTCCACCGCGATCGATCGCGGCCTTCAGCGCGGCCGATGCTATAGCGCGGGCGACTTCGATATCGTCGCGCGGCTCGTTGATCTTGGCTTCAGCATCAGCGAGACGGCGTGTCAGTTCCGCTGTCGCCGAAGTCTGCGCAGACCGTTCCGACTGGAGAGCCGCTTCGAGGGCGGTGATTTTCTCTGACAGCCCATCGACCTGCGAGGCCTCCCCCTTCACGCCTTCAAGGGTTGCGATGCGCTGTTCCAGCGCCGAGGTGTCGGAGGCTGGCGCATTGGCAAGCTGCTGGCGCAAGCTGTCCAGATCGGTTTTAAGGGCAGCGATTTCCTCGCTTCCCGCCTTGCCTGCATTAAAGGAGGGCACGATGCCTGCATATTGCATGCTGCCGGCGGCGGCGAGCGCCACAAGGCCGCCGACGATGCCTGCCGCGATCAGGCCGGACGTTGCCGCCTGTTTGCTATCGACCCGCTGCGGTATGGAGGGCTTTGCCGGTCCTGAGGACGAGGTCGCGGTCGAAGGCTTTGCCGTGGTGGCGCCGCCGGATGCGCTGGTGGAGGCTGTGGATCCGGAGGCAGGCTTTGCTGTTGCAGCAGCGGCAGCGCTCGTCTGGGCGGTGCCTGTCGAAGATTTAGTATCGGTTTGAGCCGGAGCGGGGGAGGGCGTGACAGGCGCTTTCTGTCCGTTATCCAGGTTCTCCGCCTTCGGTGTCGCCGCCACGGCGTCCGCTTTCCCGACATTGGGCTCGGGCTCGAGAGGGGGTCTCTTTGGCTGATCCCATATCGGTGCGGCATTGCCTGTTGCGGTTGCTTCCGATCTGATATCCGAAACTGCGGAATCCGCCGCGGTCTCCGGGGTTTTGTCACCGGGCTTTTTGTCGGTCTCGGCGGCATCCACGTCGGCGGAAACTGCTTTCACGTCTTTGGCGTCCAGGTCGATCGTGACCGGTTCGGCTTTGGACTTGGAGTGGCGTGGCGGCTTTCCCGATACCATGACAACCTCATTTCTGCCTGCAGTACTCTAAACCTAGTCAGTGACGGCGGCAAAGGAAAGAGGCGAGCTCGAATTAGGTTCCAGAGTTGCGGTGCAGAAGTTCAAACATTGCAGCCTCGCTCGGCTCTTTGGCAGCAACCGCGTTGACGCGGAAGATTTCCGGAACGAGAGAAAACACGTTGCGGCTGATGCAGATGAATTGTGTTCTCGCCAACGCCTTTTCGTATTTTTCCGTCGATACATGACGGAAAAATGCCCGCGCCGCTTCCGATGAATAAAGCAGGACCACATCCGCCGCGTTTTTCACCAGGGCCGTTTCGAGCACAGTTTCAGGAACGTCGCAGGGCAGCATCTCGTAACAGTCGACCGTTTTGAAGGCAATGCCGGCGGCGGCAAGGCCTTCCTCGAAGACGGCGCCACGGGGTCGACCGGCGAGATAAAGCAGGGGTTCTTTCTCGGAAAACAGGGCCGCGCGTTCAGTCATCAGCGCGTTCAGACTTACGGCGTCGCCGGAAGCGGTGAGAATGTGTTTGAAACCGATTTTTTCCGCCGCTTCAGCCGTTGCCCTTCCGACGGCGAACAGCGGTTTTGACAGATTGGGAACCAGCCGGTCTAGTGATGTCTCCAGTGCCCGCAAAGCCTCTGCGCTGGTCACGGCGATGGCCGCCATTGGGTGCGACAGCGCCGAGATGGCGCGCTCGTGATGATGGACGGGATAGAACAGCGGCAGTAGCGCCGGCGTGTGGCCGAGCGCTTCGAGTTTTGCGGCCGTCCTTTCGCCCGAACGCTGCGGCCGGGTGACGACGATCCGCATTGGCTCAGCCCCAGCCTTCGAAGAAACTGCTGCCTGCCTTGGCGCGTACCTCTTCGCCGGCCTGTTGGCCCAGTCTCGCCGCATCCCTGCGGTTGCCAGAGATTTCGATGCCATGGCTCGTCTGGCCATCGGGGGTGAGGATGAGGCCGTAAAAATGCAGTTCCTCGCCGTCACAGGTGGCATAACCGGCAATCGGCGTGCGGCAGGAGCCGTCAAGCGCCGCCAGAAAGGCGCGCTCACAGCTCACTGAATCATGAGTGGGCCTGTCGTTTATGGGCGCGAGCAGTTCGTCCATGCGCGTATCGCCGATGCGGCTTTCCACGCCGATTGCGCCTTGGGCTGGAGCAGGAGGGAATTCCTTCGGGTCAAGAATTTCCGTCGGAACATTGTCCTTTCCGAGCCGCTTCAGGCCGGCAAGGGCAAGAAGTGTCGCGTCCGCCTGGCCTTCCTCCAGCTTACGCAGCCTCGTATCGACCTGACCGCGAAAAATGATCACGCTCAGATCCGGCCGCAGGCGACGGATCAGCGCCTGGCGACGCAGGGACGCGGAGCCGACCACGGCGCCATGCGGCAGTTCGAGCAGCTTCGGCGCGGTGCGGCCGATGAAGGCGTCGCGTATGTCTTCACGCGGCAGGAAGGCGGACAGATAAAGGCCTTGCGGCAAAACGGTCGGCATGTCCTTTGAGGAATGCACGGCCATATCGAGTTCGCCTGACAGGAGCTGGCGTTCAAGCTCTTCGGTGAACAGGCCCTTGCCGCCGATTTCGGACAAGGCGCGATCGGTTATCCTGTCGCCCTTGGTGGATAGCACGACAATTTCGAACATGTCTTCCGGCAGACCATGCGCCGCCATCAGCCGGTTGCGCGTCTCATAAGCCTGCGCGAGCGCCAGCGGGCTGCCGCGCGTGCCGATTCGGAAAGGTTTTGTTTGCATCCGCGTCTATCCATTGTTACCGGAGTTGTCTTAGACCAACTCCGCGCATGATCGCAATGAACGAACAGATGTGATGACCCCCTTTCTTCGTATCCTCGGCATAGAGACAAGCTGTGACGAAACCGCTGCATCCATTGTGGTTCGGCATGCGGATGGGCGCGGCGAGATCGTCTCCGACGTCGTTTTGTCGCAGCTCGAGGAACACAGCGCCTATGGCGGTGTGGTGCCGGAAATTGCCGCACGGGCCCATGTCGAGGCGCTGGATACGCTCGTGGAAGAAGCGCTGGAGCAGGCAGGCGTGACCCTTGCCGACGTCGATGCCGTTGCTGCCACCTCCGGCCCCGGGCTGATCGGCGGCCTGCTGGTGGGCCTGATGACGGGCAAGGCCATCGCAAAAGCAGCAGGCAAGCCGCTTTATGCGATCAACCATCTGGAAGGACATGCACTGACGGCGCGCCTCACCGATGGTCTATCTTTTCCCTATCTGATGCTGCTCGTGTCCGGTGGCCATACGCAGCTGGTGCTGGTGCGTGGCGTTGGCGATTATGAGCGCTGGGGCACCACCATCGATGATGCGCTCGGCGAGGCCTTCGACAAGACCGCGAAACTTCTCGGCCTGCCCTATCCCGGGGGGCCTGCGGTTGAGAAGGCGGCGGCAAAGGGCGATCCCGACCGCTTTCCGCTTCCTCGTCCAATGGTCGGCGAGACCAGGCTCGATTTTTCCTTTTCCGGCTTGAAAACGGCGGTACGGCAGGCGGCGACCGCGATCGCGCCGCTGTCCGAGCAGGACATTGCCGATATCTGCGCATCGTTCCAGAAAGCGGTCTCACGCACACTCAAGGACCGGATTGGCCGTGGTCTTGCCCGTTTCAAGCAGGAGTTTCCGCATATGGAAACCCAGCCTGCCCTGGTCGTCGCAGGCGGCGTTGCGGCCAATCAGCAAATCCGCCAGACGCTGCAGTCGCTTTGCGATACCCATGGCTTTCGTTTCGTTGCGCCGCCGCACCGGCTCTGCACCGATAATGCGGCCATGATCGCATGGGCCGGGCTGGAGCGAATGGCCGACGGCCGAGAAGCCGATCCGCTGGAAATCCCGCCGCGCTCGCGCTGGCCGCTCGACGGCAGTGCGGAGACATTGATCGGTTTCGGTAAAAGGGGAGCCAAGGCCTGATGCAGCGGGAGAAAATCGTCGTCATCGGCGCCGGCGCCTTCGGAACTGCGCTTGCCGTCGTCATCGCGCTGGAAAACCGGCACGACGTGATCCTGCTCGGCCGCGATCCATCCCTGATGGCCGACCTCAGGAGCGACCGCGTACATGAGGCGATGCTGCCTGGAGTCGAACTGCCGGATGTGCTTGAATTTTCCGCCGAGCCGGATGTTCTGACCAGTGCCGGCATCGTCCTCTTTGCGATGCCTTCGCAGGCTCATGCCGATGCGGCTCGTCATTATGGTCCTTATCTGGCTAATGACTCGATCGTCGTTACCTGCGCGAAGGGTATCGACCGGAGTTCCGGTCGGCTGCTCACGGAACTTCTGGAAGCGGAATTGCCCCGTCATCCGATCGCGGTTCTCTCCGGTCCGGGCTTCGCGGCCGATATTGCGCGAGGTCTACCGACGGCCATGGCGATTGCGGCGGAAGATGCAACAATAGCCGAGCGGCTTGCGACCACGATTTCCGGCAAGACCTTCCGGCTTTATGCCTCGACAGACCGCATCGGCGTGCAGCTTGGTGGCGCACTCAAAAATATCCTCGCCATTGCCGCCGGCATCGTTGAAGGCGCGGGCCTTGGTGATTCCGCCCGGGCGGCGCTGATATCGCGCGGGCTTGCCGAAATGTCGCGTCTCATCGTTGCCATGGGCGGCAAGGCCGATACGGTACGCGGCCTCTCCGGTCTTGGCGATCTGGTGCTGACCGCCACCAGCCACCAGTCGCGCAACCTGCGTTTCGGCATCGCGCTTGGCCGCGGTAACGGCAAGGACATGTCCGGCGGGCTGGTAGAGGGTGCCTTTGCGGCTGCCGTCGCCGCCCGGCTGGGAGAAAGTCACACCGTGGACATGCCGGTTACCGAAGCGGTGGCCGCTATCATCGACGGAAATCTGGATGTGGCGAGCGCCATGCAACAATTGATGACACGGCCCATCACAACCGAATAAGGCATAAGGAGACGAAAATGCTGTTCGCTTTTATCTGCAAGGACAAGCCCGGCCACCTGAACGTGCGCATGGAAACGCGCCCGGCGCATCTGGAGCATCTAAACAGGCTCAATTCCGAGGGCACGCTGAAGATCGCCGGGCCTTTTCTCGATGCCGAAGGCAAGCCGAATGGCAGCCTCGTCATCGTGGAAGCCGCCGATATCGATGCGGCCAAGGCTCTTGCCGAAGCCGATCCCTATGCAAAGGCTGGCCTGTTCGAAAGCGTGGACGTGAAGCCCTATAACTGGGTCTTCAACAATCCGGGAGCTTGAGCGGGCATGGCGAATTATTGGCTTTACAAGTCCGAGCCGTTCAAATGGTCGTGGGAGATGCAGAAGGCCAAGGGCGAGGCGGGCGAAGAGTGGACCGGCGTGCGCAATTATCAGGCGCGCAACAACATGCGCGCCATGAAGATTGGCGACAAGGGCTTCTTTTACCACTCCAATGAGGGACTGGATGTTGTCGGCATCGTCGAAGTCTGTGCGTTGTCGCATCCGGACTCGACCGCCGAAGGTGATCTGAAGTGGGATTGTGTCGACATCCGCGCCGTCTGCGATATGCCGCAGCCGGTTTCGCTAAAGGATGTTAAGGCCAATCCGAAGCTCGCGAATATGTCGCTTGTCACCTCCATGCGGCTTTCCGTGCAGCCGGTGACGGAAGAGGAGTATCTTGAAGTCTGCCGCATGGGCGGGCTCGCAAATCCTCCGAAATCCCCGGATTGAAGCGTCGGTGAGGACCGATCCCGAACGCTTCATCCTCGAAAATACCGGCATCATGCATCCGCCTCATGTGCCGGAACTCTCCCTTCATCTCGCGACCGAAGCGCATGAGCTCTGGCTGAAGACGGAAGAGGAACTGGAGCAGATTGGCCTGCCGCCGCCTTTCTGGGCTTTTGCCTGGGCCGGCGGGCAGGGTCTTGCCCGTTATGTGCTCGATCACACGGAAAGCGTAAGCGGCAAGCGTGTGGTGGATTTTGCCAGCGGCTCCGGGTTGGTTGCCATAGCTGCTGCAAAGGCCGGCGCTGCGACCGTGCTTGCCGCCGATATAGATCCGTGGACGGAAACGGCTGTTCGTATGAATGCAGGCCTGAATGGGGTTGATATCGGCTTTACCCACGCCGATCTGATCGGCCGTGCCATTGAGGCTGATGTCCTGCTGGCAGGAGATGTCTTTTACGACCGGGCCTTTGCGGATCTCCTCGTGCCATGGTTTATAAACCTGACTGACCGGGGCGTCAGCGTTCTCGTTGGAGATCCAGGCAGAGCCTATCTGCCGAAACAGCGTCTTGAGGCCCTCGCGACCTATCAGGTTACCGTCAGCCGTGCGCTGGAAGACAGTGAAGTGAAGAAGACCACCGTCTGGCGCTTCCTCTGATCAGGGGCGAATAATGCAGACACCATGCTGGTAAACGCAGGCATCATCCGCATTATCGGTATTCACGGTAATGATTTTTGCTCTGGGCGCCGGCAATAAACGGGGTCCGGTCGTGGCAATCTGCGGCGATATTCCGCTGCCGGTCGCGAAATAATTGCCGTTCCCTCGAACTCTCAGCGCGGAAATGCTTCCGACATAGGTGCCCCCAGGCAACGTGGACGGCAGGCCGTCGGTTGAAAAGCTGACTTGCGATTGACTGTGACGATAGGAATTCCGACTATGAAAATCGCCCGCCAAAGAGGGCAGCGCGTAAGTTGAAATTCCGCCTGAAACCATCATGACCAAGGCAACGATTCGGTGCTGTAACATGAGCTTCATGCTCCGGTTTTTTGAGTTAACCAATCGTAAATTACACCTTTTCGGAATTACGTAAACGTAAATATTTTGAGGGCGTAAATCTTGGAAACGCTCGATTTTTTATTTTCATGCAAAAAAATTCCAAAAAAAATTCGCGAACCAATCGATTAAATTGGAATCCGCCATGAAATGTGCTTGTGGTGATGCGCCCATGTGATTAAACGTCGCGGTTGGTGCAATGCACATTCTTTCGTCATGTGCTGTTGCTTGGGGGCGTCCTGTCTTGTGGACGCACGGGAAAACGCCGCGAGGTTCTGATGGCGAATGTGACAAATAACCGGCCTCTGTCGCCGCATCTTCAAATTTACAAGCCGATTCCGACGATGGTGGCCTCCATCATCCACCGCGTGACCGGTGGCGCGCTCTATTTCGGTACGCTCCTGGTCGCCTGGTGGCTTATCGCGCTGGCATCCGGTCCAGCTTATTATGACTGGGTCAGCTGGGCGATGGGCACCATCATCGGCAAGATCGTTCTCGTCGGCTACACCTGGGCGCTGGTTCACCACATGATCGGCGGCCTGCGCCACCTGATGTGGGACCTCGGGCACGGCTTCGAGAAGCACTTCACCACCAAGCTGGCAAAGGCCTCCTTCGTGGCGTCTATCTGTCTGACCGCGCTGATCTGGGTCATCGTCCTGATCGTGCGCTGAGGAGATACTTACATGGATATGCGTACACCTCTCGGGAAGGTTCGCGGTCTCGGCTCCGCCAAGGAAGGCACCGACCATTTCTGGCGTCAGCGCCTGACGGCCGTTTCGAACATTCCGTTGCTGACCTTTTTCGTTGTCTTCCTGATCAAATATGCCGGCGCGCCCTATCCGGAAGTCGTCGCTGCGCTTTCCAACCCGCTCGTCGCTGTCATCATGGCTCTGGTGCTGGTCTCCGGTCTCATCCACATGAAGCTCGGCATGCAGGTCATCATCGAAGACTACATTCACGCCGAAGTTCCGAAGCTCGTTCTTCTGATGCTGAATACATTTTTCGCGATCCTCATCGGTGGCCTGTCTGTCTTCGCCATCCTGAAAATCGCATTCGTAGGATAAGTTCGTCATGGCTTCGATCAGTTCACCTTCCCAGAATGGCAAGGCTTACACCTATGTCGATCACTCCTATGACGTGATCGTGGTGGGTGCCGGCGGCGCCGGTCTGCGCGCTACACTCGGCATGGCCGAACAGGGTTTCAAGACCGCCTGCATCACCAAGGTTTTCCCGACGCGCTCCCACACCGTCGCAGCACAGGGCGGCATCGCCGCATCGCTCACCAATATGACGCCCGACTGTTGGCAGTGGCACCTTTACGACACCGTAAAGGGCTCCGACTGGCTGGGCGATGTCGACGCGATGCAATATCTCGCCATGGAAGCGCCAAAGGCGGTCTATGAGCTGGAGCATTACGGCGTGCCTTTCTCGCGTAACGAAGAAGGCAAGATCTACCAGCGCCCCTTCGGCGGCCACATGCAGAATTACGGCGAAGGCCCACCGGTGCAGCGCACCTGTGCCGCCGCCGACCGTACCGGTCACGCCATTCTGCACACGCTTTATGGCCAGTCGCTGCGCAACAATGCGGAATTCTTCATCGAATATTTCGCGCTCGACCTCATCATGGCGCCGGATGGCCGCTGCACCGGCGTCGTTGCCTGGAACCTCGATGACGGCACGATCCACCGCTTCGCCGCCAAGATGGTGGTTCTGGCGACCGGCGGTTACGGCCGCGCCTATTTCTCGGCGACGTCTGCCCACACCTGCACCGGCGACGGCGGCGGCATGATCGCCCGTGCGGGCCTGCCGCTTCAGGACATGGAATTCGTGCAGTTCCACCCGACCGGTATTTATGGCGCGGGCTGCCTCATCACCGAAGGCGCGCGCGGCGAAGGCGGCTATCTCGTCAACTCCGAAGGCGAACGCTTCATGGAGCGTTATGCACCTTCGGCGAAAGACCTTGCCTCGCGTGACGTTGTCTCGCGCTGCATGACGATGGAAATCCGTGAAGGCCGCGGCGTCGGCAAGAACAAGGACCACATCTTCCTGCATCTCGATCATCTCGATCCGGCGATCCTGCATGAGCGTCTTCCGGGCATCTCCGAAAGCGCCAAGATCTTCGCCGGCGTTGACGTGACCCGCGAGCCGATCCCGGTCCTGCCGACGGTTCACTACAACATGGGCGGCATTCCGACCAACTATTGGGGTGAAGTGCTGAACGCCAATGCCGAAAACCCGGAGCGTATCGCGCCCGGCCTGATGGCGGTCGGCGAAGCCGGTTGCGCCTCGGTTCACGGCGCCAACCGTCTTGGCTCCAACTCGCTGATCGACCTTGTGGTCTTCGGTCGTGCCGCCGCGATCCGCGCCGCTCAGGTCATTAATCGTGACGAGGCGATTCCCGCTCTCGATACGGCTGCCTGCGACAGGATCATGGAACGCTTTGACAGCCTGCGTTATGCCAACGGCTCGACGCCGACGGCGGTGCTGCGTGATAAGATGCAGCGCGCCATGCAGGACGACGCGGCAGTGTTCCGCACACAGGAATCGCTCGAAAGCGGCTGCCGCCGTCTCTCGGCGATCTGGAAGGAACTGCCCGACGTCAAGGTCACCGACCGTTCGATGGTCTGGAATTCCGATCTGGTCGAAACGCTCGAGTTGCATAACCTCATGGCCAATGCCATCACCACGGTCTACGGCGCGGAAGCGCGCAAGGAAAGCCGTGGTTCGCATGCCCGCGAGGATTTCGTCGACGGTCCGTTCGGTGGTCGCGACGACGTGAACTGGCGCAAGCATACGCTTGCCTGGGTCAGTCCCGAAGGCGACGTGAAGCTCGACTATCGCCCGGTTCACACCGACCTGATCGCCGACGGCATCGATCCGAAAAAGATCGAGCCGAAGGCGCGTGTCTACTGATTTGAGGAACTGGATATGGTTGAACTTGCTCTCCCCAAGAATTCCCAGATCAACGAAGGCAAGGTCTGGCCGAAGCCGGATGGTGCCAAGAATGTGCGCGAATACCGCGTCTATCGCTGGAACCCGGATGACGGCCAGAACCCGCGCATCGACACTTTCTATATTGATGTCGATGATTGCGGACCGATGGTTCTCGATGCGCTTCTTTACATCAAGAACAACATCGACCCGACGCTGACGCTGCGCCGCTCCTGCCGCGAAGGCATCTGCGGTTCCTGCGCGATGAACATCGACGGCACCAATACGCTCGCCTGCACCAAGGGCATGGACGAGATCAACGGCACGGTGAAGGTTTATCCGCTGCCGCATATGCCTGTCGTGAAGGACCTTGTTCCTGACCTGTCGAACTTCTACGCCCAGCACCGCTCGATCGAGCCCTGGCTGAAGACGGTTTCGCCCACACCCGCCAAGGAATGGAAGCAGAGCCATGAGGATCGCCTGAAGCTGGACGGTCTTTATGAGTGCATTCTCTGCGCCTGCTGCTCCACGTCCTGTCCCAGCTACTGGTGGAATGGCGACCGTTATCTGGGTCCGGCCGTTCTGCTGCAGGCCTATCGCTGGCTGATCGACAGCCGCGATGAGGCGACCGGCGAGCGTCTCGACAATCTCGAGGACCCGTTCCGTCTCTATCGCTGCCATACGATCATGAACTGCGCGCAGGCTTGCCCGAAGGGCTTGAACCCGGCCAAGGCGATTGCGGAAATCAAGAAGATGATGGTTGAGCGCCGCGTCTGAGGACGAATCGCCGACCACAGAGATTTATCGGGCCGCGGTCTCGACCGTGGCCCTTTTTTCAACCCGGCGTGGGAAAATTCGGTAAAAATTGACCGAAATGGTAATTATCCCGGCCATCGCTTGCGCAAGATAAGGCTTTGGTAATAATTCAGCCTTCTTGTTTGATCATCGTCTTTCCGGAAGCGAGAGAATCGGGAGCTTGATATGCAATTCAGATATGTGGTGACGGGCCTTGCGGTTGTGATGAGCCTTGCCGGTTGCCAACGTACCTCCTACGATTACAACAACAACGCCAGCAACAATCCCGGTTATACGCCGCCCCTGCAGGCGCAGCCGGTGCCCTCCGTTCAGTCTGGCGCCCTGCCGCCGCCCGGTGGTGCCAATGGAAGCCAGTTCCCGTCGGCGCCTGCTTCGGCGACACCCGGCGGCACCAATGTTGCATCCGCTGCTCCACCGGCAACAGCTCTCGACGTGACCAAGGAATCCATGGTCGGCAACTGGCGCGTTTCTAATGGCGGGGCCAATTGCGATATGTTCCTGACGCTCACCAACCTGGGCAGCGGATCGCGTGGCGGCACGCGTGGTTGCTCCGGCGAGCTGACGGCGATGGGGTCCTGGGAAGTATCCGGCAAGATGGTCGTCTTCAAGAATCGCTCGGGTGACACTATCGGCCGCGTCTACAAGAGCGCAGACGCACGCTTCGACGGCACGACCAATAGCGGGCAGCCGCTCAGCCTCAGCCGATGAGTCGTTCCGGTGCAGCCGGAACGTTCATTCTGCTCTAAGCCATTCCATTCGTCGCGGGTTCCGTGCTGCATCCGCGACCGGGGCGTCTTTTCATGAAGCCATTGCCTGATTACAATCATAGTGTCGTTGAACAGCTCAACGCATTGACGGCAGCTGGCACCTTGCAGGCCGATGCCGCCCAGCTTGGTGTGGCGGCCCATCTCGACAGAATTCTCGCCGATCTGAAGGCCCGCAAGCCTGCCAAGAAGAAGAGCGCGCTCGGCTGGATGTTCGCACGCAAGGCCGGTCCAGCAACGACGGTGAAAGGGCTTTATGTCTATGGCAGTGTCGGCCGCGGCAAGACGATGCTGATGGACATGTTTTACGAAATGGCGCCCGTTTCTTCCAAGCGGCGTTGCCATTTTCATGAATTCATGGCGGATGTGCATAATCGTGTGCATGCGCACCGGCAGAAGCTGAAGAATGGCGAGACCAAACAGGCCGATCCGATTCCGCCTGTCGCCGCCCAGCTTCTGGCGGAGGCCGAACTCCTGTGTTTCGATGAATTTACCGTGACGGATATTGCTGATGCGATGATCCTCGCGCGGCTATTCAGCGAGCTCTTCGCCAATGGCTGCACATTGGTGACGACCTCCAATGTCGTTCCGGACAATCTCTACAAGGATGGTCTCAATCGCGGCCTGTTCCTGCCCTTTGTCGAGCTGCTGAAGAAGCATGTGGAGGTGGTGACGCTGGACAGTCCCACCGATTATCGGATGGAGAAGCTGGAAAGCCTGCCGGTCTATGTGACGCCGCTTGATGGCGCGGCCGATCAGGCGATGGATATGGCGTGGCGGCACATGACCGGCGGGCACCTTGTTGCACCAACCGAGATACCCATGAAGGGTCGTTCCATCCTGGTGCCGCGCGCCAGCGGCCGTGTGGCGCGTTTTTCCTTTTCCGACCTTTGCGAGAAGCCGCTCGGGGCTTCCGACTTCCTTGCCATCGCCAATCGTTTCGACACGGTCTTCATCGACCACATTCCATTTTTGAACGCGGACAAACGGAACGAAACCAAGCGTTTCATCATCCTCATCGACGCGCTTTATGATCACAGCGTCAGGCTGTTCGCGTCGGCAGCCGCTATGCCGGAAGACCTGCTCGGCAAACGCAAGGGAACGGAAGGTTTCGAGTTCGATCGCACCGCCTCGCGTCTGTTTGAAATGCGTAGCGCCGATTATCTGGCGCTTCATCAAGAAAAACGGCAGAAAGTTTGACACTTTCGTGACGCATTTTCTTACGTTTACGTAAGAAAATAATGATCTAAACGATTGAAAATACTCAGCAGAAAAGAATCTGTTGCCTATTTTGGCCAATGGGTCTAATCGGAGTGCGACAATTTGGCTGCCGGTTTGGCGCGGTGAAATTGAATTGAAGCTCAAGAGGAAGCATTCGATGGCTCGCAAAAAGATTGCACTTATTGGTTCTGGCATGATCGGCGGCACGCTGGCGCATCTGGCCAGCCTGAAGGAACTGGGCGATATCGTCCTCTTCGATATTGCTGACGGCATCCCGCAGGGCAAGGGCCTGGATATTGCCCAGTCCGGCCCGGTTGAAGGCTTCAATGCAAAGCTCACCGGCGCATCCGATTACGCTGCCATCGAAGGCGCTGACGTGTGCATCGTCACCGCTGGTGTTGCCCGCAAGCCCGGCATGAGCCGCGACGATCTTCTCGGCATCAACCTCAAGGTCATGGAACAGGTCGGCGCCGGCATCAAAAAATACGCGCCGAACGCTTTCGTCATCTGCATCACCAATCCGCTCGACGCCATGGTCTGGGCGCTGCAGAAGTTCTCCGGCCTGCCGAAGAACAAGGTCGTCGGCATGGCCGGCGTTCTCGACAGCGCGCGTTTCCGCCTCTTCCTCGCCGAAGAGTTCAACGTTTCGGTTGAAGACGTCACCGCCTTCGTTCTCGGCGGCCACGGCGACACCATGGTGCCGCTCGCCCGTTACTCCACCGTTGCCGGCGTTCCGCTGACCGATCTCGTAAAGATGGGCTGGCTGACCGCCGAGCGTCTCGAAGAGATCATCCAGCGCACCCGTGACGGCGGCGCCGAAATCGTTGGTCTCTTGAAGACCGGCTCGGCCTATTACGCCCCGGCTGCCTCGGCAATCGAGATGGCCGAATCCTACCTCAAGGACAAGAAGCGCGTTCTGCCCGCCGCTGCCCACCTTTCGGGCCAGTATGGCGTAGACGACATGTATGTCGGCGTTCCCACCATCATCGGTGCAGGCGGTATCGAGCGCATCATCGAGATCGAACTCAACAAGGAAGAAGAAGCTGCCTTCCAGAAGTCCGTCGGCGCTGTCGCTGGTCTCTGCGAAGCCTGCATCAACATCGCTCCGTCGCTGAAGTAACAACTTCAAGCGGTTCCAAACAGGGATTATTCCATGAATATTCACGAATATCAGGCCAAGGCTCTTCTGAAGGGCTACGGCGCGCCGGTTGCTGAAGGCGTTGCCATTCTCAAGGTCGAAGAAGCCGAAGCTGCTGCAAAGCAGCTTCCCGGCCCGCTCTACGTCGTCAAGAGCCAGATCCATGCTGGCGGCCGCGGCAAGGGCAAGTTTAAGGAGCTCGGCCCGGATGCCAAGGGCGGCGTTCGTCTGGCGAAGTCCATCGAAGAAGTCGTTTCCCATGCGAAGGACATGCTCGGCAACACGCTGGTAACGGCGCAGACGGGCGATGCCGGCAAGCAGGTTAACCGCCTCTACATCGAAGACGGCGCTGACATTGCCCGCGAACTCTACTGCTCGCTGCTGGTTGACCGTTCGGTCGGCCAGGTTGCTTTCGTGGTTTCCACTGAAGGCGGCATGGACATCGAAGCCGTGGCTCACGATACACCTGAGAAGATCCACACCATCGCCATCAACCCTGAAAAGGGCGTTTCCGATGCCGACGTTGCTGCGATCTCCAAGGCGCTTGAGCTCGACGGCATTGCTGCCGAAGATGCCAAGTCGCTCTTCCCGATCCTTTACAAGGCCTTCAGCGAGAAGGACATGGCTCTCCTCGAGATCAACCCGCTGATCGTCATGGAAAATGGCCATCTGCGCGTTCTCGACGCCAAGGTTTCCTTCGATGGCAACGCCATGTTCCGCCATGACGACGTCAAGGCGCTGCGCGACGAGACCGAAGAAGACGCCAAGGAAATCGAAGCCTCCAAGTGGGACCTCGCTTACGTCGCCCTCGACGGCAACATCGGCTGCATGGTCAACGGCGCAGGTCTTGCGATGGCCACCATGGACATCATCAAGCTTTACGGCAAGGAGCCGGCAAACTTCTGCGACGTCGGCGGCGGCGCCGGCAAGGAGAAGGTTGCGGCAGCTTTCAAGATCATCACTGCCGACCCGAAGGTCGAGGGCATCCTCGTCAACATCTTCGGTGGCATCATGAAGTGCGACGTTATCGCCGAGGGCGTTATCGCCGCGGTGAAGGAAGTCGGTCTGCAGGTTCCGCTCGTTGTTCGCCTTGAAGGCACCAATGTCGAACTTGGCAAGAAGCTTCTGAACGAATCGGGCCTTGCGATTACGGCTGCTGACGATCTGGACGACGCAGCCAAGAAGATCGTCGCGGCGATCAACGGCTAATTGAGGGACCGGAAATAATGTCTATTCTCGTTAATAAAGACACCAAGATCCTCGTTCAGGGTCTGACCGGCAAGACCGGTACCTTCCACACCGAACAGGCGCTTGCCTATTACGGCACGCAGATGGTCGGCGGCATTCATCCGAAGAAGGGTGGCGAAACCTGGACCGGTTCCAAGGGCGAAACCCTGCCGATCTTCGCAACGGTTGCCGAAGCCAAGGAAAAGACCGGTGCAGATGCATCCGTGATCTATGTTCCGCCGGCAGGTGCAGCAGACGCGATCATCGAAGCCATCGATGCGGAAATTCCGTTCATCACCTGCATCACCGAAGGCATCCCGGTCATGGACATGGTCCGCGTCAAGGCTCGCCTCGACCGTTCGAAGTCCCGCCTGCTCGGCCCGAACTGCCCCGGCATCCTGACGCCGGAAGAATGCAAGATCGGCATCATGCCGGGCTCCATTTTCCGCAAGGGTTCGGTCGGTATCGTATCGCGCTCCGGCACGCTGACCTATGAAGCCGTGTTCCAGACCTCCAACGAAGGCCTCGGCCAGACGACGGCTGTCGGCATCGGCGGCGACCCGGTCAAGGGCACCGAGTTCATCGACGTCTTGGAAATGTTCCTCGCTGACGACGCCACGCAGTCGATCATCATGATCGGCGAAATTGGCGGTTCGGCTGAAGAAGATGCGGCGCAGTTCCTGATCGACGAAGCCAAGAAGGGCCGCAAGAAGCCGATGGCCGGCTTCATCGCGGGTCGTACGGCTCCGAAGGGCCGCACCATGGGCCACGCCGGTGCTGTCGTTTCCGGCGGCAAGGGCGATGCGGAATCCAAGATCGCTGCCATGGAAGCAGCGGGCATCAAGGTTTCGCCTTCCCCGGCGCGCCTCGGCAAGACGCTGGTTGAAGTCCTCAAGGGCTGAGACCACATGAAACCGGTAACGGGCGGCGCGGCTTCAAGCTCGCGCTGCCCGATGCCGCAAGAAGACAAACAGACGGCATACCGCCCCGGCGGCAGACAGCAATAATCAAAGCGGCAGGCCGGTCGAACGGCCCTAACGGCATCGAGGAGGCGGACGGACAAGTCCGCAAGAACACAATGGCAAGGCAAGAAGCGAACGAGCAGTTTCAGATCACGTCGTTTCTGGACGGCGCGAATGCAGCCTATATCGAGCAGCTCTATGCCCGGTACGAAGAGGACCCCTCTTCCGTGTCGCCGGAGTGGCAGAGCTTCTTCAAGGCACTGTCCGATAATCCGGAAGATGTGAAGAAGGCGGCCAAGGGCGCCTCCTGGAAGCGTGCCAACTGGCCGATCCCGGCAAATGGCGACCTGGTTTCCGCACTTGATGGCAACTGGGCCACGGTCGAAAAGGCCATCGAAAAGAAGGTTCAGGCAAAGGCTGAGGCCAAGAGCGCCGATACCGGCAAGCCGGTCAGCGAAGCCGAAGTGCTGCAGGCGACCCGTGACAGCGTTCGCGCCATCATGATGATCCGCGCCTACCGCATGCGCGGCCACCTGCATGCCAAGCTCGATCCGCTCGGTATTGCCGTTGCCGTCGAGGACTATAACGAGCTTTCGCCGAAGTCCTACGGCTTTGAAGAAAGTGATTACGACCGCAAGATTTTCATCGATAACGTGCTCGGCCTCGAATATGCGACCGTGCGCGAGATGATCGATATTCTGGAGCGCACCTATTGCTCCACTATCGGCGTCGAATTCATGCACATGTCCAGCCCGGAAGAGAAGGCCTGGATTCAGGAGCGCATCGAAGGTCCGGACAAGGGCGTTGCCTTCACCGCCGAAGGCAAGAAGGCCATTCTGTCAAAGCTGGTCGAAGCCGAAGGTTATGAGCAGTTCCTCGACGTGCGTTTCAAGGGCACCAAGCGTTTCGGCCTCGATGGCGGTGAATCGCTGATCCCGGCGCTCGAGCAGATCATCAAGCGCGGCGGCCAGGAAGGTCTCGAAGAAGTCGTTCTCGGCATGGCCCACCGCGGCCGCCTGAACGTTCTGACCAACGTCATGGGCAAGCCGCACCGCGCCGTATTCCACGAGTTCAAGGGTGGTTCGTTCAAGCCAGACGACGTCGAAGGTTCGGGTGACGTGAAGTATCACCTTGGTGCCTCCTCCGACCGCGAGTTCGACGGCAACAAGGTTCACCTGTCGCTGACGGCCAACCCGTCGCATCTTGAAATCGTCAACCCTGTCGTCATGGGCAAGGCCCGTGCCAAGCAGGACCAGCTGGCCAAGGTGTGGGAAGGCGATGTCATTCCGCTTTCCGAGCGCGCCAAGGTTCTGCCGCTGCTTCTGCACGGCGATGCCGCTTTTGCGGGCCAGGGCGTGGTTGCTGAAATTCTCGGCCTCTCCGGCCTGCGCGGTCACCGTGTTGCCGGTACCATGCACTTCATCATCAACAACCAGATCGGCTTTACGACGAACCCGGCCTTCTCCCGTTCGTCGCCCTATCCGTCCGACGTCGCCAAGATGATCGAAGCGCCGATCTTCCACGTCAACGGTGACGATCCGGAAGCTGTGACCTATGCGGCCAAGGTTGCCACCGAATACCGCATGAAGTTCCACAAGCCCGTCGTCGTGGACATGTTCTGCTACCGCCGCTTCGGCCACAACGAAGGCGACGAGCCGGCGTTCACGCAGCCGAAGATGTACAAGGTCATCCGCGGCCACAAGACCGTCGCGCGCATCTATGCCGACCGTCTGATCGCCGAAGGCCTGCTCAGCGAAGGCGAATTCGAAAAGATGAAGGCCGACTGGCGCGCCCATCTCGAGCAGGAATTCGAGGCGGGGCAGTCCTACAAGCCGAACAAGGCCGACTGGCTGGACGGTCAGTGGTCCGGCCTGCGTGCCGCCGACAATGCGGATGAGCAGCGTCGCGGCAAGACCGGCGTGCCGATGAAGCAGCTGAAGGAAATCGGCAAGAAACTGTCGACCATTCCCGAGGGTTTCAACGCCCACCGCACGATCCAGCGTTTCATGGAAAACCGCTCGCAGATGGTCGAGACCGGCGAAGGCATCGATTGGGCGATGGCGGAAGCGCTTGCTTTCGGTTCGCTCGCCGTCGAAGGCCACAAGATCCGCCTCTCCGGTCAGGATTGCGAACGCGGCACCTTCTCGCAGCGCCATTCGGTTCTCTACGATCAGGAAACTGAAGAGCGTTACATCCCGCTCGCGAACCTCGCGCCGACGCAGGCCCGTTACGAAGTCATCAACTCGATGCTTTCGGAAGAAGCCGTCCTTGGTTTCGAATATGGCTACTCGCTCGCCCGTCCGAATGCGCTGACGCTCTGGGAAGCCCAGTTCGGCGACTTCGCCAACGGCGCACAGGTGGTGTTCGACCAGTTCATCTCGTCGGGTGAACGCAAGTGGCTGCGCATGTCCGGTCTCGTCTGCCTTCTGCCGCATGGTTACGAAGGCCAGGGTCCGGAACATTCGTCCGCCCGTCTGGAGCGCTGGCTGCAGATGTGCGCGGAAGACAACATGCAGGTTGCCAACTGCACGACGCCGGCAAACTATTTCCACATCCTGCGCCGCCAGGTGAAGCGCGACTTCCGCAAGCCGCTGATCCTGATGACGCCGAAGTCGCTGCTGCGTCACAAGCGCGCCACCTCTTCGCTGGCCGAGCTTGCAGGCGAGTCCTCCTTCCACCGTCTCCTGTGGGACGATGCTGAAGTCATCAAGGACGGCCCGATCAAGCTGCAGAAGGATTCGAAAATCCGCCGTGTCGTCATGTGCACGGGCAAGGTCTATTATGATCTGCTGGAAGAACGTGAGAAGCGCGGCATCGACGATATCTATCTGCTGCGTATCGAACAGCTCTATCCGTTCCCGGCCAAGGCGCTCATCAACGAGCTGTCGCGCTTCCGCAATGCGGAGATGGTCTGGTGCCAGGAAGAGCCGAAGAACATGGGTGCGTGGTCGTTTATCGACCCTTACCTGGAATGGGTCCTGGCGCATATCGACGCCAAGTACCAGAAGGTCCGTTACACGGGCCGTCCGGCTGCCGCCTCTCCGGCGACCGGCCTGATGTCCAAGCATCTGGCGCAGCTTGCTGCGTTCCTGGAAGACGCGCTGGGAGAGTGAGAACTCTCCCGCATCGCCCCGCAAAGAAGACACCTGAATAACGGAACTAGATCATGGCCACTGAAATCCGCGTACCAACCCTCGGCGAATCCGTCAGCGAAGCGACCGTCGGCACCTGGTTCAAGAAGGTCGGCGACACCGTCAAGGCCGACGAACCTCTCGTTGAACTGGAAACCGACAAGGTTACCGTCGAAGTCCCGGCGCCTGCCTCTGGCGTTCTGACTGAAATCGTTGCGCAGAACGGCGAGACCGTTGGGCTCGACGCGCTTCTCGGCCAGATCGCCGAAGGTGCTGCCGGCGCTGCGACCTCCGCACCGGCTGCCGAACCGGCAAAGCCTGCTGCTGCCGCGGCCGCCGCTCCGCCTCCCGCTGCTTCTGCCGCAAGCGCCATGCCGCCGGCACCTGCCGCTGGCAAGCTGCTTGCTGAAAACAACCTGTCTGCCGATCAGGTCGACGGTTCCGGCAAGCGTGGCCAGGTGCTGAAGGGCGATGTGCTCGCTGCTGTCGCCAAGGGCGTTTCGGCTCCGGCCGCTCCGGCTCCTGCTGCTGCACCGCGTCCGGTTTCCGCCGAACAGGATCAGGTTCGCGAAGAGCGTGTGAAGATGACGCGCCTGCGTCAGACCATCGCCAAGCGCCTCAAGGACGCGCAGAACACCGCCGCCATGCTCACCACTTATAACGAAGTGGACATGAGCGCGGTTATGGATCTGCGTAACCGTTACAAGGACGTTTTCGAGAAAAAGCATGGCGTCAAGCTCGGCTTCATGGGCTTCTTCACCAAGGCCGTGACCCACGCGCTGAAGGAACTGCCTGCCGTCAACGCCGAAATCGACGGCACGGACATCATCTACAAGAACTATTGTCACGTCGGCATGGCTGTCGGCACGGACAAGGGTCTTGTCGTTCCGGTCATCCGCGATGCCGACCAGCTTTCCATCGCCGGCGTCGAAAAGGAACTCGGCCGTCTTGCGAAGGCGGCGCGCGATGGTTCGCTCGGCATGGCCGACATGCAGGGCGGCACCTTCACCATCACCAATGGTGGCGTTTACGGCTCGCTGATGTCTTCGCCGATCCTCAATGCACCGCAGTCGGGTATTCTCGGCATGCACAAGATCCAGGAGCGTCCGGTCGCCATCGGCGGTCAGGTCGTCATTCGCCCGATGATGTATCTGGCGCTCTCCTACGATCACCGTATCGTTGACGGCAAGGAAGCCGTGACCTTCCTCGTTCGCGTCAAGGAAAGCCTCGAGGATCCGGAACGTCTGGTTCTTGATCTCTAATCGCTCTTGCTTTTCGTTTCAGCGGGGCTTCAAGTGAAGCCCCGCTGAAAGACTAACAGGGAGAGCAGACGTGCAGCCGACATTTCTAGCCGCTTCGCCTTTTTTGCCGCTTGTCGGTCTGAGCGTTCTTCTCCTCGTCGTGCACGTCATGTTGCAGGGGATGACGGCGACCAAGGAATTCGGGCTTGAATGGAATGCCGGCCCGAGGGATGGCAGCCGAGAGCCGAAGGGCAGGCTTTCCGGCCGTGCCTCACGCGCGTCTGCGAATTTCCGGGAAACATATCCGGCTTTTCTGGCGCTCGCTTTCGGGGTCATCATGGCGGGTGATCCTGCCGGTCTGGCGCTCACTGGCGCCTGGATCTGGCTGATCTGCCGGGTGATCTACATTCCGCTCTATCTGGCGGGCGTCCCCTATATACGGTCTTTCGTCTGGCTGGGGTCGATGCTCGGCCTGGCGCTCATGTTTGTCGTGCTGATGTTCTGAAGGCTGCTTTACGATGCATCAATATCTCATCGAACTTGCATCCCTGATGGCGATTTTCTCCTTCGCGATCGTGTCGCCTGGCGCCGATCTCGCCATGGTCATGCGTCAGGCGATGGTGCATGGGCGCAAGCAGGCCATTATCACCAGCTTCGGCGTCGGGACATCGCTGATGTTCCATGTCACCTATACGATCCTCGGCCTTGGCCTGATCATTTCCCAGTCGATCTATCTCTTCAACATCGTCAAATGGCTGGGTGTCGCCTATCTGATCTATATCGGCATCAAGGCGCTGCGCGCTGGCAAGACCGAATTGCCCGCTGCCGAAGGTGAAGACGTTCAGGCGAAAAGCAGTCAGACGGCGCTGAAGGCGTTTACGCTCGGTTTTGCGGCCAACGCGCTCAACCCCAAGCCGGTGTTTTTCTTTCTGTCGATCTTTTCGACGGTGGTTCACGCCCACACGCCGGTGGCCGTCAAATTCGGATACGGTCTCGTCATGGCAAGCTGCCTCATCCTTTGGTTCGTCGGCGTCAGCCTGTTCATGACGACACCACGGATGCGCGCCGCGTTTCAGCGCGCCAGCCAATGGATCGACCGCACCAGCGGGGTGGTTTTCATCGCCCTCGGTATAAAACTCGCAACGGAAAAAGCGGCCTGAGTTTCAGGTCAAATGGAAGCTGGGCAATGATCCGATATCTTGCCCCTATAAAGCAGGAACCAGAACATGGCATATGATGTAGTTGTAATCGGCACCGGCCCCGGCGGTTATGTTTGCGCGGTCAAGGCGGCGCAGCTGGGCCTCAAGGTCGCTGTCATCGAAAAGCGCGCGACCTATGGCGGCACCTGCCTTAATGTCGGCTGCATTCCCTCCAAGGCGCTGCTGCACGCGTCCGAAACCTTCGCACATGTTGCCCATGGTGTCGACTCGCTCGGCATCGAAGTTGCAGCGCCCAAGCTGAACCTTGAAAAGATGATGGGTCACAAGGACGGCGTGGTGAAGGCCAATGTCGATGGCGTTGCCTTCCTGTTCAAGAAGAACAAGATCGATGCTTTCCAGGGCACCGGCAAGGTTGTGTCTGCCGGCAAGGTTTCCGTCACCAACGACAAGGGCGAGACACAGGAAATCGAAGCAAAGAATATCGTCATCGCCACGGGTTCTGACGTTGCCGGCATTCCGGGTGTTCAGGTTGATATCGATGAAAGCGTCATCGTGTCCTCCACCGGCGCAATCGCTCTCTCCAAGGTTCCGGAAAAGCTGATCGTTGTCGGCGGCGGCGTCATCGGCCTTGAACTCGGTTCGGTCTGGTCGCGTCTCGGCGCCAAGGTTACCGTCGTCGAATATCTCGACAACATTCTCGGCGGCATGGATGCCGAAGTTTCCAAGCAGGCGCAGCGTCTGCTCGCCAAGCAGGGCCTCGATTTCAAGCTCGGCGCAAAGGTAACGGCTGTTGAAAAAACCGCTGCCGGCGCCAAGGTCGTGTTCGAGCCGGTCAAGGGCGGCGCTGCCGAAACGCTGGAAGCAAACGTCGTGCTGATCTCCACCGGCCGCAAGCCCTACACCGAAGGTCTCGGCCTTGCCGAAGCTGGTGTCGTGCTCGACAGCCGTGGCCGCGTTGAAATCGACGGCCACTACAAGACCAATGTCGATGGCATCTATGCGATCGGCGACGTGGTGAAGGGCCCGATGCTGGCGCACAAGGCGGAAGACGAGGGCGTTGCCCTTGCGGAAATCCTTGCCGGCCAGCGCGGTCACGTGAATTACGACGTCATTCCGGCAGTCGTTTACACGCAGCCGGAAGTGGCTTCCGTCGGCAAGACCGAAGAGGAACTCAAGGCCGCCGGCGTCGCTTACAAGGTTGGCAAGTTCCCCTTCACCGCCAATGGCCGCGCCCGCGCCATGCAGGTGACGGATGGATTCGTGAAGATCCTTGCCGACAAGGAAACCGACCGGGTTCTCGGCGGTCACATTGTCGGCTTCGGCGCTGGCGAAATGATCCACGAGATCACCGTACTGATGGAATTTGGCGGTTCCTCGGAAGATCTCGGCCGCACCTGCCATGCGCACCCGACCATGTCGGAAGCCGTGAAGGAAGCGGCGCTGGCAACGTTCTTCAAGCCGATCCACATGTGATCGGCATTTGAGCCCGACGCTCGAATATTAAATTTCCGTCATCTGCTGAACCCCGGCTTGCCATGCAGGCCGGGGTTTCTCATACTCGCGCTAAAGCCTGTCTAACCTTTTGATAAAAGGCAATAAAATGGCGCATTCCACTCAAGTTTCCTTCTCCATTCCGCAGCGTGTCATCCATTGGACAATGGCGCTTCTGATTTTCTTCAACCTCTTGTTTCCCGATGCCATGGCCCATGCCTACCGGCTGATGCGGCGGGGTGAAACACTGACGCCAGATCAGATTTCTTCTGCCAACATCCATGCCTATGTCGGCTTCGCCGTGCTGTTTCTTGCGGTACTGCGCTTCTGTCTGCGGCTGATCCAGGGCGTTCCGCCACATCCGCGTGAAGAGCCGCGTGTCGCGCAGATTGCCGCCAAGGTGGCGCATTTTACGCTTTACGCGCTGTTCTTCATCCTGCCACTCTCCGGCATCGCCGCCTATTACTTGGGCGTAGGCGCGGCAGGGGAGCTACACTCCGGCCCGTTCAAGGTGCTGATGTGGGTTTTGATCGCGGGCCATGTCGCGGCTGTCCTTGTTCACCAGTTCTATTGGCGCACCAATCTCCTCCGGCGCATGACACACGGCTGAGCGGCGGTTTGTCACGTTCCCCCTGCCGCGTAAAAACGGCATGTTTCCCTTGCTGCAAAGGAGCGGCTGGGGATCAAAGATGCCAAATATTGAAGATATATTGCCGGGTGCCGATTGGTACGATTGCTTTCAGGGTGAATTGACAACGCCGGTAACGTCCTCGCTCGATGTGAGCAGGCTTTTCCTCGAGCATCCTCCGGCATGGATCAGCGGCCTGATGTCGCTTCGAAACGGTATCGTTTCGATGGTCGGTTTAAAAACGGTCGAGCTGGCGGCGGGCAGTTCGGCGGGCGGGTTCCCGGTCATCACCTCCACGCCAGAGCGAACAGTCCTCGGCTTTGATGACCACCACCTCGATTTTCGCATCGTCATCGATCTCGAAGATGCGGCAGACCGCCAGCTGGCGAGCGTCACCACCATTGTCCGGCGCAAGAACCTGTTCGGTCGGTTTTATCTTCTTCTCGTTGGTCCGTTTCACCGCCGCATCGTGCCTGCGACGATGCGACCGTTCTGCGCCTCTATCCGGCCCGTCGAAACAGGAACTGTCCCGGTCACTCTACCCGCGTCAGTGTGAAGCCTTTCGCGCGAAGCAGTTCCACGAGGCCTCCTTCGCCCGGCAGGTGCAGCGCGCCGACGGCCATGAAGACATTACCCTTGGCAAGCTCATTGGTGGAGCGGTCCGCCATTACATGGTTGCGATCGGTGATGATGCGCTGTTCGAAAGCGGCGTAGCCTTTATCGTTGTCGGCGGCCTTCTTGGGATCCAGACTTTTCAGCATCGGCATGGTCATGCCGATGTCGCCCGCGACGTAAAGATCGGTCATGGTCGTCATCACGTCATCCATGCGGTCGCCAAGCTCAAGCGTTTCGATAAGCGCCTGCAGATGAAATTCCATCGGCAGTTCGGACATGGCGGTCAGTTGTTCGACCATGGTCTCCAGCCCGACGAGGCGCTTTCCGTTCGCAACCGCGTCTTCGGCAAGCTTCTTGTCGAGAAAGGAAAGGCCCGTTGCCTTGCGGGCAAACTCGCAGGCGGGAAGGGCAACGAAGCTCGAGAGCATCCAGGGCTTCATGCGCGACACGGCATTAAGTGGAATGCCGCGCTCCTTCAGGCCCTTTTCGAGGCGCGCGACATTGTCGGGCGGCAGGATGTCGGTGATCGATTTGCCGTCCAGAAACATGGTGAGTTCGGGCTTGCCCAGCAGGGATGCCGCTATTTTCTTGTCATCAAGGATCTCGTCCGATTCCACGATGACAGTCGCTGCCTTCTCAAAGGCGGGGCTGGCGGTGGCCGGCATCTCTAGAACGCGCGGATCCGTCACATGCATGGTGCCGAGAAGATAGGATGGGGCCGTATCTGCCTTTTCGATGCGCCAGAAATTGCCCTTGCCGTTCGGGATCGCTGCCGCTTCCTGTTCGATCTTGGCGAAGGCTTCAGGATCGGTCTTGCGCATCTCAACGAGAATGTCGCTGCCCGCGCAGGTGATCGTCTGCTCGGCGGCTTCCGCCTGGCTGAGCGACAGTAGAGTCACGAGCAGGATGGCAACGGCGGTGACATGCAGGGCGGCCAGCAGCCAGAGCAGCGCGTCGCCAGTCTTGCCCATCAGGGTGGCGGTGAGATTTTGAGGCTTTATCAGGCTGTGCATCGGTCCAATCCGGTTCTTGTTCGCTTATAGAACGGCGGTTTGGACGTCTGGTTAATGCCTATGGTTAACCATTTTTCTGCTTCATGCGCGAGGGTGCGCGTTGTCGTAGATTTCAAGCAATCTTGCCGTATCCACCCCGGTATAGACCTGTGTGGTGGAGAGGCTGGCATGGCCGAGCAGTTCCTGAATGGTGCGCAGATCCCCACCGCCGGCCAGAAGATGGGTGGCGAAGGAATGGCGCAACGCATGCGGGGTGGCGTTTTCCGGCAGGCCGAAAGCGCCGCGCAGCTTCTGCATTTCACGCTGGATGATGGCAGGCTGAAGCTTGCCGCCGCGTGCCCCGAGGAACATCGGTTCGTCCGCCGACATGGCATAGGGGCAGAGCTTTTTGTATGTATCGACCGCTTCCGTCACCACTGCGAGCAGCGGCACGATCCGCGTCTTGTTGCCCTTGCCGGTGATGCGCAGGCTGCGCGCGCCGGGTGGGAAATCGGCGGGAGTAAGACCCAGTGCCTCGGAAATGCGCAGGCCACAGCCGTAAAGCAGCGACAGGACCGCAGCGTTGCGGGCGGCAATCCAGGGTTCTTCGTTCAACTGTGCCTCGGCCGTGGTGATCTTCAGCGCCTGACGGTCGGTCAGCGGCTTCGGCAGCGATTTCGGCTGTTTTGGCGCGCGCATTGCGGTGGCGCCGGCCGCATTGACGAGTCCCTTTTTCTGAAGGTGGTGCAGTAGCGAGCGCAGGCCCGCCAGATGCCGCCCAAGCGACCGCGCGCCGGCGCCCTCCTTGCGTCTATTGGCCAGAAAGGCGCGAAGATCAACCGGGCGCAGATCGGCAATATCGCTTATGGAGGCTGGTTTGCCGATGTAGCCGGTCAGGAACGCCAGGAACTGACGCGTATCGCGCTCATAGGCCTCGACGGTGTTGTCGGAGAGGCGGCGCTCGCCTGCAAGCGCCGTCAGCCAGGCTTGGCGCTCGGCGAGCAGATCGGGTTCGGCAAATGTCAGGATTTCGGTCACGCGGCGCTCCATTCCACAATTCGAAACTATGCGCTTATGGTCAGCATTTAGTTAAGAGGTGGACTTTGCGTGGTGCGCCCACTACATCCGGGCGGTTTCCTTTTTCCTGTCGCCGGGGCATGGTCGCCACATCATGGCAAAAGATTCGTCCGATCTGTTTGGGGCTCTGTTCGACCCGCCGTCGCCCACGCGCACGGTGCCCGTTCTTGTGCCCATGCCGGCGCCCGGGCCCTATAGCTACGCTGTGCCTGAAGATATGGTGGTGGAAACTGGTTCCGTCGTTCAGGTGCCGCTTGGCCCCCGGCAGGTGTTCGGCGTGGTGTGGGACGAAACCGGAGAGAAAGCTGTCGATCCGAAGAAGTTGCGGCCCATTACCAAGAGTTTCGAGTGCCCGCCCATGAAGACGGAAATGCGCCGCTTCGTGGACTGGGTCGCCGCCTATACGCTTTCTCCGCCCGGCCTCGTGGCACGCATGGCGTTGCGTGCGCCCGCCGCTTTCGATCCCGAACCGATGATCGAGGGGCTGCGGCTGACCGAAGGTAGGCCGGAGCGCCTGACCCCCGCCCGCGAACGGGTGATGGAGCTGGCGGCCGAAGCGCACGGCTGGACGAAGAGCGGGCTTGCCCACGCTGCAGGTGTTTCGACAAGCGTCATCGACGGGCTTGTCAAACAGGGCGTGTTCGAGACGATATTCCTGCCCGCGCCGCCAGTGGTGCCCGAGCCTGACCCCGATTATGTCGAGCCGCGTCTGGAAGGCCCTCAGAGACAGGCGGCATCGGAGATTCTCGAGGATGTGCGCAAGGGTGGATTTCATGTTTCCCTGATCGATGGCGTGACCGGCTCCGGCAAGACCGAGGTCTATTTCGAGGCCGTGGCCGAGACGCTCAGGCAAGGCAAGCAGGTCCTCATCCTGCTGCCCGAAATCGCGTTGACGGCGGCGTTTCTGGAGCGTTTCCAGGATCGTTTCGGCGCCAAGCCGGCCGAATGGCATTCGGACCTGTCGCCGCGTATGCGCGAAAAGGTCTGGCGGCAGGCGGTGACCGGCGAGGTGAAGGTGGTGGCTGGGGCACGTTCGGCGCTTTTCCTGCCGTTCGACAATCTTGGTCTCATCATTGTCGATGAAGAGCACGACCCCGCTTACAAGCAGGAAGATCGCGTCTTCTATAATGCCCGCGACATGGCGGTGGTAAGAGCGCGGATAGCCGAATTCCCGGTCGTGCTGGTTTCGGCCACGCCTTCGGTGGAAAGCCAGGTCAACGGCAGCTCGGGGCGTTACAACACCATTCACCTGCATACGCGTTTCGGCGATGCGGCAATGCCCGATCTGCATCTTGTCGATATGCGCCGCCATCCGCCGGAAAGGGGAGGGTTTCTGTCACCCGTTCTGCTGCGCGGAATCGGCAAGACGATCGAGAAGGGCGAGCAGGCGCTGCTGTTCCTCAATCGACGCGGTTATGCGCCGCTGACGCTGTGCCGCGTCTGCGGCCATCGTTTTCAGTGCCCACAATGTTCCAGCTGGCTGGTGGAGCATCGTTTCCGCAATCAGTTGCAGTGCCATCAGTGCGGCCATAACGAGCCGACGCCCGACCATTGCCCGGAATGCGGCACCTTCGATCATCTCGTGGCCTGCGGGCCGGGGGTTGAGCGCATCGCCGAAGAGGTGGAGAAACATTTCCCCGATGCCCGCACCATCGTGCTCTCTTCCGATCTCATGGGCGTCAAGCGGTTGCGGTTGGAGCTGGAGGCGATCGTCAAAGGCGAGGCGGATATCGTCATCGGCACGCAACTCGTCGCCAAGGGGCATAACTTCCCGCTGATGACGCTCGTTGGCATCGTCGATGCCGATCTCGGCCTTGCCAATGGCGACCCGCGTGCGGCGGAGCGAACCTTCCAGCTGCTTTCGCAGGTGACGGGTCGCGCCGGACGGACGGGGCGCAAGAGTCATGGCCTGCTCCAGACCTATCAGCCGCAGCATCCGGTTATGCAGGCGATCGTCTCCGGTGACGCCTCGGCCTTTTACGAGAGGGAGATCGTGGAGCGCGAAAAGGCTGTCCTGCCGCCCTTCGGACGGCTTGCCTCGATCATCGTCTCAGCCGATACGCGCGCAGAGGCGGAGACACATGCGCGTGGATTGCGGGCTGCGGCCCCGCAGGTAACCGGCATCATGCTGCTTGGCCCGGCGGAAGCGCCGCTCGCGCTCATCCGCGGCCGCCATCGCTTCCGGTTGCTGGTGCACGGGCGACGCAACTCCGACATGCAATCGTTCCTGCGAACGCTTCTGGCAAATGGCCCTAAAGAGCGCGGCAGCGTGCATGTTCAGCTGGATATCGATCCGCAAAGTTTCCTTTGAACTTTAGCAAAGAAGGGCTTTTTCCTGCTGTCATGACCGTGTCATAAGGCCAGCGGGAAACAGAATGATTTGGGGAACGATATGGAGTTTTATTTTCCGACCGAGTTCGGCGAACAATTGGCCTTCGGCGCGGCGGTGGTATCAGCCATCATCGGGCTGTTTTTCATGTTCGCACCCGGCTTGACGCTTCGCGCTTTCGGTCTGCTGCCCGCCGGCGAACGCCGGGATGGCTATGCGCTGGTGCGCTCGTCGCTTGCCGGCTTTTATCTGGGCCTCGGCGCCGCCGCCCTGCTCCTCGCTCAGCCCATGGTCTATCTCGCCTTCGGTGCGGCATTCGGCCTCAGCGTGTTCGGCGGGATACTCTCCATCCTCTCGGATGGTGGCGCAAGCATGCGGAATCTCTTACTTCTGGTTGTGCACTTTCTGCTCGCCGCACTCTCGTTGAGCTACGTGTTCGGGCTGGTGTGAAGCCGGGTTTTTGCCTTTTGTGCCGCACAGGCACCGCATCCTGAGCGAAATCGGAAAATTTAACGCATTCCCCCTTGCCCAAACGGCGCTTTCCGCTATTACGCGTGTTGCGAGTCCCGGCATCCTATGCTAGACGGACCGCGAAATTGGGAAAAGGCAGGGGGGAATTCCGGTCTTTTTCGGGGAAATTGAAACGATTTCAAGAATTTGATGCGGTGGAGCCCCATCGCTGATGGTCTTGGACGATTAGCAGGGAAAAAGTGCCCGTGGCAGAGACCTCCCAGGGAACATCCGGTGTAGCGGAAAGGTATGCGTCGTCGCTTTTCGAGCTTGCTTTGGAAGCGGGTACGGTCGAAGCGGTTCAGGCCGAACTGGACAAGTTTGGCGCACTTCTCGATGAAAGTGACGATTTGAAGCGTCTGGTTGCGAGCCCGGTGTTCTCCGCCGAGGACCAGTTCAAGGCAATCACCGCTATTTGCGAAAAGGCCGGCATCACCGGTCTTGCCCTGAATTTCCTCAAGGTTGTTGCGAATAACCGCCGTCTCTTCGCCGTTCCCGGCATGATCCGCGCCTACCGCACCATTGCTGCCGCCCACCGCGGCGAAATTACCGCCGAGGTCACCTCGGCACATGCGCTCGACGAGGCGCAGGAAACTGAACTGAAGGCGGCGCTGAAGAGCGTTACCGGCAAGGATGTGGCGGTTTCCGTTGCCGTCGATCCCTCGATCCTCGGTGGTCTGATCGTCAAGGTCGGCTCCCGCCAGATCGATACGTCTCTTCGCACCAAACTTTCCACCCTTAAGCTTGCACTGAAAGAGGTTGGCTGATGGATATCCGCGCCGCGGAAATTTCCGCAATTCTGAAAGATCAAATCAAAAATTTCGGCAACGAGGCGGAAGTCTCGGAAGTCGGCCAGGTGCTTTCCGTCGGTGACGGTATTGCTCGCGTTTACGGTCTCGACAATGTTCAGGCTGGTGAAATGGTCGAGTTTCCGGGCGGCATCCGCGGTATGGCGCTCAACCTCGAAGCCGACAATGTCGGTGTGGTTATCTTCGGTTCCGACCGTGACATCAAGGAAGGCGACACCGTAAAGCGGACTGGCGCTATCGTTGACGTTCCCGTTGGTCCGGAACTGCTGGGCCGCGTCGTTGACGCGCTCGGTAATCCGATCGACGGCAAGGGCCCGATCAACGCCGCCAAGCGTTCGCGCGTTGACGTCAAGGCTCCCGGCATCATTCCGCGCAAGTCGGTTCACGAGCCGATGTCGACCGGCCTCAAGGCCATCGATGCGCTCATCCCGGTTGGTCGCGGCCAGCGCGAGCTTGTCATCGGCGACCGCCAGACCGGCAAGACCGCAATCATTCTCGACACGATCCTGAACCAGAAGGCCATTCACGACAATGGTCCTGACGGCGACAAGCTCTATTGCGTCTACGTCGCTATCGGTCAGAAGCGTTCGACCGTCGCCCAGTTCGTGAAGGTTCTGGAAGAGCGCGGCGCGCTGCAGTACTCGATCATCGTTGCTGCGACCGCTTCCGATCCGGCTCCGATGCAGTACCTGGCACCGTTTGCCGGTTGCGCCATGGGCGAATACTTCCGCGACAACGGCAAGCACGCCCTCATCGGTTACGACGACCTTTCCAAGCAGGCCGTTGCTTACCGTCAGATGTCGCTTCTGCTGCGCCGTCCTCCGGGCCGCGAAGCTTATCCGGGCGACGTTTTCTACCTCCACTCCCGTCTTCTCGAGCGCGCTGCAAAGCTCTCCGACGAAATGGGCGCCGGCTCGCTGACAGCTCTGCCTGTCATCGAAACCCAGGGTAACGACGTTTCGGCCTTTATTCCGACTAACGTGATCTCGATCACCGACGGCCAGATCTTCCTTGAAACCGACCTGTTCTATCAGGGTATCCGTCCGGCTGTTAACGTCGGTCTGTCGGTTTCGCGCGTTGGCTCTGCCGCCCAGATCAAGGCGATGAAGCAGGTTGCCGGCTCGATCAAGGGTGAACTCGCCCAGTATCGCGAAATGGCCGCCTTCGCCCAGTTCGGTTCGGACCTCGATGCCTCGACGCAGCGCCTGCTGAACCGCGGTGCACGCCTGACCGAACTTCTGAAGCAGCCGCAGTTCTCGCCGCTCAAGACGGAAGAACAGGTTGCGGTGATCTTCGCCGGCGTCAACGGTTACCTCGACAAGGTTCCGGTCGCACAGGTCGGCAAGTTCGAGCAGGGTCTGCTCTCCTACCTCCGGTCGGAAGGCAAGGCGATCCTCGACACCATCCGCACGGAAAAGGCTATCAGCGACGATACCAAGGGCAAGCTCAAGGGCGCTCTTGATAGTTTCGCCAAGTCTTTCTCTTAAATCAGGGCTCTTTTACTCGGACGGATAACGGATGCCTTCACTAAAGGATCTGAAAAACCGCATTGCCTCCGTAAAGGCGACGCAGAAGATTACCAAGGCGATGAAAATGGTCGCCGCGGCGAAGCTTCGGCGCGCCCAGGAAGCTGCGGAGGCCGCCCGGCCTTTTTCTCAGCGCATGAGCGCCGTTCTTGCCAACATCGCGAATGCGGTCGAGGCGGACGTTGCTCCGGCGCTGATGACCGGCACCGGCAAGAACGACGTGCATCTGCTCGTCGTCTGCACGGCTGAGCGTGGTCTTTGCGGCGGTTTCAACTCGCAAATCGCCCGTTTTGCCCGCGATCACGCCCGCAAGCTGATTTCGGAAGGCAAGACGGTCAAGATCATCACGGTCGGCAAGAAGGGTTACGACGCCCTGCGTCGCGAATTTGCAGCCAACATCATCGAGCGCATCGAGCTGCGCGACGTGAAGAAGGTTGGTTTCGAAAATGCCGACCAGATCGCCAAGAAGGTGATCTCGCTCTTCAACGCCGGTGAGTTCGATGTCTGCACGCTGATTTATTCGGAATTCAAGTCCGTCATCAGCCAGATCCCGACCGGCCTGCAGCTCATTCCGGCCGCAACGCCCGTTGTGGAAGAGGATGCCGCGACGCAGAGCGCCGTCTATGAATATGAGCCGGATGCGGCTTCTATTCTGGAAGACCTTATTCCGCGCAACATTTCGGTTCAGGTTTTCCGGGCTCTGCTCGAAAACGTTGCCGGTGAAATGGGCGCCAAGATGAGCGCGATGGATAACGCAACGCGCAATGCCGGTGAGATGATCAACAAGCTGACGCTGTCCTACAACCGTCAGCGTCAGGCTCAGATCACCAAGGAACTCATTGAAATCATTTCGGGCGCGGAAGCGCTCTGAGGTAAGGAAAGAGGGTAAGGATAATGGCTAAGGCAGCTACCCCCAAGAAAACCGCAGCGGTGAACGGCGCGGGCAAGGTTACCCAGGTTATCGGCGCTGTTGTCGACGTGGCGTTCGAAGGCGAACTGCCTCCGATCCTGAACGCGCTCGAAACCGAGAACAACGGCAACCGCCTGGTTCTGGAAGTCGCGCAGCACCTCGGTGAAAACGTCGTTCGCACGATCGCCATGGACTCGACCGAAGGTCTCGTTCGCGGTCAGAGCGTTTCGAACACCGGCGCTCCGATCTCCGTTCCGGTTGGTCCGGAAACGCTCGGCCGTATCATGAACGTCATCGGCGAGCCGGTTGACGAAGCTGGTCCGATCGTGACCGCTTCCAAGCGCGCCATCCATCAGGACGCTCCTGCTTACGTCGAACAGTCGACCGAAGCACAGATCCTCGTCACCGGCATCAAGGTCGTCGACCTTCTGGCTCCTTACGCCAAGGGTGGTAAGATCGGCCTGTTCGGCGGCGCCGGCGTTGGCAAGACCGTTCTCATCATGGAACTCATCAACAACGTTGCCAAGGCACACGGCGGTTACTCGGTATTCGCTGGCGTTGGTGAGCGTACCCGTGAAGGTAACGACCTCTACCACGAAATGATCGAATCGAACGTCAACAAGCTCGGTGGTGGCGAAGGCTCCAAGGCTGCGCTGGTTTACGGCCAGATGAACGAACCGCCGGGCGCCCGCGCTCGCGTCGCTCTGACCGGTCTGACGATCGCTGAAAACTTCCGTGACGAAGGCCAGGACGTTCTGTTCTTCGTGGACAACATCTTCCGCTTCACTCAGGCTGGTTCGGAAGTGTCGGCTCTGCTCGGCCGTATTCCTTCGGCCGTGGGTTATCAGCCGACGCTGGCAACCGACATGGGCCAGATGCAGGAACGCATCACCACCACGACCAAGGGTTCGATCACCTCGGTTCAGGCCATTTACGTCCCCGCCGACGACTTGACCGACCCGGCTCCTGCTACCTCGTTCGCCCACCTGGACGCCACGACGGTTCTGTCGCGCTCGATCGCTGAAAAGGGTATCTACCCGGCCGTTGACCCGCTCGACTCCACCTCGCGCATGCTCGACCCGATGATCGTCGGCGAAGAACACTATGAAGTGGCTCGTAAGGTTCAGTCGACCCTGCAGCGCTACAAGGCTCTTCAGGACATCATCGCCATCCTCGGCATGGACGAACTGTCGGAAGAAGACAAGCTGACGGTTGCCCGCGCCCGTAAGATCGAGCGCTTCCTGTCGCAGCCGTTCTTCGTTGCCGAAGTCTTCACCGGTTCGCCGGGCAAGCTCGTTGCGCTCGAAGACACGATCAAGGGCTTCAAGGGCCTGGTCAACGGTGAATATGACAGCCTGCCGGAAGCTGCCTTCTACATGGTCGGTTCGATGGAAGAAGCCATTGAAAAGGCCAAGAAGCTGGCTGCCGAAGCTGCCTGATCATGAATTGGCGGGCGCGTGGTTCAGCCGCGCGCCTTGCCGACAATGGTGGCGAAACCGATAAGGCTTTGTCAGCGTTGTAACAGACAAGTCCGTGACGCCCGCGTAATTGAAAAGAAGTGAATAGCCATGGCTGACAGTTTCAAATTCGATCTCGTTTCCCCGGAGCGTCTGCTCGTTTCCGAAACGGTTACGGAAGTCGTCATCCCGGCCACGCTGGGTGAAATGACCGTTCTTGCCAACCATGCGCCGACGATGACCACGATCAAGCCGGGTTTGGTAACGGTGAAGTTCGCTTCTGGTGAAACGCATAAATATGTTGTCTTCGGTGGCTTCGCCGATATTCTCCCGACGGGCTGCACGCTTCTTGCCGAATCCGCGGTTTCGGCCGATGACATGTCTCCCGACACGTTGCAGCGTCGCATCGATGCGGCCAAGGCCGAAATCGAAGAAGGCAATCATCACCACGAGCATCTGACGAAGCTTGAAAAGCACCTTTACGAACTGACGAACCTGCATGAGGTTCTCGTCGCTGCTTGAAAGCACCGGGCGGGTTCGAAAGAATGACTGCCCACAAAAAATCCGATCCAGAAAGCGGCCGTCTCGGTCGCTTTTTTTGTTTTGACCTGCTGCTTAACGGGTCAGCGGGTACGATTGCCTTCGTCGTCCTCAGCCTGCCCACATAAGCTTCAAAATCACGTTGACCGGGTTGCATCAATTATCGCCTACGGAACATGAGTCTAGCAAAGGTGCGCTTCAACGATTGCGTTTCAACCGGGCAGCCTCGGAAACCGATTCCGATTTTCAGAGCTTTCGGTTAGATGTGATATCCCGAAGAAATGCTGCTCGGGTGCGCAACACGAAGCAGATTTGGTGATGGAGGAGTGATCGGCGTGTCGGCAAAAGCGAGCTACAGAGGGGTCGCGAGAACCGCGTTGCGGTCAGGGACCCTGATCGAGGGCGATAGAGCGGTGCCCGAGGAAGTGCCGGTTGCTTTTTCCTATGGTGGCAGCACCCATGCCGTGATGATGGCCAGCCCCGCAGATCTTGTCGATTTTGCAGTCGGATTTAGTCTGACGGAAGGCATCATATCCACAGGGGCGGAAATCCGGTCAATCGAGGTGATCGAGGCGGGGCAGGGCTTCGACGTTCAGGTGGATTTGCAGGATGCCAATGCGGATGCGCTCAGGGCGAGACGGCGGCATATGGCAGGCCCTGTCGGCTGCGGTCTTTGTGGCATCGAGTCGATAGAGCAGGCGGTCCGAGTGGTCCCGGTCCTGAGCGGCTCTGAACTCTCCGTCTACGGGGATGATATTGTTGCTGCGATGAAAGCACTAAATGAAGCGCAAAGCCTTAATCGCCAAACGAGAGCGGTTCACGGCGCGGGTTTCTACAATCCTCAAAAGGGGCTGCTTGCTGTTCGTGAAGACGTCGGTCGCCATAATGCGCTCGACAAGCTTGCAGGTGCAGTTGTCAATGCAGGCCTGCCGCCGAATGCCGGCATTGTGGTTGTGACCAGCCGCCTGTCGGTAGAAATGGTCCAAAAGACCGCCATCCTTGGCAGTCCCATTCTGGCGGCGATTTCCGCACCCACCGCGCTCGCCATCGAAACCGCTGAAAGCTCGGGTATCACCCTTGTCGCACTCGTGCGGGGTGAAGATTTTGAGATCTTCACCAGGGCGGATCGTATCATTTTATGACGTAGAGGCCGCCGTTCCCGACGGCCTTCAGACTTCAAAGAGACCCTTAGAACTCCGCCCATTCGGCTGCTGCGTTTCCATGAGACCTTGGTAAAGCAGCATATCGCGGTTGCGGCACCGGCAGCCTGGTGAGGACGGCTGGTTTCTTGTCGACGGGGCGTGCGGGTGACGTGTCGTGCGCGATTCTGAACTGCCGCAGCAATTCATGCAGATTTTCCGCTTCTGTAGCGAGCCCGTGGCTGGCGGCGGTGGTTTCTTCTACCATCGCGGCGTTTTTCTGGGTGGCCTGATCCATAACGTTGACGGCCTGATTGATCTCCCTGAGACCGTTCGCCTGTTCGCGGGATGCTTCAACGATGGCCGAGACATTAGTGTCGATCTCGCCCATCTGCGACTGGATGTCCCGTAGGGCGTCGCCGGTTCTGCCCACCAGATCCACGCCGTTGGAGACCTGCTCGCGAGAGGTGTTGATGAGGGATTTGATCTCCTTGGCGGCAACGGCGGATCGCTGTGCGAGTTCCCGGACCTCCTGTGCGACGACGGCGAACCCCTTGCCCGCTTCCCCGGCGCGCGCTGCTTCAACGCCCGCATTGAGGGCCAAGAGATTAGTCTGGAAAGCGATGTCGTCTATAACGCCAATGATATTGGTGATCTCGCCTGAGGACCTCGAAATCGCATCCATGGCGGAAATTGCCTGCTGAACGATGTCGCCGGAATGCTCGGCATGTTCTCTTGTCCGCAGCACCAGTTTACCGGCCTCACCTGCGCGGTGGCTTGCATCGGTTACGGTGGTGGTGATCTCCTCCAGCGCCGCAGCGGTCTCCTCCAGCGAGGCGGCTTGCTGTTCGGTGCGTTGCGAGAGCTGATCGGCGGCGATGCGGATTTCGCCGGATCCGGATGCGATTGTCGAGGCATTATGCGCGATCGTCTGCATCGTGGCCTGCAGCTTGGCGACGACCTCGTTGAAATCTGCCCGCAGTTTTTCCATGCTGGGCACGAAGCTATTGTCGATGCGTTGTACAAGGTCGCCTTCGGCCAGCGCCCGCAGGGCATCTGCAAGCATGCGAATGGCGCTCATGCGCGGTGTGACGTCGGTGGCAAATTTCACCACCTTCACCACTTTACCGGTTTCATCGACAACCGGATTATAGGCGGCCTGGATCCATATTTCCTTGCCGTTCTTCCCGTAGCGGACAAACTCGTCCGAGATGAATTCGCCTGATGCCAGTCGTTGCCAGAAATCTGCATAGGCGGACGAGGCGGCATAGGCAGGATCACAGAACATGCGGTGGTGCCTGCCCTCGATTTCCTTGAGGTCATAGTTCACCGCAGCGCAGAAGTTTGGATTGGCGGTGATGATCGTACCGTCAGGAAAGAACTCAATGGTGGCTTGCGAGCGGGAGAGCGCCTCCAGTTTGCCCGCATCTTCCGCGGCCGCGATCTTTTTTGCGGTGATATCTGTTGCGATCTTGACCACTTTATAGGGCTTGCCCGAACGGAAAACCGGGTTGTAGGAGGCCTCGATCCAGATCACCGAGCCGTCCTTGCGGATACGGCGAAATTCCCTGGCCTGAAACTCGCCACGGGCGAGAGAGTCCCAGAATTCCTGATAGGCGCGAGACGCGGCAAGCTCGCTGTCGCAGAATATGCGGTGGTGCTTACCGACGATCTCGGTGAGGTCATAACCCAGTGCCGCGCAGAAATTCTTATTTGCGGTGAGGATATTACCTTTGAGATCGAATTCGATGACCGCCTGCGATCTTGATATCGCATCGAGCATATTTCTACTGTCTGCGCTTTTTCCTAACCCCAGCATTACAAGTCCCCCAAAGTCAGCCCACGGCGCGGCAAGCCGCAAAGAAGATGCGGTCCACGCCATATCACGTTGAACAACGAACAGGTTTTGCCGCCGAAGGCAGCAATGCAGGCACTTCTCTATGTTGGCCCTGGGTCAGGTATCGGCCCGCGTAATAGGCTTACCGGCGCGGTACTGATCTATGGCGTTAATATTAGATATCTATAATATTAAAATGTTCTTATTTAATAAAATGCTTGAAAGAAAAAACAAAACCGCCGGCAGGTGCTCCGGCGGTCTGGATTGTTCCTTATCATTCTTCAGCGAGGCCTGCGCAGACCTTGTCAGGCCGCGAGATCTTCCGCCTCAGTGCCCTTGAACATTTTCGCAAGGTTCAGGAAGCAGATCATGCCATGTTCGTTGGCGATGATCCCTTCGGAATAGGACTTGTCGAAGGAGGCTGAAATTTCGGGAACCGGCTGGACCTGGTTTGCCGGGATCGTCAGAATGTCTGAAACGCGATCCACCAGCATGCCGATGACCATGTTATGCACTTCGGCCACTACGATTGCGCTGCGCTCATTGGCAACGGTGCTTTTCATGCCGAGTTTGTGAGCCAGATCGATGATCGGGATAACAGAGCCGCGCAGGTTCATGACGCCGATGACGTCTTTCGGTGCGTGGGGAATGGGCGTCGAAGGCGCCCAGCCGCGGATTTCGCGAATGGTCGTCGTCTTCACGCAGAATTCCTGATCATGCAGGCGGAATGCGATGATTTCGAGCGTCTCACCGCCAAAATTGGTAGAGTTAATCATTGCCATCAGAATTCTTCCCAATGCTCGCTGTGGAGGCCGGCGCAAGTGCACCGACACTTGCAATGCGAATTTGGCGTTCTGCCTGGTGCCTGAACAGCCGGAAACAATATTTCCGTCTTCAATGGAAGATTCCTAGCATGAGATGGTTTCGCAAACCTAAATGCGAACCATCTCAATACTCTTTCTCGTAAAATATGCCTGCTGCGCCTTCGCCATCGCCGCCCGCTTCCCCGCGCAGCTTCACACCGCGTCCTACGTCGAGATTTATGATGGCTTTTGCGCCGGATTCGCCGCTTTGCTGCAGCTCCAGATAGGTTCTTTCGTTCAGGTATTTACCGGCGGAAACACGGGCCTGTCCTTCGGAATCGGTCGAAATATCAAGATCATCGACGCCGAGATTGCTTCTGAGCTTGTCGAACAGCGATGTGGAACGCCCGCCGGCCAGTTGAGCGGCGGCATCCGCCAACCGTGCGATCTGCAGCGCGGATAGTTTTGACATGGACTGGCCGAAGATCAGCTGTGCCATCACCTCATCCTGTGGCAGAGCGGGAGCCGAGGAGAACGCAAAGGTCGGATCGTTGGCAGTACCGGAAACAGATACGGTGATGGTCGTTGAACCAACCGTTGAGTCCGCCTTCATGTCGAGGACCGGAACGAGGCCGCCACCGAAACTGATATTTCCTGTCGTGAAATCAAGGCGGCGAGTGAGGATTTCAAGCCTGCCCCGACGCATTTCGAAGCCGCCGGAAATGACCGGAACCGCTGCGGTGCCACGGATCGTCAGATTGCCGGTCAGTTCTGCATCGATACCCCGACCGCGCACGAATATACCGCTCGGTGCATTGACCTGCAGATCGAGATTGATGGTGGACGAGCTGCCGCTTCCGCCCTGATCGGCTCCAAGCGCCTTGGCCTGCGCGCGCACCTTGGGTGGCGCGTTCTTGTGCTTGACGTCGATCTCCGTCAGCGAGGCCGGCAGCTTCTCCGGAATGGTGATGGCGCTTCTGTCCAGCGTCAGGTTGCCGCCCAGCACGGGGGAATTCAGCAACGGGCCTTTCAGCGTCAGCGTGCCGCTCACCACTGTCGTTACCAGCGTGCCGTCGTTGTAACCGGCGCGATTAAGCGTAATCGATATATCGGCAGGAAAACCCGAACCACCGGTTATGCCGACGCTGCCGGTTCCCGAGATCGTTCCACCGCCTGCCAGCCTGCCGGTCAATCGGGAGATGACGGCACGATCACGGTCGAAGGTGATGGTGGCGCCCAGATCGTTGATGGTGAGGTTTCGGCGCACGTCGGTCAGGCGCGTGCCATCAGTGGTGATGCTGCCGCTAATGACAGGTGCGGAAGCGCTGCCGGAAATCTTCACGTCGATGGCGGCGGTGCCATTCACATCAAGGCCCTGCGCTGCTGTTTGTGCCGCGACGGCTGAGAAAGGCAGTCTGCCGGAAAACGCCATCGAAAGCGGACGATTGCCGGCGATACCGAGCGAGCCGCCGCCTGAAAGCGCCATGCCGCCCTGACCGGAGACATTCGTGTCGATCTGAAGGGTACCACCGGAAAATTGACCGTTCGCCTTGATGCCGAGGGCGGCGAGACCCGCGGCGCGCGTCTGCGCGACCTCGGCATTTACCCAGTTGAGATTATAGTCGACCGCAGGGTTCGATGCCGCACCCTTGGCCTTCACCGTGCCGGAGATGCTGCCCGCCGCATCCAGTCCGGTGGCAAAGGCATTTGCGAGACTTGCGGGCAGCGAACGGATATCGGCATTGATATCAAGCGTCGACCCGGCGGTGCCGTTGACCTCGACACGTCCTTCGCCCGTGATGATGGTCAAATCGGAGATCCGGGCCGTACCGTTCTGGATGGCAATGGTGGTGGGTTTTTCAAGGCGCACGGCAATGCCCTTGGGCGCGGCGGAAAAGGCGTCGAGTCTTACCGTCATGGGCGATCCGCCCGTCTCGGCGCTGCCATTCACCACCAGCGGTGCGTTGTCGTAACGCGCGTTGACGTCGAACTGCGTCGTTGTGCCGGAATGACCGATTGTGGCTTTCAGGTCAGATATCGCAGCCGCGCCGGCATTGACGGTATCGGCGTTGACCTTGCCGTTGATGGCGATTGCCTGAAGGTCGTCTATTGAAATATCGGCCGCCAACCCTGAGATCGTTGTCGTGCCTTGACGGATGCTGCTGCCATTGGCTTTGATCGTCGCGGCGATCCGGCCATTGGCGTTGCTAAGGGCGATGTCGCCGGCAATATCGCCATCCGCCTGCTGCGCAGCGAGAGCGGCGAGTAGCGCAAGGTCGGGAAAGTTGAAGGAAAGATTGCCGGATGGCAGAAACTGCTGCGAGAATTGCAGTTGCCCGTTCAAGATATTCCGGCCTACCGCCACGCGCAGCTCGGGAATCGCAGTGCCGTTTTCGGTTTGCACCAATTCGGCGTTGGCATCGATCTTCTGTCGGTCAAGGCTGCCGCTGGCGGTAAGTTTCGCCTGAGGAGCGGCGGGATCGGCCTTGCCTGTCGCATTGACTTGCAATGATTCAAGCGTACGTCCGGCAAGGATTGCGCTCTCGGAAGTCAGGGTCACGTTGAAATCCGGCGCTGCCAGCGCGCCGGTGGCCTCGATCGCAAAATCGGCGACGCCCTTTGCCTGTGGCGTCAACTTTTCAAGAGCGAGAAATTTACCCGTCAGGCTGGCGCTCAATGCATCGTTTTCGAGACCGGCATTGCCTGTCGCCTCGATCGTTCCCGACTTGACGACGAGGTTTTCAACGCTGGTGCGTCCACCGATGGTCACGTCGACATCACCCTGGAGGGCGATGGTGGTGTCGAACTTTTCCGCGAGAGCCGGTGGAAGGGTGGCGGGCAGCGCGAAGAGCTGCACGCTGGAGGTGAGGCGGTTGCCGGTAAGGTCGAAACTGCCGTTCAGTGTTCCGCCAACGCTGGCGCTTTCAAGCGTCGCGCTGTCAAAGCCGATGGCGGATGGGCTCAGGCGTAGTGGTGCCTTGATGGTGAGCGGCGCACGCACCAGCCGATCAATATCCGGGCTGACAAAGGACGATTGCGCTACGGAGAGAGCGGTGGCGATTGTGCCGCTCCGGTCGGCGATATTGAGATCAGCGCTTTGCGCCGTCAGTTTGACGTCGTCCAGCCTGCCTTGCGGCAAAGAGAGGCTGCGCAGGGAAACGGTCGTGTCAAGATGTGCGGCGTCTGCCCCACCCTTTAACGAAAGATCAAGGCCGTTGATGAGGGCCTGCACCTCCCCATCGCTCAGCGGCCAGCGAAAATCGACGGGCCCGGCTGTGCCGATGAGGTTGGCGGCAAGGTCGTTCTGGCCGTTCGGATCAATGGTGCCGGAGGCCGTCAGCAGCAGGGTGCCGGTTTCCAGTGTACTGCTGCCGATTTCGATGCGCCCCTGTGGGGAAAGGGTGGCGTTTGCGTCGAGCTTTGTCTCACCGGCAAAAAGCTGCCGGAAGGCGGGCGGCAGAAGCAGATCGGGCTGGCCGCCACCCGCAACTTCGATGCGGCGGGTGCCATCCTCCGCGAGGAGGTGCCGACCGGTGACGTTGACAACAGGGTTACCAGCGACGTTGCCGCGCATGCTGCCGGTCCAGTTTGAAAGCGGTCCTTCGCCGTTAAGGTCGATGGCGACCGCAGGTGTGCCGGGCAGAGACAGCAGCGTGGCAAGAAGTCCGCCCTCAGGCTCCCGCATCTCCGCTTTCAGCTTCAGGACATTTTCGTTGGGAAGAAATGCGATGTCGGCGTTAACGGCCGCATCCGGGGCATTCAGCCGGTGGGCCGTGAGCGACAGTCTGATATCGTCGCTGGCGGCCTTGAGGTTGCCTTCGGCCGTCAGTTCAAAGGGGCGGCCGAGAAGGGGCTGGCCGAGACGAATATCGGGAAAGCTGAAATTGTCGATCGCTATTTCAATCGGCAGAGAGGAACTGCCGGAGCTTTTGCTCGTCGTTTCCTCCACCGGAACCGGTTGGCGCTGGACATCGATCGATCCCGCCGATACCCGGTCCGCATGGAAGGTGCCGGCAAGAAGCGAGAAGGGTGACCAGTCGACGGCGATCTGGTTCACGCGGGCATAAGGGCCCTGCCGATCCGAAAGAGTGACGTTGTCGAGCCTCAGATGCCCCGTCAAAAGCCCGCTGGGCGGAGAAATCTCGATTATCTGATCGGGTGTCGATACAAGCGATGAAATCTGCTTTGCGGCTATTCTCGCGCCCATCGGCGTAAAACCGACGAAAAAGGCTGCAAGCAACAGAAGTACCACGCCGCACAAGGCAGCGTAGCCCAGCCATTTCAGCAATCGAATCAACGTTTTCATAAAGGGTAATCTACACTCTGTTGCAAGGGTGTTCGACTGCGGCGTTTAAAAAGACTGACCGATGCCAGCATAAATGCCGAAACTGTTGCCGCCATCGTATTTGTCTAGCGGCGTGGCGACATCCAGACGCAGAGGCCCGAAGGGTGTCGCGTAACGCAGCCCGATACCGGCGCCAGCGCGAATGTCGGAAAAGTCCGGGGTCACGTCTTCCGAGACCACACCCGCATCGATAAAAGGTACGATACCGATCGTGTCGGTGACCTTGATGCGGGCTTCAATGGAGCCAACGACATAGGAGCGACCGCCGGTCGCGTCGCCTGCCGCATTATAAGGCGATATTTCCTGATAGCTATAGCCGCGCACCGACCCGCCGCCCCCGGCATAAAAGCGGCGGGTGGTGGGGATGTCCTGCAGGTCACTTCCGCCGACGAGCACGCCGCCCGACAGTTTTCCGGCCATGATCAGCCTGTCTTCGGCGCCCAGCCCCTTGTACCCGGTAATCGAACCTTCGAAAGAGGAGAAGAAGGTCCCGTTCAGGGCCTCATAGCTGGGCTTGGCGGCCACCGATGCACGAAAGCCTTCGGTCGGGTTGAGCTTGTCGTCGCGGGTATCGCGAACGAATTCCAGCGGAATGGACGTGGTAAGATATTCGTTCTTTCCGAAGGCGTCGTCTGTATCGGCCCACTGCACCTCCAGGCCCGCGGCAGCCGTGTCGGTATCGTTTAGTTCATAACTGAAACCGGCAGTCCCAGTCAGCGTCTTGGCTTCGTAGGTGTCCGGATGCTCGGTCTTGGCAATCAGGCTGGTCTTGAATGTCGTGCGGGGATTGAACATTCCGGGCTTCGTAAAGGTAATGCCCGCCGAATAGTCCATGCCTTCCACGCTCGATGCCTCTGCAATGCGCGAGACCGATCCCTCGATGCGCAGAGATTCGGCCTGGCCGAACAGGTTTCTGTGGCCCCAGTAGCCCTGAAGACCAATGCCTTCGGTGGTGGAATATTGTGCGCCGACGCCGAAATAGCGGTGCTTGCCTTCGGACACTTCGATGGTCAACGGAATGGTGCCGTCGCGGGCGAGCGTTCCTGCCTCCTTGATCGTCAGGCTGGAAAAAACACCGAGCTGGCGCAGGCGATCGGCGGCCTTGCGCAGTTTTTCCGGCGAATAGGGCTCGCCGCCATTGAGGCGCGAATAGCGGCGGATGAAATCCCCATCGACGGTTTTTTCACCGGTGACGGTGACCGTGCCGAGTGGGGCGACGGGGCCGCCTTCGGCCGCCATGGTGATGTCGACAGTGTTTGTCGCGTGGTTTGCAACGGCCTCGCGTTTCGTCAGCTTGGCAAGCGGGCGGCCTTCGGCCTTCAGATCATCGATCAGCTTGTTGCCGGCGCGGATGATCGCCAGGGAGCCCGCATCGCCGCCCGTCGTCAGGCCGTATTCCTCGAGATTGCGGCCTGTGACGTCGCCTTCGAGACGGATATTGCCGAGTGTGAATTTGGGACCGGGCGTAACGGTTATGACCACGGGAACGGGCGCGCTATGGTCGAAAACCGGGTTGGGCGGCAGGTCGTCGACATTCCTCCCGGCCACGGTGACATTGACAATACCGCCATAGCGGGCGTTTTCATAAAGCGCTGCAATCAGCCTGTCCCTGTCGTCCCTTGCCTTTATCAGGAGTCCGAGATCGCCTGAGGCAGGCTTGTCTTTGTCGGCCAAAAGAAGGGAACTGTTTTCGAGGCTGTCCGTCAGGGATTTGTCGGCGTCGGGAGCGTTGAGCGTGACGGCATATTTGACGGGGTTGATAACCTCGACCTCCGGTTCTTCCGAACCCCACAGGCGCATGCCGAACAGTTTAAAGGCGAAGGCATCACGCGCAAAAGCCGGATACAGGGCGAACGTCACAGCAACCGCAAGCGCGGTGCCAGCTTTCCGATACGCAATACCTGTCTTCGGGTTAGTTCGTGTTCTTCGCATAAGCTGCTTTATGGTTGAGCCTTTATTGTCGCCCTAACCCGTTTCCTCTCCGTTAACATTGCAATTTAATCATAAATAAACGGCTTTGAGGACCCTCGGCACATGTTTTGCAGCCCATAACGCAAAAAGCCCCGGATGACCGGGGCTTCTGTGCAACGGTATTTCGCGAAGCGATTAGCGGCAACGTGCCGTGTAACGCTGGCCGTACTGGTCGCGGTAATAGCAATAGCCCGGCTCGGAAGCGTTGCCAATCAAAGCACCACCGACGCCACCGATCGCTGCGCCAACAGCTGCGCCACGAACGTTGCCAGTGACCGCGCCACCGATAACGGCGCCGGAAACGGCACCAATCGAAGCACCCTTTTCAGTCTGCGTGCAGCTTGCAAGCGACAGGCCGACCAGCGCAAATATGATTGCCTTTTTCATGAAACTCTCTCCAACGTTACAATGAGCTCTTTGGCTCGGTAGGCGTCCCATATTTATCTGCGGCGACTGCTACCTCCGACCGCCACAGATAACTAACAATTCGATGTCGTTTAGGGAAGCCTCCACTTAAGTATTCCTCCGAGCGTAAATCGATTGTGCCCCAAACAACGGCGCGGCGCAAAAAAGGTTCCAAAAATCCGCTTTTTTGATGTGAATCAATTTTGCGCTTTTCATGAGCGGCTATAAACGGTTTATTGGAATGGTTCAAAACAACGGCGAATTGACGCAGTGGCGGCTAAAATAGCCCGGAAGGGTTGACGGTCCCGGCAACGAGGCAGAGAACGAGCTGGTCAATTCTGGAGCATGGCATGGACTTCGAGGCATTTTTCACGACGGAACTGCAAAGCCTGCATTCTGAGGGACGCTATCGCGTTTTTGCGGATATCGAACGCCAGCAGGGCAATTTCCCCCGCGCGACCCGGTATAACGCCAATGGTGAACGCAAGGACGTTACTGTCTGGTGTTCCAACGACTATCTCGGCATGGGCCAGAACCCGAAGGTTGTCGAAGCCATGAAAGCCGCCATTGATCACTGTGGCGCGGGTGCGGGAGGCACCCGGAATATTTCTGGCACCAACCACTATCACGTCCTGCTCGAGCGCGAACTTGCTGACCTCCATGGCAAGGAATCGGCGCTGATCTTCACCTCAGGCTATGTGTCCAACTGGGCTACCCTCGGCACGCTCGGCGAGAAGATACCTGGCCTGATCATCTTTTCGGACGCGCTCAACCATGCCTCAATGATCGAGGGCATCCGTTATGGCCGTTGTGAGCGGGTGATCTGGAAGCACAATGATCTCGAGGACCTCGAGGCCAAGCTCCAGGCCGCTGATCCGAACGCGCCGAAGCTCATCGCTTTCGAATCCGTTTATTCCATGGACGGCGATATCGCGCCGATCAGGGACATCTGCGATCTTGCCGATCGTTATGGCGCCATGACCTATCTCGATGAAGTCCACGCTGTGGGCATGTACGGCCCGCGCGGCGGCGGCATTGCCGAGCGCGAAGGCCTGATGGATCGCCTGACGATCATCGAGGGAACGCTCGGCAAGGCCTTCGGCGTCATGGGCGGTTACATTACCGGCTCCACCGCGGTCTGCGATTTCATCCGCTCCTTCGCTTCTGGCTTCATCTTCACCACGGCATTGCCGCCGTCGCTCGCCGCCGGGGCGATTGCTTCGATCCAGCATCTGAAGGCAAGCCCTTTCGAGCGGGCCCGTCATCAGGACCGCGTGCGGAAGCTGCGTGGACTTCTCGATGCGCGCGGCATTCCGCATATGGATAATCCAAGCCACATCGTGCCGGTCATGGTGGGCGATGCTGCCAAGTGCAAATGGATATCTGATATCCTGCTCGACAGTCACGGCGTCTATGTGCAGCCGATCAATTATCCGACGGTGCCGCGTAAGACCGAGCGTCTGCGCATCACCCCGACCCCGCTGCATAGCGACGCGGACATCGAGCATCTGGTCGGCGCGCTGCATCAACTCTGGTCGCATTGTGCGCTGGCGCGTGCGGTGGCGTAAGGAAACTCTTCGGATAGGGAAATCGGGCCGCGTTTACGCGGCCTTTTCTTTGGTGGAGATGAGTTCGCCGGCATGGCGGCGAGCTTCCTCATCTGCCGCGAATACATCTTCGATCGTGCCAGCGCTGCGGCCGTCATCCATCCGGTCCATGACCGTTTCCACGATGTCCGCCATATCGAGGAAACCGATGGCGCCGTCGACGAAGGCGTGAAAGGCGGTCTCCTCGGCGGCGTTCAGGGCGGCACCCTGTAAGCCACCGCGCTCCAGCGCGGTTCGCGCCAGCCGAAGTGCCGGGAACCGTGCCTCATCCGGCGCCTCAAAATCGAGCCTCGCCAGTTTTGCGAAATCCAGCCGTTCGACGTTCAGCTGTCCGCGCTCAGGATAGGTAAGGGCGTAAGAAATGGCGGTGCGCATATCGGGAGATCCGATCTGCGCGATATAAGAGCCGTCGCTGTAGCCAACCATCGAATGCACGATCGACTGCGGATGGACTATTACCTCAACCTGATCGGGCCTGAGATCGAAGAGATATTTCGCCTCGATCATCTCCAGTCCCTTGTTGAACATGGAGGCGCTGCCGATGGAAACCTTCAACCCCATTGACCAGTTGGGATGGGCGCGGGCGACGTCCGCCGTGACATTGGCCATTTCTTCGCGCGACCATGTGCGGAACGGGCCGCCGGAAGCCGTCAGGATGATGCGTTCCACAGCCTCTCTGTGATCGCCCGTGAGGCACTGGAAGATTGCGCTGTGCTCGCTGTCGACCGGGATCAGCCTGCCGCCACCCTGCTTGACCGTGCGTATAAAAACATCGCCCGCCGAAACGAGGCACTCCTTGTTGGCGAGGGCGATATCTGCGCCACGCCTGGCCGCAGTCACCGTGGGGGCCAGACCGGGGGTTCCGGCAATGGCCGCCATCACCCAGCCGGCATCCATCGAAGCCGCCTCTTCAAGACCGGATTTGCCTGCCGCGGTCTTTATGCCCGTTCCTGCGAGAGCGGACTTGAGGTCTTCGTATTTGTCGTCCTCGGCGGTGACGGCAAGCTCCGCGCCGAATTGTCGCGCCTGCTCCGCCAGAAGGGCGATATTCCCGGCGCCGGTCAAAGCCACGATCTCGAATTGGCCCCTGCCGCCCAGTTGACGGACCACATCCAGCGTATTGGAGCCGATCGAACCCGTCGAACCCAAGATCGTCAGCTTGCGGGGCATTTCACTGGCATTCGTCATTTTCAGTCCGTCGGTCCGTTGCTGGTCGCAATTCTTCGGGCGTGCCGTTCTCCCGAAGGTACTGCACGTTTTCGGGCTATATGCTTTAGCCTCTACCCGCGAAAACAAGCCATAACAAGGACAAAGCCAGCCTATTGTTTTTGCGGATGGCAAAGCCATATGCAAGAAAAACGATGAGAGGATATTGATGCGGCGTTTTCTCGTTTCCAGCGGATGGATTTTTGCGGCGAGCCTTGTGCTGGTTGCGGCCTTTATCCCTTTTGATCCGCGCCTCTCGGAAAGCGCGCAGGCGTTGCCCGGTGCAGTGGTATCCTTTAATCGTGCGATTACCGATTTCGGAACTTTCCGCTGGATGCTTTATTCCGCCGGCGCGCTGGCCATTCTTGCCTATGTCGCGGCGCGGGTTGTCAGCGCGCAGACCTATCATGGCCGGTTGCGGACAGCGTGGCGGCTTCTCTCCTATTTCTTTCTGACAATCGGGACCGCGAGCATTCTCGTTCATACGCTAAAGTTCCTGATCGGCCGGGCGCGACCGGAGCTCCTTCTGGAAATGGGGGCGTATAGCCTCACACCCTTCACCGGAGACAATCTTTATGAAAGCTTTCCCTCCGGCCATTCCACGGCTGCCGGGGCGTTTTTCGGTGTCTTTGCCATGCTTATGCCGCGCTTTCGCTGGGCGTTTCTTCTGCTTGCCCTTGTGATCGGCGTCTCACGTGTCATTGTCGGCGCGCATTATCCGAGCGATGTGGCGGCCGGGCTGCTGCTCGGCATGTGGACGGCCATGGCCTTCGCCTTTATCTTCGCCAGGTTCGACATGTTGTTCCGGTTCGACGCACAGGGGTGGCCGCAACCGAAAAACGTGGCCTTACCTGCGCAAAAGACTTGATGGTGGTGGGGGATCGTATGGTTGCCGGGAGCCTTGACGCCGAAATGCCAGAGCGGAAGCGGATCATCACAAGGGTTGCCATTGCCGGAGCTGGCCCTGCCGGGCTCATGCTCGGGCTCCTCCTTGCGAGAGCAGGTATCGATGTCACCATCGTTGAAAAGCATGGCGATTTCCTGCGCGATTTTCGGGGCGATACCATTCATCCTTCCACTCTCGATATTGTCGAGCAGCTAGGCTTCATTCGGGAGTTTCTGGCGCTGCCGCATACGAGAGCGCAGAAACTTCATGCCGAGATTGCGGGTCAGACGGTCACCATCGCCGATTTTTCCCGGCTGCCTGCGAGAAACCGTTTCATCGCCTTCATGCCGCAATGGGATTTCCTAAGCTTTATTGCCGGCAAGGCAGGGCAATATGAGAATTTCACGCTGCTCATGAATGCAGGTGTCTCCGGTCTGCGCGAGCGCGATGGCGTTGTTGCGGGTCTCGTGGTGGATACGCCCGACGGGCCGCTGGAGATCGATGCCGAGCTCGTGATCGGGGCGGATGGCCGCAATTCAATCGTGCGGGACAAGGCAGGTCTGTTGGTGGAAAGCTTCGGGCAGCCGACGGAGGTTCTCTGGATGAAACTATCCAGGCAGCCGGGCGATCCGGCGGAAACCATGGGGCATGCCGGCCCCCAGCAGGGTTTCGTCCTGATAGATCGCGGCGATTATTGGCAGTGCGGTTTTGTGGTCCGCCGCGGAACCTTCGCCGAGATGAAGGTTCAGGGTATCGCAGCGTTCCGCGATGCGGTGGCGAAAGTGTGCCCGCTGCCGCAGGAACGGCTTCTCGAACTTCAGACCTTTGAGGATGTGCATCTGCTGACGGTCAGGATCGACCGGCTGAAGCGGTGGTGGAAGCCTGGCCTCATCTGCATCGGTGACGCGGCTCACGCCATGTCGCCCATTGGCGGCGTCGGTGTCAATCTTGCTATTCAGGATGCCGTTGCCGCCGCAAATATTCTCATTCCCGTTCTTGCGCGGGGCGAAAAGCCAGGCGAGCGGGAATTGATGGCCATCGAAGCGCGGCGCTCATTTCCGACAAAGGCGACACAAAAGCTGCAATTGATGATGCGCAGCAGCCGGAAGAAGGATCAGGGCAATAGCCGCAAGGCGAAAGGGCCCCCCGCTTTCGTGCGCATGATTGCCCGCGTTCCGCTTCTCGCCCATCTCGCCGGCCGTTTGATCGGCCTCGGTTTCCGACGGGAGAAGTTGACCCGTTGATCCTTCGGTGGCGTGCAAGCGTCCGCTCAGGCCTCTTCGATCACCCGTGCATGTTTAAGCCCGAGAACGGCCGAGCCGATCAGTCCCGGTTCAATCCTGCAGATGGCAGGCACGACCAGCGGCCGGGCGAAGCGACGGAGAATTCGGGCTCTGACCGCTTCATCCAGTGTGGCAAGCAGTTCCCTGGAGTTTGACAGGCCGCCGCCGACCGGCACGATGGTTGCGCCGGTGACGTTTATCACCATCGCCAGCGGCGAAGCGAGAATATCGACAAGGATATCGATGGTTCTTGCGGCGTCCGGGTTGCCGCCCAACCAGGCTGCGATGATCTCCTCGCTGGTCATGTCCTGCCGGTGGAGATGCATATGAAGCTTTTCCATGCCGCGGGCGCTGCCAATGGCATCGACACAACCCGTGAGGCCACAGCCGCATTCGAACCGAGGCAACTCGACCGGCGGGTTGCCGGCCCGCGTTGCAGCCACGGGTCCGTGGCCCCATTCGCCGGCGAAGCCACCCTCGCTGTTGATGAGCCGGCCGTCGATCACCAGACCTCCGCCGACACCGGTTCCGAGGATGACGCCAAAAACCACGCGATGGCCCCGCCCGGAACCGATCTCCGATTCAGCCATCACGAAACAGTCGGCATCGTTGGAGACGATGACAGGAAGGCCCAGCGCCTGTTCCAGTTCGTCCTTCAGCGCGCGGCCATGAATACTTGGAATATTGGCGACAGTGGCCCTGCCCGTGTCGGCATCGATGACGCCGGCAATCGACAGCGACACGCAGGCAGGTGTGCCGCCACTGTTGTCGATGACGGATTTCAGGCCGGCAGCAAAGTCTTCAAAGCTGGTCTTTGGCGTCGGGATGCGCGGCACGGGGCGAATATCGTCAGGAGCGTAAGCAATCGCGCCCTTGATGGTCGTTCCGCCTATATCGAAACAAACGATCATGATTCAGTCTCCGGAGCGTGCGGCATCGTGGATCTTATCTCCGCCGATCCATGTCGAATGCATCTGAAGTTCAGATGTAAGCATGACAAAATCCGCATCGAAACCAGGCAGAAGCCTGCCTTTGCCAGAAGCGCCGATTGCCTCGGCAGGATAGGCGGACGCCATTCTCAAGGCCTCTTCCAGCGGCGTGTCCAGCTTTTCGTGCATGAAGCGAATGCAGGAGAGCATATCGATATCCGCCCCCGCCAGCGTACCGTCTTCAAGCGTCAGCCGGCCGCCGTTGCGATAGACACGCCTGCCATTCAGCTCAAAACCATCATCGTCGGTGCCGATAGTCGACATGGCATCAGTGACGAGGAAGATGTGGGCCGGGCCATTCTTTGCGCGCAGCGCAATGCCCATCGCGGCCGGATCGACATGGAAACCGTCGGCGATCAATCCACAATCGAGCTTACCGTTTGAAAGTGCCGCCCCCACGAGCCCCGGCTCGCGATGACCGAGCGGGCTCATGGCATTGAAAAGATGTGTGACCATCGAAGCACCTGCTTCGGCATAGGCAGTCGCCATGTCGAGTCCTGTGTCCGTGTGGCCGAGACTGACGACGATGCCGGCTTCTGCCAGCGCCTTGACCTGTTCCAAGGTTACATTCTCTGGGGCAACGGTCGTCATCACGAAGGGGAGTTTTGCCTTGCATCCGGTCAGCACCGCCAGATCAGGCGCTTCCATTTTGCGGATCAGTGCCGGATCATGTGTGCCCTTGCGGGCAACCGAAAGATGCGGGCCCTCGAAATGCAGGCCGAGAAAGCCGGGCACCCTTTCTCTTTGGGCGTCAATGCCCGCTTCAGCGGCTCGCAATGTGATATCCGGCCGGTCGGTGATGAGCGTGACCATCAGCGCCGTGGTGCCGAATTTCGCATGGGCGGAGCAGATCCGGGCTATTCCTTTCGCATCCGGCTGGTTATTGAACATCACCCCACCGCCGCCGTTGACCTGAAGGTCAATGAAGCCAGGCGTGATCAGCAATCCTGGCGCGTCGATGATCTCGGCTTCTGCCGGTGCGGACATGCGGCCACTGATGTCGCCGACACGGCCATCCACGGTCACGAGCACCCTGTCGTCGTGCCATGCGGCACCATCGAAAATGCGGGCGCCGACAAATGCCTTGATGCCGCTCATTGAGTTTCCGTCACCTTCTTCAACGCCACCGGCGCATCCGGGTTGAAGCCGCGCAGACGCGACAATTGCTCGATGAAGCCGTAAAACGGCGCGATCAACAACAATGCATCGGTCAGCGGATGGTTGGTTTCCACGAAGGGCAGGGACTTGGCGGGGCTGCCTTTTGAGGATGTAACGAAAACATTGGCGCCCTTGCGGGAGAGATTTGCGGCAATTTCCGTCACGGAGGTCTCGGCGCGGTCACGGGCGGCAAAGGCGATCACCGGAAATCTCGGCGCGACCAGCGAAACCGGGCCATGCATGACTTCCGCCGACGAATAGGCTTCCGCGTGCAGTTCGCAGGTTTCCTTGCATTTCAGCGCGGCTTCCGCGGCGATGGCGAGAGCAGGACCACGGCCAAGCATATAAAGCGATTCCTCACCCTTGACCGCCTCGCCGATGTGGCTCCAGTCAAGGGCGACGGCCCGGGCGAAATTCTGCGGCAGGGCGCTGATCGCCTTGGCAAGCAGGCTGTCTTCCGTCCATTCGGCAAGGATCGCGAGACCGGCAACGATGGAGTTGACGAAGGATTTGGTGGCAGCCACGGCTTTTTCCGGGCCAGCCTGTATATCGATCGCGTGATCGGCGGCATCGCCAAGCGCAGATGGCAGGGTGTTGACGAGCGAGAAAGTGAGCGCACCGCCATCGCGCGCACTTTGCGCCAAGGCGACGATATCCGGGCTCTTGCCCGATTGCGAAACGGCAATGGCCGCCGCCCGTTCCAGCCGCAGCTTCGTCTGGTAGATCGAGGCGAGCGACGGGCCGAGCGAGGCGACCGGAAGCCCGGTCTGCAGTTCGATGGCATATTTCAGGAAATGGGCGGCGTGATCGGAAGATCCACGGGCGATGGTGACGATAACGGCCGGATCACGGGCCTTCAGCTTGGCGCCGGCTTCCTGGAAGTCCGAATTGGCATTGTCGAGCAGGCGGGCGACTGCATCGGGAATCTCATCGATTTCCTGGCGCATCAGGGTTGTCATTGTTCTGTCCTTGATCACTGGTGGTCACTCGGGCCCATCGTCAGTTCGGCGACGAGGTCATAGGCGTCGCTGCGGTACAGCGCACGGGATATTTCCATAAGGCGCCCGCTTTCCAGATAGGCCATTCGCTGAACGGAAAGCGCTGCCGAGCCCGGCGGAACGCCAAGCAGCAGGGTTTCTTCATCGGTAAGGTTACGGGCAGAGATGCGCTGGATGGCGCGCACCGGGCGAATGCCACTTTTCTCAAGCTCAAGATAGAGCGAATTTTCGACCAGTTGCGGGTCGGGCAGAATATCGCCTGGCAGGCTCGTGACTTCAAGCGCGATCGGCTGGTCATTGGCAAGGCGCAGACGGGTGAGCCGCGCCACCATGGCCGATTGTGAAAGGCCAAGCGCCATCATTTCGTCGCCGGTGGGGTGAAAGAGGCCTCTGTCCAGCCAGCGGGTGCTCGCCGTCATGCCACGCCGGCGCATGTCCTCCGTAAACGAAGTGAGCTTGGTCAGAGGCTGTTGCATGCGGGTGATCGGCTTGACGACAAAGGTACCGGAACCGTGCCGCCGGACGAGGAGGCCGTCGCGCACGAGGTCATCCACAGCCTTGCGCACCGTGACGCGGCTGACGCAGGCACTTTCCGCAATGTCGCGCTCTGGCGGCAAGGCATCGCCATGTTTCAGGCGGCCACCATTGATGGCGTCTTCAATCGTCTGGCGCAGCTTTAGGTAAAGCGGGCCGCCACCCGATTGCAGATCCTCCAGATTAAGCGCTGCCCCGTTCATTCATAACCTCTGTTACAATACGATATGGCTGCTTCTGGCTATACCACACAAGTCGCGATCAGCAATACCAAAATAGAACCATTGGCGAACTTGTATTATTAATCGGAGCTTTTTTCGTTCTAATGCCTCAATTTAAGGCCTTATGATCGAAATTTCCGCATTAACCAAAAAAATTTTCTGAGCATTGTAATTGCTCTAGACGATTGGCATTTTTTTGGTATTGTTTTGGCATCGGTTGCCGGTGAATAGCTGTTGCGCGTCCTGCTGGCCTGGAAGAATCGGTTTCATATCCGCGACTTGCCAGAGTAAATCGAATTTTGCTTGACCGTTTTGAAAACTAATTTCATCATGGTTGGAAATTATCGCAGATAACTGAATAGCCAGCGGAGAATTGGCTGAATCTGCGAAAATTATTTACGAATGAGCAGGGAACAAAGTTCATGAAGGTGGGAATTATCGGACTCGGATTCCGTCTCGGTTATCTGGGCTACGTTTTTCATGAGATCGACAAGGATTTCGAGATCGTCGGTTATGTCGATCCGGCGCCGGCGGGCTTGCCGGGTCTCAAGGAAAAGGGGATTTCGGCCGGCAAGGCTTACGACAGCCCCGAGGCCTTGATCGCCAATGAAAAATTCGATCTCCTGATGATCGGTTCGCCGAACCACATGCATCTCGACCATATCCGCATTGGTCTTGAGGCGGGTTGCACCATCTTCTCCGAAAAGCCGATCGTCGTCAGCATCGAGGAAAGCCTCGAACTTGCCCGGCTCCTCAACAAGCATGGTCACGAGCGGTTGCTGGTGGGACTCGTTCTGCGATATTCGCCGCTTTACCGCGATCTGCGCGCCGCACAGGCTGAAGGTAAGCTTGGCGATGTCGTTTCCATCGAGGCTTCCGAGCATATTCCGCCCTATCACGGCGCATTCTTCATGCGCGACTGGCGGCGTTACGAGCACTATTCCGGCTCCTTCATGCTCGAAAAATGCTGCCACGATCTCGATCTCTACAATGGTGTTGTCGGCGCGCGACCCCGTTTCGTATCGAGCTTTGGCGGGCGCAAAAGTTTCACGCCGGCCAATGCGCCGCAGAATGATGGCATCAACGACATGGAGGTTTACCATCGCAAGCCGAGCGGCTGGATGGGATCCGACAAGGTTTTCGACAGCGACGGCGACATCATCGATTACCAGACGGCGATCGTCGAATATGAAAACGGCGCTTCGCTTGCTTTCCATACCAATCTCAACGTTCCCGATGATTTCCGCCGTTTCTGCGTCATCGGCGCCAAGGGCATGGCGGAGGGCGATTTCGTGCGCGGTTTTCTCAACGTGCACAATGCCCGCACCAATGAAAAGACCCTGGCCAAGACCTATTCGGCGGCAACCACGCTCTCGCAGCATTATGGTGCGGACGAGCAGATGGCGGAGGACGTCATCGCCCATGTCGTCAGGGGCGCGTCGCTTCCGGTTTCCGCGCTCGACGCAATCGAGGCCGGTATTCTGGCGCTTGCGATGGATGAAGCGCGTCATGGCCGCAAGGTGGTCGATCTGAAGCCGGTTTGGGAGGCATATGATCTGGCCCTGCATGGGCAGCCGAAATCCCCCGCCGTGAAAACGGCTTGAGGGGCGGCGCGATGGAAGCGAAACGCAGCGCTGTCGTCTTTGCCTGGCTCCTTCTTCTGCCGGCGCTTTTATACATCACGGTTATCGTTGCTTATCCGCTTGTCGATACCTTCATCCTGTCCTTTACCGATGCGTCGCTCAGGAAAACGACAAATTGGGTCGGCTTCATCAATTACGAGAAGATCTTCAACGCGACTTTTGCCGATGTCATCACGCGGACCTTTATCTGGACGTTTTTTTCCGTCTCGATAAAGATGATCATCGGCACCTTTGGTGCAGTGCTGCTGAACTCCGCCGTTCCCGGCCGGGCGCTGTTTCGCATCCTGACAATGCCGCCGTGGATCGTACCGATGGCTATCGGCATCTTCATGTGGGGCTGGATGTATAACGGCCAGTTCGGCATGATTTCCGGCGTGCTGCAGAACCTCGGTCTGGTGGATGGTCCGGTCGCATTCCTCGCCTATGGCAGAACGGCATTTTGGGCAACGATCGTCACTGACGTCTGGATCGGCGTGCCGATGGTGACGCTCTATCTGCTGGCGGCCATCCAGGCCATTCCGCAGGATCTCTACGAGGCCGCTTGGACAGACGGGGCAAGCCGCCTCTACCGCTTCCGCCGCATCACGCTACCGCTGATGCTGCCCGCGATGATTACCATGTCGATGATCTCGCTGATATCGACCTTTAATTCCTTCGATATCATCTGGATCCTGACGCAGGGCGGACCGACCGGCCAGACCACGACCATGATCATCGACACGTACAAGACGGCGATCGGCTCTTACAAATATGGTGAGGGTGCCGCGCGCGCCGTGCTGATCTGCATCTTCCTGTCGATCTTCACCTATTTCTACTTCCGCATTACCAGCCGCATCTCGCAGGAGGCCAGCCGATGACCGACAAGAATGCGATGATCAACCGCTACAGGTGGTATGAAATTGTCGGGATTTATTGCGGTATCGCCGTGTTCCTGACCTTCGTGCTGGCGCCCTTCGTCGAAGGATTCCTGGTTTCGCTGAAACCGCTCAGCCTGCTGTTTTCCTCGCCTTACAAGTTCTGGCCGACAAACGGTTCCTTCGAGGCCTACCGCACCATGTGGGTCAGCGTTCCGGGCTTCGCCCGCTACGTTTTCAACTCGTTCTTCATTTCGACGATCTCCACGATCATCGTTCTGCTTCTGGTGGTTCCGGCGTCATATGCCTTCGCCCGGTTCCAGTTTCGCGGCCGCGGGCAATTGCTCGGTGCATTTCTGGCGATCAACATGTTCTCCGGCGCCGTGCTCCTGATCCCGCTTTACCGGCTGATGCGCAATATGGGTGTGCTGAACACCTATCTGGCGATGATCATTCCCGGAGCCGCTTTCCTGATCCCGACCGCGATCTGGCTTTTGCGCACCTATATGCTGCGTATCCCGCGGGAACTGGAAGAGGCGGCCTATGTGGATGGCGCAAGCTACTTCTACACCTTCCGTCGGGTGATCCTGCCGCTTGCGATGCCGGGTATCGCCGTGGTCTCCATCACAACCTTCATCGGCGCTTATGCGCAGCAGTTCATCTTCGCGCTCACTTTCAATTCCAAGACCGAATATATGCCGCTGCCCATCGGCCTCTTCGCCTATTTCGGTCGTCAGGAAGTCATCTGGAATGAGTTGATGGCGGCCAGCTTCGTCGGCATTGCGCCGGCCATGGTCGTGATCTTCTTCATGCAACGATATCTCGTCAGCGGGCTGACCGCCGGCGCGGTGAAATAAACAACAACCGGAACGACCACCAAAACGGGAGACTACATATGGCACTGAAACATTACGGATTGGCGCTCTGCGCTTTCGCATTTGCCGGTTCCACTGCCCTTACCACGGTGACTGCGCACGCGGCCGACAAGGAGATCAGCTGGATCTATTGCGGCGACAAGATGGACCCGATCCACGAAAAATACATCAAGGAATGGGAAGGCAAGAACGAGGGCTGGAAGGTTGTGCCCGAGGTCGTCGGCTGGGCGCAGTGCCAGGACAAGGCGACAACGCTTGCCGCCGCCGGCACGCCCGTCGCCATGGCCTATGTCGGTTCGCGCACGCTGAAGCAGTTCGCGCAGAACGATCTGATCGTTCCGGTGCCGATGACCGAAGACGAAAAGAAGAGCTATTACCCCAACATCGTCGACACGGTGACGTTCGAGGACACGCAGTGGGGCGTTCCCGTCGCATTCTCGACCAAGGCGCTATACTGGAACAAGGACCTGTTCAAGCAGGCTGGTCTCGATCCCGAAGTGCCGCCGAAGACATGGGCTGAAGAAATAGCCTTCGCCAAGCAGATCAAGGAAAAGACGGGTATTGCCGGTTACGGCCTCCCCGCCAAGACCTTCGACAACACCATGCACCAGTTCATGCATTGGGTTTATACCAACAACGGCAAGGTGATCGACGGCGACAAGATCACGGTCGACAGCCCGCAGGTTGTCGCGGCGCTGAAGGCCTACAAGGACATCACGCCCTATTCCGTGGAAGGCCCAACGGCCTATGAGCAGAATGAAATCCGCGCCATCTTCCTCGATGGTAAGGTCGGCATGATCCAGGCCGGCTCGGGCGCCGCAACACGCCTGCAGGAAACCAAGATCAACTGGGGTATCGCGACCCTGCCGCTCGGCCCGGAAGCCAAGGGTCCCGGCACGCTGCTCATCACCGACAGCCTGGCGATCTTCAAGGGAACCGGGGTTGAAGAAAAGGCGACCGAATTTGCAAAGTTCATCACGTCGCCCGGCCCTCAGGGCGAATATGAGCTGCAGGGCGGTGCGGGCCTCACCCCGCTGCGTCCGTCTGCCAAGGTAGACGAATTCGTTGCGAAGGATCCCTTCTGGAAGCCGCTGATCGACGGTATCGCCTATGGTGGGCCGGAGCCGCTCTTCACGGACTACAAGGGTTTCCAGGACGTGATGATCGAGATGGTTCAGTCTGTCGTTACCGGCAAGGCAACGCCGGAAGATGCGGCAAAGAAGGCTTCTGGCGCTCTCGAGCAATATAAATAATCCGATTGCGACGGTTGCGGGCGTAATGCCCGCAACCGGTCCGTTTCGCCGTGAGATTGGTCGCCGCCCCCTGTGGCTGCTCTTTCTCGTGTTTTTCAACGGTTCCGGTCTGACGCGGTTTCCGCATCATTGTCCGGAACGTCTCTGAATGCGGCCAGATTTCGGCCGCTGACGGGAGAGGCAAGTCTTGGGTCAGCTTTATCTCAACAACGTCCGCAAGAACTATGGACATTTCGAAGTCATCAAGGGCGTTCAGCTCGACATCAGGGATGGCGAGTTCGTCGTTTTTGTCGGCCCCTCGGGATGCGGCAAATCCACTTTGCTGCGCATGATCGCCGGCCTTGAGGATATTTCCGGCGGCGACGTCGTCATCAACGGCGTGAAGGTCAATGAACTGCCGCCGGTCAAGCGTGGTATCGCCATGGTCTTCCAGTCCTATGCGCTCTATCCGCATATGACTGTTTTCGAAAACATCGCTTTTCCTTTGCGCGTCGAAAAGATGGAAGAGGGCAAGATCAAGGACAAGGTGGAGAGCGTTGCGAAGATTCTTCAGCTCGACCAGCGCCTGCAGCAGCGCCCCGGCATGTTGTCCGGCGGACAGCGCCAGCGCGTTGCCATCGGCCGCGCCATCGTTCGTGAACCGAAGATATTCCTGTTCGACGAACCGCTTTCCAATCTTGATGCCGCCCTTCGCGCCGATATGCGCATCGAGCTCACTAATCTTCACAAGACGCTCAAGGCAACGATGATCTATGTCACACACGATCAGGTGGAGGCCATGACCATGGCGGACCGCATCGTTGTGCTGAATGCCGGCGAAATCGCCCAAGTGGGCGCGCCGCTCGAACTTTATCACAAGCCGGCGAACCTGTTCGTCGCGGGGTTCATCGGTAATCCGAAAATGAACTTCCTGAAGGTCACCTGCAAATCCGTCGGTCCCGAGGGTGTAACGGTGGCTTATGAGGGCCAGACGATCACTGTGCCGGTGGAACCTCGCGCTGCTCTGGAAGGCGCGCAGCTAACGCTTGGCATTCGCCCCGAACATACCGGCCTCGAGCCGGCGGACCTCAACATCAAGGTGGCTCCCAGTGTCATCGAGCGGCTCGGTGTGAACACGATCGCCTATGGCGTCGCGCCGACAGGTGAAAATTATTGCGCGCTGCTTTCCGGCTCCGCACCCGTGGTGGTGGACGAGCCCATCGTCACCGGCATCAAGGCATCGGATTGTCACCTGTTCGACGAAAGCGGCATTGCTCTCGAGCGGCGCGTCGATCTTTCCGTCCTCAAGCTGATACAATAACGGCTGGGAGTCGGGCCATGCACTCTGTCCTAACGCGCCCGGCTTTTCCTGATGCGATCGGTGTCCGGCGATTTTTGCCCGTCACCGGGCGAAAAAATAACGCCGGGCTTTTGGCCCGGCGTTCACTGAACTCCAGCATCTCCGTTGGATCACGGCATGGGGTTGGGCATGTAGCCGGTAAAACCGCTGATCTTCCAGCGTCCTTCATGCAGCCGGCAGTAATAAAGCGTCTGCCACTTCATGACGTCGAAACCGCCATCGGCCCTGCGAATTCCGCCGTCGAATTTCTTGCGAACCAGCGCGGTTTCGCCTTCCACTTCGATTTCCTCAAGCGTGGTGGTGGTGAAGATCGCATGGCGTGGGTCTTCAGCAAATTGCTGGGTTTGGAAATCCTTCGCCTGCCGCAGCCATTCGTCGCGATAGGCGGCAAGGGAGGGGAAAGACAGGCGCCAGTTGTCAGGATTTGCATCCCGACTGGCATTGATGCCGAGGAAGCCGTCTTCAACGAAATCATCCGCTACCCTGGACCAGTCGGCTGCAAGGAAAGCGTCGATGTCCCGCGTTACCAGCATCTCCCAGATGGAATGGCGGGCGCTGTCGGTTTCGGCGAAGGGGTTTTGGAAGGGATCGCGCATGATTCTGGTCCGTTGTTGAAATTATTTTCAGGAATTGGAAATTTCTCTGGTGATTATTGTTGGCATATGCTCATCTTCCAATCAACAGAGAAAACTGTTTTCATATTGAGGATGTCAGGCGTGTCTTCGGGAGGACGGAACAACGGCGGCTCCCGGCTTTATTCGGTTGACGGGCGGCCTGGATTAGGGTGCATCGGAAACGGGGCCAAGCCTTAAGTTTTGGCGGAACGGAGACCGGTGAGCATGGATATTTTCGCAAGAATACAAGAAGACAGGGGACAATTCTCGCAATCGGAGCGGCGGATTGCCGATATTCTGGTTTCGGATTTCGAATTCGCCGTCAATGCGTCGATCATTGAACTTGCCGCCCGCGCCGAAGTGTCTCCGCCGACGGTGACGCGGTTCTGCCGCCGGCTGGGCTGCCAGAGCTTTTCGGATTTCAAGGTCAGTCTCGCCAAGACGGCTTATGTCGGTATCCGATACCTCACCTCCGAACCGTCCAGCACCGGCCCCTCGGACGTCGCGGAAGAGGTGCTTGCCAAGGCTCAGGAAGCACTTTTCCTGTTGCACAGGACGCTCGATCCTGCCCTTGCCGATGAAGCGGCGATCAAGATCGCCAATAGCGGCATGATCTATGCCTTCGGCGCGGGCGGCAATTCCTCAATGATCGCTTCGGAAATCCAGAACCGGCTTTTTCGCCTGGGTTTGCGTGTCTCCACCAGCGCCGATCACAGCATGCAGCTGATGATGACCGCCGCGGCGCGAAAGGAGGACGTGATTATCGGCTCCTCCTTTTCCGGCCGCAACATGGAGCTGGTGAAGTGTTTCAGGCTGGCTCGCGACATGGGGGTTACCACCATCGCGCTTACCCAGAGCGACACGCCGCTTGCCGCGGCCGCGGATATGGTGGTGGGTGTCAACGTGCCCGAGGGAAACAATATCTTCCGCCCGACTTCATCGCGCTACGCCTATCTGGCCGCCGTCGATGTTCTGGCGACGCTTGCTGCTTATCACCACCGGCAAAGATCGATGGTGACGTTGCGTCACATCAAGCAGCAGCTCGTGGAGCATCGCGATTCGGATGACAAGCAATTGCTCGGCGACTGAAGGTGGGATGATGAAAACGTGGGCTGCTCGGCCCGAGACCCCGCAACAGGGGTCGTGAAACTTCAAGGGAGTTGCAGGAGATGAAGGACAGGAAAGACCAGCTCGCCATCGTGACCGGCGCGGCAGGTGATATCGGGCGGGCGATTGCCGCGGCGCTTTCTGAAAGCCATGCGAAGGTGGTGCTGGTTGATATCGATGCTGAAGCCCTTTCCAGTGCGCTTTCTCTGCTTTCCGGATCCGGTTTCGTTGCAAAAGCCTGCGATGTCACCGATCCTGCAGATCTTTCGAGGCTGGCGGCTGACGTCGCGGAGCTGGGCGATGTGGCGACACTCGTCAACAATGCCGGTGCCGCGAGGGCTGTCAGTCTGCACGACACGACCGCCGAAATATGGCGGCAGGACAATGCCCTTAATCTCGAAGCACCGTTTCTCTGCTTTCGGGCTTTTGAAGACGCGCTGAAGCGGACACAGGGTTCCGTCGTCAATATTACGTCGGTCAACGGCATGTCGGTTTTTGGCCATCCAGCCTATAGTGCGGCGAAGGCCGGATTGATCCACCTGACGAAACTCATCGCCGTCGAATACGGGAAATTCGGTATCCGTTCCAACGCTGTCGCGCCGGGCACCGTGCGCACCCAGGCGTGGGAGGTGCGGGCCGCTGCCAATCCCCAGGTCTTCGAGGAGGCGAAGCGCTGGTATCCGCTGCAGCGCATCGTGAAACCCGAAGACGTGGCGAATGCGGTCGCCTTTCTGGCGGGACCGCAGGCGGCGGCCATCAGCGGCGTGTGCCTGCCGGTCGATTGCGGTCTCACGGCGGGGCAGGCGCCGCTGGCCCGCACTTTCTCGCAATCCGAACACTACTGACCGAGCCCTCTCATAGGGTCAAATGCGCAATAAAGGGGAGCATCATGGCGCTCGCAAACTATCGTCTCGAAAATTCATGGCATCCACTGGCGGAATCGGCATCCGGAGGCTTCACCTTCACGCTGATCAATCTTGCCCGAGAGCCGCTGAGGGATTTCCGTATCGTTTACACGTCGCTGACGCGGACGGTAGACAAGCCGGTTTGCGGCAATGCGGTTTATCTGCGCCGTAACGCCAATTTCCATGAATTCGCGCCACCTGCCGATTTCGTGCTGGAACCTGGCAAATCCTGGCGTTTCACCGTCGATGGGTTGCTGAGGCCCGCCCGGCATCGCACGGATGGTGCAAAATCCGCCTATATCAGCCTTGCCGACGGCACGCATCGCGCCGTTGATGTCGGGGACCTGATGTTGGACGGGCGTCACAGCGAGCCGGCGCCGGTGCTGCTTCCGGAAGGCAAGCTTGTTCTGCCTTTTGCCATCCAGCCCTGGCCTGCCGAAATCGATGCCGAACCCGGCGACGGCTTTCCCGTCGCGCTCTTCCCGTCGGAAGATGCCAAGGCCGATGAAGTCCTTGCGGTGGAAACCGTGCTTTCGCTGTTCCGCAGGCTATTTGCCGTCGGGCACGTGCCCTTCAGCCTCGCCCCTGTCCATGAGGGAAAGGCCCTGCACTTCAAACAGCATAGCGGACTGGAGGCGGAAGGTTATCGCCTTTCCTTTTCCTCTGACTTTGTTGTCGTGGAATACTCGGCCGCTGCCGGGCTGCAGTATGGCCTGACGGTTCTGGCGCAATTGCTGCATGGCGCGCGTCTCGATCCGAGGTTCCGTTTTCCCGCGTCCGGCACAATCAGCGATGCGCCGCGTTATAGCTGGCGGGGCTGCCACCTGGATGTCTCGCGGCAATTTTATCCGACGCAGGATGTCGTGCGGCTCATCGATATTCTTGCATGGCTGCGCATGAACCGCTTCCACTGGCATCTGACGGATGATGAGGCGTGGCGTCTTGAAATCAAGGCTTATCCGTTATTGACCACGGTCGGCGCCACACGCGGCCCGGATGCGCCGCTTCTGCCGCAGCTTGGCAACGGCGCGGAACCGGTCTCCGGTTATTATACCCAGGACGATGTGCGCATGGTCATTGCCCATGCGGCGGCGCTGAATGTGGAAATCGTGCCGGAAGTCGATATTCCCGGCCATAGTACGGCTGCCCTCGTCGCCTATCCGGAACTGACGGACGGGCAGGAAGCCCCTGACAGCTATCGCTCCGTGCAGGGATATCCTAACAACGCGCTCAATCCCGCCATCGAACTCACTTACGAATTCCTCGGCAAGGTTTTCGACGAGATGGTGGAGCTGTTCCCGTCTCGGCTGATCCACATCGGCGGCGATGAGGTTGCGGACGGATCCTGGCTCGCCTCGCCACTCGCCAAGGCGCTGATGGAAAAGGAGGGACTGGATGGTACTTTCGGTATCCAGTCCCACTTCATGAAACGCATTCAGGCCATGTTGCACGAGCGCGGCCGTCAGCTGGCCGGCTGGGACGAGGTTTCGCACGGCGGCGGCGTCGACCCCGCGGGAACATTGCTGATGGCGTGGCAGAAGCCGGAGGTCGGCCTTGAACTCGCAAGGCAGGGTTACGATGTGGTGATGACCCCGGGGCAGGCCTATTATCTCGACATGGTTCAGGACGAAGCCTGGCAGGAGCCGGGTGCCAGCTGGGCCGGCACCGTTCCGCCTTCCCACACCTACTCTTATGAGGCGATCGGTGATTTTCCAGAGGAGTTGAAGGAGAGGATGAAGGGCGTTCAGGCCTGCATCTGGTCAGAACATTTCCTCAACCGCGCCTATTTCAACCATCTGGTCTTCCCGCGGCTACCGGCCATTGCCGAGGCGGCCTGGACACCGAAGGCGCAGAAGGATTGGTTGCGTTTTGCGGCCATCGTTCCCTTTAGTCCGGTGTATTGAGGGGAAGGTGACATGCGTATTGCCGTTGGTGGAATCCATACTGAGTGCAGCACCTACTCGCCGGTGTTGATGGGACAGGAGGATTTTCGCGTCTTTCGCGGCGCGGAGTTGCTGGAGGCCGAATATTTCAACTTTCTCGGCGAAGGCGGAGCGGAGGTGCTGCCGCTTCTGCACGCCCGGGCGGTGCCCGGCGGTCCGGTGTCGCGCCCGGCCTACGACGCTTTCAAGCGGGAATTCCTCGAGCGTCTGAAAGCCTCATTGCCCTTGGACGGACTTTATCTCTCCATGCATGGCGCGATGAATGTTGAAGGCATGGACGATGCGGAGGGCGACTGGATTTCAAGCGCCCGCACCGTGGTCGGACCGGATGTCGTCATCTCCGCGAGCTACGACCTGCACGGTAATGTCAGCCAGACGATCATCGATCAACTCGACATATTTGCCGGCTATCGAACTGCGCCGCATATCGATGTGCGGGAGACGATGGTGCGCGCCTGGACGATGTTGATCAGGGCCCTGGAGACAGGGACAAGACCCGGTATCGCCTGGGCGAAAATCCCCGTTCTGCTGCCCGGCGAGAAGACTTCCACGGAAGACGAGCCGGCCAGGAGCCTTTATGCTTTCCTTCCTGATCATGACGCCCGCCCTGGCATCTGGGATGCGAATTTCATGATCGGCTACGTCTGGGCGGATGAACCGAGAGCGACCGCTTGCGCCGTGGTGACGGGAACGGATAAAGCGGCCGCACAGGCAATTGCGGCCGAGATCGCGCAATCCTACTGGGACGCCCGGCAGGATTTTCATTTCGGTCCCGTGACGGAGCCGCTCGCGAAAATTCTGGATATTGCGGAAACGACGACCACCCGGCCGATCATTCTGGCGGACTCGGGCGATAACCCCACTGGCGGCGGGGTGGGCGATCGCGCCGATGTTCTGGCGGCGCTCCTTGCGCGTGACTGGCAGGGTGCATTGCTGGGCGGCATTACCGACAGGCCTGCGGTCGAAGCCTGTTTTGCGGCGGGCGAAGGCGCGATCCTTTCCCTGAAGATCGGCGGAAGTCTTGATCCGAAGAGCCCGTCCGTCACCGTTGAAGCCGAGGTTGTTACACTGGACGATCCCGGTGCGGCAGATCAGCGGCAGGCTGTGATCGCCATCGGCGGAATCACGGTCATTCTGGCGGCCCGTCGCCGGCCCTATCACATGATTTCGGATTTCACCCGTCTTGGCTTCGATCCGAAGGACGTGCGGCTTCTGGTGGTGAAATCCGGTTACCTGTCGCCGGAGCTTGCGCCAATCGCCAATCCCAACCTCATGGCGTTGACGGAGGGTGTAATCAATCAGGATATTGAAAATCTTCCCAATCGCCGTCGGGAGGGCGATTTTTATCCCTGGGAGCCGCACTTCGATTATATCCCGAATCCTGCCCTTTCGGTCCGCTGGCGATGACAGCGGTCCGGTAGCTTCAATCCAGCGATCCGGCTTTGCCGGATCATCTCAGGCGAACATCCATGCCGTCGGCTCTTTCCATCGTCATCAACAATCCGTCGATCCGCATCGGGGCGCTCGCCATCCTGTTCTTCGGATTTTCGAATGCGGCGACCGCGCCCTATCAGGCGGTGATCGGCATTCGCGAAATCGGGCTCAGCAACACCGTCTATTCGCTGCTGATGCTGTTTGCCGCCGTCATCAATGTCAGCGCCAGCGTACTTATGGGCATCGTCGCTGACAGGCTGGGTGAATATCGCAAGCCAATGCTCTATATCGCGCTGTTCGGTGTCAGCGGCTACCTGCTGGTGTATCTCGCCGGTAATGCCACTGCCTTTGTGGCCTCCAAACTCGTGCTTTTGCCAATTTTCGGCGCGATGAATTCGCTGATCTTTGCGCATGTGCGCGCCGACGCCCGCAATCTTTCGACGGGCGAGATGATCGCGGTGAATTCCATCATGCGGGCGACGATCTCGCTTTCCTGGGTGCTGGTGCCGGGGCTTGTGGGGGTATTTCTGGTGAATTCCGGAAACATGCTGACCGCGTTTTTGTTCTCGGGCATCTGCGCGCTCGTCTGTTTTCTGCTGGTGGCCTTCTGCCTGCCGCGCGCCGCCACGCCCGCCTCGGCCAGTACCGAAGCGCGTTTTGGCCTGCGCGCCTCGCTTGGTGAAATCGGATCGCGTCGGGTGCTGCTTCGGATCGTCGCCATTGCATTGATCTGCTCGATGCTGCATTTGAACGATTCCGTGCGCTCCCTCATCATTACCGGCCAGGCCAAGGGTACGGTGGCCGATATCGGCATCGTCGCCGGTATCGTCGCTGCGCTGGAAATCGTTTTCATCCTGCTGTGGGGCTGGATAGAAAAGAAGGTGCCCCAGACGCTGACGCTTGCCGCGGGCGCACTGCTTTACGCTGTTTACCTGATCCTGCAGGGGCTCGCATCGGCGCCGTGGCATATCTATGCCCAGACCGTCATCAGCGCACTGGGGGCGGCCGCGATCATCAGCATACCCATCACCTACCTGCAGGAACTGATCGCGGACCGGCCGGGCCTCGGCAGTTCGCTGATCGCTGTCAATATTTTTCTTGGAGCGGGTCTGGGCGCCCTGATTTTTGCCCTTGGCACGCTCGTCTCCAATTATTCGGGAACGTCGATCCTCGGGGCGATCGTCGGGATTGGCGGGGTTTATATGCTCTACGCCCTTGATGGGATCGGTCGCCGCAGGTAACCGCCATCGAATGAAAGAGGCTATGATGATTCTCGAGATTTGCGTGGACGATGTGGCCGGTCTGGAAGCCGCAGTGAGAGGCGGGGCAGACCGTATCGAACTTTGCGCGGCACTGTCCGGCGGCGGGGTCACCCCGTCTGTCGGCTTTATGCACCGCGCTGCGGCTTATGGGTTGCCCGTCAGCGTGATGATCAGGCCACGTGCCGGCGATTTCGTTTTCACGCGTGATGAAGCGGATGTGATGAAACGCGATATAGATGCCGCGCGCGCCGCGGGCCTTTCCGGCGTGGTGCTCGGTGCATCGCGCGAGGACGGCTCCCTCGATCTTCCGCTGCTCGAAGAGCTGCGTCGTCATGCCAACGGTCTGGATGTGACGCTTCACCGGGCTTTCGATGTCGTTCCCGCCATGGATGAAGCCCTCGAGGCCGCCGTTGCGCTGGGCTTTTCCAGAATTCTCACTTCCGGCGGCGCACGTTCAGCGCTGGAAGGGGTGGAGACTCTGGCCCGCTTGTCGGAGGTCGCCGCCGGGCGGATCGCCATCATGCCGGGTGCCGGCGTGCGTCCGCAAAGCGTACAGACGCTGCTTGACCGGCTTCCAATCACCGAAATCCACGCATCCTGTTCCGCCGTTCCTCATTACGATCCGGAAAGCCGCGTAGCGAAGCTCGGTTTCACCGGGGCGGGGCGCAAAGTCACGGATGAGGCAGCGGTGCGTGAACTAAAGGCGATCCTTACCGCTCATCATAAAGCCGATGCAGCGTCCTAGCCGTCCCGGCGGCGCCATCGAGATTGAGGTGGACCGTACCGGGTGGCGGCAGGACGAGTGCCGCCTTGATCGCTTCGGCCATGGAGGCTGGCGAAATATCTTTCTCTTCCAGCACATGGGCAAGCCCAAGCCCGGCCAGCCGCTCCGCACGGGCGCTCTGTTCGGTTTCACCGCCGGCCGCGAAAGGGATGAGGAGCGAACGGCATTTTGCCTGAAGAATATCGCAGACGGTGTTGTAGCCGGCCTGTGACACCGAAAGGCGCGCGCCGGCGAGCAAGCTCGCGAAATCCTTGCGGAAGCGGAAAACGGAGATATTTTCCGGTGCTGCAGCCAATATCGCATCGAAATCCGCCTGTGGCATATTGGGACCGGTGATGAGACACCAGCTCTTGATACCGTCCAGCAGCGGCGCGGCCTCAAGGGCGGCCCGGACAAGGGCCGCACCGACAGCGCCGCCGCCGGCGGAGACCACAATATCGAATTTCTCGACCGGTTCCGGCGGTGGAAGCGGGGCCGCCAGGCCGGTATAAACAATACGCTGACGTATCTCGCTGGCGAGGGGAAAAGTATCTTCCAGCCGGGCGAAATCCGGGTCGCCGTGCACGAGCACGGCGTCGAAATGTTTCTTTACCAGCGAGACGGTTTCTTCATCCCGGCCCGGCTTGGTTTTTTCCTGCAAAATATCTCGCAGTGACGCCATGACGAGCGGGCGCGGTTCGCTATCCTCGATCTCATCGAGAAGCGGAAGCAGTTCGAACCGCACCTGCCTGCGGCCGAAGGGAAAAGCCTCAATGATGACGATATCGGGTTTGGCGCCATGATAGGCACCGATCAGCATATCGGTCCTGAGCCTCTTGAAGTCGTCATCCACCGGTTTGCCGGAACTGTCGACCAGGCCGGCAAAACTGCCATCGCTGACGGCAATCGGCGGCAATTCGACATGACGGATGCCTTCACCCGGAAATCCCGGGACAGGCGTTCCGCCCGTCACCAGAACCACGTTGAAGCCATCCGCCTGAAGGGCATTGGCGATGCGGCTGGCGCGGGCAATATGGCCGATGCCAAGAAGATGCTGGACATAAAAGAAAACACAGGGCCGCTTTTCCATCTCGGTCATGGTGTCTTTTCCCATTCGGTCTCGAAGAGCGTCTTCAGTTCGGCAATGCTGGTGCGATGATCGAAGGCGGTGCGCACGCGGTTTTCGGCGGCGTTGCCAAGACGCAGGCGCAATTGCGGATCGGTAATAGCCAAGCGCAGGGCATCTGCGAAGGCCGCTGGATTTTCCGGCTCTGTGAGCAGGCCGTTTTCACCACCGACGAAGAACTCCGGAATGCCCGATATGTTGGTGGAGATGCAGGTCATCGCCTGGCTCGCAGCCTCGACCAACACGTTGGGAAGACCGTCGCGGTCGCCATCGCTGGTGATGCGGCAGGCAAGGGCAAAGAGGTCCGCTTGCCGGTAATTCTCCAGCACCTGCTTCTGGTCCATGGCTCCCGTCCAGACGACCCTGTCGGAGACGCCAAGTTCGTCCGCGAGTTTTTTCAGCGCAGCCAATTCGTCCCCGCCGCCGATATGGGTAAAGCGCCAATGGATATTGCGTGGCAGCGAGGCGAGCGCGCGCAACAGAATATCGATTCCCTTTTTCTTGACCGCACGGCCGACACTCAAAATCCTGACCGGATCCTCGGCATCTGAACCGTCTCTCGCCGGCCGCGGCGTGTCGAAATGCGGGAAACGCGTGAGATCGAGGCCATGATAACTCAGATGCACGTTCTGCCTCACCCCGGAAAGGGTCTGCAGATGCCGAAAGCCGCCGGCAGTGCAGGTCACGGCCCAGCGGGCGCTTTGCAGCTTGGCGGCAAGGTCACGGTCGCTGGAGGTCCAGATGTCCTTGGCGTGGGCCGAAATCGTCCAGGGCGTGCCCGTGATGAGATGGGTATAGGCCGCGACTGAGGCGGGCGTATGAATGAAATGCACATGCAGCCACCCGGCATCCTCCGGCCATTCATTGGCCAGCACGGCCGCCTGACCGAAACGGCGAAAGCGGTTGCGGCTGAGATCATGGGGCAGGTCGCTGAGAAACTGGCGAAGCGCCTTGGTGAAGCCCGGCTTTTTGCGACATCCCCACAGGGCTTTCAGCACACGCAGAGGTTCCTCATGCAGATACTCCGGCAGGTAGGTGACGGGCGCGCTGATCTCATCATGAACAGGATGGCGTTTCTTATCCGTTGGCCGGCGCATGGACATGAGTTCGAGCTTCAGCCCGGCCTTTTCAAGCCCCAGCAATTCCTGGGCGATAAAAGTCTCGGACAGGCGCGGATAGCCCTTGAGGAGCACCACGATTTTTTTTGCATCAGTCACGTTGCGCGCGTCTCTTCTGAACGTTGGTTGCCGAGGCCGGGTTACGCGCTGAGCGTGATCGGCGTCTTGTCGCCCTCGGGCGGCAGCCATTCGGCAATCCTGCGTGATATGTTTTCCAACCCGTCGAGCTTCAGCCCGCACGAATTGACGGATGGCGGCGCGCGGTGCGGCAGGGCTTTGAGGGCGGCCGCCATCTTGGCGGGGTTCTCGGCATCTTCCGGCAGGAGCATGTCGAAAAGACCCAGCTCCGATGCGCGGCTGGCGCGGATAAGCTGCTCCTCCCGCGGCACCGTGCGGGGCACGACGAGTGCGGGTTTGTCGAAGGACAATATTTCGCAGACAGTGTTATAGCCACCCATGGAGACCACGGCCTGCGCACCAGCGACGAGATCTTCCATGCGATTGTCGAATTCGATGATTTCGATGTGCGGTATATCGGCTACGCTGCTCATGAAGCGCTGGCGCTGATCCGCCGGCATATAAGGGCCGAGCACGACCAGCGCCTTGTGCGTCAGCTCCGGGTCATGTCGGTAGGCGTTGATGACGTCATCGATCAATTCACTGCCGTCGCCACCGCCGCCTGTGGTGATGAGAAGATAATCGCCTTCCGGCCGATGCGCCGCGGTTTCCGCCTGTGTCTTCGATCTCTGAAGAAAGCCCACGAAATCCATCTTGTCGCGCACCGTCTGCGGAACGTCGAGCCCCGTCAGCGGATCGTGGAAATCCGGCGGGCCATAGACCCAGACATGGTCATAGAGCTGGCCGATCTTGGTCATGACGTTGTTGCGCTTCCACTCCGCCTCGAGCAGCTGCGGCGCATCCATGACATCACGCAGGCCGATGACGAGCTTGGTGCCCTGTCCCTTGAGATAAGCGAGTGTTTCCTCCACCTCGCCGCGAAGGCCCATGGGCTCCTTGTCGACGATGAAGATGTCAGGCTGGAAGCTTTCGGCGGTATGGTAGATGATGGACCGGCGCATCTTCAGCGTTTCCTGAAGATCGATATGCCTGTCCATCGAGGTGTATTCGCCATTGCGCAGCTTGATGACGCTCGGAATTTTCACGAAATCGACGCGGGCGCGATAATCGAAGGCACCTGCAATGGTAGCCCCTGAAATGATGAGGACGTTGAGACCGCGATAATCCTCCACCAGGGCATGCGCAATGGTGCGACACCGCCGCAGATGGCCGAGACCGAAGGAATCGTGGCTGTACATGAGAATACGCGCGTCGTTCAAACGGGAGCTCATGGGCCACACCTCTTTTTGCCTTTCACGATGAAGGCGGCTTCGGAAGGGCAGTTTATCAAGGTGTATTCCATTTTATCTGAAGGGGTCCGCAGCATCACGTAGTCCGTCACCGAAGAAATTAAAGGCCAGAATGACGAGAACGACAGGGATCGTCGGGATGAGAAGCCAGGGATATAGCGCAATGACGCTGACGCTGCGCGCCTCCGTGAGCAGAATTCCCCAACTTGTGATCGGGGGGCGCAGGCCGAGGCCCAGGAAGCTGAGCGCTGTTTCGCCAAGGATCATGCCCGGTATCGTCAGGGTGGCCGAGGCGATAAGATGGGACATGAAGCCCGGAATAAGATGTCGGCCAATGATACGCGGTGTGCCCGCTCCCATCAATTGCGCAGCCAAAACATAGTCTTCCTCGCGCAACGCCAGTAGCTTTGAACGCACGGCGCGCGCTAGCCCGGTCCAGTCCAGCATGCCGAGAATGATGGTGATGCCGAGATAAACGAGGATCGGACTCCAGGTCACCGGCATGATGGCCGCGAGCGCCAGCCACAGCGGAATGCTGGGAATGGATTGCAGGACCTCGATGATGCGCTGGACAATCAGGTCAAACGTGCCGCCGCGATATCCCGCCAGGCCACCGATCACAATCCCGAGAACGAAGCTCATGGCGACGCCGAGGAGGCCGATGGTCAGTGAAATGCGCGCGCCGTAGATGATACGGGACAGCACGTCACGCCCGAGGCGGTCGGTGCCGAGAAGGAACAGTTCACCGCCTTCTGCCGGGCAAACGAGATGGGTTCTGCCCTCGAACATGCCCCAGAAACGATAGGTGTCACCCTTGCAGAAGAAACGCAGCGGCTGGATATCGGTCGGCACGTCCCGGTAGACACGCCTCAGATTTTCCATGTCGAGCGTCATTTCACGGCCATACACGAAGGGGCCGACAAATTTCCCGTCATTGAAGAGGTGGATGGCCTGGGGCGGGGCGTATATGTGTTCGATATTGCGGGTGTGGAGATTATAGGGGGCGAGGAACTCGCAGATCAGAATCGAAAGGTAAAGCACCACCAGAAAGGCGCCGGACCACACCGCGATCTTGTGCTGGCGGAACTGCCACCACATGAGCTTCAACTGCGAGGCTTTGCTGAAGGCCGCCATGCCAGACGTGTTGGGTTCGATCAGCGACGGGTCGAAGGGCGCGGTCGAGACATAGTGTGGCAGGGCTTCGCCGGGATTCGGGATGGATGAAGTCATTTGACGTTACCACCTCCGAAGCGGATTCTCGGATCGAGTATGGCAAGGGCGATGTCCGACACCAGAACGCCGATCACCGTCAGGAACGCAAGGAACATCAGGAACGAACCCGCCAGATACATGTCCTGGCTTTGCAACGCCCGGATGAGCATGGGGCCGGTGGTCTCGAGCGACAGGACGACGGCAGTAATTTCCGCGCCCGATATGATGGCAGGCAGGATCGAGCCGATATCCGAGATGAAAAAATTCAGGGCCATGCGCAGCGGATATTTGGTCAATACCCTGAAAGGGTGCAGGCCCTTGGCGCGGGCGGTGACCACATATTGCTTCTGTAATTCATCCAGAAGGTTGGCGCGCAGGCGGCGGATCATGCCGGCCGTGCCCGCCGTTCCGATGATGAGAACGGGAATCCAGATATGCTCAAGGATCGACTTGAACTTCGCCCAGCTCATCGCCTGGTTCAGATATTCCCGGTCCATCAGATGGCCTATGGAGATGCCGAACCATATGTTGGCGAAGTACATCAGAATCAATGCCAGCATGAAGTTGGGGATGGCGATGCCGAGCAGGCCGAGGAAGGTTAGCCCGTAATCGCCCCAGCTGTATTTATGCGTGGCGGAATAGATGCCGATTGGAAAAGCCAGCAGCCAGGTAACAATGATGGTAACGAAGGAAACCAGAACCGTCAGCCACAGGCGATCTCCCACCACGTCGCTCACGGGTAGCTGATATTCGAAAGAATAACCGAAATCGCCGACAAGCATGCCGGTCGCCCAGCGGAAATAGCGGATCGGGGCGGGCTGATCGAAGCCGTAGCGGACGCGCAGTTCCTCGATTTCGGCAAGATTTGCCGTTTCGCCCATGGCGCGCAGCTCAGCGACATAGCTTTCGAAATAATCGCCCGGGGGCAGTTCGATGATGGTGAAAACCAGCATCGAGATCAGGATGAGCGTCGGGATCATGACGAGAACGCGCTTCAGAATATACCGCAGCATATCAGGCGTCTCCGTCATACCAGAAGCTATCCGGCATGTAGACGCCGAGATAGGAAGTGGGTTCATAACCGAAAAGCGCCTTTTCCGGCACGTTCCGCATGCGCTTGACATGGACGACGGGCTGCAGCGCGCCGTTGACGATGCCGATGGAAAATACCTGCTGCGTATAGACGCCAAGCATTTCCAGCCAGATTGCCTGACGTTCTTCCTCGGTGACGCTGCGACGCCATTTTTTCAGAAGATCAAGCAAATGGGCCGCTTCCGGCAGATCGGGCTCTTTGCCTTCACGGCCGCCGGATAGATAGTGAATCCCCCAGACCGGCCATTGCAACTGGTCGTCACCGGTGGGGGCAAGGCCGGAAGGCAGCATGTCGGCCGTTGGCACGCCATTGTCCATACCCATCCACACCGACATCAGTACTTCTCCGCCCATGGCGCGCTTGCGGAAAACATCGCGCTGGGTGGGGCGGACAGAAACGGCAATGCCGATATGTCGCCAGTGATCCGTCACCAGCTCCATCACGTCTGTTTCGAGCGTGCTTTCGCCTGTCGTCTCGACAATGATATAGGCGGGTCGACCATCAGGCAGGAGCCGAAGGCCGGCATTGTCGCGCTTGTCGAGACCCGCTTCATCGAGCAGCCTGTTGGCCGTTGCGCGGTCGAAAGCGCTCCAGGCGTCCGCAAATTCCTGCCGGTAAAGCGGGCTTTCCGGCAGTACGGTATCTGCGCTTTCCTTCGCGAGCCCGTAAAAACAGACCATGTTGATTTCGTGCCGGTTGATCGCGAGCGAGAGCGCGCGGCGCACACGCACATCCTGGAAAGCGTTGCGCCAGACCGGGTCGGCGCAATTGAGATTTGGCAGCAGCGCGATGCGCGAGCCCTGGGAGCGCTTGTAGAGGTTAACTTTCAGGGGGAAGCGCTTTTCAGCATCCTTCAGGAAAGTGTAATCAGCGAAATCGAGGCCGAAATATTGCAGGTCGCTATCGCCCGACGCCGTCTTGGCCGAGATGATATCCGACGAGGTGACGTTGAGCAGGAAGCGGTCGAGATAGGGCAGTTGCAGGCCGTTTTCATCGACGCGGTGATAATAGGGGTTGCGTTCGAACACGAATTGTTCGGCCGGCGGCGCGGTGGTGTTACGCCAGGCATCGAGCGTCGGCAGATCCGGATTTTCGGGACGCACCTGCCGCGACATCTTGATATGCAGCCCGCTCCAGTCGTCTGTCTTGTTTTTCTTGATCAGCTTGGCGAGCTTTTCTGCCGTCTGATATTTGATGTGGAACTGTTTCATATAGGCGGCAGGCAAGAACAGCCGCGCCGGCGAGGCGGCCGCCAGTTTCGCCAGAAAATCCGGATTGGGGCCGTCCCAGGTGTATCGCACGGTCAGCCGGTCAACGACCTCGATCTGGGGCGGTTTGCCATTGACCAGAAGCTCGATCGGCGGACCGCCCTTGTGGATTTCCTTATTGAGCGCAACATCTTCCCAGAAATAGCGGAAATCCTCTGACGTGAAATCACTGCCATCGGACCACTTATGGCCTTCGCGCAGCCTGAAGGTGAAGATGCGTTCTTCCTGTACGTCGTAGCTTTCTAGAATATCCGGATGAAGCTCGAATTTTTCGTCGTAACCGACAAGGCGGGCATAGCTGCTGATCGGCATCAGGCGAATGTCGCGCTGGCCGCCAATGAGCATACGTACCGATCCACCATGTTTCCCCGGCTCTCGGCCAAGTGCCTTCATGTCGATGACGCGCGGGTTTTTCGGCAGGCGCTCGGCGATGTCGGGCAATTCGCCCTTTTCGCGCTTTTCCTTGAAATAGGTGGGGTCGGTATAGGAGGCCCGCGCATAAGCCGGCACAAAGACAGAGGCCAAGAGAGCGAGAGCGGTGCGACGCGTGATCAAGGGCGAAGCTCCCGCATGTCGGCATTGCCGTTCGCAAGTACGAAATGGCCTTCCCCAAGATCGGCCGATACCATCTCGCCATCCCCCTCGTCGCGGAACTGTTTGCCCCAGTCGAATTTGCCCGTCGCGCTGATCTTGCCGATGGTGCGGAAATCGAGCGGACGGTCGAGATCGGGGAAAGGCACGGCGGCCAGCAGGGATTTCGTATAGGGATGCACCGGAGCGCGCATCAGGATTTCCCGTGGCGCCAGCTCCACGATGCGGCCCTCGCACATGACCGCCACGCGATCGGCCATATAATCCACCACCGCAAGATTATGCGAGATGAAGAGGTAGGTAAGCCCGAGATCCTGCTGCAAATCTTTCAGCAGATTGAGAATTTGCGCCTGCACGGAAACATCGAGAGCGGAGACGGGTTCGTCGCAGATCAGCAGTTCCGGGCCAAGTGCGAGGGCCCTTGCAATGCCGATACGTTGTCTTTGCCCGCCCGAAAAACTGTGCGGATAACGGTTCAGCGCGCTTTCCCCAAGCCCGATGGCCCTGACGAGGTTGCGCACTTTTTCGGAGCGATATTTCGCATCACCCCGACCGTGGATTTCCAGCGGCTCGCTCAGGATGTTTCCCACGGTCATGCGCGGCGATAGCGAGGATATCGGGTCCTGAAAGACCATCTGTATCTTCGACCGGAGCTCTTTCAGGTCATCGTCCCGGGCGTTGAGGACATCGATATCGCCCTGCGGACGGTGGAAGGTGACGGAACCCTGATCCGGGCGAACGGCGCGCATGAGGATTTTGCTGACGGTTGTCTTGCCGCTGCCGCTTTCGCCGACCAGTCCCAGACATTCTCCACGACGGATCTCAAAGCTGACGCTGTTTACCGCTTTGGTTGCGCTGGCGTCACCTTTGCGGAACCAGCTCGATTTGCGGGTCGTGAACGTCTTGCTGATATTGTCCACGGTCAAAAGCGGACCAGGGGTTTTGTTGACCGTTGCGGTTTTCTTCCCCACCAGGCTTTCATGGTCGACGTTGATTTCGCGTAGCGCCTTCAGCCGCTCGCCCGGCTTCATGTCGAAATGCGGAACGGCTGCCATCAAACCCTTGAGATAGGGATGGGCTGGCGATTTGAAGATATCATCGACCGTGCCGGCTTCCATGATCTCGCCCTGATAGATCACGGCAACCTCATCTGCAATGTTCGCCACCACGCCGAGGTCATGGGTGATGAGCAGCATGCTCATATTCAGCCTGCTCTGCAGGTCACGCAGCAGCTTGAGGATTTGCGCCTGAATGGTCACATCAAGCGCCGTCGTGGGTTCGTCGGCGATCAGAAGCGCGGGACGACAGATCAGCGCCATGGCGATCATGGCGCGCTGGCGCATGCCGCCTGAAAGCTCGAAAGGATACATGTTCACGACCTTCTTCGGGTTCGAAAACCCGACGAGATCGAGTGTCTCATACATTTTTTCCGCACGTTCCGCCGGCGAAAGAATGCTGTGGATTCTGAGCGCCTCGTCAATCTGGTTGCCGATGGTGTGCAGCGGCGAAAACGAGGTCATGGGCTCCTGAAAGATCAGCCCGATGCGGTTGCCACGGATGGCGCGGATTTCGCGGCCGTCTTTGGGCAATTGCAAAAGATCGACGGGACCGCCCGCAGTGTTTTCCGGATCGGTGAACAGCACGCGGCCATTCACACGAGCGGTCTTGGGATGGATGCCCATGATCGTCTGGCCAATGACGGATTTTCCGGAGCCGGATTCACCGACCAATGCGGTTACTTTTCCCGGAAGAATGCGGAGGCTCGCCCCCCTGACTGCATCGATCGTTCCACCCATGAGAGAAAACGAGACCTGCAGATTTTCGATACGGAGCAAATCTGCGCCTGCGCTCATGCCAAAGGGTTCCTTGCCGCCTCTTTATCGTTGCCTTGTGACAATTGCTCGGGAGGGCTTAAAGCAACGTTATCGCAGGGTTTGTTGTCTGTCTATCCTTCTGAAACATCGAATTCTTTAGCAAATTTGAAGCCGGCTTCCGAAATGCTGCGACTTGCCCCACCGCGCTTGTTTCGTAATATGCTGACGGGAGCTTTCGAACGAGGATCCATGTCCGACAAGAAATATTACGACGCCAAGCTGAACGATGCGCGTCAGTTGCAGAATAACGGCCAATATGCTGAGGCGAATGCGCTTCTCTTATCGCTGGTTGCAGCAAAGGACGGGCATCTGATGGGAGAGCAGACGGTGCTCGGCCTGCCGCGCCGGCTGCATGCCGCACGGCTGCGTCTTGCCAAGGCCGAAGGCGATATGGTCGCGAAGATCGGTTATCAGTATACGCTGGTGCCACCCCCGCAGGTGCTGGAAAAATATGCGCGATTTTCCGTGGAAGAACGCCGCACAATAAACCTCAAAAGCCGGGAGGATGTGCCGAGGCTCATTCATCAGATATGGATTGGCGAGAAATCGCCGCCCATGTCGGTCGAGGCCTGGGCTGCCCATGCGCTGAAGCACGGCTACGATTATCGCCTTTGGCGGGAAGCCGATCTTGAGCGGGAAGGGGTTTTTGCGAATAGCGTCTTTAACAGGATGCTGAGCGAGGGCGACTATCCGGGTGCTGTTGACGTCGCCCGCTACATCCTGCTCGAGCGGTTCGGCGGCATCTATCTCGACTGCGACTGGTATCCGGCGCGCGACGACGTGAGTTTCGATTCACTCCTTCCCCTTGCGGGTCTCACGGCGTTTGATGAAAAAACGCCGCGGAATACCGGACAGGGAAGTATGCTTCTCGCTAATTCCTTCATTGCCGCTCCAGCTGCGCATCCGGTCTTTCGCAAGATGCTGGCCGCCTTTCCCGACATTCTCGAAGAAATGCCGCGCGCGCCGGCGTGGTGGTCCACCGGCCCGTTGATTTTCACCGTCATTGCCCGGCAGGGAAGCATCAGCCTTGCACCGGCAGCGTTTGTCGCGGCATCCGTTCCAGACCGAACGCCGTTTGATACGGTTGATGCGATCAGGCGGGATCTGGCCAAGGATGCCGGCGGGCTGCTGATCGCCTGGAAATCATGGTGAGATTGCTTCGACGAGGTCTTTAGAGGAGCACCAGCGTGCTGCGCGGTGCCGTGCGGTCACCTCGAAAAGCCGCCGGAGGAAATGCCAGACGGTGTCATCATGCACGAGATGATGGGTAAGGATGCCGATTGTGCCGCCTTCCTCGGTAGCGCGCAGGATGCGGGCCGCCGTCTCGGCAAACAGGACATCGTGGTCACGGCCGCCGCGGCTGCCATGCCAATCGATCACGTCCACGTGCGTATTCAGACATGGCGGCGCTGTGTCCTTCTCCGGACCGAAAACGGAGAGGGCCCGATATCCAAGCCCTGTCAGTTCCCTCACTATATGGGCGTCGATGCGGTTCCACGGGGGCACCAGCATGGGCACGACACGCGGTCCATGCAGATCGTAGAGTTTTTCCAGCCCGGACTGCAGCTCGTCGAGAACGAGGGGAAGTTCCCGGTGGAGGCCAAGCTCCTGTTTCTTTTGTCCATCGCCGGCATAATTGCTATGCGACCAGCCGTGAACCGCCACCTGGGCAATGTCCGAGGCATCCAGATGCTGCGCTAGCCTGCGGGTCGTCGTTTCGGGAATGACCGCGAGGGTGACCGGAACCGAGAAACTTTCGCAAAGATCGAGCAGGGTATCGAGTGCCCCCGTCGGGTCCACTGCATCGTCGTCCCTGAGCCACAGATCGGCCGAAATGCCGCGACGTCCGCATTCGTCCAGTGCTGCGACGAGTTTTTCGAGACTCATGATCTTCGTGCCTTTGCTTGCATCAAAATATCGTTCAGCTTGGTTGCGGCATTTTCCAGAGACCGCTCATGCATGACGAACCGGCGGGCTGCTTTTGCCAGTTCCTGTCGCCGCCTGTCGTCGTAAAGCAGGGCCTTGATCGCATCGGCATAAGCGGCACTATCATTTTCAGGTGTCAGTAATCCGGTGGCGCCAGATTTTACGACTTCGGGAACGCCCGCCACTTTTTCGGCGATGACGGGCAGGCCGGCCGCCTGTGCTTCCAGATAGGCAAGGCCGTAGGCCTCGCCGTGACCCGGCCAGACATAAATGGCAGCTTTCGAGAGAAGCGCTGCGATCTCGTCTGCGGCTTTTTGCCCGTGCCAGACGAGGCGATTTTCAGGGAAGCCGCTGAACATGGCTTGCACCGCCTCGCGTTCCGGACCGTCGCCAACGATCTCAAGTGTCCAGTCTAGGTCTTGTGGTAGCAGGGCGAGAGCGTTCGACAGGGCGCGATAGCTCTCGAGTTTGTCGCCCGCCCTCATCATGGCGACGGTGATGAGCCGTGTCCGTTTCGGCTGGGGAACAACCTTGAGGAAGGGCGCGGGGTCGATGAAAGGCGGAAGCATCGCCCATTGAAGCCCAGGAGAGGCCTGTACGAGCCCTTCGCGATCCCGTTCGGTGAAGCAGATATTGACTGCGGCTTCGTTCAACGACGACAACAACCCGTCCTGCACTGCCTGCCAGCCCATGGCGTTGCGCTTTGGCGAATAGGATGCTTCGGCGGTGACGTAGGATATATTGAAACGGCTGGTGAGTTCCGGTCCGAGCAGGTCCGGAGCCTTGTAGTAAGGGTGATAACAAAACCACAGGTCCGGTGCGCCGTGCAACCGCCAGCGCTCCGCAATAGTCTCTACTTCACGTTCGGCCCGGTCGGCGAGGGACGATCGCTCGGGATCATCCGGCTGTCTCAGGAAGCTTCGCAGCTCGGACGCGACAAAAACCTCATGGCTACCCATTACCATCGCCTGCATCAACAGGCGGGCCATCAACCGGTCGCCGGAAGGAACGGGGTGGTTGGGTGCTTTGAGCGGCGAATAAAACGCGATCTTCATGCGGATGGTTGTGCGTTGGTCGTGCCTCTGGCGTCAACCGGAATTTGAAGACGCGGAGCCTTGACAGCCTCGCCATTCTTGCCCAACTGAAAGATATCTTTTGCACATGCGCGGAGCGTGACACGCTTTGACTTCTCCAGACATTTCCCAAGCCCTGCTTTCCAGCATCGAGAACAAGAGCGCCAAAGCGGGCGTGATCGGCCTCGGCTATGTGGGCCTGCCGCTTGCCATGACAATCGCCAGAGCTGGTTTCAAGGTTGTCGGTTTCGACATCGACCCCGGTAAAATTACTTCGATAGATGCGGGTCAGAGCTATATCGAGGCGGTTTCGGATGCCGTGCTCGCAGGAGCCAGTCAAAATGACGTCTTTGTTGCCACATGCGACTTCTCCAGATTGGCCGAGTGTGACGTGATCGCCATCTGCGTACCGACGCCGTTGACGAAGTATCGCGAGCCAGACCTTTCCTATGTCGAGAAGACCTGTCACTACATTGCCGCGCATCTGCGCAAGGGGCAGCTTGTGGTGCTGGAATCCACCACCTATCCCGGCACTACCGATGGGATTGTGAAAACCATTCTGGAGAGCACCGGTCTCGTCTCAGGTATCGATTTCTTCATCGGCTTTTCCCCCGAGCGGGAAGATCCCGGCAACCGGGACTTTGAGACGTCGACCATTCCGAAGGTCGTTGCGGGTGACGGCGAGGCCGCTGGGCAGCTGATGGCGGCTTTTTACGGATCGGTGGTCAAGAAAACCGTTCCGGTCTCGACCAATGCGACGGCGGAGGCCGTGAAGATCACCGAAAATGTCTTCCGCGCTGTCAATATCGCGCTCGTCAACGAACTTAAGGTCGTCTACGAGGCTATGGGTATCGATATATGGGAAGTCATCGATGCGGCAAAAACCAAGCCGTTCGGTTTCATGCCATTTTATCCCGGCCCCGGTCTTGGCGGTCACTGCATACCGATCGACCCTTTCTATCTCACCTGGAAATCTCGCGAATATGAATTGCCAACGCGGTTCATCGAGCTTGCAGGTGAAATCAACACCGGCATGCCGCGCCACGTTGTGGGGCGGGTTGCGGAAGCGCTCGACATCCATTCCGGCAAGGCGCTCAGCCGCTCGAAGGTGCTGGTTGTCGGTCTCGCCTACAAGAAAAATGTGCCCGATATTCGTGAAAGCCCTTCATTGAAGCTCATCGAGCTTGTTCAGGAGCGCGGTGGCGAAGCGGCCTATTTTGATCCGCATGTGGCCGAAATCCCGAAGACACGGGAATACAGCCACCTGATGGGCATGAAGTCCGTCTCCTGGGACAGGCAGTCCATCAGCGCTTTCGATGCTGTTCTGGTTGCGACCGACCATGACAATGTGGACTATGCCGCCCTTGCCGAATGGGCTCCGCTGATCATCGACACGCGAAACGCCTTCGCGCGCCGGGGCATTTCCGCAAGACACATCATCAAGGCCTGATAACGGACGGATCATGAGCAGACTGGACAGTTTCATTCGCCGGTTGACCGCGCAGCGTGACATTCTCAATCATGTCGCCGCCAAACTTGATATGCCGCATGAGGGTGCGCTCATGGAAATCGGCCTTGGAAACGGGCGAACTTTCAATCATCTGCGGGAACTGTTTCCGGGGCGCAGGATCATTGCGTTTGACAGGGCCATGGGTGCCCATGCCTCGTCCGTTCCTGCAGACGAAGACCTGGTGATCGGCGAGATATCGCAGACCGCTCCCGCATTCGTCGGTGCGGAAGCGGCAATGGTGCATGCCGATATCGGCACGGGCTATCCGGAAAAAGATGCGATCACATTGACATGGTTGCCCGATCTCGCCGCCGGCATGCTGGCGAAAGGCGGCGTCGCTGTCAGCGGTCTGCCTCTCGATCATCCCCTGCTGAAACCGTTGCCGGTTCCGGAGAGCGTGCCGACGGACCGTTATTTTCTCTATCGCAAGATATAAAGATCGGTCCGACCCCAAACTTCCGGGTCCTGTCACAAATAGCGTTCGCTCTCTTCCTCCGAGAGTAGAAACACCTTCATTTGCGAGTTTCGACCGCGAATGGCGACCTGTTCGCTTCTGAGATCGGTAATATTCTGTCCCGCCTGTATGATGGCCGGTTCGGAGACCACGATTGCGGCGCCAAATTCCTTGGCTTTGGATTCAAGCCTGCTTGCCACGTTGACGGTATCGCCAATGGCCGTCAGCGTTTTGGCAGCCCCATATCCCATGACCCCGACGATGCTCGGACCTGCGTGAATGCCAACCACCACCTCAAGACGCACGGTGAATTGTTTCTCCAGCCCTTCGTTCAGGATCGCAATATCCCGCAATATGATTGCTGCCGCCTTCATGGCATTGCGACAGGCGTGCTGGCTGTCGTCGCCTAGTCCGAAAAGCGCCATGGCGCCGTCACCGATAAATTTGTCGAGATGGCCCCCCGCCTGTTCGACGGCCTGGCCGACGATGGTGAAATAGCGGTTCAGGAGAAAGACGACATCGTAGGGCAGCTTCGCTTCCGACAAAGTCGTGAAATTGCGCAGATCGCAGAAGAGAATGGCGATCTCCTCTTCCCGGCCCGGCCGGGCCGGCTGGGCGTCCGCCGGCAGGTCACTGTGCTGGGGCGGTGAAACCAGAAGGGCAACGCCGAGATCATGTGTGGGACGCAGCTGGCAGCCGAGCCGCACATCCGAATCGGCATGGATGCGTCTTAATGTGGTTTGCTCGATGTCTCCGGGTGGAGGGAGCGGCCCCTTGCTTTCCATGACTCTCACCCGGCAGGTCGAACATCGTCCTTTACCGCCGCATACGGAATAATGCGGGATGCCTGCCAGACGGCTGGCTTCCAGAATGCTGAGTCCCGCCGGCACGCGCGCCTGCGCACCATGTTCGTAGCGGATTTCGATGGCCGTCAACCGCTGTCGCCAGCTTCTTACACCGCGCATCGCGAAGACCAGCATCACCGCGCCGGCAAAAATCGCCTCTGTCGTCCCGGTGATAAACCGGATTCGTGTTTCCATCTCCCGCTGCAGCGGAAGTTCGTCTCTCTGAACGATCGTGTCGCCCAGTCCCGGAGGAAGCGCATATTTGCGGTCGACTTCCTCGAGCCAACGGCCGGCATCGCTGAAGCCCAGCAGCGCCAGAAGCGGCAGCATCACAGCTATGGTCATGAAGATGCCGGCGATTTTCGGGTACCAGTCGCGATAACGCAGCCAGAAATAGAGGCCGATACATCCGTGTATCCAGATGACGATCAGGGCGAGACTTTGCCACGCGCCTCCCATGGGATTGTTGATCCAGAGCCGGCGGACGACGGTATAATAACCGATGTCGATGCCGTAGAGCATGTGCGACACGCGGATATTCACTGCATGGCTCAGAATGAGGAAGGGGATCGACAGGCCGAAGATGACCTGAAGTGCTTCACGAAGCGGCATGCGCAACGTTCGGCGCTGGTAAAGCGAGCGCAGGACCAGGCTGACATGCACCAGGACCGAGCCGTAGAAAAGCAGGCTGCTAACAGGGTTGAGCCAGATGAGGCTGAACCATTTTCGTGCCCGTTCGGCGGTGTCGATGGAAATGAGCGCAAGGGAATGATTGAAAAGATGCGAAAAGACAAAGGCAAATATAATCAGGCCGGATAAAATCCGGGCGCGTCTCAAACTGGTTTCCGAAAAGAAACGGATCATGCAAATCCCATCGTGAGGTCGTTCGGCCCAGAATCATCAGTCGGTCGATCGTCGCGTCTTTAGTGCATGACATCTCGTGGCAATATCGTGGAGCAAACGAGCGGCGATGGTCAATTATGCGTGTTTAAGTACCCGAAGCCACCAATGACTGGTGAGGCCTCTTCAGATTTCCGGTCAAATAGTCACGCGAAGTCAAAAACACCATGACGGCGGCTATCAGATTTCGATGACCTGACCGTCCATGGCTGCGAATGCGCCGCTGAACAGGGCTTTCGCCTGTTTTTCGATCATGTCCAGCTCTTCGTCGCTGCGGCTCGGGGCATGATGGATGAAACCGACATTTTTCGCATCGGCCAACTGGGCGAGGCGGATCGCCTGCTGCCAGGACGAATGGCCATAGCCGCGATAAAGGCCCATCTCGTCATCGGTAAACATGGCGTCATAAAGGAAAAGATCGGTATCCCGGATGAGATCAAGCACAGTTTCGTCGATGCCGCCGGGCTCGTGTTCGGTATCGGTGATGATGGCGAGGGACTTTCCCTCCCAGTCCAGCCGGTATCCGACGGCGTTGCCAGGATGGTTCAGCATGCCGGTTCGGATCGAGAGGCCCGGATGGACGTCTAGGGTATCACCGGGCATGAAATCCCGCGTGTCGATTTTTGCGCAGCAAATTTCCAGCGGCACGGGAAACCAGGGCGGGCTCATGAAGTCCTTGAGCATTTCCCGTGTCGTCATGGTGCCCGCGAGATGGCCCGACCAAATCGAGACGTCATTGCAGCTATTATAGAATGGCTTGAAATAGGGAAAACCGACAATGTGGTCGTAGTGGCAATGGGAGAAGAAAAGATCGACGTCGGTAACCCCCTCCGCCCGAAGCGCCATGCCCGCAGGATGAAGTCCCGACCCCGCATCGAACAAAAGGACATGGTCGCCGCATCGAACCTCGATGCAGATGGTATTCCCACCGTATTTTCGGAAGTTTTCACCTGAAACAGGAAGCGTTCCCCGCGCCCCCCAGATCTTCACCCGAAAATTTCTGTTACTTTCCCGACCCGCAGTGTCGGAATTGAACGCCATGACACACCCCAATAACAACGGAATCTTGCACGCTTTCCTCCCATGAAGCCCGTTGTCTCTATAGATCTTATTTCCCGCCCTTTTCGGGCGGATGCCTTTACCCCTTATTCAGTCAGCATTTCATTTATATTGCAATAGTACGACATTTATTTTTCCAATATCGACCGCCGGGGGAGCATAGAATTGCCGCTTATGTTCTGGCGTTTGTCCTGGCTTTGCTGAGTTCAGCCGTCGTCTGGGTGAGACGTTCGGCCAGAACGCGCATGACCTTGATAGTGATATCGGGGAAATCAGACATCAGCTTGAAGAATTGTTCCTTGCCGATCCGAAGAGCTTCCACATTGGTGGAGGCGCGGACGGTGGCGGTTCTGACGCTGTCGCAGAGAATTGCGATTTCCCCGACGATGGCGTTGCCGGTCATTTCCGCCACTTTCAAAGTGCCAGAGGGAGAATCGACCAGAACATCCACCTTTCCGGTCAGCAGCACATAGGCCGCGTCGCCGACGTCACCCTGCCGGAACAGCACGTCGCCGGCGTGATAGGAAACGCGGTCTGATGCGAATGCGAGCAGTTTCAACTTGGAGGGTTCCATTTCGGAAAAAAACGGCACCCTTTTCAGCATCTGAATTTCGTCTTTGAACAGCATTGCCTTACCCTGTTATTGTTCCACCTCGGTCACATTCTTGGAATTATGTCGCGACCATCTCCTTGAATGTACCGTTTTCCTCGACCAGAGTCTCGTAACTTCCGTCAGCGGTGATCAGCCCCTGATGAACAACGATGACCCTCTCGAACATGCGCGAGAGGTGCGCATTCGACAGAACCCATATGATCGAGGGGTTATTGTTGTTCTGTTTCAGGAGTGTGATGACCCTTTCAACAATTTCTTCCTGCTGTCTCGGGTCGAGGCCCGGAAGCGGGCGGTTGAAGACGTAAATGTCGGATTTCCGGATCAGCGCCCGTGCCAGATTAAGCTTCTGGCGCTGTAGCGGGCCTAGCCGCTTGCCGCCTGCACCCAGATTGAAATCCAGACCCACTGCCAGCACCCGTTCGTAAACGCCCTGCTTGCGCATGACGTCAGCAACGATGCGGGTGATGCGCCGGGAAGCATCGGTGTAGCGGTGGCTTACCTTGCCAAAGAGGATATTATCCAGAAGACTGGTGGCGCTCATGTATTTGGTCGGATCGTAGATTTCGATCACGTTTTTCAGACTGTCGGGCAGCTTCTCGTGGAACATGTGCCGGACCTCGACGATGCGGTTCATGATTTCCGGCGTCAGCAGGCCGAAACGCTGGCGGGGCTCGATATAGAAGAAGCTCAGCCGCAGCATCGCGCGTTTTTCGCTTTCATTGGCCTCGTCGAAATTCCGGCCCTGAAGGCGTTGCAGCATCTGCTGATAGACCGGAATATCGTCAGGCGTCATGAAGGTGAGCTGCTGGAAGAAGGGGTGATCCCCCGGCAGATCGGCGAAGATTTCCACGATGTTCTCGGCGATCGTGTAGCCCATTTCGAACAGGGTTTTGACCAGGCCGGTCTCGCGCATCAAAGAGCGGAAATAGTCGCTTTCGATGACCGTCCTGATTGACTGGGACGAGTCCCGCATGGTGCCGAAAAGCAGGTTTTCGCCGACCGTTGCCTCGCTATTGTAGCTCTCCAGCTCGAAAGGCGCGATCAGGCCGCTCAGATTTTCCTTTTCCAGCTCGGCGCGCAGGACATGTCGCAATTCAACGATCCGGGCGGCGAGATGCAGGTCTGTCAACGGGTCGATCGACGATCGCAGGGCGAATTCCAGAATATCCTGCGACAGTTCCACACTGTCGAGAACAGCTAGAATGGCCTGTATGAGATTTTCCGGTTTGCCGTCGCCTGCCGGACTCGAAGCATAATCGATCCATTCGCTGTTGATGTCGATCAGCGGATTGCCGGCCATCTTCGCTTCACGGATTTCCCATTTGCGATGGTCCAGCGCCGCGCCCTCATAGTTTTTCTCTGCAAGCGGCGCGTGTTTGAGACCGTATAGCAGGTTGTCCTTCAGGCTGGCATGGAAGAAATAGCTGTCCGAGGACACGTAGGAGATGCGCCGTCCCGTCAGCGATTCCGGCAATTCCAGAATGTCGACGTCGTTGATGCTGATCTTGCCTGAGCTCGGCCAGAGCGTGCGGCCTATCGCATCCGCCAGTGCCTCGCCTCCCGCACCACCGACGATGGCGATAACCTCACCCGGCTCGATCTTGAGGGATGCCTGTTCCAGAAGCCGGCTGCCGCTATCGTCTTCGAGCGTCAGATTGGCGACGACGAGCGGTGCGCTGATGGCTGCGACGGCACCGGGAGAAAGTTTCTGCACCTTCTCATCGATCATGTTCGGCGCATCGAACTGTTCGAAGACCTGCTCGTACTTTACCTGCACATCCTGCCGGGCCTGATCCCAGTCGATCAGCTCCTTCAGCGGCCCTGGCAGTTCCTTATAGGCGTTGATGACGGCGACCAGCTGCCCCACATCGAGGCTGCCCTTCAGGGTCAGATATCCGCCCAGCGCATAAAAGAAGAAGGGGGTCAGCTGGGCAAGGAAGTTGTTGATGAATTTGACCAGAAACTTCCACTGGTAGAGATCGTAGCGAATCTTGAAGATGTCGCCGAGGCGATGCGAAGCATCCGCACGCTCGTAATTGGACGTGTCATAGGCATGAATCGTGCCGATGCCGTCGACCATTTCACCGATACGTCCGGCGAGCTGGCGTGCACTCAGCTGCCGCTGACGGCCGAGTTCGATGAGGCGGCGGCGCATCTTGGGAATGATGCCGACCTGAATTGCCGCCATGAAGGCCGCGATCAGGCCGAGCCAGAAGTTCTGCACGAGAATGAAGAAGAGGGCGGAGAGCGCTTGGCCGCCGAGAAGGGCCGGCTGCACGAAGGCGTCGCCGGTAAAACCGCCGAGCGGCTCTACCTCGTCCTTCACCATGCTGGAGATTTCAGCGCCCTTCACCCGTTTGAAATGGCTGGGCGGAAACCTCAGGATCTTGTCGATAAGTTCGAAGCGAATACGCCGCAGAAGCCGTTCGCCAAGCCGGCCCTTGTAGGTATTGATGTAATATTTGAAGAGCCCATTGATGATAACAAGCGCAAGGAACGTCAGGCTGAGCGCCATCAGCATCGACATGCGGTTGAGCTCAAGCCCCGGGAACAGGGTCACGGTGCCCCAATAGGGGATATCGACCGTGAGATGCATGAAGAGCTGGGTTGCATTCGCTCCTTCGAAGCCGTCTCCCTGAATGGGGCCGTTGACGATCTGCTTGGGCAGGTCGAAGGCGAGGAAATACGGGATCATGGACAGGGCGACGATCAGCAGGATGAAAAGCTGCTGCCGCTTGGTATGCGACCAGATGTAACGCGTAAGGCTTTGTTCCATATAAAACTTCTATGACCTGTCGGGGCGGGCCCGGCGTGTTGGTTTGCGCGGTGTCTAGATGATCCGGCGGCCGGGTGGCGCAACCTCCTCCTGCAAATAGGTATGTGACTCGCTATTTATCAGCATATTCAAGCGGTTTCGAGAAAAATAGCGGCTCAAACGCGACCTGTCGCCACGCGAAGCCATTCTGTCTGCATGGCATGCGTTTTCGTCGATCCAGACGACATGGTATTTTTAGGATTCTCTAATGTTATTGTTTTTATTGTAGAACAGGCATTAAGACACTTCGGTATAGTGATCCCGTAATGGTTGAGCCCGACGCTGGCGCAATGGTGGCAAGGTCTATGGCAATAGATATTTCAGAGCATACAAGCAGCAATTCTTCCCTCGATGCATTATTGCTTTCCGGCATCGCGGCGGACGGCACGATCGCCCGTCCGGTTTCCTTTGACGGGCTTGCGGGTATTTTTCATCCGGCACGCCAGGACTTGCGGCAGGAACACGCCGTTCTTTTTGTCAGTCCGTGGGGCATGGAGGAGCTTTGCAGCCGCAAGTTCCAAAGGGTTCTGGCCGAACGGCTTGCGGCTTGCGGCGTCGCCAGCCTGCGGTTTGACTATCTTGGCACCGGAGATGCACTTGATCCGGAAGATGCGGGCCGCGTGGCGGACTGGCTTTCCGATACGCGGGCGGCGCTGAACTATCTCAGGCGCCTCTCCGGATGCTCGGGCGTGGTCGTCATCGCCCAGGGCCTCGGTTGCCCGATCGCTGCGGAGGCGCTTGCCGGAGCCGCCAGTTCCATGGCGTTTCTGGCACCCGTCGTCTCAGGACGTGCCTATCTGCGCGAACTGGCGATGTGGTCTTCGATGATCGACGATGGACTTGGCCTGCGTGCCAGCCAACGCATGCCACAGGCTGGTGCAATCGCCGGCATGGCGATGCCAGCCGGTGTGGCCGATACCGTCAAGAAGATCAATCTTTCGAATCTCGATGCCGCTCCGGCTCGCCGCATTCTCGTTCTGTCGAGGCCGGGCCGCATCACGGACGGTGATTTCGCCACACACCTCACCGCAATCGGCGGTGAGGTGGAGGAGGCCGAATTTTCGGGCTATGACGATCTCGTTTCCAGTCCCACGCTGTCGAAAATATCGGAAAATGTGGTGAGCCGGCTGGTGGGCTGGGTCTCTTCGCAGACACAGGCCTCAGGCTCCGCGGCCTGCCCGGCTGATTTCGTCATCAACGCGGCGCAGCGCGGTCAGGGTTTTTTCGAACAGCCGGTGCAGTTTGGTGAGGGCGGGCGACTTTTTGGCGTTTCCTGCACACCGGACGACCGGCGTGCGGTCTCCTCGGTTTTGCTGCTCGGGGCGGCCTATGACCGGCACGCGGGCTGGGGCAGGCTTTCGGTGCAGATCGCCCGGGCGCTTGCCCGGGAGGGTGTCGCTTCCCTCCGTTTCGATGCGGCCAACATTGCCGATAGTCCGCCGGTCAAAGGCGTGCCGGACCAGGTTCTTTACGATGCCGCGCAGAATGACGATGTGTCCGCCGCGCTCGATTTCCTCGAACGGGGCAGCAATGGTCCGTTCATCGCGGCGGGCCGATGTAGCGGCGCATACCTTGCCTTTAATGGCGCGCTTGTCGATGACAGGATTGAAGCGGTGGTTGCCGTGAACCCGGTTGTCTTCCACTGGCGGAAAGGCCGTTCGGTCGATGAGGCGTTGCACAAGCGGCCCCGTTCCTTTGGGGAATACAGTCAGCGCTTTCGTCAGGGCGCCACGTTCAAGCGTCTCATCAGCGGCGATGTGGATGTTGTCAGTGCCGGATTGAATATCGTCAAGGCGACGATGAAGAAGCTTTCGACAAAAACCGCGAGGCTGTTCCGCCGTGGCAGCGAGGAAGGACGGGCCGTATACCGCGCTTTCGATCTGCTGAAAGCAAAAGGGACTGCCGTCAATCTGCTTTACAGCGACAATGATGATGGTCTGGAGCATTTCCGCTATTATTTCGACGCCGACGGGCAGGGGCTGTCCGCCTATCGAAATGTGTCGCTGACCATCATCCCCGATGCCGACCACAACCTCTCCACGCCTGAGGCGAAGAGAACCTATATGGAGACCGTGAAGAGCGTGGCCCTAGAAGGAAAATCGTCGTCTGGACCCCAATGACACCACGTCACCGGAAGGAGGCGTCTGAGATCCTGCGGTCTCCGGCACAAGGCCGATCTTTCTGCTCTCGCCGGGGGCAAGGTGGAACCAGTTTTCCGAAGCACGGTAACCTTCTGCGGCAACATGGACGGACTGCGCCAGACGGTCAGTGCCGATCTCAAGCGACCAGATATCGTTGTTTTGGCTGATGGCGACCTGGAGGTTTGCCGCGTGCATCGCCTTTTTCCGGCCGAGCGGAAAATGGAATGCATCAGCAATGACTTGTCCGGTCGCAACGTCGCGAAGCCGGGCCACCGTGACATCATGGGACGGCGGGCCGAAACGGTAAGTGTAGGTCGTATCGAAAAACGCCCCGAACAGATCAGTTGCGGCAATCGTCTGGCTCTGTCGCGATGACAGCGTGATCGACCGCTTGGCATGAACGACGGGCTGGGCGCCGTCGCGCAGGCAGGTGAGTTCGAGCATACCCTCGAAGGTGTCGCCGGTCTCGTTGATCAGCTGAATGTCCAATCCGTTCGTGCCCTCGTCGAGCAGATTGACCTGGACGGGGCGAAACGCCCTTTTCAGGGCATGCCAGACGGATTTCGGCCTGCCGGTGGCATCGATGATACCCCAGCCTGCACCGGGAAGGAGGTCCTGCAGGGTCCAGACAAGAGCGCCCTGGCAGGATGAACCGCTGCGCCGCCATTCGGCGAAAGTCGCCTCCATGACTTCGGCCGTCGCGGCCCGGGACATGTCGAGATAAAGACCGCCGTCTTCTCGCCGCAGAACGTCCGGTTCGACATCATAAAGCAGCTTGAGATAGTGATCGCGAACATCCTCGAAATCCCAGGAGGCGCCGCGATCACGCGGTGCATGCGCTTTCCACCGTGGATCGTGCACGGCCACGCCGGGTAGATACCTGTCCAGCGTTTCCTGTTCGGGAACATTGGCGAAGGCCAGGCACTCGGCGGCAAAGCGCAGACCGGCGCGACGCGCATCTTCCAGCGGACGGCAATAGGCGCCGACGCCGTAATAATGGCCGACCCCGGTGTTCGGAAAAAAGGGCAATGCGCCGCCGGAGGGGGAATTGGCGACATAAGCCGCGTCTGGCCGCTTTTCGGCAAGAAGTTCCGGCAGAACCTCTTCGGTCAGTGTTCCCTTCCATATCTGTTCCGGAAGGCCGAGCATCGCGCCCTGCTGGTACATTTCACTGCCACCGCAAAAAATGGCGAGCGATGGAGAAAGCGCGGTGGCTTCAAGGAACTGCGAGATTTCCGTGACGATGTGCTGGCGCAGACTCTCGTCCCTTGCCGGATAATCGAAATTGGCGAGCATGGCGTCCTGCCAGACCATGATGCCGAGTTCGTCGCAAAGTGCGAAGAATTCCGGGGTCTCATAGGTCATGGTGCCGCCGATGCGGATCATGTTCATGCCTGCTTCCGCTGCTTTTCGAAGCCACGGCTCGTAGTCCGGCCTCGTTCCCGGCAGGCGCACGATGTCGGCCGTCGTCCAGACCGCGCCACGGCAGAACACCGGTTGACCGTTCACCCTGAGGCCGAAACCTTTACCGTCGTCGCCGTGATCGATCTCGACCTGTCGGAAGCCCGTGCGTGCAAGGCGATGTTGCGTGCCGTCCAGCTCAAGAACGACGTCATGCAGAGTTGGCCTGCCATGCGTGTGTGGCCACCATTGTTCCACATCAGTTATGCGCAGTTCGCCGGAAAGTGTGCCGCCTTCGTCTAGAGAAAGATCGGCGCTGTGACCGGCGCAGCCAAGCTTTGCCGACTTTATCGGGCGGTTGCCTTGCAGCGCGATGCTGACCCTTCCCGTTCCGGCCCCGTCCAGCGAAGATTGCAGCGTGCAGAGAATTCCGTTCTGACGTATCAGGCTGATGGGTCGCCATGGGCCGGCGGCGTGTATTTCCGGGCACCATCCAGGCATATAACCCAGTGCAGTCGTACGGATCAGCCGCAGCCCCTGCGTATTCATCATTTGCGGCCGCCAGCGAGCGCGAGGACCGGTTTTTTCAAGTCGGGGTGCCAGCGCTCTGAAGCAGATCGCGAGTTCATCCGCACCCGTCAGTTCCACAGGCACTTCCAGTCTTTCAAACATGCTTTGGCTTGCCGCGATCAGCTCACCGTTGAAGAAGATCTCCGCGATGGTGGAAAGACCGTCGAAGCGCAGGGTGGCACGCTCCCGGACATCGGAAATCATCGTCAGCCTGTACCAGGCGTCCCTGTCATTGAGGGGCGTCGGAGCGAGGCGGTCGAACTTTTCAGCGGCTTCCAAAGCCTGCGCCACGGTTCCGGGAACGGAGACATGGAGGCTTTCGAGCGAGGCGGGAATATCGGAGGGCGTTTCATAGGCATCGGCGGGCGTCAGCGCCAGCGTCCAGCCTTCGCTCAGCAATTCCTCGCTTTCACCCGGGAGATAGGTCCTCACGCGGCCTCGCTGGCATCAGACAGTTTTTTGCCAAGGCTTTGCATCAGACCATCCCATGCATCCGCGGCTGGATCGAGAACGGTGGCCAGCGCATCGAATTTGCGGCGGGTGACGGCGCGCGCAAGCTGGAACTGCACGGTCTTGGCAACCTCGGAGATTTTTAGCGCGTGGTTCTTTGCCTCAGAAAAACTATCCGCGTCCAACCATTCGAAGTGGCTTGCCGCCAGTTCGAAATTGGCACCGAGCTGGCGTAGCGTATTGAACGCGTATTTGTGGAAAAACCCGAAGGGCCGGTCTGCGACCTTTTCCACCTGTGCCGGAAACACCTTTGCAAAGGCCCGGACCGGGTTGGAGGAAGGTCGCCGGGAAAAATGAAACTTCAGGAGCCGTTCGGCGGTCTTGCGAACATGCGCCGGCGAAGGATTGCCGTCCGCGAATTTCGCAAATTCCGTATAGGGCAGGAAAGGCGGGTCGGTTTCAGCCAGATGATGCTGGAAAAGCCCGTCAAAGTCCTCGCCGGAGAGATGGAAGAAGCCGGCATTGTGGAAATAGTCGAGTTCCCGCTTTTCGAGATCGAGCCGGTTGATGGCGATCGTGGTCTTGCCGTGTTCCTTACGGTAGCCCACCCCATGGGTATCGGGCATATAGAAACTGTCCATCTCGATCAGACAGATGCGGCCGCGTTCCAGCTGCGCCTCGATGTGGTTTTCCACCTTATCGAAGATCGCAAGCTCGGTGGCGCGAACGCCATAAAGGGCTTCGAGGTCTTCCAGCGGCACCTTGAAGAAGGTGAACTGGTCGCCTTCGAAGTCCTGCGTCAGGGTGAAACCGAACATCGCTTCCGGGGATAAGCCTTTCGAGGCCAGCACCTCGATCCATAAATCAATGTAGCAATTGGTCTCCGGCCACATTCTTTCGGAGGAATGAAGCGGATGCTGCACATAATTTTTGGGATCGAGACCGGGAAAAATCTGCTGCATGGATAATCAGCCCCAGAGTGTTTCCACGACTTTCGCAGGCCATTTCTTCACATCGAGACCATGATGCGCAAACAGCGCCAGCGCGATGCGTTCAAGGCCGAAACCGACGCAGGCGGTGTGGGCGACATCGCCATTATCGAGGTTCAGACCCCATTTCTGGCCGAAGGCGTCCTGATGGTAGTTAAAGCTCATGCAGGCTGTCGGGCTGGTCGTTGACGTGACCGGGATCAACAGTTCGAATTTCAGGTTCTGGTCGCGCTGGTTGTTGGCGAGCATCTTGCCCGCGCGGCCGAAGAATGGATCGTTGGCGACATCGATGGTGACATCGAGCCCGACGGCTTTCATCATCTCAACGCCGCGATCCATCCAGGTCTGGCGGAATTCGGTGACGTTGGCCTCAGTGCCCATGCAGACATATTCGCGCATGCGGAAAAGCTGCTGGCGGGCCGGATCCTTGGAGGGCTCGTGGCGGAAGCAATAGGACTGGATGTCATAGAGACCGCCGCCGGCAGGCAGCGCGCCGCGCTTGGCGATCGTTGGATAAAGCGGGTAGCAGGCCGCTGGCGTCAGTACGATATCGGTTGCTTTCTGATCCTTGGTCCAGTCGCCGCCCTCATCCATGGTCTTCAGCAGGCTGACATGGTCCAGTTCGCAGCCGCAAAAGGAATGGACCGTGCCGGCGAGCTGCGGGAAGCTCTTCATGTAACCGCTTTTTTCGAAATAGGCGCGGTTGATGCCGGGCGGGAAACGGATCGCTTCGGCGCCATCGGCGCCACCGGTGCGGTCGATCAGCCGCTCGAAAGCGGCAATCACGTCCTCGAACTGGCCGCTGCGTCCATAAAGACCGTCCACACCCGTTTCAATCAGCAGGCCTTCTTCGAACAGTCGATCGAGGAACGATGTTTGCATGTCCATGGTCTTATCCCAAGAGGCTGGTGTCCTGCCTGTGAACCAGCAGGAGATTGGCGGAATTGCCGAGAATACGGTCGTTGGAAATCATCAGACGGGCGGAATGCGCGTCGCGCAGATGCCGGCCGAGGCTGTAGGGCGTGCCATTCTTGTAGCCCATGATACCGCAGACCAGCATGGCGTGGTCGATGATCTCGAGAATGGTTTCCGAAGAGCAGATTTTCACATTGTTCATGGCAACCGCAAAGGCCATCGACATCAATTTTTCCGGATCGCTCTTGGTGTCCTCGTAGGCCTTGATACCGGCTATGATGTTGGATTTCACCACCTGCAGCTTGGTGGAAACCTCGGCAAGGCGGATCGCGCCGGGAGGAGCCGTTCCGGGCGACTTGCGGGCCGCGGCTCTGACAAAAGATTGGGCGCGCAGCACCGCATCCGACGCGATACCATACCAGACGGCGCTCCACAGCAGATGCGAGCTTGCAAGCATGGATTGTGCAGCGATTTCTGCGAAAGGCTTTGGGAAAATCTGCGCCGCCGGCGCTTCGCCGCGGAACAGGAAGCCGTCCGAACAGGTGCCACGCATGCCGAGCGTATCCCAAACATGGGTCTTCTCAAGCGTATACTGGTTTTTCAGGAAGACGGTCATCACCTGATCGGCGGGCGCGGCATCCTTGTGGGCGCGCGACGTAATCAGGATCGCATCGGCGTTGCTGCCGTAAGAAATGACCGTGGCGTCCTTCTCCAGCCGGCAGCTATCACCTTCGACTTCTATTGCGCAGATGGAGTTACGCAGATTGCCGCCGATGCCGCCTTCGGTGGTGGCGGAACCGAGCAGAAGCTGTTCGCCGGCGACGCGGCGCATGAAGTCCGCGTGCCATGCGCTCGCCTCTCCATGTTCCACAAGGCTCGACAGTTTGATGTGGTGCATGGCGAAAATCATCGCCGTTGCCGAACAGGCCTGCCCAAGCCGAGCGCAGATATCGGCGATTTCCTGAAGGGAGGCGCCTTCGCCGCCCAGCAGTGAGGGGACCTGTATGCCGAGCAGACGTTCCTGCCTCAATGCATCAACGGCTTCCTGCGGAAAGCGGCCGGTGACATCCACCTCGTCCGCATATTTGGCGGCAATTGCCGCAACACGGCCCGCGCGCGCGGACAGCGTTTCATCCTGCGGCGCGACGGTGACGTTCATCAAGCTGCCTCTTTACCATCGAGAATGAGTTTAACAGTGTCTTCAATGGCCTTGATGCTGGCGAAAGACTTGCGGTTCAGCAGATTGTCCGGGAATTCGATATCGAATGCTTCTTCGATGCCGAGCATCAATTGCACCGATGCAAAGGAAGAAAGGCCCGCCGCGTAAAGATCGGCTTCATCTGCAATCGTATCGACGGGGGTTGGAAGCTGGCCGAATTTTGCCAGTATTTCACGTATAGTCGCATTCATTCCGACGTATCTCCCATGAATTTCACATCAGGATGGTTTGTGCTTATGGTTACGTTGCAAACGATAATATTCGCCTAAACCGTTAGGTTAATTACAACTAACGGCAGCATGCGCCATTCCCGCACCTTTGCCAAGCATGGATCGCCGGTCTTGACAAAAGCCTGAGGGTGTTTTTTGCTGGGGCCATTCACCAGGGGTGTCCCGTCAAGGGGCTGAGATTCTGCTTTCATGCGCAGTGACCCGTTGAACCTGATCCAGTTCATACTGGCGTAGGGACGGTGCAAAGACCTGATGTCGGGCGGCGCATGGCGCCGCGTTTCGGCACACAGGTATTTTCCATCATTCCGGCTCGAACTGGGTCTCCACTGTTAAACTTTGGAGCCTCAAGATGAATATCGCTGCCAAGACTATACCGCTCGTCGTTACAACCGGCCCGCATGCCGCCTCCACGAAAATCCATAAGCCGGGCGTTGTGCATCCGCATATCCGCGTACCGATGCGCGAGATCGCAGTGCACCCGACGGCGGGCGAGCCGCCGGTCACGGTTTATGATTCCTCAGGTCCCTATACCGACCTCAACCATCCGGTCCTGATCGAAAAGGGTCTGCCGCGTCTGCGTCATGACTGGATCGTCGCGCGCGGTGATGTCGAGGCTTACGAGGGACGGCACGTCAAACCGGAAGATAATGGTTTCGCCACCGGCGAACGCCTGACGCCTGAATTTGGTGTACGTCATCAGCCGCTGAAAGCGACGGCGGGCAAGGCGGTGACGCAACTTGCCTATGCGCGGGCGGGCATTATCACGCCCGAAATGGAATTCATCGCCATTCGCGAAAATCTCGGGCGCGAGGCAGCGAAGGAGAAGCTCGCGCGTGACGGTGAGAGTTTCGGCGCGCATATTCCTGATTACGTCACGGCGGAATTTGTGCGTCAGGAAGTGGCGTCGGGCCGCGCCATTATTCCAGCCAATATCAACCATCCGGAACTTGAGCCGATGATCATCGGCCGCAATTTTCTCGTCAAGATCAATGCCAATATCGGCAATTCCGCCGTCACCTCCTCAATGGCGGAAGAGGTTGAGAAGATGGTCTGGGCCATCCGCTGGGGTGCGGATACGGTCATGGACCTTTCGACCGGCCGCAACATCCACAATATCCGCGAATGGATCATCCGTAATTCGCCGGTTCCGATCGGAACCGTGCCGCTTTATCAGGCGCTGGAGAAGGTGAACGGCATTGCCGAAGACCTCAATTGGGAAGTGTTCCGCGATACGCTGATCGAGCAGGCGGAGCAGGGTGTGGATTATTTCACCATCCATGCCGGCGTCAGGCTGCATTACATACCGCTCACCGTCAACCGCGTCACCGGCATCGTCTCACGCGGCGGCTCGATCATGGCCAAGTGGTGTCTTCATCACCACAAGGAAAGTTTCCTCTATGAGCATTTCGACGAGATTTGCGACATCTGCCGTGCTTACGATGTCTCCTTCTCGCTGGGCGATGGCCTGCGTCCCGGCTCGATCGCTGACGCCAATGATGCGGCGCAGTTTGCGGAGCTGGAAACGCTGGGCGAGTTGACGCAGATCGCCTGGGCAAAGGATTGCCAGGTGATGATCGAAGGCCCCGGCCACGTGCCGATGCACAAGATCAAGGAGAATATGGACAAGCAGTTGAAGACCTGCGGCGAAGCGCCCTTCTATACGCTTGGGCCGCTGACCACGGACATTGCGCCCGGTTACGACCACATCACGTCCGGCATTGGTGCTGCAATGATCGGCTGGTTCGGGACCGCCATGCTCTGCTACGTTACGCCGAAGGAACACCTCGGTCTGCCGGATCGTAATGACGTGAAGGTGGGTGTCATTACCTACAAGATCGCCGCTCACGCCGCCGATCTTGCCAAGGGTCATCCGGCCGCGAAAGTGCGGGACGACGCGTTGTCACGTGCAAGGTTCGAGTTCCGCTGGGAGGATCAGTTCAACCTGTCGCTCGATCCCGATACGGCTCGGTCCTTCCATGACGAGACGCTGCCGAAGGAGGCGCACAAGGTTGCGCATTTCTGCTCCATGTGCGGACCGAAATTCTGCTCGATGCGGATTTCCCACGATATCCGCGCCGAGGCGCAGAAGGAGGGGCTTGAGGCCATGGCCGCGCGCTTCAAGGAAGGCGGTGAGCTTTACATGCCGCTTCCGACGCCTGCGAATGCCGAATAAAATGCACGTCCTTGTCAAGGGAACGGGGGTCGCCGGTTTGACGGCGGCCTTCGAACTGGCACGGAGGGGCGTTGTTGTCGAGGTGTCGGAGCGCAGTGGCGAGCCTTCTCGTGGAGCGTCGTTTTATGCCGGCGGCATGCTAGCGCCCTGGTGCGAGCGCGAAAATGCGGAGGAAGCGGTCCTGACGCTTGGCAAGGTGGCGCTTGACTGGTGGGACGAGGCAACTCCCGGCCTTGTGGTTCGCAATGGCACGCTGGTCGTCGCGCCAGCACGCGACAGGTCAGAGCTTACGCGTTTCGCATCGCGGACCAGCGGTTATCGCTGGGTGGATGAGGGCGAGATCGCCGCTCTGGAGCCCGATCTTGCGGGTCGCTTCCGCTCCGGGCTCTATTTCCCGGGCGAGGGGCATCTCGATCCGCGTCTCGCGCTGAAATCGCTGCATGAGCGGCTTTCTAACACGGGCGTGCGGTTCCACATGGGCATCCCTGTCGATGAACGATTGTTCGACCGGGTGGTGGACTGCACCGGAGCTGCGGCAGTGGGAGAAATTTCCAACCTACGCGGCGTGCGTGGAGAGATGCTCTACCTCGCTACCTCGGAGCTATCCCTCTCCCGTCCCGTCCGGCTGTTGCATCCGCGCATTCCGCTTTACATCGTCCCGCGCGAGTCTGGACGCTTCATGGTGGGCGCCACGATGATCGAGACGGAGGATGCCGGGGCCATTTCCGTCCGTTCGATGATGGAGTTCCTGAATGCCGCCTATGCCGTGCATCCGGCTTTTGCGGAAGCTCGGATCATCGAATCCGGCACGGGTGTGCGTCCTGCTTATCCCGACAATCTCCCCAGGGTCATGCAGGACTGCCGGACCATTTTCATCAACGGCGCGCACCGGCACGGCTTTCTGCTTTCTCCGGCCATGGCGCGGCACGCGGCTGACATCATTCGCCAAACTCTCTCAGAAGGAACAGGATCATGAAACTTCTTGTCAATGGCGACGAGCTTGATCTCGCCGCCGAGACGTTGGCCGGCCTGCTTGCCAGCCTCGAATACGAAGGCGATTGGCTGGCGACGGCGGTGAATGGCGAACTCGTGCACTCGGAAGAGCGCGCCGATTATCAACTGAAGGATTTTGACCGTGTCGAAATTCTCTCGCCGATGCAGGGAGGCTGAGCCATGCTGATGCTTTATGGCCGTGAGGTCTCGTCCCGTCTTCTCCTTGGTACGGCGCGGTACCCATCCCCCGCCGTGCTCGCGGATGCGGTCCGGGCCAGCAACACGGATATTCTGACGATTTCGCTGCGCCGGGAAATGGCGGGCGGCAGGAAAGGCGGGCAGTTTTTCGAACTGATCCGCGAACTGGATCGAAACGTCCTGCCGAATACGGCTGGCTGCCACACCGCCAAGGAAGCCGTGCTGACGGCAAAGATGGCGCGCGAGGTGTTTTGCACCAACTGGATCAAGCTGGAGGTCATCGGCCATCACGATACGCTGCAGCCCGATGTCTTTGCACTTGTGGAAGCCGCGAAAATCCTCTGCGACGATGGTTTTGAGGTCTTTCCCTATACGACCGACGATCTTGTCGTCGCCGAGAAGCTGCTGGAGGCGGGCTGCAAGGTGTTGATGCCGTGGTGCGCACCGATTGGTAGCGCCATGGGACCGCTCAATCTGGTGGCGCTGAAATCCATGCGGGCGCGTTTCCCCGACATACCTTTGATTGTTGATGCCGGTATCGGCCGCCCGTCGCATGCAGTCACCGTAATGGAGCTTGGATACGATGCCGTTCTGCTCAACACGGCGGTGGCGGGGGCGGGAGACCCGGCCGGCATGGCCGAAGCTTTTGCTCTGGCGATAGAAGCCGGCCATCAGGCATATATTTCCGGACCGCTGGAGCCGCGGGACATGGCCGTTCCCTCGACGCCCGTGATCGGGACTGCGGTTTTTTCCTGATCGCGGCTCGTCGCCGACATCAGGCGTGTCACCTTTTGCGTTGACAGTGCCTGATGGTGGCGGGATACCGGGAGAAAAGGGAAAAGGCATGGCGGCACTCACCAATCTTCTGACTGACATAGACGGCGTTTCGGTCGGCAATGTTACCGATCTTTCCCTCGGCTCCGGCGTTACGGCGATTGTTTTTGAAAAGCCCGCCATTGCCTCAGGTTCTGTTCTGGGCGGTGCGCCTGGCGGGCGTGACACGGGCCTGCTCGACCCGGCGATGACGGTTGAAACCGTGGATGCCTTCGTGCTGTCAGGCGGCTCGGCCTTTGGGCTGGATGCGGCAGGCGGCGTTCAGGCCGGGCTGCGCGAGATCGGCCGCGGCCTTCAGGTCGGTTCCACCCGCGTACCCATCGTGCCGCAGGCGATCCTCATGGATCTTCTGAATGGCGGCGACAAGGACTGGGGTTTGCATTCGCCCTATCGAGACATGGGATATGCGGCTTTCAAGGCGGCGCGTGCGGCGCCTTTCGAGCTCGGGACGGTCGGTGCGGGGACGGGAGCAACGACCGCGACCTTCAAAGGTGGGCTGGGGTCGGCAAGTGCTGTCAGTTCCGGCGGATATAAAGTGGCGGCTATTGTCGCCGTCAATGCGCTTGGCTCGGCAACCCTCGGCGCGAGCCGCCATTTCTGGTCGGCTCCGTTTGAGGTGGCGGATGAGTTTGGCGGAAGCGGTTTTCCGCAACGGTTTGAGCCTGAAAATACCGCCTTGCGCCTCAAGGGGGTCAATCTCACGGCAACGACCATCGGTACGGTGGTGACGGATGCCGCACTTACGAAAGCGCAGGCACATCGCCTTTCCATCATGGCGCATGACGGGTTGGCCCGCGCCGTTCTGCCCGCCCATTTGCCGAGTGACGGTGACACCATGTTCGTGGCCGCGACGGGCGAGAAGCCGCTTGAGCGCGGCGTTCATTTCGCAGAACTTTGCCATCTTGCCACCATTGTCATGGCGCGGGCCGTGGCGCGTGGCGTCTATGAGGCGACGGCCTTGCCGGTGGATGGAGCGCAAACGGCCTATCGCGATCTTCATGGACGGAGCCTTTAACCGATGAGTGAGACTCTTCCGCCACTGAAACCTGTCCTTCGCATTGATTTTTCGCCCGGAGAACGCCTCGGCCACGGCAAGATCGAATTGATGGAACTGATTGTCGAGACCGGCTCGATTTCCGCCGCCGGGCGGGCGATGGACATGTCATATCGCCGCGCGTGGCTGTTGGTGGATGCGCTGAACCGTATGTTTCGACAACCAGTTATCGAATCGCAGCGCGGCGGCAAACAGGGCGGCGGGGCGGCGCTGACCGTCTTCGGCACCGAATTGCTGGCGCGCTATCGCAACATGCAAACGCGGATGAACGAAGCCCTACATCAGGATATCGACTGGCTGGAGGCCAACCGCAATCCTGACGCTGCTCTCAATAGGGATCGATAGCCGCTGACTTTATGATTGCATGCACCGGTTTTCCGGGTTCCAGCTGCAACCTTTCGCGAGAGAGGTCTGTGATGCGCGACTGGATGATGTCACCGCCGCAATCCACCTGAACCGTGACCATGGCGTCTTCGCTCACGGAAACGTTTGCGACACGGCCGTTGAGAATGTTGAGCGCGCTCAAGCCTTCAGGTTTTACGGTTGCAAGCATTACATCGCGTGCGGGTATGAGCACGCGCACCGGGCTGCCGCATATTCCGCTTTTTGCCGGAACGTGAAGCAGCATGGTTTTTAGCTTTACGGCGGCAAGCCCATGCCGCTCGTCGAAGCTTTCAATGCGCCCGGAAAGAATGCTGCCCGCCTCGCGCCTTTCGAGATGGGTGCTGAAATCGGGTCTTGCCAGCACCTCGGCGGCTTTTCCCTGCGTTTCCACCGTTCCGTCTTTCATAACAACGATGCGATCGGCCAGACGGGCGACCTCGTGGATCGAGTGGCTGACATAGACAACAGGGATTTTCGTCTCGTCCCGCAGCCGTTCGAGATAGGGAACGATCTCCGCTTTCCGCTGTTCGTCCAGCGAGGCGAGCGGCTCGTCCATCAGCAGCAATCTGGGTGAAGAAAGCAGGGCGCGGCCGATAGCCACACGTTGCTTTTCGCCGCCGGAAAGTTTGTTCGGGCGTCGGTGCAGAAGATGGCCAATGCCGAGCATGTCGACGATATGGTCCCCATCCGTGCCCGTGGTTTTATTCGCAGTGAACCACCTGCCGTAGTTCAGGTTTTGGGCGACGCTGAGATGCGGGAAGAGCCGCGCTTCCTGAAAGACATAACCGAAATGGCGTTTATGTGCCGGTAGAAACAGTCGTTTTTCGCTGTCGCTCAGCACTTTGCCATCAAGTGAAACCTGTCCATCATCCGGCCGCAGCAGGCCGGCGATGATGCGGATCATTGAGGTTTTGCCGGAGCCCGAGCGCCCGAAAAGCGCGGTCACTCCGCCTTCGGACGTGAATGACGCGTCAAGTTCGAAGGCGCCAAGACGGTGGCGGATGGAAACCGAAAGCGTCATTCCATGCTCATCCGTTTGCCGATTACGCGGGCCAGCAATTCCGAGACGAGCAGAGCGAGCATGGAAATCGCAACCGAAACGATTGTAAGCCGCAGCGCACCGGCGTCGCCGCCCGGGACCTGCGTGAAGGTGTAGATGGCGGCGGACAATGTCTGCGTTTCGCCCGGAATGTTTGAAACGAAAGTGATGGTCGCGCCAAATTCGCCCATGGCCTTGGCGAAAGCGAGAATCATGCCGGCGATGATGCCGGGCAGGGTCAGTGGCAGGGTAACGGTGAGGAACACCCAGAGCGGATTGGCCCCCAATGTTCCCGCCGCCTCTTCCAGCTTGCGATCCACCGCTTCGATGGAAAGGCGGATGGAGCGCACCATCAGCGGAAAGGCCATGACAGCGCATGCGAGAGCTGCCCCCGTCCACCGGAAGGAGAAGACGATGCCGAACCAGCTGTCGAGAAGTTGTCCGATCGCGCCCCGGCGGCCGAAGAGAACCAGCAGCAGAAAACCGGTTACGACGGGCGGCAGGATAAGCGGCAGGTGGACGATGCCGTTGAGGAGAGACTTGCCCCAGAAGCGGCCGCGCGCCAACGCCAAGGCGATGAGAATGCCGAACGGCAGGCTGGCGAGCATGGCAACGGAGGACACCCACAGGCTGAGCCTGATCGCCGTCCATTCTTCAGGGCTGAGTGTCCACCAATGCAACGCCATATCCCGTAACCGTCATCTCTTGCGGCCCCTGCGCCAGGGAAAGCAGTTTACTTCAAAACCGTAAAGCCTTGCTTTTCGAAGAAGGGCGTTGCCTTTTCGGACTTCAGGAAATCCAGATAGGCTTTTGCCGCCGGCGATTTTGCCTCCGAAAGAATGGCCACGGGATAGATGATCGGCGGATGGCTGTCTTCAGGGAACGTGCCGACGATCTTCACACCGGGATCGGCAGCCGCATCGGTCTGGTAGACGATGCCATAGGGCGCCTCTCCGCGCGAGACGAGCAGCAGGGCGGCACGCACGCTTTCCGCGCCGGCGACCTTTTGTTCGACCGACGACCAGACGCCGAGTTTTTCCAGCGCGGCCTTGCCGTATTTGCCGGCGGGTACGGAATCCACCGCGCCCATGGCCAGGCGGCCGTCACCTACCAGAGCCGCAAGATCAAAGCCCTGCTTGATCTCGACCGGCTTGGCCCTGTCGGCGGGAGCGACGAGAACGATGCGGTTGCCTAGAAGATTGGAGCGGCTGTCAGCGTTGATCAGCTTCTTTTCAGCGACATAATCCATCCATGCAAGGTCGGCGGAAATGAAGATATCCGCTGGTGCGCCCTGCTCGATCTGCTTGGCGAGCGCTGAACTTGCGGCATAAGAAGCCGCCGCTTCATTACCGCTTTCCTTCGCCCACTCGGCGTTGATGCCGTCCAGTGCGTTTTTCATGCTGGCTGCGGCAAACACCGTGACTTTTTCGGCGGCATGGGCCGGAACGGCTGCAAAGGAGGCCGCCAGCCAGAAGGACGTCACTGTGGCGATGGTTTTGAAGAAGCTGCGACGCAAAAGTCTCATGGTGTGATGCCCCGGTACGAGATATTCCTATGAATATATCGATAGGCCTATCGCGCATTCATTATATTTTCAAGGATATATCGAAGGATGACAAAATTCCCGACGCGGGGCCTTTTCCGACCTCAGTTCTCTGCTCGTCACAGGAATGCGTTAGATGAGCGTCTGCGTCACGGGAGTTTCTTTTCAGACCGACTTGCGCTGACTGAAATCCCGTGACAGCGATGGGGATAGCAAGCACACAAGAAGCGGCAAAGGTCGTAATCAGATATCGGGCCCAATGTTTCTGTCGGACCGTAAGTCGGATCAAAAACGCTCGCCGGCGAAATGGGCTATCTGTGCACCTGCTTCGTAATAGGTTTCCTTCAGAGCCCTGAAGGGCTGCGCTTTTGGTTCCGTTAAAGGCAAAGGCAATTCCGCTTCGGTTATCTCACCGAGAACATGCTGTGCAATGACTTTGCCGAAGGCCGTGCCCGGTGCGATGCCGCGGCCATTATAGCCTGAAAAGCCGACGACATTTTCGGCGAATTTGTGAAAGCGGGGCACGGCATTGTCGGTCATACCGATCTGGCCGTACCATTCACACTCGAACTCGGTATCCCCAAGCTGCGGAAAAAGCCGCTTCAGCGACCGTTTCGCCCAGGCGCGGTGAATGGCGGCACCCGTGCCGCGCAGCGCCCCGACACTGCCGAAGACCAGCCGGCCAGCCTTGTCCATGCGGAAGGATGAGAGAATTTCCTTCGTGTCCCAGCAGCCCTCGCGGCCGGGGAGGATGCTTTTTTGCAGATTGTCGCCGAGAGGTCTGGTCGCGAAGTTGAAATAGGGCAGATAAATCTGTTCATCGCGAACGACCTGCCACGGTCCCGTGCTGTAGGCTTCGGTCGCCACCACGATCCATTTGGCGGTTACCGATCCGTTTGGCGTCTTCACGACCCATTGTCCACCGTTGCGTTCGGTGGCTACCACGGGGCTATCCGTATACAGCCGTGCGCCCGCCTTCTGCGCGGCGGCGGCGAGACCGCGAACATAGGCGAGCGGCTGAATTGTGCCTGCACGCGTATCCAGAAGTGCGCCGGAATAGGCTGTCGTGCCAGTGCGTCTGGCCGTTTCCTCTGCATCGAGAACACGAACGGGCGCGCCCCTTTCGGCCCATTGTTCGCAGCGTTTGCGGATTTCACGGAGCCCTTTTTCACCAACTGCGCAATGCAGCGTTCCGTTTTTTTCGATCTCGCAGGGAATTGCGTGTTTTTCCACCAGGTCTCGCACGAGAAGTGGCGCATTGCCCAGAAGGCCGAGAAGCCGCTCGCCGTAAGTTTCGCCCAGCACGCCAGGCAATTCCTTCGGCATGACCCACATGCCGCCATTGATAAGGCCGACATTGCGCCCCGCGCCGCCGAAGCCGATTTCCCTGGCTTCGAGCAGGACGACATTTATGTCCCGTTTGGCAAGGTGGAGCGCCGCAGATTGCCCGGTGAAACCGCCACCGACGATAACGACATCGGCAGCCACGGAGCCTTTTAACGCAGCGGTTGCGGGTGGCTGCGGCGCGGTCTTTTCCCAGAGGCCGTGCGAGCGGGGGTCGTTATACATCGTTCCACCATATCCGGGCGAGTTCATTTGGTTTTCGTATGAGTGACAAGCCCTTGTTTATAAGACTTTACAAGCCTCGCCGCCTGTTGAATATCGACATATCGTCAAGAGTTCATTCCGTGAGGGAATATGGTTCTGCCGCCCCGCCGTTTTTTGCCGTCGCTTTCGCTACTCGCGGCATTCGAAGCCGCTTCGCGCACCGGCAGCGTTACCGCAGCTGCGCGGGAGCTCGGCCTGACCCAGGGTGCCGTCAGCCGGCAAATCCTGGCCCTAGAAGAACAGCTCGGGGTGGCGCTGTTCCTTCGCGAGCGACAGACGATCCGGTTGACAAGGGCAGGGGAGGGTTATGGCCGGGAAATACGCGAAGCCCTGCGGCGCATATCGACGGCTTCCCTTAATCTGCGCGCCAATCCGGGTGGCGGCACGTTTAATCTCGGGGTGCTGCCAAGCTTCGGCACACGCTGGCTCGTGCCACGCCTGCCCGATTTTATCGCACACCACCCGGGTATTTCCGTCAATCTTCTGACGCGGTCTTCGCTTTTCGATTTCAAGACCGATACGGTCGATGCGGCGATTCATTTCGGCTTGCCGCACTGGCCGGGTACCGAACTTGTTTTCCTGATGCACGAAAAGATCGTTGCCGTATGCAGCCCCGCTTTCAAAACGCGACATCGATTTTCAACGCCTGATGATCTGCTTCATGTGCCGCTACTCCACATGACAACCCGACCCGATGCCTGGGAGCAATGGTTTCGCAGTCACGGCGTGGTATTCGACAATGTACACGGCATGCTTTTCGATCAGTTCACCACCATCGCCGAAGCGGCGAGCGCCGGTCTCGGTGTGTCGCTCATTCCTGCTTTCATGATCGAAGAGGAGTTGCGAAGCGGCCGACTTGTCGCGGCCGTTGCCGGCGAGGCGGAAAGCGAGGAGGCGTATTATCTCGCCTGCATGCCGGATCGCGCCGGTTACGCACCGCTTGAAAGCTTTCGGCGCTGGATCGTTTCCGAGGCAGGAGGTGGAACCGGCGTCGAGGCCGGGGAGTTTTCCGCTTAAACCCTTGCGCGGTCTTGCAAGAACGATGCGGCTCAGCCAATAGTGCGCCGTGACGCGTGGCGCCAGAGCCGTGCCTTGAAAGTTTCAATACGGGAGATGTCCGTGAAGCCCATTTTTGTTCAGCTTCAATGCGAGCCCGGCAAGACCTATGATGTCGCCGACGCCATCTATAAAACCGAACTGGTTTCCGAACTTTATTCCACCAGCGGTGAATATGATCTTCTGCTGAAAATCTATCTTCCGCAGGAAGAGGATATCGGCAAATTCATCAATCAGAACATCGTCAATATTCCGGGCATCGTTCGTTCGCTGACAACGCTAACCTTTACGGCCTTCTGACATCAAACTTGAGAGTCTGCGACGGCCTCTCATTCTGCCCGTCCCGGGAGCCTGTCAGCTCAGCGCCTTGTCGGAACAAGGAAATGTGGGGGCTTAGGCGCGTTTGCGAAGTTCGCAAAAACCTGCATAGGCAGACCTATTAAAGTGGAAGGCGTGTCTTGCAGGCAGGACTGTCAGCCAAAGGAAAAGCGCGCCGCCGGCCCACAATGTCGGGTCCGATATGGGGCGCGCTTTCGTTTTGACGGTTTTGTAAGCTGGCGATGGCTTTCACGCATCAGGCCACCGCCGCCAGGTTCCGATTACGCACGAGGTCGCGAATCGCGATCCGCACATCGTCCGCACTGTCGAACTTCTGCTCGTCCAGATCGTGAACGTGGAACTTCACCGCAATAAACTTCAGCCGGTCGTTGTCCGGGATGACGATGCCGACGGGCTCGCCGGCGAATTCAATAACTTGCTTCTGCATAGATAAACTCCCGCTGTGGCTACTTCTCACAGCATGTTGTCGAACTGATTTTCAGGAAATTGAGACTGTTAAGTCACATTCGACAGCAGCGGGAACACGTGGATTTAAATCCAGCATTCCAGGATTCAAGACCAAGGATTGCGTTGATGCGATTGTATTTTGACATGACACACTCCCTGTATTGGTGTTGATCCGGAATCAGGAGACTCGTTCTCCAGTTCCACACTGATAATCCAGACCAGCACTAAAATCAATGCTGATTGTTATAGGTAGAATATTTTTCTTTATGATGACAGGAGAGGGGCGGAATTGTGAAATTTTTGTTTCCGCTCGGGGCCGGCGTCAAAAGGCCCTGCGTTACGGGCTTTTTTAGCTTTTTTTAATCGTGTCCGGATGGCTGCGGCGGATAAATATGATCGTTTCCGTTGAAGTCAGATATTGAAAAACGGCCGTCCCGGGTCTTTTCAGCCGCATTTCCGCCAATGGGCGCCTTGCCGTGGCCGCCGGGTATGTCGAGAACATAGGTCGGTTGGCAGAGACCGGAGATGCGTCCGCGCAGGGCAGACACGATTCGCTGCCCTTCTTCTATCGACAGGCGGAAGTGGCTGGTGCCGGGCGCCAGATCGGGGTGGTGAAGATAATAGGGCTTGATGCGGGTCTCGACGAATGCCCGCATCAGTTCGGCAAGAATCGCCGGATCGTCGTTGACACCTTTTAAAAGCACGGTCTGGCTGACCATGGCGATCCCCGCATCAATGAGGCGTGCCGAGGCTAGTCTTGCGGTCTCGCCGAGTTCCCGCGCGTGATTCGCATGCAGTGCAACATAAGTCGTCTTGCCGCTGGATTTCAGCGCGTCGATCATCGCTTCATCGATGCGATCGGGATCGACTACGGGCACACGGGTGTGGAAGCGGACGATCTTCACATGCGATATGTCTTTCAGTCGTTGCATCAGATCGAAAAGTCGCCGTGGGGAGAGCACCAAGGGATCGCCGCCGGTGAGGATGACCTCCCAGATCGCCGGGTTCGCCTTTATATAGTCGAACGCGGCGTCCAGCTGCTGCGGGCTCATCATGCCATTACCCTGCGGCCCGACCATTTCACGGCGAAAACAGAAACGGCAATAAACGGGGCATATATGCACCGCCTTTAAAAGGACCCGGTCCGGATAACGGTGAACGATACCATGCACGGGGCTATGGGCGTCATCGCCTATCGGATCCTCCCGCTCTTCGGCAAGATGGATAAGCTCGGCCGCATCCGGCACGAACTGCCGGGCGATGGGATCGTTCGGATCGCCGATGTCGATCAGTTCGGCAACCGCTGGCGTGATAGCCAGTGCGTAACGCTGCGTGACCGGCCGCAGGCTGTCGAGTGCGCCGGCTTCGATCAGCCCTGCTTCCAGCAGTGCCTCCGGTGTCTTGATGGTCTCAGAGCCTGTCATCGTCCGTATTCCGCAACCGGGGCCCACATGACGAGATCGATGCGGGGTGCGCCTGTGGCCAGCATCACCAGCCGGTCGAAACCCAGAGCTATGCCGCTTGCCGGCGGCATGATGGCGAGCGCAGCCAGAAAATCCTCGTCCAGCGGATAAGTCTCGCCATACACGCGCTGCTTTTCCGCCATCTCCGTTTCAAAACGCCGCCTCTGCTCGGCAGCGTCGGTCAATTCACCGAAGGCATTGGCAAGTTCCACGCCGCAGGCATAAAGCTCGAAACGTTCCGCCACGCGCGCATCCCTCGGGGATCTGCGGGCGAGGGCTGCTTCGCTTGCCGGATATTCATCGAGAATTGTTGCGCGTCCGAAGCCAAGTTCCGGCTCGACCCGTTCGACGATGACACGGCTGAACATATCCGCCCAGGTATCATCCTCGGCCACCCGGATGCCGGCACTGGCGAGGCTTGCGGCAAGGTGCCGGCTGTCGGTCTCGCCGTCTCCGCTGATTGTGGCCAGAAGGTCGATTCCGGCATAGCGTTCGAAGGCCTCAGCGACACTCAGGCGTTCGGGCTCGAGAAAGGGATCAACGCTGCGCCCGCGATAGGAAAAATGTTTCGTACCCGTGGTTTCGGCCGCGAGAGCGAGAAGAGTGGCGCTGTCCTTCATCAAGCTCTCATAGGTTTCGCCTGCGCGATACCATTCCAGCATGGTGAATTCGGGGTGGTGCAGCGGGCCCCGCTCCCGGTTCCTGTAGACATGGGCGAAACAGGAGATGCGTTTTTCACCCGCGGCAAGCAGCTTCTTGCAGGCGAATTCCGGAGACGTGTGAAGATAAAGCGGCACGGCGTCGCCGCCCGGCGTCACGCCTTCAGTGGCAAATGCGTGGAGATGTGCCTCGTTGCCTGGCGAGATCTGCAGGGTGGCGGTATCGACCTCGAGAAAATCGGCGCGGGCGAAATAGCCGCGAAAGGCCGACTGGACGGCGTTGCGGCCAAGCAGGAAGGCGCGACGGTCGGCATGGACGTCGGGCGTCCACCATGGCGACATTGTTTCGTTGCTTGCGCGCATCGTTCTTCGTTTCCGTCTTCTGTCCCGCCCCGGATTGCGGATAAACAGGCTGCAAAACACCTGGTTGCGATATTTAAAGCGGTTCCGGGGCGAAAACCGCTAGGTACTCTTCCGCGAATTGCTGTAGAAGGCTGGCAATCCGTGCGGATTTAAGGTAGTTGCGCCCCAGAAAAAAGACAAAACGTCTGCCGGGGCTGGTGCTGCCGCGCAGTCCTTTACGACGCATTTCATCGAGTTACAAGGAAGTCATATGGTCAAGGTTATCGCCTCATCCGTCCGCAAGGGCAATGTTCTCGACGTGGACGGCAAGCTTTACGTCGTTCTCACCGCGCAGAACTTTCATCCCGGCAAGGGCACGCCGGTCACGCAGGTGGACATGCGCCGCATCGTCGATGGCGTGAAGGTCTCCGAGCGCTGGCGCACCACCGAGCAGGTCGAGCGTGCTTTTGTTGAAGACCTGAACTTCCAGTTTCTCTATGAAGATGGCGAAGGCTTCCACTTCATGAACCCTGAGAATTACGATCAGGTCGTGGTGGATGCGGAGACGATGGGTGACCAGAAGGCCTATCTTCAGGAAGGCATGACCTGCGTTCTTTCCATCCACGAAGGCAATCCACTGGCTGTCGAACTGCCGCGCCACGTCACGCTTGAGATCACGGAAACCGAGCCGGTCGTAAAAGGCCAGACGGCGTCTTCTTCTTACAAGCCCGCCATTCTTTCCAACGGCATCCGCACCATGGTGCCGCCGCATATCGATGCCGGCATTCGCGTGGTCATCGCGACGGAAGACAATGCCTACGTCGAACGCGCCAAGAACTGATCCTGGCAATCGAGTAGACAAAAAGCACCGGTTCCCGGTGCTTTTTTTATTCCATGCCGCGAATAACAAAAAGCCCGCGTCGAGACGCGGGCTTTTTTTGTCTTTTCGGGCTGTTGATTACATGCCCTTGGCCGCCGTAACGGTCGGGCCTGCCGGCTTCTTCGGCGCGGTCGTCTGGCCAAAGGCATAACCGCCGCCCAGCGCCACGTTCAGCGACACATAGTCCTGCGCGGTCTGCTGGATCGCCGTGGCAAGGCTTGCCTGTGCGGCGGAAACCTGACGCTGCGCATCGAGAACGTCGAGCAGCGAAGAGGCACCGTCGCGGTAGCTGGCGGTCGAGAGCTGCAACGCTTCCTGGTAGGAAGCGACCGTCTTGCGCAATGCGTCGGCGGTGCGCTGGTCGCGATTGACTGCGGCAAGGGCGTTTTCAACCTCTTCGACGGCGTTGAGGACCGTCTGCTTCCATGCGAGATATTCTTCGCGCGCCTGCGAGTTGGCGAGGTCGATATTGGCGCGAATGCTGCCGCCATCGAGGATCGGAAGAACAAGGCTCGGGCCGAAGGACCAGCTGTTTGCCGTACCTCTGTTGCCGCCGCTGACAAAGTTGTAGCTCGGGGTGATGGCGCCGCCGAGTTCAATGCTCGGATAAAGCTGCGATTCGGCAACGCCGATCTTTGCCACGGCTGCCGCAAGTTCACGCTCGGCAACCCGGATATCCGGACGGTTGCGAATGAGATCTGCCGGAATGCCGGTGCGTGGCACACTGCGGGCCACGGGCTGACGCGCGCCCTTCTGCAACTCGGCGATCAGCGACGAGGCTGGCAGGCCGAGCAGCGTGGCGATGCGGTGCGCCGCCTTGCGGAAGTTGGTTTCGAGGCCCGGTATGTCGGACAGGGTGGAGTTGACCAGACCTTCGGACTGGACAACGTCGAGTCGCGAAGCCGCACCGGCTTCAAGCTGAAGCTTGGTCAGATCCAGTGTTTCACGGCGGGAAGCCAGGTTATGGCGGGCGATCGCCAGACGCTCCTGATAATAGCGTACATCGATGTAAGCCGAGGCAACCGAGGAAATCAGCGTCAGGCGCTGAACGTCGACGCTTGAATAAGCCGCATCGAGCGATGCATTGGCGCTTTCCGTGGCGCGACGGTAGCGGCCGAAGAGATCGAGCAGCCAGGAAACGCTGAGGCTGCCGGAAGAGACGTTGGTAACAGGAACGTCGCGGTAGCTGCCCTTCGTTTCGCTGGTCGTGTGGCTGCCATTGGCGGTCAGGCTGGGCAGGCCGCCTGCGCCGGCTGAAATCACGTTGGCTTCAGCCTGGTTGATACGCTCTATGGCCTGCATCACCGTCAGGTTCTGCTTCAGGCCGGTAGCAACGTAACCGTTCAGGCGGCTGTCATTGAAGGCTGTCCACCACGCAACGGTGCTGATGTCGCCGTTACTGGTTTTTCCGGCTTCCGCAAACTTTCCCGGCAATTGGATTTCCGGTGTCTTGTGGTCGGGTCCGACAACGCAGCCTGAGAGCAGCAGCATTGTCAGGGGAAGAGTAGCGCGAATAGACAGCATATAATTTTCCCAATTCTCTGGTTGGCTTACCGAGCGCGGCTTGGTGAAAAATGGGCTGCGCGGTCGATCTGCCGTAGAAACGTGCAATTGCCAAATCGGCAACATTTCTAGCAGCGTATTAACGGTTGGCACAGCCCATTTTTGTTTTGTTAACGCCTTGAAAGGCGACGAATGATGACGAAAAAGGACGGAACGAAGAAAATTCCGAGCAGTGTTGCAGAAAGCATACCACCCAATACTCCAATCCCGATTGCATTTTGGGCGGCTGAACCCGCACCGGTTGCGATTGCGAGAGGCACAACACCGAGGATGAAGGCCAGCGATGTCATGATGATCGGCCGCAGGCGCAGCTTCGCGGCCTCCAGTGTCGCTTCCATGAGACTCAGCCCGTGCTCCTGTCTCTCCTTGGCGAATTCGACGATCAGGATCGCATTCTTTGCCGCGAGGCCGATGGTCGTCAGCAGGCCCACCTTGAAGTAGACGTCGTTCGACTGGCCGAAGAAATGCGCCGCGGCCAAGGCGCCGAGGACACCCACCGGCACGGCCATGATGACCGAGAAGGGGATGGACCAGCTTTCATAAAGGGCGGCAAGGCAAAGGAACACGATCAGCACCGAGAGCGCATAGAGCATCGGCGCCTGTGAGCCGGAAAGGCGTTCCTGATAGGAGATGCCCTGCCACGCGACCGTGTAACCGCCCGGCAGGCTCGCCGTCAGCCGTTCCATCTCGTCCATGGCATCACCGGAGGCTACGCCGGCGCCGGCAGTGCCTTCGAGCGAGATGGCGCCCGTGCCGTTAAAGCGCGCCAGAGACGGAGGAGCGTTGATCCATTTCACCTCGCTGAAGGAGGAGAATGGCACCATCTCGCCGCTGGTGTTGCGGGCATACCAGAACTTGAGATCGTCCGGCTGCATGCGGTAAGGCGCGTCGCCCTGGACATAGACGGGCTTGAGTTCACCGTTGAGGGTGAAGTCATTGACGTCACGACCGGCGAAGATCGTCGACAGCATCAGATTGACAGAGGAAAGATCGACACCCATTGCCCCCATCTTCTCCTGATCGAGGATGATCTTCATCTGGGTTTCGTTGTCCTGGCTGTCGCTTCGAAGCGAGCTGATCTTCGGATTGCCGGTGGCAAGCGCAATCAGTTCCTTGGACGAAGCGGTCAGGGCATCGGTGCCGTTGCGGCCGCTATCCACGAGATACATCGAGAAGCCGCTCGATGTACCCATGCCCTGAATGGCCGGCGGCAGAAGCGGGAAGACCTGGGCATCACGGAAACCGAAGAAGGTGCCCATGGCGCGCTGGACGATGGCACCCGCGTGCTGGTCGGGAGCCGTTCGCTCGGCGAAATCCTTGAGTTTGGTGAAGACGATGGCGTTGTTCTGGCCCGAACCACTGAAGCTGAAGCCGAGAACGCCGAAAACCGATTCGACATTGGCGGCTTCCTTTTCGCGGAAGTAGTTTTCAACCTGCTTCACCACCTCATTGGTTCGCTCGATATTCGAACCGGTCGGCGTCTGGATGATGGTCAGGAGCACGCCCTGGTCTTCCTGCGGCAGGAACGAGCTGGGGAGCTTGCTGAAGAACCAGACGCAGCCGCCGATGACGATTGCGAAGATGATCATGACGCGCAGGGGCCGCTTCAGCAGATAACCGATGGAGGACACGTAGCCGTCCGTCGTCTTGCCGAAGCCGCGGTTGAACCACGCGCCCGGCCCGCGCTGCTTCTTGTGATGGTCGATCGGCTTCAGCATGGTGGCGCAGAGCGCCGGCGTCAGCACGATGGCGACTACGGCCGAAAGCAGCATGGCCGAAACGATGGTGATCGAGAACTGGCGGTAGATGATGCCCGTCGATCCGCCGAAGAAGGCCATCGGAATGAACACGGCGGTGAGCACAAGCGCGATACCGATGATGGCTCCGGTGATCTCACCCATCGATTTCTCGGTGGCCTCGACCGGCGACAAACCCTCCTCCGACATGATTCGTTCGACGTTTTCGACAACGACGATGGCGTCATCAACGAGCAGACCGATGGCCAGAACCATGGCGAACATGGTGAGCGTATTGATGGAATACCCGGTGAGCGCGAGAACGCCGAAGGTGCCGAGAAGCACGACCGGCACGGCGATCATCGGAATAAAGGTGGCTCTGAGGTTCTGCAGGAAAACCAGAAGCACGACGAAGACAAGGATGATCGCCTCGATCAGCGTATGCACCACCTTTTCGATCGACAGTTTCACGAACGGCGTCGTGTCATAGGGATATTCGATCGCGACGCCTTCAGGCAGCGAACCTTCGACGTTGGTCAGGGCAGCTTTTACACGCGCCGCCGTGTCGAGCGCGTTGGCACCCGTGGCAAGGTTGACCGCGAAACCGGCCGAAGGGCGGCCATTGGAGCGGGAATCGCCGCCATAGGTTTCCTGGCCGATTTCAATACGGGCAACATCGCTGAGGCGGACGGTTGCGCCATCCTTTTCGACTTTCAGGATGACCGATTCGAAGTCGGCGACAGTGGTGAGCTGGCTCTGCGCCGTCACCGTCACGTTGAGCTGCTGACCCTTGACGGCGGGAACGGCACCGAGCGAACCGACCGAAACCTGGGTATTCTGGCTTTCGATGGCACCGGTGACGTCTGCGGTGGTCAGCTGGTATTTGTTGAGCTTGAAGGGATCCAGCCAGATACGCATCGCATATTCGGAGCCGAAGACATTGATGCTGCCCACGCCTTCCAGGCGCTTGATCTGGTCTTCGACACGCGAGGAGAAGACGTCGCCGAGATCGGCCGAATTGCGCTTGCCGTCGGTGGAGATCAGTGCACCAACCATGAGGATGCTCGATGTCGAGCGGCTGACCTGGATACCCCGCTGCTGCACGGTATCGGGCAATTGCGACTGGACAAGCTGCAGCTTGTTCTGCACCTGAACCTGCGCGATGTCAGGCAGGATGCTGTTACCGAATGTCAGCGTCACTTCGGAACTGCCGGTCGAGGACGACGAGGTCATATAGGTGAGGTCATCGAGGCCGGTCATGCCGTCCTCGATGATGGTTGTCACCGATTTTTCCACGGTCTCGGCGCTGGCGCCATTGTAGGTCGCGCTGACGCGGACCGTTGTCGGTGCAATGTCGGGATATTGCGAAATGGAGAGAGTCCAGATCGCAAGGGCGCCGCCCAGCATGATGACGATGGCGATAACCCATGCAAAAACAGGGCGCCTGATGAAGAAATGGGCCATGGCAGTCCTTGCCTTACCTTTTACGAGCTTCGACCGGAGGTCTCGCGCTCATGCTTATTTCGAAGGCGCGGCGGCAGGCTGAGCCTGCTGCGGCACAACGACGATACCCCGATCGTCAATGGTCACTTCCACCGGCGCCACGGTTGCGCCGTCCGCGATCCACTGGAAGCCGTCGACGATGAGCTTGTCGCCATCCTTGACGTTTTCCGTCACCAGCCAGGCGTTGCCCGACTGCTGGCTGGAAGGGAAGGTGCGGGTTTCCACCTTGTTTTCCGCCGTCACGAATTTTGCCGTCAGCTCGCCATTGGCGTTGCGGCTAGCCGCGCGCTGCGGGATACGGAAGCCCTTTTCCTTGCCGATGGTCAGCGTGGCGCGAACATAGGTACCGGGAAGCAGGAGATCGTCCGGATTATCGAAGAGGGCGCGAATGGAGAAGGTGCCTGTCGTTTCGCTCACCGCCATGTCAGACATGTCGATCTTGCCGTCATGCTTATATTCGGTGCCATCTTCCAGTGTCAGATGAATGCCGGTCTCTTTCGTGTCGCCACCAAGCTGACCGGACGATATCGCCTTTTTCAGACGCAGGAGATTGGTGCTGGATTCCATCAGGTCGATGTAAATCGGATCGATGCGACGAAGCGTTGTCAAAGCGGTCGTCTGGTTCGCGGTCACCACGTTGCCGATGCTGAAGGCCGTTGCGCTGGTAATGCCGTCGAAGGGTGCACGGACCTTCGTGAGATCGAGATTGATCTCCGCCGTTTCCAGCGCCGCCTTGGTCTGGGCCACATCGGCCTGCGCCTGCAGCAGCGTCACCTTGGCGTTTTCATATTCGATCTGGGTGGCACCGCTGTTAACCAGCCGTTCGTACCGGGCAAGGTTGGCCTCCGCGCTCGGGACACTCGCTTCCGCCTTCGCCACGTTTGCCTTGGCCTGCGCCACTTCCGCCAGATAGGTATTGTCTTCGATCTGGTAGAGAACGTCGCCCTGCTTCACCTCGCTGCCTTCCTTGAAGGGAATTTCACGGATGATGCCGGTGACCCGCGGCCGGATTTCAGCCGTCTGGAACGCGCTGGCGCGGCCGGGCAGAACAGTGGTCAACGGATATTCGCTGGTCTTCATCAAAATGACGCTGACCGGAGACGGCGGACGCGCCGCGCCCTGGGCGGCGTTCTGGCTGCTTTCGCCGCCATCGCTGCAGCCCGCCAGAATCGCGGTCACACACAGAGAAGCAAGTAGGGGTAAAATACGTCGGCTCATTGTTCTTCCCTGCGTATCGATCGCATTCAACTATAAGCGCAATGTCGCTCGGCGGATGCGCGTCCGGAGACAGATACGACAGGCGAAGGCCTTGGAAGGGACCCGATTCGCTTATTCTGTCCGGACCGCATGCGCATAGAAGCGCAGGCTTTTGCGCTTCGCAAGCAACTGCGAGAAGGTGACGTAAATTGGGAATCGTCACTTAGCAAGCGGATTGCGCAATCCCGCATCGACTAAATCGACGAGTTGATCGCAACGTGTTGCCAAATTGCCGATATCTTCCCGCGCAATAAGGACGGGATGAATGACGCTGGTCAGCGCGTGGAGCACGGTTTCCGCCAGAGGAGAAACATCCGTGGCGGTATAGATTCCGGCTTCGATCCCATCCTGAATGATCTCGCCGAGCAGCTTCACGATGACGGACTTGTAATAGTCTCCGCACTTCATGTCCTGCTTGGCGGTCATCAGGATCATTTCGAAGACATAGGGGTTCTTATTGAGATCCTGGTGGTGTTGCTCCATCAGGTTGCGCGCCAGATGACGCAATCTGGAAAGCGGCGCATGGCTTTTGTCGAGCGGACAGATCTGGCGTTCGAAAGCACCGATCTGTTCGAAGCCAAGGGCGTCGACAAGGGCGTTCTTCGAGCTGAAGTTCTTGAAGACATTGGCGGGAGACATACCGAGCGCCGCGGCGATATCGGCAATCGCAACGGCATTGAAACCGCGCTCCCGGAAAAGCTCTTCCGCCTTGGCGAGAATGTCCCGCCGGGTTTCCTCGGCGGAACGGCGGGGCCGGCGTCTGACAGGACGGTCACCCTTCCTGTCGGCCTTTCTCGCCTGTTCGATCATTTTGTTCACAGTCAGACTCCGGGGAAGAACCGCTCCAGATTCCGGCGTACTCTTGCAAGCGGCGTCTCGCCGCTATCGTCGGGAACGAAGCTCTGTCCGGTGATGCGTTCGTAAGCATCAATATAGACCTTCGAGGTTTGCAAGACGAGGTCCTGCGGAATTTCAGGCACCTCGTCCTTGTAAGGGTCGCAGCGTTCGGCAACCCAGGCTCTGACAAAGTCCTTGTCGAAGCTTGCCGGCCTTGTGCCGTTTCGAAAGCTTTCCTCATAGCTGTCAGCCATCCAGTAGCGGCTGCTGTCCGGTGTGTGTATCTCGTCGGCCAGAATGATCGTCCCGTTTTCATCCGTTCCGAATTCGTATTTCGTGTCAACGAGAATGAGGCCCTGTCTGGCGGCAATCTCCTGCCCGCGCTTGAACAGTGCCAGCGCATAATGGGAAAGCACGTTCCATTGCTCCTGCGTCAGGAGTTTCTTCTCTACGATCTCTGAAGGCGTCAAAGGTTCATCATGGCCGCCATCAAAGGCTTTGCTGGTGGGTGTGATCACCGGTTCGGGCAGGATCTGGTTGTCCTTCATCCCATCGGGCAGGCTCATACCGTACATCTGCCGTTCGCCCTTCTTATA
>NZ_RKIU01000003.1:0-650000 GCF_003938925.1 Agrobacterium sp. FDAARGOS_525 | reverse complement strand
CAGGTAGAGTATACCAAGGCGCTTGAGAGAACTATGTTGAAGGAACTCGGCAAATTGCACGCGTAACTTCGGAAGAAGCGTGACCCTTTTGTACGCAAGTATGATGGGGTGGCACAGACCAGGGGTAGCGACTGTTTATCAAAAACACAGGGCTCTGCGAAGTAGCAATACGACGTATAGGGTCTGACGCCTGCCCGGTGCTGGAAGGTTAAAGGGAGGGGTGCAAGCTCTGAACTGAAGCCCCAGTAAACGGCGGCCGTAACTATAACGGTCCTAAGGTAGCGAAATTCCTTGTCGGGTAAGTTCCGACCTGCACGAATGGCGTAACGACTTCCCCGCTGTCTCCAACATAGACTCAGTGAAATTGAATTCCCCGTGAAGATGCGGGGTTCCTGCGGTCAGACGGAAAGACCCCGTGCACCTTTACTATAGCTTTACACTGGCATTCGCCAAGGCATGTGTAGGATAGGTGGTAGGCTTTGAAGCAGGGACGCCAGTTTCTGTGGAGCCATCCTTGAAATACCACCCTTATCTTCGTGGATGTCTAACCGCGGTCCGTTATCCGGATCCGGGACAGTGTATGGTGGGTAGTTTGACTGGGGCGGTCGCCTCCGAAAGAGTAACGGAGGCGCGCGATGGTTAGCTCAGACCGGTCGGAAATCGGTCGTCGAGTGCAATGGCATAAGCTAGCCTGACTGCGAGACTGACAAGTCGAGCAGAGACGAAAGTCGGTCATAGTGATCCGGTGGTCCCGTGTGGAAGGGCCATCGCTCAACGGATAAAAGGTACGCCGGGGATAACAGGCTGATGACCCCCAAGAGTCCATATCGACGGGGTTGTTTGGCACCTCGATGTCGACTCATCGCATCCTGGGGCTGGAGCAGGTCCCAAGGGTATGGCTGTTCGCCATTTAAAGCGGTACGTGAGTTGGGTTCAGAACGTCGTGAGACAGTTCGGTCCCTATCTGCCGTGGGTGTAGGAATATTGACAGGATCTGTCCCTAGTACGAGAGGACCGGGATGGACGTATCTCTGGTGGATCTGTTGTCCTGCCAAGGGCATAGCAGAGTAGCTATATACGGAATGGATAACCGCTGAAGGCATCTAAGCGGGAAACCAACCTGAAAACGAGTGTTCCCTATCAGAGCCGTGGAAGACGACCACGTTGATAGGACGGGTGTGGAAGCACAGCAATGTGTGAAGCTTACCGTTACTAATAGCTCGATCGACTTCTTCGTTCCCATTGTTCATGCTCATCAAGCGGAGCTTGATGATCTGTTCTGTCTTCACGCTGACGTGGCCTTCGGCCACTACGCTGCAGACGGCGCGCCAAACGATTGGCGACGGACTAGCGTCCTGTATGGGCGCCACGCTCGACCTCGAGCAAGGCAACATACGGATAAGTCACAGAAACGACGTGTAAATTAAATAGAGCCTTGAGCTCTCCAGCTTCTCGAAAATAACGTTCATGTGAAAACATGAACAATGTTGCGTTTTGCCGACCTGGTGGTTATCGCGGGGCGGCTGCACCCGTTCCCATTCCGAACACGGCCGTGAAACGCCCCAGCGCCAATGGTACTTCGTCTCAAGACGCGGGAGAGTAGGTCGCTGCCAGGTCTGCAAAACGCATCAAAATCTTCTCATCACATCCCTCGGCCCAGCCGAAAAAAAAGGGCCGCCAAAAGCGGCCTTTTGCAGTTTAAGACAAAACTTAAGGAAAACGCCAAGTGCGTCCCTTACAGGAGATAAATTGCTCCGCAATTTACTCCGGCAAAGATCCGTCGTCGCTAAAGCAACGACGTAACCGCGACATTCGGCCTTGCCGAATGCGCTGGACGCGGGGTGGAGCAGCCCGGTAGCTCGTCAGGCTCATAACCTGAAGGCCGCAGGTTCAAATCCTGCCCCCGCAACCACCGACACTTGCAAATTCTCCCACTCGGGGTATTTGCGACGAAGCTCCTCCTCGTATGAGTCGAGGAGCTTTTTCTTTTTGTGCTCCGTGTCGATCTCGCCCGATGCAATGCGGGCCATCATGTCGTTCTGGGCGGATGCGACAAACTGCTGCTGCATAATGTCGATCACATCCATCGATGCCATGATGTTGGCGATATCGCCATGAACCTGCAGCGCTGCCGGCTGGTGGCCGGGCGTCTTGCCGATCACGACCACCTGGATGAGATCACGTACGATCGGCATTAGTCGGCGCTTGGCCTGCTCGTCGGCATTGTTGCGCGCCAAGAAGATCAGCTTACGGATGGCGATCTCGGTATTCTCCGCGTTGAACTGCGCCTTTAACTTCGCGATTTTCTCCTCGAAATCCTCCGCCGGTGCTTCGGCGATCGACGCGAGTTCCTTGACCACCTTCTCGCGGGTGATCTCCAGTTCGTCGAGCTGGTCATCGAGAATGACAAGACGCGGCCGGCCTTCGGTATGCCGGTTCTGGATCTGCTGCATCAGGCTCGCCTGCTTGGACTTGACGGTTGCAAGCTCTGCGGCCAACTCTTCTCTGCGGGAAGGGGTGCTCTTCAGTTTGTTCGTCTCGTGCGCGACCATCTTCTGGGAGATGCGGTCAAAGATATCGAGGGAGTAGAAGGCGACCGGCAGGCAGTTGAGAACGCGCTCCTCGAGTTCGTGGCGGGTGATCGTCTTACTGTTACCGCAGCAGGCGCCCCCGAGGTCATCGATTGGAAGACGCTTCTTGCGGTTAGTGCAGCTGTAGCGATCCTTGCCGGAGATCGCGTAGGGGCCACCGCATTCCTCGCATTCAAGCATGCGACTCAGAAGATATTCCGGCCGGTGTGTCGCGTTGAGCCGGTTGGTTGTGGCGTTCTGATAGAGGTCGCGAATCACGGCGTCGCGTGCGCGGACGCGCTCCCAGAGTTCGTCCGAGACGATGCGCATTGTCGGGACCTCTGTCCAGACCCATTGATCGGCGTCATTCATTCGCGCCGTCCGCCGTTCCGTGTCAGGATTTTTACGATACTGGCGCTTGTTCCAGACGATGCGGCCGATGTAGCTCGGATTGTTGAGGATGCCGGTTCCAACTGCTTTGGAACCGCGGATAGCCGTGTCGCGCCAGGCTCTCCCCCGTGGTCCAATGATGCCTTCCTTGTTAAGGATATCGGCGATATCGCGCGGAGAGATACCATCGGAATACATTTTGAAGATTCGTCTCACGATCTCCGCCTTGATCTGATCGACTTCCCGCAGACCCCGGATACGGTCACCATTGGCGTCACGCTGCTGGGAGAGCTTGTATCCATAAGCGAGACAGGTAGATGCTTTACCCTTCTTCACTGCGGTCTTCATGCCTTCGCGCGTCCGGAAGCGGATTTGGTCGACAAGCTCGTCGCTCAATGTCGCCCGGAAATGCAGTTCCAGTTTTGTGATGGCCTGGCTCGCATGGACGGTCCAGATCTCGGTATTCTGGTAGTTCAGGTCTTTGAGGATCTTGGCGCTATGCTCGACGTCTCGCGACAGGCGATCGACGGTGACGCAAAGTACGACGTCGATGTGTTCACGCTTCACATGCGCCAAGAGCCGCTGAATGCCGGGGCGTGACAGGAAACTCATGCCGCTGACGGCCGAGTCCGAGTAGGTCGCGACGACGTTCCAACCCTTCTGTTTGGCGAAAGCTTCACAAAGTTCGATCTGCGTTTCGATCGATACCTCGTGCTGGCGGTCCGTCGAATAGCGGGCGTAAAACAGGACGGTCTTCATTCTCAAACTCCATTGGATGGATGCTGTAGAGAGGCTTTGGGTGGTAGCCTCCCTGAAACTTCTGCGGGTTCAATCGCTGACGCTGGTCACCAAGACCTGGAAAACCGCCTTCTGACATTGGCCTGTTGCTGTCGAACGCGGTGCCACAGCTCGTCGCTGACGATGCGTAGCGCGGGGACATAGCCGTCGAATTCTCTCTCTGCGTTCTGCCGCATACCGACGTAGAGGACGTTATTGAGAATACCTGTCCCGCGCGCCCGGCTCCCGTAGATAGTCTCCTCCCGCCACGGTTTGCCGCCCGGCCCCTTGATCCCTTCGGCATTCAGGGTCGAGGCGATGTCGCGCGGCGAACGGCCAGCGGCATACATCCGGAAAATGCGGCGGATCACTTCCGCCTGCGCCGGATGCACCACCCGATACCCGAAAATACGCCGGCCTTGGGGATCGACTGCCGACGACAGCTTATATCCAAAACCTGCCTGCCGGATCCCACGACTGCTCTCGAGAAAGGGAGCAGTGGCCTCCTTGCCCTGATCGCCGCTATCGGCATAGGGCAGATTGTGCAGCGTCACCCGTTCGGCCATTGCTGTCGACCACAGCTCGACCCCACTGGAGCCGAGCTCCTCGAGAAACCGTGTGACGTGGGTGAGGTTGTCCGAGACGTTCAGGGGCGCATCGCACAGCACGATATCGATCGGTCCGCGATCGATATAGGTGCAGAGCGACTTGATGCCCGGTCTGGCTTTGAAGAGGGCTTCGTTGTTCTCGACGTCCGTGAAGCATCCCACCAGCGCCCAGCCACGGTCGGCGACAAATGCCTTGCCGCTTCCGATCTGCGCTTCGATCGATCCTTCACCCGTTTTGCTCGCAGCCCGAGCGTACAAAGCTACCTTGTTCGTCATGTCTTCAATCCCGTTCTACAAATGACTGGAAGTCGGGAGGCGGCCTTATATCAGCCCGCACCCCCCTTGGGAGCCCGGCGTCAGTGGCAATTGCTTGATGGAAATAATTGCCGCTGCGCCGACGCGCGTCAGGCGTTGCTCGCGCTGATCCGCTCGACCGCAGCCGAGAAGTCTGCTGCAGCCGCCTTGAGGTGTTCGATCAACGTGCTGACTGCGGCATTCTGCATGCCGCCAGGGTCGCGAAGCGAGATTGCATCGACTTCCTGCAGCCAGAGCTGCGCTGCGACCAGGTGAGGTAGCGCCTCGCCTTGCAGGGCAGTGCTGATGTCAGCGAGCGTGACGCGTGGAGGAAGCGGCAGCCCGTAGCAGACTTCCCCCAGCTTCGATCGCGTGATCCCGCGGGTCAGGTCCGACTGCAGCGGAAAGCTCACGAAACGCGGTTCGATGAGAACTTCTCGCGGACCGTTGGGCTCGTCGGCATCCGCCAGCACCGCACTGATCTGTTCAATCAGTGTCAATCGGCGTCGTAACGGGACCCCTTATCGGCTCCCAAAAGGGACCCCTGCCTCTAGTTGCATCGGGTCAGCGCGCGTAGGCCCGGGGCTCTCCATTTAGCGCAAGGGCCTGCGGGCGCGGGTTGTTTGTCTTTTCGGCTTTAGCTTTGAGAGCGGTTTTTAAAGCGCCAGGATTCGTTCCCGGTTTCCACGATCTCGCAATGGTGGGTGAGCCTGTCGAGCAGAGCGGCGGTCATCTTGGCGTCGCCGAATACGGCCGGCCACTCGCCGAAGGCCAGGTTCGTCGTGACGATGATGGACGTCCGCTCGTAGAGCCTGCTGATGAGGTGGAAGAGGAGCTGGCCGCCCGCCTGGGCAAATGGGAGATAGCCCAGTTCGTCCATGATGACGAAGTCGAGCCTGGTGATGAAGTCGGCCAGCCGTCCCTGTTTGCCGCTACGTGCCTCCGTCTCGAGCCGATTGACGAGGTCGACGACGTTGAAGAAGCGGCCGCGTGCGCCATTGCGGATCAGAGCACGAGCAAGGGCGATGGACAGGTGAGACTTTCCCGTGCCGGTTCCGCCGACCAGAACGATATTGTGCTGCTCGGCGAGGAAGGCCCCGGTTGCGAGTTGGCGCACCAGGCCTTCGTTGACCGGCGTGTCGGTGAAGTCGAAGTCGTCGATGTCCTTGGCCAGCGGCAGCTTGGCGACGGTGATCTGGTATTTGATGGAGCGCGCTTGCTTCTCGGCGATCTCCGACTGAAGCAGGTCACCGACGATGCGCGGCGGTTCGTGCTGTCGCTTGATGCCGGAGGCCATGATCTCGTCATAGGCGCTACGCATGCCGAACAGCTTCAGCGTGCCCATCATGTCGAGGATTTGGGATCGTTCCATATCAGCTTGCCCTCCTCAGGCTGTCGTAACGGGCGCAGTCGGCCAGAGGCTCATGGGTCAGGCGAAGCGCATCGGGGATGGAAAGGATGGCGGCCGGCTGCGGATCACGCTTGCGGGCCAGAATGTTGATGATGACGGCGGCCGAGAACACGCCCTGATCGATCGCCTCCTGGCAGGCCGCTTCGACGGCGGGGAGCCCGTCCAGGCCCACGCATTCGAGGATCGACACCATCTGCCGGTCGCCGTCATGCATTGCCTTCAGCCGGCGGCGCACCTTCTCCATGGCGGCGGGCAAAACCCAGTCGTGGAACGGCGCACCGTTGCGCAGTGCTCCCGGTTTGCGGGTCAGGACCGGCACGTAATGCCAGGGATTATAGATCGTCTCGCCACGGCCGAAGCAGCGATCGTGTTGGCCGATTTCCACGCCATCCTGCCGGATGACGATGCGATCTGCATAGGCATGTATCTCGGCAGGGCGGCCGACTGCCGTAGACAGTACCGAGTATTTGTTGTTGTCGAAACGCACGAGGCAGGTCTTGCCGATCGAGGCCTGCACAGCGTGGAAGCCGTCGAATTTGCCGGGATAGCCGACCAGGTGCGGCCGCTCCGCATCGAACACCTCCCAGATCGTGCGCTCCGTCTGATCGACGTGCTTATGAGCGCGGGCGTAACTGATGCACTTGTCCAGCAACCAGCCATTCAGTTCATCGTAGGATTTGAAGCGCAGTCGCGGCGTGAAGAAGCGTTCGCGCACCAGATTGACCTGGTTCTCGACCTGGCCTTTCTCCCACCCCGACGCCGGCGTGCAGGCCACCGGTTCGATCAGGTAATGGCTGCACATCTGTAGGAAGCGGCGATTGTATTGCCGTTCCTTGCCGACGAAGACCGTCTCCACCGCGGTCTTCATATTATCATAGATGCCGCGCGTGCAGGCCCCGCCGAAGAAAGCGAACGCCCTGTCATGGGCGTCGAAGACCATCTCTTGCGTCTCGCGCGGATAGGCTCTCACATACATCATCCGGCTGTGGCAGAGCCGGATATGCGCAACCTTCACCGTCGTCGTCACGCCGTTCAGCACGACAATCTCGTGGCTCCAGTCGAACTGGTAGGCCTCGCCCGGCGCGTAATAGAGCGGCACATAGGCTTGCGCCGTCACGGACCCGCGCTCCTTCGCCCATGTTCGGGCGTAACGCCGGACTGTGTCGTAACCGCCCTCGTAGCCGAGGTCGCGCAAGTCCTCGAATATCCGGATCAGTGTCAGCCGTTCGCGAGAAGATTTGGCCTCATTGGCGAGGAGCATTCCATCGAGCTGACCGCGCCAGGGGCCGAGCTTCGGCTGAGGTTGACGGGTCCGTTCGTATTTGAACTCCGTCTCATCGGTGCGCAAAACCTTCCGCACCACTTTCCGCGATATGCCCAACTCCCGGCAGATCGCCTTGATCGACTTGCCCTGAACATGGGCTAGCCGCCGTATCTTCAGAATTGTTTCCACAATAAGCATCCGAACAAAAAGCCTCCGATGAAACCGGAGGCTGTTGTAACCCCATTGCAAATGGGGGTCCCGTTTGGACGCCGATCACCCCATGTGCGGGGTCCTTATTCCATGCCTAATCACACAATCAGCTTCGGCACTTCTGACCGCCACCAGGAAGAATGCTTCCTGAAGCCGCGTGGGATTGCCTTCGCCCTACGCGGAGACGCAGACGGACGAGTTGGGTTCTTGGTGTTCGGCATGGAGACCTCCTGTGGTTGCCGGTTGCCATCGTCTTCGACGACGATGGGCGGCGGAGGCAGCCACGCTAGAGGAGGTCCGGCCGAAAAATGCGCTCAGCGAAATGCGAGCACGAAGGGGCGCGCCGGAAGAGAAGATCGTCGTCATGATGGTGCTGAATGCGGTCGTCATGCCTGTCTCCTTTCCTTGATGGCGCTGGGCCGTGTATCGAGCGAGAGACCTATAGCCTACCGCTTCGACCATTGCAAGTGTCTGTATTCAAATGTTTTTTTGGCAATAAATGTTTACATCTCGAATGTGCCATTCTGAGACTCGATTTGTTTTTAAACACGTTTTGGGTGAGAGCGCCCTCTTTTGAGTCGCCATGCTTCATAAGTCATTAAGCATAACGATTTGCCAGCCCGCGCGCGTCTTAAGGAGGGGCGCTACACGTCAGGGCATCGTCTGCGTGCTTACAGGGCACGCTGGGTCGGTGATGGCGACTGGCCTCGGCGTAACAAGGTCGAACCTCGAATGCTACCAAGAGTTGTTGCTGTAGTATAAAATTTATTTCCCGTCATTTTCCTGCTGCGATGTGGCCAATCATTACAGTAATGAATGTATAAATCCAAGTAATAAACGAAGTTTTGTGATATCGGAAATGACGCAACCTATTGTAATTATTGAGCTATTCTTCAATATCCGCTATAATATGATTATCAGTTGCATGGTGCGGCTGTGGCAAGTACTGTGAAAACAGGGATGTTTGACATGAAGAATAGGAAGAACGCGCTGGCGTCGTCAGCGCGCGTAGCCTTCGACTACACGTCACACGAGATCTCCCCAGAGATCTCGGCGGAACTCGAGGCGAAAGCGAAGTCGTTGATCGATCTCGGGCGCAAAGAGACGGATCACATTTTCGAGCTCGGCGCCTTGCTCGAAGCGGCAAGCGCTCATATCCCGGACGGGACGTTCGGGAAGTGGGTTGAAGCCCGCTGCAACATCACCGCGCGTACCGCGCGCAACTGGCGTGGCGTCCACCGCAACCTCGGTGGCTACCGTGACCAGGCGGTGGCACTGGCGATTGGGCCGACGGTGCTGATCCAGTTGATCTCGGCGCCGGCGGAAAAGATCGAAGCCGCGTTCGCGTTCGCGGAAGATCACGGTCGGATCCAGGTTGCCGACGTGAAGACAATCCTGGCCGGCGACGATGTGCCGGACGAGGGAGAAGCCGAGGTCGACGTCATCGATCTCGGTGGTGTCCATGGTCTCAAAGCCATGGTCGAGGCACGGACGCGAGATGGTCGAACGGCTCTCCTGCGCAACCTCCTCGGGCTTCTGAAGATCCTCTCCGCTGCTGTGGCTGAAGCGGAGAAGACCGGCAAGAGGATCAAGAAGAGTAGCATCGCCCCGAAGGCCGAGGCTCATGCTTACCATGCCTACGAGCTGCTGAGCAGTCTGGGGACCGGTGTTGGTCCGCAGGGGGACGGCAAATCGACGATGAAGATCGGTCTGCCATCGGCGTCTCGTTGGAAAAAGGTCGAGGCGCTGTTGTGGAGACTTCGCGACAGCTCGAACTGGGCGAAGGTCGATAGCCTGGAAACGTGGCTTCAGACGGTGGTGATCCCAATGCTCGTCTGGGCAACGTCGAAGGAGAAAATGCCAGCGTGGCCGTTGCCAGAAGACCCGTCTTCGCCGCGAGTAGCTGTCGCAGCCTCATCGTCCGGCCACGATGAGATCGAGGACGACGATGACGTCGACCTCGATGACGAAACCGAGAAGGCCGAGATGGTCGAAGCCGAAGCTTCGGATGTTCAGGCCGAAACGGAAGCAGACGTTAGCAACCCGATTGCTGCATTGCTTTCCGCGACCCGCGGACAACGCAAAGTGCCGGGCCGGCACAAGCTGGAACTGATCACGAACTGATCGATACGAGATGAGAAGGGGCTTTCGAGCCCCTTTTCCGATTCTGGCTTTTGGATTCAGCTCGTGAGCCCGCTGTTAACCTTGTTCGGGCTCTGTTCTCATTCTTCGCTGCCAGGGTCCTTGAGATCCGGTTGCGGTCCTGCGACATAAGAAGGGCTTCACTGATGAAGCCAAGCGGCCCAAGGCAGCGCGCCAACGCTGCCAAGGGCCTGACCCTCAAGCCTTCTATGAAAAGGAATCGGGCTGTGACCATTCATACTGCCAAGACCCCAGCCGGGGAAGTTCTGCGCGCTGCCACTGCGGCGTCCTCCACCATGTCTTTTGCCGCCGGCTCGGCGTCGAGCCGCCATTTTGGTGAGCGCTTTGCTGTTCGGGCAGAACCGCCGGTGCTGCGTCGCTACCCGCATCCGGTGCGGTACCCGGACGTCGAGGCGGACTTCGACGTGCTGATCGACAAGGCCATCGCTGCCATCGCTGACGGTGAGCCGGTGGAAGACGAGATCCTCGGGCACTACGTCAATGTTGCGTCGCTCGTGCGCGCCGTCAGCTTCCGCGAAGGCAAGCTTCTCGAGCAGGCCGTCGAACGGTTGGCCAAGGTCAATCCGGATCTGATCGTTCTCATGCAGTCGATCAAACTGCCGTTGGTGAAGGCCGCGATCGAGGCGGTGGCCGGCAATGACTGGCGCCAGCTCGAGGGTGTGCGGCTTGATTGCGAAGCACCGGCTAAAGGTAGTTACACGCCCGACCTTATCGTCGTGAACCGCGCCAGACGGGCCGCCTTCGTGCTGGACCTCAAGCGCTCACTCGCCTCCTACGGAGACACCAGCCGGCTCGAAGAGCTGAAGCTCAAGATGCTGGCATCGGCCATGGTGCTGCCGGACTGGCTCTACAAAACGCAGAAGCGGCTGATGGTCGAGACGGTCGGTGTCGCGATCATCGATGGCGCCAGCCGTCCGAGCGATCATGCGGCGGGTGTCTGGGCGCTCTCGGAAATCGACGATCTTCTGGAGATCGATGGCGCCGCGACCTGCATGGCGGAACTGCGCCTGCGCTTCGGGCGCCGCGTGCAACAGCTTCTCGAGGCTGAGGCTCGCCTTGCGCTTGGTCTCCCGGAGACGCCAATGTTGACGGCCACCCCACCGCTGGCCGCCGCTGCCTTCACGACGTCGCTCCATGCGCGCCGCTTTGGGACGCTGCGGGCGATCCCACGCGTGATGGTCTGCGAGGACGCCACCGGCGACACCGAGGATCACGGACCCGGATGCCGTTGCGGCGACTGCGAAGGATCGAGCTTCGATGATGACGATGATGGTCGCGATGATCCGGAAGCGCTGACGGACGACAGCGTCTCCTGGCCGCCGGAGCACATCCGCATTGGCTTTGCCCGGCGCCTGCTCGACGCCTGAGGCGACCCCACCGTTGCTGGGATGAGGCCATAGCTGCGGCGCGTGACGCCGCGGCAGCCTCTCCCGTTCCCATCATCCTCTGAAAACGCCGTCCGCGAAGCCGGACCGGCGAGGAGATCCTGCATGCCCGCAGACATCATGTCCACCCAAGCACCATCGACATTTGCCCGCCTCAAGCCGGGCGGCTCGAGAGCTTCCAAGCCCAATCAGCCTCATGTGGCTCCTCGTCCGCAGGACGACCCAGCTCTGATCGTTGGCCTCGCGCTTGCCTTTTCCCGGCAGGGGTCATCGAACATGCGCGAGATTCCTTCCGTGGTGCTGGAACCACTCCGCCGCCTGGCAGAATCCGGCGATCCCACTTGCCGGTTGGTTCTCAACTGCCTCAACAGAAGGGCCGGCGCCAGTCATCGGACGGCCGCTCGTCAAGGCGTGCCGAGGGAAATTGTTTCCGTTCACCCAGCCATGAGGGAGGATCGTTGATGGATCGGTTTTCTTCCTACCTGCTACGGCGCTTGGCCCATGTCGAGCGGCGGGCCGTCCGTCGGCTCGCAGTCCGCAACGGGCTGCTGACGCTGAGCACTGCCATCGTCGACGGTCATGTCGTCAGCCGCTTCAGTCCCGCCTTCGATCTCTGGTATCTCACGGGGGATGCCGAGCAGGACCGGCGTTGGGTACGAGATCATCTTGCCGGCTTTCTGATCGAGGCGCCGCAGGACGGAAACGGTCGGCCCGTTCTCGTACCAGCCGTGCCGGTGTGGCCAGATCACCTCAGACGGCATCCGGCAAACATTGAGGCTGCTGACACGGCTGCACATCCCTACGCGGTTCGAGTCGTTGCGGAAGCAGGGTATAATCCGAGCATCAAGCATATGGCTACCCTTCTGCTGCTTGCCGCGGCACTGGAGCAATCGGGCGTGACACTGCGCGATCTGGTCGCGATCCTGCGGCAGCCCGCACCCGTCTTCTCCGTAGCGGTCCTCGCCGATGGCTTTGAGCGGGCCTTGTCGCAGCTCATCGAAGACACCGGCATCGTGCCGCACGGACCTTACACGGGCGTGGCGGCGGATTTTGCTTTCACCGACGATCTCTGGAGGTGGGTGGATAGCGAGACCAAACGCGTCTTCCTGCAGGTCGCAGCCGGAGAGACCAACCGTCCGAGCCGAGCCGCACTGCGCGGGCAATTGCTGCGGGCTTTGGCGGATGGCACGCCGGTGCTCGCCGCGTCGGAGACACACACTGGCATTCCCGGTCAGGTCGATCTGAGCTGCGACGTCCGATTGACGGGTGCGGGGATCGACCGTCTGCTGATCGCCGACCTGCTCGAAGCCATCTATGGCCGCGAGGCGGTCATGCGCCACGACAGTTACATCGCGGGGATCGATGCGGAGGGGCTGACGCTCGACGATCTCGCCATCGCCATCCGCCCAGGACGCCCAATCCTCTCCAGCCTTGATGCGCTTGCCGGACTGGCGGCGCTTAATCGCGGGGACAAGGAAGATGACAAGAATGGAGACAAGGCTGATGCCTCGCGGCGGCTGATCACGCAGAGCCCAAGCGAGCGAAGAGAGCAGACGTCGCGGGATGGCGGCAACACCGGTGATCGCGCGGCATCGACGTCGACCTCCTCGTCCAAGGGCAAGGCGAAATCGAAGAGCAAGCCAACCGGCGCCGAGGTGATCCAGCCGGAGCCTATCGCTGATGTATCGAGGCCGGCTGCGCTGCCCGTGCTGCGCGTTGAGACGCTAACAGGCTACGGTGCAGCAAAAGACTGGGCGCTCGGCCTGAAAGCCGATCTCGCGGATTATCTCGGCGGCGAGCTGGCGTGGTCGCAGATGAGCACCAAGCTGCTTCTCTCGGGACCCCCAGGGACTGGTAAGACGACCTTCGCACGCGCCCTCTGTAATACGCTGCAGGTGCCGTTGGTCGTGACGTCGGTCTCGACCTGGCTGCAGGGCGAGTATCTGCATGATGTGCTCGATCGCATGGCAAACACGTTCGCCGAGGCCCGGCGCCAGGCGCCGTGCATCGTGTTCATCGACGAGATCGACGGCATCGGCAAACGGGCTCCGGCGTCGAGGTCCTATGCCGACTATTGGAATGCGTGCGTCAACAAATTGTTGGAGCTTCTCGACGGCGCCCTGAAAACTGACGGCGTCATCGTCGTCGGTGCGACGAACCGGCCGGACGAGATCGATGATGCGATCCGCCGCTCGGGGCGGCTGGAAACGCAAATCGAGATCCCGCGCCCCGATATTCAGACGCTCGCAGGCATCCTCGCCCATCATCTGGGCAGCGACCTCGATGCCGTCGCCATGTCGGACACCCAGATCGGAGGTCAGCCATGACGGGAAACACCAAAATTGGCGGCTCGATGGACGAGATCGAGGTCCTCCTGGAGGATGACGTCGAGCGCGACATCGACACGCCAGAGACGATCACCGGTGACAGCCCGGTGGCTGAGACGCTCCGGCGTCTGGCAACACGAGCAATGGGCCTGACTGGCGCCGACATCGAACGGATCGTGCGTGAAGCACGATTGAAAGCTCGCCGAGAAAAGCGCCGCCTCACTTATGTAGACATCGAAGCGGGCATTCGCGGTCACCGCCCGCCGGTCGCGTACGATATCCGATGGCGCTTCGCCATCCACGAGTCCGGTCATGCGGTCGTGCATCACGCTCTGCGGCTCGGGTCGATCAAGGGGCTGACGATCGACGCCAAGGAGGGCGGCCACAATGCAGTGACCTTTGCGACCAACGCACCTGATACCGAAGTTTGGTATGAGCGGCTGCTGGCCATGCTGATGGCTGGCCGCGCGGCTGAACGCATCGTGCTCAAGACCGTCTCCGGAGGCTCCGGCGGCGCCGAAGAGAGCGACCTCGCACGCGCAACTCGCATTGCGCTCGATATGGAGCAGGCGCTCGGGTTTGGTGGCCGCCATCCGCTGCTATATATCGAGCACAAGAATCCCACCGCAATTCTCAGTCGCGACGCCGAGCTGGCAGAGCGCGTGCATCGGCGGCTCGAGTTCGCGCAGGCACGGGCGACGGAGGTCATCATCGAGAACCGGCAGGCCTTCGTCCGGCTGGTTCGCGAACTCTTCGACGCCCAGGCCCTTGATGGTCAGGCCGTTATCGACATCCTTGTCGCCGACTCGTAAATCCTGAGCGAGGTTTGGAGGACGGAATGTCTGTAACGGTTATCGCACATTGCGACTGGAGTATCGACGGCAGGAAGCGGTGGATGTGCGTTGCGGTTCGGCAGGGCGAGACATGGGTCCTTTCGGCGCCGGAGCCCGTCGGCGACACGCGGAACCTTACACATCGGCTGCGGCGAGGTTCGGGAGCAGACGCTTCGGTGCTGATGGGGTTCGACTTCCCGATCGGGCTTCCTGCCGCATACGGCAGCGCTTTAGGTGTGCCCGACTTTCGTTCCTTTTTGCGGTCACTCGGGCACTCGCGCTTTGCGCGATGGTGTGACGTCGCGGAGCATCGCGACCAAATCACCATCGATCGACCGTTTTATCCCATGCGGCCTGGGGGCACGCAGCGGCAGCACCTTTTCGACGCTTTAGGGCTGAGCGGTAAGGATCTACTGCGCCGCTGCGAGCGGGCGACGCCGGATCGCGGCGACGCCTGTATGCTGTTTTGGACGCTCGGCGGCAACCAAGTGGGGAAGGCCGCACTAGCCGGTTGGCGCGAAATCATCCTCCCGAACCTCGAGAAGCTATCGCTATGGCCGTTCGACGGAACGCTCCATGACCTGATGATGCCGGGCGCCACCGTAGTCGCCGAGACATATCCCGGCGACGTCTGCGGCCAGCTTGGGATACCTCGACGTCCGGTATGGAGTAAGCGACAGCAAGACGGACGCCGGTCCGTGGCAAGTCATCTGATGCGGTGGCTGAAGAACAGGCCACATGTCGACGGGAGCGAACTCCAAAGTCTGATCAGCGAGGGTTTCGGAAACGGCAAGGACGGTGAGGACCGGTTCGACGCGGCGGTCGGCCTGCTTGGCATGATCGACGTCGTCGATGGCCGACGGGGCGAAGGGGTACCGGAAGCTGATGATGTCAAAACGTGGGAAGGCTGGATCCTCGGTCAGCAGGCTTAAGTCTCCCGCACGTTGATCGACGGCGAAATGATTTGATGCAGGTTGCTCGCAACTCGAGACAAATTGCGCTCATTCGATTCGAACCTCCGGGCGGGCGATTCGAACGTCGAGCGCAACGTTTCCAAACTCTGGGCGAACGTTTCATTTTTCCATATCTCCGATTCACTTCTTATCGAAAGGGTCGGACACCGTGCGTCCGGAGCCATCAACATAGACGCGCGATCGCGGGCAACTTATCTCGACGCGCCCGCAACCTGAAACAAATTGCGCTCATTCGATTCCAAACTCGAAAATTCCGATTCAAAACACGATGATTCCGTTTCGGCGACAAACGCCTTGCGCCATGCCGCCGGTCCCCTGAGCATAAGAGTGCCATCAACGAAAACAGGGGGAGGATAAACATGGCGCGGCAGACCTTGGAGGAGCGGAACGCCAAGCAGAGGGAACGGCAGCAGCGGCTGAGGGACCGGAATCGGGCAGAGCGGCGCCCGGATCGCGACGACGTCGCGCGAGCGATGCTGTTCTGGACGATCACTAGCTATCTCGACCAGGGACGACAGGACTGGATAGAGGAGCTGGGCGACGCCGTTGTCGGGGTTCTCGTTGACCAGGGCTTTGACGAGCGGGCAGCGGACGAGGTCTTCGATGATCTCGTCGATCGCTATGCCCGCGACGACCAGCCCTTTCGAAGTAAGCCTCACCTGCGGGGCTGATGATTTCTGGCTATCTGCTCCGCCTGATCACCAACTATTTGTGCAAACGGCGTTATCATTTGGGACTTCGTCCCCCCGTTACTTCGTGAAACGCCGTTTGCAACTGAATCGTTTTTATGAAGCCATTCGCCTACGGAACCCTCGGTTACCGGAGGTTAACTCCATTCGCATAGCTCGCGTGCCCCGCCTCTGCGGGATGAACAACAACAGCGACGTGAATGGAAATGAACCAATTTTCTGCCAAAGCCTTTCAACGCAAGATCGATGCCTTCTGCCAACTGCGGCTGGCGCCGTTTTTCAAGGACGCCGAACTTCCCCGGCTGAAGTGGTATTTGCACACGCTCATTCAGACGAGGAGACCGGCGCCAAGAACCAGCGGCAGGACAGACTGGCAAGTTGTCGCGGCAGCCTGCGGCCTGGACACCCATCTGCTTGCGGGCAACGCGCGTCAGATCGATCCAGCCTTTGACGCCATTAGTCGGTGGATCCGGGACACGCGCCTCTTAGCCACGGCAGCAGACGCCGAAGACCGTCGAACACAAAAGACGCCGAGGACGAAGGCGGTGCCCACAAGTCCGCGACCAGCTCGCGCGCCCCAGAACCAGCCCAAACCAGCATCGGGGGCTACCGCAGCAAGTCCAGGCACAAATCTCGAATTCCCAGAAGCGCTGTTCAACGTCAAGGAAGATCCGACGGAATTCTCCGAGGCGCTACAGCTCCAGCTCCGGCGCCATGGCGAAACGTACTGGACGCTCCATCGTGCCATCACCGGTCCGGATGACGTTACGGAAAAGACAACGCTGTTAAGCTGGATCGAAGGCCGGAAGGTGCCGCGGACTGTCGATAGTTTTGAGATCCTGTCGCGGATTGAGCGACGGTACCGGCTCCCGGCTGGCTACTTCAAATCTAAACTTGCACACCCTTCGCGATCGGCATCCGGGTTTGAGCTTTCCGGAATAGAGCCCGCGGAGCGTCGTCGTATTGCCTGGCATCTTCCTGAGGATTTCAACACGCTGTCCTTCCAGAAGAGGGAGGAGATCGTCGACTGGGTACGGCGGGTTATTATCAGCGGCACGACCGACTACCGGAAGTACCAGGCAGCAGCCGCCAAGCAGCGCTATGCCATCCGCTTCCCTGGCGTCTCCTATGGTGGGCGGTCCCCACGCGACGGTAAGATCGTTGTGCCTGCGAACTATGAGCAGACCTGGGTCGAGGATCCTGACTTGCTGTCAGGCGTGATAGAAGCGCCACCGTCACTTGCCATGGAAATGGCCGACCTGGTGCGCTTCAAGACGTCGGCTCTGACGTCGGTCGGCTTTCAGCGAAACGGGGTTTGGGGCGAAGAAACTGCCTCGCAGAAGATCGAGCATCTCGGGCTGATGTTCGGTGCCCTTGCAGCATCCAGAGATGGAGAGGTGAAGGGCTACGGGGTACCGGTCCGGCAGTTGACGTTCGGGCTCCTCATTTTCCCCGGCGTCTGGGATTGGTATCTGCAGTGGCGGGAGACGCGCCGCGGCTTCTTCACCGCGTGGGAAGTTGACATGTTGCGGATCGCCTTGGCGATCACCAAGGAGGGGACCGGATGGCTTCGGCAGCATCCGGAGCTTCTGGTGCGGGTTCAACCGATTGCCGGCCTCGTTTCGCAAAATGAGATCAACTATGCGAGTGCGGACTGGCACGGTGCCTGCGACGACTTCCACAAGCATGCTGCCCACCGCGTCAAGGAAATCCAGCGGATCGCTCGCGTCCATCGCGATCCGTTCGAGCCGATCATGCCGGTCCTCGAGGCGGCAAGCCCCGTTGGCGAGTACCGTAAAATCACCGAGGAGATCATTCGCCTGATGCCGGATGAGCATCGTTATCCTCGGCCGGCCGCCGAAGCGGTGCGATCATTTCTGATGCTGAGATTGGGATTGCATCTTGGGCTTCGCCAGAAGAACCTCCGGCAACTGATGCTCAACCCGAAAGGTTCGATGCCGCGTTCAGAACGCGCACTGGAAAAGATGAAGCGGGGCGAAATCCGGTGGAGTGATCGGGAAGGTGGCTGGGAGGTCTTCATTCCTGCTGTCGCCTTCAAGAACGCACACTCGTCCTTCTTTGGCGACAAGCCGTTTCGGCTCGTGCTTCCGGACCTCCTGGATCTCTACAAGTACATCGACGCCTATGTCGATAGGCACCGCTCCGTTCTGTTACGGTCGGCTGCGGATCCCGGCACGTTCTTCGTCAAGACTGTCAAGACGACCAGCACAAACGCGGCCTATGACACGACGAGTTTCTACGAGGCCTGGCGTCACACCATTCAGCGCTACGGCATCTACAACCCCTATACCGGACGAGGCGCGATCAAGGGGCTGCTCCCGCACGGGCCTCACAATGTCCGTGACGTTCTGGCAACCCATATCCTGAAGCAGACTGGCTCCTATGAGCAGGCGAGCTACGCCATACAGGACACCGCCGAAATGGTCGCCAAGCACTACGGGCGCTTTCTCCCGCAGGACAAGGCGGCACTTGCGGCGCGTATCCTGAACCAGGTCTGGGAAGCTGCTTAACGAAGAAGGAGGCGTCGGAAATTATTTCCGGCGTCTTTCGCAGCAAGAAGGGAGAGTCTTCATTGCTAATGGATCACGAGCCTCTACTCGCCCGTTCATAAGATCCGGGCGGGTATAGCCTACAATGGTGAATCTCATCCAAGTTGCCGCGCCCCATAGTTGAAATTGCGGATAACTTCCCTTTTATGCGGCTATCCATCTTGGCCTGATGTGTAGCCAAAGGCTACACTCCGACTCATGAAGGAAAAAGATGCCGGAATGCGAATCCGTGTCGAGCGGGAGCTTCGCGATGAATTTCTGAAGATGTGCCGCGAGCAGGATCGCCCTGCCGCCCAGGTCATCCGGGAATTCATGCGGGAATACATTGCGGCAAGAAGAATGCAGCGCGCTGGCCAGGCCGAGACCATCGGCGAAATGCACGTCGCGCCAAGGGGTGAAGAATGAACGCCGTAGAGATCGAAGAAGCCATATCGGCTCTCGCCGAACAGCTGTTTGACGCAGACGAATTTCCGTTCGCGTTCCTTCAGGCGTTTGGGGCGAAGGAGACGACCCTACGGCGTCTCCGCAGTGGTGAAACCAACAAATCCGATCTTGGCGGCGTTCTCCAGACCAGCAATATCCATATCGCCGTTGCGCCCGAGGGGGCGGTGACCGAGATGCTCGGCAAGCTCAGGGCGAGCCCGGCGACAACACGCGCCAAGGCGAAGTTCGTGCTCGCCACTGACGGCAAGGAATTCCAGGCGGAAGACCTGAACACGGGCGAGGTCGTTGTTTGCGACTACCCGGATTTCCCGGATCATTTCGGTGTGTTCCTGCCGCTTGCAGGCATCTCCACGGTCAAACAAATCCGCGAAAGCGCCTTCGACATCAAGGCGACAGGGCGACTGAACCGGCTCTATATCGAGCTTTTGAAAGACAATCCCGAATGGAGTTCTGCCGCCCGCCGCCATGACATGAACCATTTCATGGCCCGCCTGATCTTCAGCTTCTTTGCCGAAGATACCGATATCTTCCTGAAGGATGATCTGTTCACCGCGACCATCGAGAAGATGAGCGACAAGGACAGCTCGAACACCCATGAGGTGATCAGCGAGATTTTTCGCGCGATGAACACCAAACGGGAGGATCGAGCGAGCGCCAGTATCGCGCGGTGGGCAAATGACTTCCCCTATGTGAACGGCGGCCTATTCTCCGGCAGCACCGAAGTTCCCCGCTTTCCCAAGATCGCCCGCTCGTACCTGCTGCATGTCGGGAAGCTCGATTGGAAGAAGATCAATCCCGACATTTTCGGGTCGATGATTCAGGCTGTGGCCGATGACGAGGAGCGAGGCGCGCTCGGCATGCACTACACCAGTGTGCCGAACATCTTGAAGGTCCTCAATCCTCTGTTTCTGGATGATCTGCGGGAACAGCTTGAAGAAGCGGGAGACAATGCCCGCAAGCTTCTGAACCTGCGCAACCGAATGGCACGTATCCGTGTTTTTGATCCGGCGCTGGCATAGCGAAATAACCTGCGAAAATCCCCTAAAACCTGCTCTTGGCCCATGCGATTGCTCCCGCAGCTATTATCGGAACGCTTCTCGACGAGCTTGAGGATATCGTATTGCAATTGGCGATACAAGCGATTATCTTGCTCGCAAGGAGATCATTATGGCTAGCACCGTCGAACGCAAGGAATACCCCATCTCGATGCGCCTGCCGGAGGCGGACGTCGCAATAATCGACCGCGCCGCAAACCTCCGCGGTCGTTCGCGTACCGATTTCGTGCGCGACGCCGCCGTGCGCGCGGCCGAGGAGGTCGTCATGGAGCAGGGACTCATCCGCATGAGCCCTGAGGGCTTTGCCGACTTCATGGATGTCCTGTCCCGTCCGGGTGCGTCCGTTCCCGAGATGGTGGAACTGGCCAAGCGGCCGGCACCTTGGGAATCTGGCTACGTCGCAAAGCGGTGAGCCGTGACGCTGTCGGCTCCTGAACCGCTTTCTGCCGAGCATGACGTTTCCGCATTCTCCTGCGGCAAACCTACGCTTGATCACTGGTTGAAGACACGCGCCCTTTCCAATCAGGAAAAAGGCTTCACGGCGGTTCTCGTTGTCCACGAGGCCGGGCGCGTTGTCGGGTATTACGGCTTAGCGCCAACGGCCGTCGTTCCTTCGATCCTGCCGCGCTCGATCCGCACGGGCCAGCCGCCCGATCCCGTTCCCTGTTTGCTTCTTGGCCAACTCGCTACCGATACGGAGTGGGCGGGGCAAGGCATTGGCACAGGTCTGGTAAAACACGCACTCCAGCGCTGCGTTGAAGCCGCAGCGTTGATCGGGGGGCGGGCCTTGATGGTCAACGCCGTCGATGAAGGGGCGGCGGAATTTTGGCGGCGGCGAGGGTTCATGGCGTCCAAAGATGACCATCTCGTGCTGTTTCGCTCGCTCGGTGATGTCGCTGTCTCCCTTGCTGAAGGGACAGTCCGTTGAGCGATCCGACGGTACACAAAGACGGCAGGATGGATGAGAAGGTTGATGACTTTCTCGCTGCAAAATTTGCTGAATATCGAGCGCTCCTGCGCAATACCTCGCCTTGCATCTCTTTCATGCCATATGGTTGGTTTCGCGCGCCTCAAACCATCCGGCTGGATGCCGAATTTGGATTGCAGCAAATGGCCTATCGAGACCTGGCCGAGGAGGCCGCGCGAGACCTCGCCAATGGAATCAATCATCTGATCGGCGTAACGACAAGGCTCGAAGCATGGAAAAAGGTGATGGTCAGTTTGGATCTTCACCAAAAGAACGAGATCCTCCACGAGTTCGTGCAGGATTTGGCCACGATGGCGCTTCTTAGCCCGTACACGTTAAAGGCCAGGTTCTATTTCGCAGTTGCGCATTTATCCCATCAAGCAAATGTAGTCCGTCTGCGCGACGAATGGACGGATGATTTTTCTACGCTGCCCGAGGACTGGGCCATCAACGAAGAATGGGCGTCAAAATTGACAAAGTCTTGGCGTGGATGGCGTGCCTTGATCCGGGCGCTCAACAAGGTGGACGACGGCAATTTCAAAACCAGGACGGAGGAGTTTCGAAGCAAGCACACGCATCGCTTCACGCCACGCATCGAGCTCGGTATAACGCAAATGGTCAAACGAGAGCGTATCCCCGATCAATCCCGTCCGCGCTACGGCATCGGCGGTAGCCTGCCACTCACGCTCGATATGCTTATTCCGGCATTGAACGAGCAGTGCATTTGCTTGGGCGAATGCTACAGCGCCTTTGAAAAACTTGTTGAGGAGCAGAGCAGGGCGCTTTTCTCAAACGTCCATGATGACTGACCCGTCACTGCGTCGCCGGCGGCGGTGGATCAGCCGGCAGCGCGACGACGTTTTCCGCACCGAACCATTCGTTGAGTTTCGCCATCGCGTTTGCGCTTAGAATTTGCGTGAACAACAGAGCCAGTCGAACCTTCGGGCGTGAACAGGCAACGTAGAAGAGGTTGCGATTGTTTTCGAAAAACTCTTGCTTGTCAGCGGGCGGGCCGTCATCGATCCATTCAAGGGTCTGGGCGAAATTGTACTTGTTCCACCCGCGCCCGACGATCACAAGCACGTTCTCGAATTCTGCTCCCTTCACGCCATGCTTGGTCGCGAAAGGTGTGTGTCCGTCAATGAAACGATCCAAGGCGATCAATTCAGCATATGGGACGGCTCGCAGCTTGCGAAGCTGCGTGACGCGGCGAGACTCTCCCTCAACAGGCTCAGCGCCGACCTCGGCGAGCTTCGCTTCGCGTTCCTCGACTGCCGCCGGCAGCCGCATGTGGTGTGATTAGGCATGGACGTTACGACGCCGATTGACATGGTACGCACGAACAGCACGTGAAGGCTGGCCAGCAGAGCCACAAGAACAGCGACAATCGTTCGCAGTCGGCATCGGCCTCTAAAAATGGCGATAATGGTGAAACCCGCGGTGGCACACACGAGCAGCATGTGAAGGCGGGTCAGCAGAGCCACAAAAATTCCTGACGCTAGAGAACTGGAAAATCCCCGCGCGTGTCGCGGGGATTTCTTCGTTTGGATCCCGTACGAGACAGGAACCTCCCATGCCTTTCGCCCCCGCGCGTTTTTGGGCATCGACGTGGCGATCCACAAAGTGACAAAGGTATCCTCCCCCATCACTGCTCGCCGGAATTGCATAGGCAAACGTAAGGACTGCTATTCGTACCGATCGTGGCGGCGCACCCAGTCCATTCCTTCGACTTCATTGCGTCTGTTGATTTGCGTGACGGATTGACCCACTTGTGCGATTTGGGATGACCCACCTTCTCGGCAACTCGTTGGCTATTGCATCGTAGCCATTTTGCGCTGGATCAGCGCCAGATGGAAAAGCAGCTCAACTTGCGATGGAACTCGACGGATCCGTTCAAGAGCAAGACAATGCTTTGAAATCCTGGGCGGTAGCGCTACTGCTATTTCGCCCCGCAAGCGGTCACTGGCGTAAGGAAAACAGACCTGCACCGACGTGCAAGCAACGACGCAGTATCGAGACTATGTTCGGCAGGATCAAGGCCTGTGGGCGCATTGCTACATGACACAATCAATGCGCCCATACCCGCCTATCGGCAATCCTTATAGCCGCAAAATGTTGCTGTTGGATCGATGATGGGTCCTGAGCCTAGGACCAATATCTTAGTTTGAGCAGATATCCTCGTATTGCCGCCTCGAAATCGCCGCCCATAAGCCTCGCCGGTAAAATCAACGGAAAGTTTCCGTGAACGGCCGACAGAAGCTTCGCATCTTCGGTGGGGTTCGATAATAGATCGTGAATAATCTCACTTTGCGGATCGCATATCTCATAATTTGCCAGACCCCTTGCCCAGCGTTCGGCGTAGACGATCCAGGCGGCGATTGCGAAAGCAAAAGGCTGGAAGTCGGTACCGCGTTCGAGGGCTACGAGGGCAGGGGCGGTCAGTCTTTGGGGGAGTTTCTGGGTGCCATCCATGGCGATCTGGGCGGCCGCATGTGCGATTGCTGGATTGGAGAAACGCGCCTTCAGCTTCTCGGCATAGTCCGAGAGGTCGATGCCGAGTTGCCCGATCGCGGCCGATGCCGCCTGTAGGTGTCGGGAGACCAGCGCCTTCAGATCCGAATCCGCCATCACATCCCTGACGAAGGGCTTGCCCCTGAGGCAGCCGCAGTAGGCGATCAGCGAGTGGGTGCCGTTCAGCATCCATAATTTCATGCGCTCGTAATCGCGGATATCCGGCACCAATATTGCTCCGACCGCGTCCCATGCCGGGCGTCCGGCGGAAAAACTGTCTTCGATGATCCATTGGCGGAAGGGTTCTGTTTCCACGGCGGAAAAATCGTCATAACCGGTTTCTGCGAGGGCCAGCGCAGAGGTCGTTTCGACCGGGGTCGGGGTAATCCTGTCGACGACGGTGGAAGGAAAGGCTGCTTCCGCTGCAATCCACTCTGCAAGGGACTGCCTGTGGGCGATGCGGGTGAATTCCAGCACGCCTTCCCTCAGTTTTCGTCCATTATCGGGAAGGTTGTCGCAGCTGATGGTTGTAAAGGGGGGGAGGCCGTTTGCGTGGCGCATGGCGAGTGCCGCCGAGATCACACCGATGACGCCACGGGGCGATCCGGGTTCCGATAGATCGTGGATGATATCCGGGTGAGCGGTGTCGAGGCGACCATGCCCGGCCAGCGCGTAACCCTTCTCCGTCACCGTCAGGCTGACAATGCGGCATTGAGGTGCGCTCATGGTAGCGAGCAGGTCGGGGATACGCTCCTGCCCTGAAATTATCGAATGAAGCGAGCCGATCACCGATGCTTTCCTTTCGGCGCCTTTTTCCAGCAGCGTATAGCGGTAATTCTGCGGCGAAAGGAGACCGCCGAGCGCTGAGCCCCGCAGGGAGGCGCCGATGACGCGCCAATCGCCCCCCGCCGCCGCGAGTGCATCATCGGTGTAGGATAGCAGATGCGCACGCGCGAAATTGCCGAGCCCGATATGGACAATGCCATAACCATGCGCTTCCGGCCGATAACCCGGCCATCGGGCAGGTCTGTCGTCAATTGGCTTGCTCGCGGCGCTCAGCCTCATCAGTTGCGTTCTCCGGAAAACATCGGATGGGATATGGCTGTCATGATGCCGCGCAGTTCCGCAAGTCCCTTGAGGCGGCCGATGGCCGGATAGCCGGGCCGGGTCTGGCGAACATGATCATCAAGGATGTTCTGGCCGTGGTCCGGGCGGAACGGTATCTGCCAGTCGTCCCGGCCTTGCCGTTTGCGTTTGGCTTCCTCGGCAAGTATTGCGGCGACGACGGCAACCATATCGGTATTGCCTTCCAGATGGGCGGCTTCATGAAAGGAGCCGCCGGCGCGTCTGTCTTCCAGCGCCACATTGCGCAGATGCAGGAAATGCACGCGGCTGCCGAGCCTCGCCATCATGCCTGGCAGATCGTTGTCCCTGCGGACGCCAAGCGAGCCGGTGCAGAGCGTGATGCCGTTTGCAGGTATGTCGATGGCTTCGATCAGGCCGCGATAGTCTTTTTCGGTCGACATGATACGCGGCAGGCCGAGCAGCGGGAATGGTGGATCGTCCGGGTGGCAGCATAGTCTTACACCGAGATCCTCGGCGAAAGGTGAGACCTCGCCCAGAAAATCCAGCAGGTTCTGGCGCAGCCGGTCGGCGGAGATGCCGCTATAGAGATCAAGATGCGCCTTGACCTCATCGATGGTCATGTGGGTCGCCGCTCCGGGCAGGCCGGACACGATGTTTGCGACAAGCTGCTGCCTGCGGGCATCATCCATCTCCGCAAAACGCTGCCGTGCCTCTTCGATCAACTCGGCATCGAAATCCCCGTGGGCCTCGGGGCGTTCGAGCAGGAAAAGATCGAAGGCGGCGAAATCCACGGCATCGAAGCGCATGCAGGTTGCACCGTTGCCGAGGCGGTAGGCAAGATCCGTGCGCGTCCAGTCGAGAACGGGCATGAAATTGTAGCAGATCGTACGGATGCCGGCATCGGCGAGATGGGAAAGGCTGGTCTTCCAGTTTTCGATATGTGCGCGCCAGGCTCCGCTCTGGCGTTTGATATCTTCCGAAACAGGCAGGCTTTCCACCACCTCCCAGGTGAGGCCAGATGGCTGATTGTCACGCATGATGGAGAGTTCCCGCTGGCGCTGGGCGATTTCCTCCGGTGACCATACTTCTCCGGGCGGGACGTGGTGTAGCGCCGTGACGACATCTTCGACCCCGGCTTGCAGCATGTCATCGATCGATACCGGATCGGAAGGGCCGAACCAACGCCAAGTCTGCCGCATTTTTAGTCCTTTTCTGAGTGCATGAGTGGAGTTTGGCGAAGGAGGAAAGGGAAGGTTTGCCTCCCGCTATTCCTTCATGCCGCTGGCGGCGACGCCTTTGACGAAGTTCCGCCGCATCGCGCCGAAGAAAATGACGCTCGGAATAAGCGACAGGGCTGCGGCGGCGCTGAGGCGACCGAGATCGACGGTGAAGCCCGTCTGGAAAAGGGCAAGCCCCACCTCGAGAACGTATTTGTCGCGGGCGGTATTGACGACCATCGGCCAGGCGAAGGTTGTCCATGCCTGAAAGAAGGCGAGAACGGTCAGTGTGCCGATCGGACCGCGCATCAGCGGCAGGACGATACGGAAGAAAATCCACCATTCCCCGGCGCCGTCCATGCGCGCGGCCTCCATCAGTTCGTCGGGGATGGACGAAATCGCGTATTGGCGAACGAGGAAGATACCGAAGCTCATCACCAGGTAGCCGGCCAGGAGTCCGCCGAGGGAGTTCAGTAATCCCAGCTGCCGCACACCGAGATAAAGCGGTATCATATATACTTCGAAGGGCACGATGGCGGTTGCGAGGACACCGAAGAATATCAGGTTTACGCCGGGGAAACGGAATTTTGCCAGGACATAACCGGTGATGGACGATGTAAGAACGATAGCAACCGTCGAAATGGCCGCGAAGGCAAGACTGTTGCCCATCCAGATCAAAAGCGGCGTTTCGGTGATGACGGAGGAGAAATTATCCAGCGTTGGCGATTGCGGTATGAGCCGCGGCGGCCATGCCAGCAGTTCCGCCGGGGTCTTGAAGGCATTGGCGGTGAGCATGATGAGCGGCAGGATCATCAAGATGCCGAAAACTGTCAGAATGACATCCACGATGAGTTTGCGGAAGGAAAAACGCCCGGATTTTGGGTTCTGTAACGTGTGGTTCATCGGCGTGTCGCCTTGTCACGGAAGAAAACGAATTGACCGGCCGTCAGAAAAAGCACGATGGCGAGAAGCACCACGGCTTCCGCTGCAGCGTATCCGACGCGGTAATTGCGGAAGCTGTTTTCCAGCATGTCGAGCACCAACACCCTGACGAGCTTGCCCGGCGCGCCCTGCGAGTCCGAGGCGAGCACGAAAGCCTGGCCGTAAATATTGAAGGCGGCGATCATCGTGACAACCGATACATAAAGTGTCACGGGCCGTAGTTGCGGCACGGAGATGTGCCGGAAACATTCCCATGCCGTCGCACCGTCCAGCCGGGCGGCCTCGTAGAGCGAAACCGGGATGTTGCGCAGGCCGATCAGGAAGATCAGGACTGCGTATCCAAGTGCCTGCCAGGAGCATAAAACGATGATGCAGACGATTGACCAGACGGGGTCAAAAAGCCAGGCCTGTGCAGGTATGCCAAAGAAGCCGAGGAAAGCATTCAACGGCCCGAGTTGCGCATCGAAAACCCATTTCCAGGCCATGGCGGCCGGCACGAGCGATACGATATGGGGAATGAAGACGCTGGTCTCGTAAAAACCCGCCAATGCGCTGCCAAAGCGATATTGAATGAGGGCGGCGAGACCGAGCGCGAGGGGGATTGTCAAGGCCAGCACACCGACAGCGATGATCGTGGTGTTGCGCAGGGCTTCGAGGAACAGCGGATCGCTCGCAAGTTCCTGAAAATTGGCGAGGCCGATAAATGGCTTGTTGCGGGAAATGATATCCCATTTGAACAGGCTGAGCCGTAACGTCTCGAAGATAGGCACGACCCGGACGAGCACGAACAGCGTCAGCGGCACGGCCAGCGCACTTATCACGAAGGTCAATTGTTTCCGGCGTTTCATCTGACGGTCCTTTCGTCGCGGGGACAGCCTTGCTGTCCCCGGCACATTGCTTCAGGCGCTGGCGATTATTTCGCCAACAGGCCTTCCCGTTCCAGAATGGAGTCGATCTCCTTGGCCGCGTCGGCAAGCACACGATCGATACCTGCATCGTCCGTCGCGAGCGCCGGATTGGCGAAAGCGGCTTCGAGACGGGCGGCGAAACGGGTCAATATTTCGCTGGAGGGCGCAATCGGCGGCAGGCTGAAATAGGTGTAATCCTTGGGCGGGGCGGCAAATGCTTCCAGAGCCGGGTTATGGGCGATCACGGCCGCGTAGTCGATATTGTCCCGCGACGGCAGCCAGCCGACATTCTGTAGCAGCCATTGCAGGTTCTCAGGCGAATTCGTCTTTTCGACGAACTCCCAGGCAAGTGCGCTGCGATCGTTTTCGGCTGGCACAAACAGCGACGCCGGCACTACCAGTGAGCCCTTCGGTAGCGGCGCGGTCGCATATTTCAGGTTCGGCGCCTTCTTGGCGATGTCGCCGATGACCCAGGACTCGCGAATGAACATCGCGGTCTGCCCAAGTTCGAATGCTTCCGCATCCGCCTTCATCTGCGGGCTGACGGTTTTGGCTACAAAAAGCTGATCGAGATATTGCTTCAGTGTCTTTCGGCCGGCTTCGCTAGCAATCGCCGCTTTCCAGCCTTCGCCCTTCTTCTCGATCAGCGTGCCGCCGAATTGATGAAGATTGATCCAGAACTTTTCGCTGATGCCCTGGCCACCACCGGACAGGCGCATGGACCAGCCGCTGGCGGTGGGGTTTCCGGAAGCATCCCGCTCGGTCAGTTTGGCGGCATATTCGGAATATTGCTCCATGGTCTTCGGCGCGCCGGAGAGACCGGCCTTGGCGAATTTCTCGGTGTTGTAATAGAGCGCCGCCTGGCCGTGATAAAGCGGTACGCCATAGATATGCCCGCCATCCGAGACGGCAGCGGAATAGACGGAGTTGAAGTTTTTCGGGTCTTTCACGAAGGCGGCCACTTTATCCGGCGCGGGCGCCAGCAGGCCGGACTGCACGTAACGCGGTGCCTCGGACTGCATTTCAACGATATCGGCAGCAGAACCAGCGGGCAGCGCAAACGCCAGGCGCTTTTCATGTTCGCGCAGACTGATGGTTTCGACTTTCAGCTCGAAATCCGGATGTGCGGCTTTCATTTGTCCGGCTACATATTTGTAGAAGGGTTCGAGCTCGGGTGATCCGCCCCAAAGCGTCAGGGTTTCCGCCTGCGCTGTCCAGGAAAGGCCAGCCAGAAGTGCGGCAATGGGTAGTGTCTTGAAGGGATGCAATGCCATTTCTGTTCTCCTCTTACGAAATCGACTGTTTTTATCGTTGTATTTATTGGTTAGCGCTGATCGCTTTCGATTCTTGCCCCGGTTGTCTTGTCGAACAGGTGCGTTCCGGCAGGTGATAGTTTCAGCGATAGGGTGCCACCCGGATTGTCCGGCAATCTTTCCCGGAAAACGGCGGTCACTTCCTGTCCGCCGAGTGTCAGCGTAGCGTGGCTTTCCGCGCCCGTGGGCTCCACGGAAACAATTGAGGCCTCGATGCGGGCTGGATCGTCCGCGGTGCAGAGGAGCAGGCTTTCGGGCCTGATGCCGAGCAGCACCTCACCCGAGGAGCGGCCCAATCGTGTCGGCAGCGGGATTTTTGTACCGTTCCGCATCACGAAATCCGTTTCCGTCGAAAGTCCTTCGAGAAAATTCATTGCCGGGGAGCCGATGAAGCCTGCGACGAAGAGGTTGGCGGGCCGGTCGTACAGTTCCAGCGGGGAGCCGACCTGCTCGATGATGCCGCCCTGCATGACCACGATCCTGTCCGCCATCGTCATGGCTTCGACCTGGTCATGGGTAACGTAGATCATCGTGTTACCCAGCCGGCGGTGCAGCGACTTGATCTCCGAGCGCATCTTCACGCGCAACTTCGCGTCCAGATTTGAGAGCGGTTCGTCAAACAGGAAGACCTTCGGCTTGCGCACGATTGCGCGTCCCATGGCGACGCGCTGGCGCTGGCCGCCCGAAAGCTGGCGGGGATAGCGCCCCAGATAGTCGCTGAGGCCAAGGATTCCGGCTGCGGCTTCGACTTCCGTGCGGATGCGGTCGGCCGGGGCGCGGCGCAGCTTCATCGAGAACGCCATGTTGTCGTAAACGGTCATGTGCGGATAAAGCGCGTAGTTCTGGAACACCATCGCGATATCGCGGTCTTTCGACTCGACGTCGTTGATCACCCGGCCATCGATATGGATCTGACCGTCCGAAACATCCTCAAGCCCCGCAATCATTCTGAGGAGGGTGGATTTTCCGCAACCGGAAGGTCCGACGAGCACGACGAACTCCCCATCTTCCATCGCAACGTTGAGATCGCGCAGGGCGTGAAAGTCGCCGTAATGTTTATGCAGTTTTCTGATTTCCACCCGTGCCATCTTACTTCCCCATTATGCTTGTTGAGAGGCGGAAAGTTCCGTCCCCAATGCTGGCTCGCAAAGACGCAACCCCGCTTCCCCCGGCGACCAGCGGAAGGCGATGAAGTCCGCCGGAGCGCCTTCACGCAAACCGGTTTCGAGACCGAGCGCCTTTGCCGGATTGATCGCAGCCATGGTGATGGCATCCGAAAGGCTGAAGCCTTTCAGACCGGCGACCAATGCGACGCCGTCCGAAAGCGGTTTTGCCGCGCCGGCGAGCAGTCGCGTACCCGACATGGACAGGCGGCCTTCGGCCGAAAGCTCCACGTCGCCGCCGACCGGCTGCCGATAGCGCCCTGGTGGCATGCCCGCGAGCGCAACCATATCGCTGACAAGGATCGATCGTTGCACACCCTTCGCTCTCAACATCGCCGTGAGGGTTACCCGGTCCAGATGGTGGCCGTCGGCGATGAACATCGCCTGCAATCTGTCATTAGCGAGCTGTGCCCATATCAGGTTCGGATGACGCGGCAATGTCTGGGAGACGCCGTTGCCAAGATGGGTGCTGAAGCCGGCTCCCGCTTGTGATGCCTCAGCGATATCGGTACTTTCTGCCGAAGAATGCCCAATGGAAACAAGGCAACCGGAACTGCGCAGGTGATGAATGAAGCTGCAGGCATCGGCCTGTTTAGGGCAAAGGGTCACCAGTCGCACAATTCCGCCCGAGGCTTCTTGCCATTGATCGAATTCCGTGCGGGAAGGGGCGCGAACATGTTCCCGTGGATGAGCGCCCCGTGCCCCGTCTTCCGGTGAGATGAAAGGGCCTTCAACGTGGACGCCCGGAATCATCTTGGCGAGCCATTGATATTTTTTGCGGGCGGCCGCGATGACGGAAAGTGCGTTGCAGATCGTATCGCTTGATGCGGTGATCAGCGTCGGCAAGAAAGCCCTGATGCACTGGCGGCGCATTCCCACAGCAATAGCGAGGACCTTCTCTTCGTTGATATCATGGCCATTGAAGTCATGCCCGCCCCACCCGTTCACCTGCAGATCGACAAGACCCGGCGCCAGCCAGGGAATATCCCCGCCGAGATCTTCCTCTATATGACGGAGAGCGGCGATCTTGCCGTTTTCGACGGAAAGGCCGATAAGCCGTCCGCTGAGCGCATCGCGTCCGACGATCATGCCGCGCTCCTGTCGATGTCGGGCATGGAATCACCATCGATATAGAGCCGCGCCTGATTATGGGTGCGCAGGATACTCGCGGGGCAGTCTTCCGCAACTGGCCCGGTCAGCATACGTGTGATTGCCTCTTTCTTGGGCGCGCCGGGCACGACGCATATCATGCTGGCTGCGGCTAGAAGTGCAGGAATGGTAACGGTGATGGCCTGCTGCGGCACGTCTGACAGTTCGGCGAAACATTCGTCTTCCACCTGCTGCACGCGGCAATCATCTGCAAGCGTCACGACTTTGACCGCATCTTTTTCGTCGAACCGCGCTTCCGGCGGATCGTTGAAGGCAAGATGGCCGTTGATGCCGACGCCGAGGCATACGAGGTCGAGCGGTTCGGCGGCGAGGCGGCGGGCATAATCGGCGGCGCAGGCTTCGGCGGAAGCGAAACGATGCGGCTCGATGCGATGTACGGTTCCGAATGGCAGGCGTGAAAACAGATGCCGGTCGAGCCAGTTGGCGAAACGCGCCATATGGTCGGCCTCAAGTCCGATATATTCGTCCATGTGGAAGGCCGTGATCCGCGACCAATCGATATCCTTTTCCTGGCAGAGGAGGGCAAGCGTATCCTGCTGGCTGGGAGCGGCGGCGAACATGACCGAAACGCGATCCTTCGCAGCGAGAAGCTGGCGCAGCGTGGCAGCAAGGTCGAGACTGGCCATCCTGGCCATATCGCTACGCGACGCTCCGCTCCGGATGACGAGACGATCGACCTGCCATGACGATGACATATGTAAACTCCCCATTTGTTGCCTTCAGAGAAATGCAACCGATTGCATAAGTCAATAGTGGTTTTGCAGAAATTTCCATTCGTAATCATCCAGATTGCAGCAATTTTAGGCAGATCAATAATTTATATGGAATGCCTATTGCAAAATTTTATGAAATCGGTTGCATAGTCATCATCTTTAATGCGCGCGCTCAGGAAGGAGACAGACGTGTCGGTCATCAAGGTCGGGCTGGTTGGGCCTGGAACAATTGGCAGAGTTCATCGCGATGCGATCGGCGCCACTGAAGGTCTCGAGTTGACCGCCGTCGCAGGCGGCACCGAGGAAGAGCTGGAACTCTTCGCCGCGCCGCAGGGCGTGCGGCTTTTCTCCGATGCCGCATCGATGATCGAGCAGGCGAGTCTTGATGTCGTCGTGATCGCCACTCCGAGCGGCACCCATTATGCGCCGGCGCGGGCCGCACTGGATAAGGGCCTGCATGTCGTCGTGGAAAAACCGCTGGCCGTCGATCTCGATGAGGCGATCGATCTTTATCGGCGTTCGCAGGCGGCGGGTCTAGTCTGCTCCACCATGTCGCAGCGGCGTCTGGAGGCGCAGCATCAGGATATCCATCGCCGTCTGCGCTCCGGTGATCTGGGGCGGTCCGTAGCCATCGAAGGCCAGGTCTACTGGCACCGCGCGGATGCCTATTACGATGAAAAGCCGTGGCGAAAGCTCGATGTGCAAGGCGGCGGATCGCTGTTCAACCAGGGCATCCATACCCTCGATCTCATGCTCTGGCTTTTTGGCCCGCTCGCAAGCGTCATGGCGGAGGCGACCAATATCGCTGGACGTGAAGGCGGCAGCGAGGATCTCTGCCAGGCCCTTCTGACCTTCCAGAATGGTGCACGGGGCATCATTGTCACCAGCACGGCGACGCCTCCGGGGCGCCCCGCCTCGTTGATGGTGTTCACGGATCGCGGCCATGTGGCGATCAATCATACGGATGTCGTTGAGTGGACATTCCCCGATCAGCCTCTGCCGACCGCGGCCGATGCCTCGATCAAAAGCGGCGCCGGCAGTCAGGTCAGCATCGGTATTCGGGGGCACGTCGACCAGTGGCTCGATATCCGCGATGCAATCCGCGATGGGCGTCCGGCGGATATTACCTTCCGGGACGGTCTCGAAGCGGTGCGTGTCATCACCGCCATCTATCGATCCGCTGAAACCGGACGCAGAATTGTCATGAGCGACGTGGGAGACGCGTGATGTCGGTAAAAAAACTTGCCATACTGGGTGCGGCCCATGGCCATGTCAGCTATGTCACCGATGGCCTTACTGGACGCAAAGACGTTGAGCTTGTGGCGCTGGCCGATCATGACGAGCAACGTCGCCGCAGCTTCAGCGAAAAACTGGGCGTTCCGGCCTATGCGGATCTCGATACGCTTCTTGCTGCGCACGAAATCGACGGTGCCGCCGTGGTTGCCGAACCTGGCCTGCGCGCCGGTCTTATCGAGGCATGCCTTGAAAGGAATATTTTCGTCATCGCCGACAAACCTCTCGCCTTGACCGTGGAAGAGGTGGAGCGGATCGGAAGGGCCGATAATGGCCGCAACCGTGTGGCGTTGATGCTGGAAAAGCGCTTTTATCCGGTGACCAGAAAAGCCCGCGAACTCTTCTTGGGCGGGGAGATCGGCGATCTCGTCGCCGTTACCGCAACCGGGCCGCACAAGCTCCTGCCGTCGGCGCGGCCCGCATGGTTCTTTGATCCCTCGCTCTACGGCACGATCGTCAATGATCTCGCGGTGCATGACATCGATCTTGTGCTATGGCTGACGGAGGCGTCATCGGGCCGGATCAGCGGCTGGAAAAGCCCGCGCCATCCCGAGGGGCACCCAGCATTTTCCCTTGCGGGACGTGCGGTTTTGACCCTTGATTCCGGTGTGCAGGCGGCAATCGACATGGACTGGCGTCAACCGGAAGCCGCGATCCGGCATGGCGATTACGCAATGCGTCTTGTCGGAACCCGTGGACGCATGGATATTCTGTTTGGAGAGGGGCGCCTGCTGGTGGAAACCGATGGACGCCGCCTCTGGGAGCCGGAACTGCCGTCGCCCATCGGGCCGGCGCAGGATGCTCTCGATGCATTGACAGGGGTCGCACCTTTGCAGGTATCGACAGAGGAAGCGCTTCTGGCAAGTCGTATCGCGGCACTGGCCGCTCTCAGTGCCGATAACGGGGGGCACGACTATCGCTGGTAAGAAGGAACAAAAGTCGAAGGAACGCGCGAAGCCGACGCTGGAGGAAATAGCGCATCGCGCGAATACCTCCCGCTCGACGGTTTCGCGCGCCTTCAGCCGGCCGGATCTGCTCAATCCGAAGACGGTCGAGCAGATATTGTCGATTGCGGAGGAACTCGGCTATCGGCCGAACAACATGGCCCGTGCGCTGTCCACGGGCCGGACGGGCAATATCGGTCTGCTCGTCCCGGATATTGCCAACCCGTTCTTTCCGCCGCTCATCAAGGCCATTCAGCAGAATGCCGACGCCTATGATCTCTGTCTGTTCCTGGGCTCTTCCGGTGAAAGCGCGATGCGGGAAAACACGCTTTTCCAGCGTCTGGCGAGCCAGACCGACGGCATCATCCTGGCTTCGACCCGACTTAGCGAGGCGCAGGTGCGGGCCCATGCCGAAAGGCACCCGATAACCCTAATCAATCGCGACATCGCGGGATTGCCGCGCGTGCTGATAGACACGCAGGCGGCGGTGAGGGATGCGATCGGTTTCCTCATCGAGAACGGCCATCGTGATATCGCCTATCTCTCCGGCCCGAAGGAATCCTGGTCGAACCAGCAGCGACTTGAAGCCGCAACCGAAGCGTGCAAGAGTGCAGGCATCCGCTTCGAGGTCATCCAGCTGTCCGAGCCGAGCTTCGAAGGCGGCGAAAAGGCCGCCGAGGAGTCCGTCGCAGCGGGCGTGACCGCGATCCTTGCCTTTGACGATCTGACCGCGCAGGGCGCTCACGCCCGGCTTTCGGCTTTAGGGATCGTCGTGCCGAGGGACATGAGCCTCATCGGTTGCGACGACGCGCTCCCCGCCATGACCCATCCAGCTCTTTCGACCCTGAGCGGCCTTTCGCAGGAGGCGGGGCGACATGCGTTGAAGCTTTTGCAAGACGCTATACTGCATGGAAAAAGCTTGCAGGATATGAAGGTGGTTCTGGGCGCAAGGTTCATCTGCCGTGAAACATCTGGGCCGGCGCAGAGCAAGCGCCAATCGAAACATTAGTTATGGTGGCCCGTTGCCCTTTCGTAACCGGTGTCCCGCTCCCACATTGTTCTGTCCGTCCTGATCTGTGATCCGCTTTCCATGGATGAGCAAAGGGAGTTTCTCCATGGAGAGTACGTTGGAGTTTCTCACGACCAGGAAGTCTGGGCGTGAGCCGCAGCGGCACTGGCCGGACGACGTCAAGGCGCAGATCGTTTCGGAAAGCCTTCGGCCCGGAGCGTTGGTGAATGAGGTGGCAGAGCGATATGGCCTGAAGCCGAACCACCTATCCACCTGGCGGACGATGGCACGGCAGGGCAAGCTGGTTTTGCCTGCACCCGAGGATGCGATGGAGTTCGCGGCGGTGATCGTCGATCCACCCGTTGCGGAGCCGTCCCTCAAGAAAGCCAGCCGTCCCGAGATCATCGTCGGCGCTGTCACGATCCGCTTGGAAGAAGGCGCGTCCGCCTCCCGGATCGCCGCTGTCGCACGTGCCTGTGCGGTTCCGGCATGATCTTTCCCTCGAACCGGGTTCGGATCATGGTGGCGACCAAGCCTGTCGATTTCCGCAAGGGTCACGATGGATTGGCGGCGCTGGTCAAGAACGAACTGCACAAGGACCCATTCACGGGGACGGTCTTCGTATTCCGGTCACGCAAGGCGGACCGATTGAAGCTGATTTACTGGGATGGCAGCGGTCTGGTGATGGCCTACAAGCGATTGGAGGAGCATACGTTTACCTGGCCAGACATCCGGGACGGCCTAATGACCTTGGGACATGCCCAGTTCGAAGCGCTGTTTGCCGGGCTCGACTGGCGTCGGGTTCGGTCCGTAGAGGCACGAGCGCCAACCGCAATCGAATAGGTGCGTCACGATGACTCGGTTCGCAAATTCCGGCGGCGTGATGCCGCCCAATTTGATAAGATTCCAGCATGTTGGATGCGGTCGATCTTCCAGACGATATTGCTGCCCTGAAGGCGATGCTGATTGCCTCCCAGCTTCGTGAAGTCCGCAAGGACGAGCGGATCGAACGGCTGGAGAAACTGGTCGCTGCTTTCAAACAAGCCGCCTTTGGCCGCAAATCCGAGAAGGTCGATCCTGAGCAATTCGATCTTGCACTGGAAGACCTAGAAACGGCCATTGCGGCGATCCATGCCGAAGACGAGGCCGACAGCGCTCCAGGTAAGCCGCACCCCAAAACTCGCGCCGCCAATCGTGGCTCTCTTCCCGCCCACCTTCCTCGTGTCGAGGAGATCATCGAGCCCGAAAGCTTGATCTGCAACTGTGGCGGCGGCCTGCATTGCATCGGGGAAGACGTGTCCGAGCGACTCGATATCATCCCGGCACAGTTCCGCGTCATCGTCACTCGTCGTCCCAAATATGCCTGCCGTGCCTGCACCGATGGCGTATCTCAAGCTCCAGCGTCTGCACGATTGATCCACGCCGGATTGCCGACCGAGGCGACTATCGCGCATGTGTTGGTGTCCAAATACGCCGATCACCTGCCGCTTTATCGGCAGGCACAGATCATGAGCCGCCAGGGTATCGATCTCGACCGTTCGACGCTCGCCGATTGGGTCGGGCGGGCGGCATTCGAACTCGGTCCGGTCTTTGATGCTCTGATCGCCGACCTGAAGCGCTCTACCAAGCTGTTCATGGACGAGACCCGTGCCCCGGTTCTCGATCCCGGCTCGCGCAAGACCAAGACCGGATACTTCTGGGCGCTGGCGCGGGATGATCGCCCATGGGGCGGCGGCGCTCCACCGGGCGTGGCCTTCACCTACGCTCCCGGTCGCGGGGGCATTCATGCCGAACGTATATTGCAGGGCTTCTCCGGCATCCTGCAGGTGGATGGCTATGCCGGATACAACAGACTGATCGCACCAGAGCGCGTTGGGCCGGACATTCGGCTGGCCTATTGCTGGGCCCACGCACGGCGCAAGCTGGTAGAGATCACGCGCAACGGATCAGCACCCATTGCCGAGGACGGCGTCAAACGGATCGGGGAGCTGTATCGCATTGAAGCCGAGCTACGACGCCGTGATCTAACGGCTCGTCTTGCTGGACGACAGGAACGCTCAGCGCGGGTCGTCGCCGACATGCAGGCCTGGCTTGACCATCACCGTAGCCGTGTCGCGACCAAGTCCCCGCTTGGCGAGGCCTTGGCCTACATCAACAAATACTGGGATGGTTTGAAGCTCTTCCTGACAGACGGCCGCATCGAGATCGACAACAATACGGTTGAGCGGACCATCAGACCAATTGCGTTGAACCGGAAGAACGCTCTCTTCGCGGGACACGATGCGGGAGCGGAGAACTGGGCGACAATCGCCTCACTCATCGAAACCTGCAAGCTCAATGCTGTCGAGCCGTTCGCCTACATGAGCACCACCCTGACCGCCATCGCCAACGGCCACAAGCAGAGTCAGATCGATGACCTGCTACCGTGGAGCGCCCGATTTAAGTCTCGGATCGACGGCCAAATGCGGTGAGCAAAACCGCACCAATCAAGCCCGATGTCAGTGAACCCAGCAGAATGCCGATTTTCACGTGATCCTGGACGTTCGGATCGTTGAATGCCAGCAGTCCGATAAACAGAGACATGGTGAAGCCGATACCGCACAAGAGTGCCACCCCGGCCATCTGTCCCCAGCTCGCTTGTGCAGGAAGTTCGGCAAGTTTGAGGTTTACAAGAACTGCAACCGTGCCAAGAACGCCGACCAGTTTTCCGAGCAGCAGCCCGGCGGCGACACCCATGGTCAGCGGCTCGGTGACAATCGACATCGAAACCCCGGCAAATGAGACACCAGCATTGGCAAAGCCGAAGATCGGCACGATGGCAAACGCCACCGGCTTGTGAAGATGGTGCTCCAGCTTATGCAAAGGAGATTCTGCATGAGTGGCTTCCGGAGTGCCCGGCGTGAGTTTCAACGGAATCGTAAGCGCCAGTACGACACCCGCCAGCGTAGCATGGACGCCGGATGAGAACACCAGAACCCATAGCACTGCACCCAGCACCAGGTAGGGCCACAGTGCCTTTACGCCCATCCGGTTAAAGATGATGAGGTTGCCGACGACAATAGCCGCGCCGGAAAGTGCCAGCAGGTTGAGGTCGGCGGTATAGAACAGCGCAATTACGATGACTGCCCCAAGATCATCGATGATTGCCAACGCGGCCAGAAAGATTTTCAGCGATGCCGGGACACGTTTCCCGAACAGCGACAGCACGCCGAGCGCAAAAGCGATATCGGTCGCCGTCGGAATGGCCCATCCCCTGAGCGCGGACGCATCGTTCCAGTTAAAGTAAATGTAGAACAGCGCCGGAAACACCATCCCTCCGGCGGCGGCGGCTCCCGGCAGGATGCGTCTGCTCCAGGTCGATAGCTGACCGTCCAGCATCTCTCGCTTTATTTCCAGTCCCACCAGCAAGAAGAAGACAGCCATCAGTGCGTCATTGATCCAGTGCTGGATGCTGAGCGGCCCGATATAGACATGAAGGATATTGAAATACGCATCCGCCATCGGCGAATTCGCTGTCGCGATTGCCATTGCGGCAACGAACATCAGGATGACACCGCCTGATGCCTCGTTATCGAGAAAGTGGCGGAGAGTGGATTGAATGCGGCCCTTGGACATCGTCGAAGACATGGGTTCGCGCTCCTTGTGAGAGGTTGATCGTAGTCTCCGTGGATTTCGGGGGAACCCGCAGCACCGCAGCACGCGCTGTGGGCAATATCTAGCGACTATCCGTGCTCATTTCTACAAAATTCGACCCGCATGAGCCAGATACGCGCCATCAAGTGATCAAGCATGATCCTGTAAAATGTCCGCGCCGCAATTGCATGTTTGATATGGGCGCGAATTCAATGTGCCAGCGGCACACCGCTTACGCCCTTTCTACCATTGCTGACCGATATTCAACATGAGGGACGTCGATTACCCCCACAGGAGGTATTGGTCGTCTATATCTCCGTAGATGGCTGTCGTACTGAGGTCTTCTCTTCGAGACAAAAGTGTCGAAATCTTATACGGTGAAAGCCTGAATATCGTCGCGACGTGGTTTCGTTGTTGATTATGGGATGGACTGCCCTCGTGAAACATCTTGCTCGATGCCTCGCAAAGGCAATCCACCGGCGTATTGAGAAGCTTCAAAAGTCGAGTTTTCTCAGGTTCTAGGATTGAGGAGATTTTGATGAAGACGAGCAGATCATTGAACCCACCGCACTACAACCGAAAATCACATAAGCTTTATTATGAACCGACCTCTTTACGGGCAATTGGTTCGTTTCCTTTCAAGAGCCAGAGAAATTTTACAATTCTCCGTGTATTCAGGCCCCCGCAACCAAAATTACGAAGAAAGCAAACACGAAAGCCCTCTCCCAAAAGAGGGCTTTCTCGCGTTTTGGGCATAGCATAACACTAGCACAAATCCGGCCCCGAGCACCCGCGGCAAGTGGATGCACCCAAACACAGTCGAACACTCCGAAAACAACCCGGCTTCACAAAGTCCCGGATGCGACCGTGGCCCGAAGCCGAGAGCTGGCTCGGGAAATTTGAACAGCGGGGATAAGTGGAATTTCTGCCTGACTTCGGCTTAGATGCCGTGAACAGGAGATACCATGACGAGACGACCGCGCCGGAACCACAGCCCGGCTTTCAAGGCAAAGGTGGCGCTTGCCGCTATTCGAGGCGAACAGACGCTGGTGGAGTTGTCCCGGCAGTTTGACGTGCACGCCAACCAGATCAAACAGTGGAAAGACCAGCTCCTTGAGGGGGCGACAGGCGTTTTCGGTGATGAAGCGAAGGCGGAACCGGCGGGTCCAACCGTCGATGTCAAAACACTGCACGCCAAGATCGGCGAATTGACACTGGAGAACGATTTTTTATCCGGTGCGCTCGGCAAGGCGGGATTGCTGGGCGGAAAGAAATGATCGACCGCCAGCATAAGCTATCCGTCGTGCGCCAAGCGAAGCTTCTCGGCTTCAGCCGTGGCAGTGTCTATTATCTGCCTCGTCCGGTGTCTGAGGGCGATCTGGCTCTGATGCGCCGGATCGACGAACTGCATATTGACTACCCCTTTGCCGGAAGTCGGATGTTGCAAGGGCTACTGAGGGGAGAAGGGCTGGAGGCTGGGCGGCGGCACGTCGCCACGCTGATGAAGAAGATGGGCATCGAGGCGATCTACCGTCGCCCGAACACGTCGAAACCGGCACCTGGGCACAAAATCTATCCCTACCTCCTGCGCAAGCTGGCGGTTACAAGGCCCAACCAGGTCTGGGCGATGGACCTGACCTATGTTCCGATGGCTCGCGGATTCGTCTATCTCTGCGCCGTTGTGGACTGGTTCAGTCGGAGGGTTCTGTCGTGGCGGCTGTCGATCACGATGGAGGCAGCCTTCTGCATCGAAGCAGTCGAGGAAGCGCTAGCCCGTTATGGCAGACCCGACATATTCAATACGGACCAGGGATCGCAGTTCACCTCGGTGGACTTCACGGCGGTGCTGAAGAAGGCGGAAATCGCCATCTCAATGGATGGCAAGGGTGCGTGGCGGGACAACGTGTTCGTCGAGCGGCTCTGGCGTTCGATCAAATACGAGGAAGTCTACCTCCATGCCTATAAAACAGTGTCCGAGACCCGCGCTGGCATCGGCCGCTATCTGACCTTTTACAATAGCCGACGCCCACATTCATCCCTTGACCGACAGACGCCGGATCAGGCCTACTTCAACGCGCTGGCACCAATGATGGTGGCAGCATAATCGAGGCGGAAATCCACTTAACAAAAAGCCCGAAACTGTTCAGACAAACCGAGCCACCTCTCCGTGCTTGCCTGTGCCGATCACGTCTACGGCTGCTGCCAATGAGGATAGGTCACATAAGCAGTCAACGCTCCTACTTCGTGAGACCGGATCGTAACCCTGTCGCCTTTCTGCATGGCGATGATCTCTCCCGGACCTGCCATCACCGTCTTGTGGCTATCGGAAACGGTAATACTTCCTTCCAGGATGACCATCGTGTCGTGTACGGCCATTGTTTCTTCGAGAATCTGGTTTGGTCCATAACGCCCGAATCCGATAGTGACCGGCCCGCCATGGCGCTGATCGAGGAGGTTGGCGGTGAAAATGTCACCGTCTTGTCCTGGCGAGCGTTCAAATGCTGCATCAGCAACGGCGAATTTATGAATGACCATACATTGTCTCCTTAAAGGTTTTGCCGTGCGTGGAGCCGCTTTGAACCGCAGCACGTGCTTGTGCACTCCGCCGAGAGGCTTCTTGTCTGGCGATAACGCCGAAAATCTTCATTCAGGATGGCAGCGTTGATCATCAACACGCCGAGGGAATAACCGGAATAGGTCTTCAGTGTTCCGTTTTACGATTATTGCTTGCGGAAGGCTTTGGCCTGCCGTCCCCGGAAGAGTTCAGCGCTGCAGGTCGGCGACGGGCGCCGTGCCAAACATGCTCTTATACTCCCGACTGAATTGCGAAGGGCTTGCGTAGCCCACGTCATACGCCACGCGGGAGACATTGGTGCTTCCGGAGGCGAGAAGCTTTCGGGCTTCCAGCAGGCGTATATGACGCTGGAAGGCCAGGGGGCTAAATCCCGTGACAGCCTTGAAGTGCCGGTGAAAAGAGGTGACGCTCATGCCGGACGAGGCCGCCAGCTCGGGAATGACAATCGGTTCGTTGTGATTGGTGGCAAGCCAGTCGGCCGCCGTCTTGAGTTGCTGGAACCGGTCGTTTCGCCGTCCGACCTGCCGAAGCGTATCGCCCATCGAGCTTTGCAGCAAACGATAATAGAGCTCGAACTCGTAGTGTGGCGCGAGCGCGCCGACGTCATCGGGCGTGGCCAGAAGTCCGACAAGGCGAACAAATGCATCGCCGACAGGTCCGTTCAGATTGTCTGATGCGACCGCACATGTCCAGCGATCCTCATGCTTGGGCATGTCGAGCACGACACGCGTGAGCATTCCGATATCGAGATGAAGGCTCATGCCGATGTAGGGAAGCTCTGGCGTCGCGTCAGTCAGCTGGTGGATATAGGGCAGGCCGAAGGACGATGTCGCGCAGTCGCCCGCCAGCAGTTCGAAGCGATTGGCGCCCATGGTCAAAACCTTCGTGCCCCGTAGAACGGCGTAGAACATCGGCTCGAACACCGCCGGTGTGGGTGGCGTGGTGCGTGTACTTGTCCATAGCGTCAGGCGCGGGACAGGGGTCGGGATGGCGACGGTTCCCCCCTGACGCTCAACAAAGGGAGCAACGTCCTTCAGCAGTTGGGTGATTGGTTTCACGGAGCCGGCCATCATCTCAGGCATGTAGTGATTTGGAAGGATCAGGCAAGTCTCTGGGAAGATCGGGCATGTAGCTTTCGCCGTGCCCGCCTATCTTCAGGCTTAACGAATTGAGCTGCCACGATCCCCGGTAATCAGGTGGAACATACCTCGGGACCGCGCATCGGGGCGACATGAGATTGAAAGGGTCCGGATTATGCAGGAACTGGCTGGAAAGAACGCTCTGGTAACGGGTGGTTCGCGTGGCATAGGCGCAGCAATTGCGCGCGCTCTTTCTGGGAAGGGAGCGAATGTAGCAATAACCTATGAGCGGTCAGCCGAGAGCGCCGCGCAACTCGTTCGGGCGATTCAGGCCGCGGGGGGCACGGCCGTCGCGATCCAGGCTGACAGCGCCGATCCGGCCGCAATACAACACGCCGTGGACGAGACGGTCCGGGCTCTGGGCGGCCTCGACATTCTCGTCAACAATGCCGCGATAGGACGATACAATAATATTGCCGATTTCGCAGTCGAGGATCTTGACGCGTTGTTGGCGGTTAACGTCCGTGGGCCTGTTCTGGCGTCCAAGGCAGCCATTCCACACCTCAAGGAAGGTGGCCGGATCATAAATATCGGCTCAGCGGGCGCGGATCGCATCGTCGGCGTGCCCGGTACGGTCTATTATATGACCAAGAGTGCGCTTCAGGCATTCAATCGCGGACTTGCGCGAGAATTGGGTGCTCGGGACATAACGGTCAATCTGGTTCAGCCGGGATCGACGAACACCGATTCGAATCCCGAGACGGGAGAATCAGCGGACTACCAGCGCAGCCTGAGCGCGCTTGGCCGCTTCAATCAGCCGGAAGATGTCGCGGCCGCCGTCGCTTTTCTCGCAACGCCTGCCGCCCGGCAGATCACAGGGACGATCCTTACCGTCGACGGCGGCGCGCTTGCGTGAAAGCGCACTGCAGCCGGTGCTTCGCTCGATGAAAATCGGACGGGGCACCGATCGGTAACCGATCTCTGTTGAAAAATCGGCGCAGTCTGCACATCCATTCGTTCGAACCGCGAAGCGAAAAAATAGCGTCGCATCATGCTCCCTGCCAGCCAAGGAAAAATACATGAAAGCCGCAGTTTACGACAACCCCGGTCCTCCGACAGTTTTGAGATATGCTGATGTGCCCGATCCGGTTTGCGGGCCGGATGATGTGCTTATTGCCGTCGAGGCGATTTCCATTGAAGGCGGCGATCTGATCAATCGCCGGTCGACACCACAGCAATCCCCGTGGATTGTCGGCTATGCCGCTGCAGGGACCGTGATTTCCGTTGGTAAAAATGTCCGCGACCGGCGGTCGGCGAAAGGGTGGCTGCATTCGATATGCAGGGGTCCCATGCGGAACTCTGGTCCGTCCCGGCCTCGCGCACGTGGCTTTTGCCGGGAGGCGTCGGAATGGCACAGGCCGCGGCCCTGCCGATTTCGTTCGGCACGGCTCAGCATTGTCTGATCACCAAAGGCGGCTTGCAAAAGGCAGAGACAGTTCTGATACAGGCTGCCGCCGGCGGCGTGGGTCTGGCTGCCGTCCAATTGGCGCGTGACGCGGGCGCGACCGTCATTGCTGCGGCGGGCGGTAGTGAAAGACAGGCACGCCTGCGCGGCCTCGGCGCATCACATGTCATCGATCGGCTGGAAAAGGATGTCGTTGAGGAGGTTCTCCGGCTGACCGGTGGCATGGGGGCTGACCTCGTCATCGATCCTGTCGGTTCGACTTTGCAAGCGTCCTTATCCGCTCTCGCGCCCGAGGGTCGCCTCGTGTTCGTCGGGAATGCAGGTGGCGGCAGCCTCCATGCCGACCTCTGGCCGCCGATGCAGAACAATCAAACGCTGCACGGTGTCTTCATGGGGCCGCTCTTCGAGAGGCAGGCGGTATACGGAACTGTCATCCAGCTTCTCAAGGCCGTGGCCGAGGGACGCATGGAGGTCGTGATCGACCGCGTGTTTCCGTTGAGCGACGCCTCGATGGCACATGAATATGCGGAGAGAGCCAAGCCGCTTGGCCGCGTCGTGATGACACCTTGAGGCTGCTGCCACCCATTCATGCGGTCAGGCGCTTGAGCCCTTCCCACTGCCGAAGCACTCGATCAGCATTTCGGTCAGCACCCGGACTTTTCTTGCGGGATGCTGACCCGGCGGCCGGACGACATATATCCCGGCCGGGGGTGGAGGATGACCTTTCATCACTTCCACCAGCTCGCCCGCAGCCAGATAATTTTTGACGAGGTCGTAAGGCAGCACGGCGACTCCCAATCCGGCCGCCGCGGCGACAGCAAGAGCAACTCCGTTATCGGCCTTGAACTGTCCCTGCGGACGAACGGTTATCACCCTGTCTCCGTCCATCACCTGCCAGGTTTCCGTGCCTTGCATGAGAGCCTGATGAGCCACAAGTTCTTCGGGTGTTTGCGGCGAGCCGTGGACCTTGATGTAATCCGGGCTGGCAACAAAAATTCCATAGAGCGGACCGACGCGTCTGGCGACGAGGCTTGAATCCGGAAGGTTCCCGACCCGGATCGCGCAATCATATCCTTCGGCGATCAGATCCACGAAACGATCAGTGTAGCAGGTCTGGATCTGAAGCTGTGGATAGCGGCGCGCCATTTGCGCAATCACGAGCGCGAAATGCGTTGGGCCGAAAGAGAGCGGCGCCGCAATCCGCAGACGCCCGCGAAGCTCACCAGCCGGAAGAATCGTCTCCCGCGCCATATCGATGTCGGCTGAAATCCTAGCGGCATAGTCCCGGAAGGTGGCGCCCGCCTCCGTCAGGGAAGCGCCGCGTGTGGACCTGGCCAGAAGCTGAACGCCAAGTTCAGCCTCAAGCCGCGCCAGCCGCCTGCTGACCATGGACTTGGAGATGCCGAGCCGCACTGCGGCCGAAGAGACACCTCCCGCATCTGCAACTTCGACAAATGTCCTGATGTCTTCGATATCCACTCTGCGTTCCCCATTCTGCAACACAGCTCAACGCTGACAAGGACTACCGCATCATAAACAGGAATGACAAGTTTCCTCCCGCGGCAACGCCCGAAGGGATGCAGGTCCCTTGCGCAAGCGCCTCGATAAACCGCCAACACAGGATGAACCCATGACCTTTCGTAACGGCCTTGATTCACTTCTCCGCCCCGAAGATTCCGTCCTCGTTCTGATTGATCATCAGCCCTATCAGCTCGCAAACCTGAACAGCCACGATCCGCAGGCTGTGGTCAATCTCACGACGGCGCTGGCGAAGCTGGCCAAAGCCTTCGATGTTCCGACTGTCCTCACCAGCGTAATTGCGGCACGCGGCGGACTTCTCTTCAAGCAGATCACCGACGTGTTTCCTGATCAGCAAGTCATCGATCGCACCTGGGTGAACACCTGGCAGGACGAGAATGTTGTGAACGTTGTCAAGGCGACCGGCCGCAAGCAGCTGATCATTGCCGGACTGTGGACCGAAGTCTGCGTTGCAATGCCCGTGATCCAGGCCGCTGGCGAAGGCTGGGACGTGACCGTGATTACCGACGCTTCCGGCGGGATTTCGAAGGAATCTCATGAAGTTGCCATCCAGCGCATGATCGCGGCCGGCGCAAATGTGATGACGGTAATGGCGCTTGCGGGTGAATGGCAACGCGATTGGGCCCGCACCGAGCATGTTGAGGAGCTGACCGAAATTCTCATCCAGCACTTCGGCGGCAGCGGCATCGCCTATCTCTGGGAGCAGCAGTTGCTCAACACGCCTGCCCCGTCCACCAAGGGCGGCCACTAAAATAGAGCGGGATGTTGGGGTGCCGGACGGAGAGCTGCGGAAGGCTCACCGTCGCAAGCTTCTTCATCCCAGCCCTGCATCCGCATTGCACGAGAAATCGTCCGTGGCGAGTTTCGTCATGAAGCTGTTACCGAAAGGGACGCTTACCCATGGTGTGAGGCCGCGGGCAGGAGCTTAAAAGTGCCCGTTGCATCACGGGTGGTGCAACGGGCGCTTATCCGACCTACAAGTGTTTTCAGTTCGGACGAGACGGAGGCTCGGTATCTGGCACGACCGACAAGGTGTGCTTGAGACATTTGAGTGCAAAGCAGGAGCGCGAATGGCGCACGCCCTCGATCTTGTAGAGCTTGCGGCGCAGAAATTGCTCGTAACCTGCGGTTCCCGCCACCGCGACCTTGATGAGATAATCATATTCGCCGGTGGTCAGATAAGCTTCCAGCACCTCTGGAAGAGCCGCCATGGCTTCGCCGAAACGTTCCAGAACCTCATCATCGTGACGCTCCAGCATGACCTCGATGATTACCGTCTCGGTCAAGCCTAGCTGCGCCTGATCGAGAATTGCCGTATAGCCGCGGATGACACCTTCCTCTTCCAGCCGCTTGACTCGCTGCCAGCAGGGGCTGGGTGAAAGTCCCACCTTCTCGGATAGTTCCGTATTGCTCAGCCTGCCGTTTTCCAGCAGGGCGCGGAGTATTTTGCGGTCGATCCTGTCGAGCGGCTTCGTCATGCCGGTCTCTCCCAAACATGCAGCAAAAAAATCTGCCGCCGATCCGTCGGCGTGCGAAAGAAGTGTCTTGGTTTCGATGCTTTGGCGGCGCCATTCGAAAGCACCTTCGGCTGGTTTTTTAGTACCGTACTGCATGGTACAGGCAACAGGGAGGAGCGGGCATGGCACCGATATCGCAGCAGCATTTTCCAAGACCCAGGACGTTGATCCATCCCGGTATTTCCGCGCCTGTGCGCATCAACAGCCTGCGCTCGCCCTCGGCGCGCCATGTCCGGCTGTTCATCAAGCCGGGGCGCAGCCTTTACGACGGCATCGTTCAGCCGCTTGCGGGGGAAGGCATTGAAAGCGCCTCCCTGACCATACTCGGAGGGCACTTCGATGGATTGTCCTATTGCGTTGCTCCGCCTGATCCATCCGGCAACGCCGTCATCGCTTATACGAAGCCCATCGACGCCGGTGCGGCGTGGCTCATCTTCGGCAACGCTACGCTCGGGCGCAGCATGAAGGGCGAGCCGATCGTGCATTGCCACGCCGCCATGCGAACCGCGGCGGGTTTGGTCAGGGGCGGTCATTTGCTGACAGAATCCTGCATTGTCGGCGAGGGTGGCATTTCCGCGCTTGTAACCTGGCTCGACAGTTTCCTGTTGCAACAGTCTTTCGATCCAGAAACGAATATTCCCCTTCTTCAACCGAAAAATCGCATGGAGCGCGCCGATGAACATGCATGATATTGTCGAATCCGGTTCCATGGGGCGCGTGGCCTATGCCCGCATAGCCCCCAATGAAGATCTTGTGCTCGGCGTCGAAAAACTGTGCCTGGCCGAGGGCTTCCGCAATGCCTTCGTACGCGGTGCGCTGGGCAGCCTGGTGGATGCGTGCCTCGGCACCCGCAGCGGCGATTTTCTGCAGATAAGCGGCCCCGCCGTTGAAATCGTTTCGATAGCCGGCGAAGTACGCGCCCAGCCTGATGGCTCGTTGCGCGCTGCGCTGACCGGCGTTGTGGCCGATACGGAGGGTGCGGTTTACGGCGGCCCCTTCATCGCAGGCGCCAACCCTGTCTGCATGACTTTCGAGGTGACGCTGGAGGAATGGCTGCCGACGGAAAAATCGCAAGCGGCGTGAACAAAATGGGACGAGCAGGGGCGCCGTGTCGCCAAACGTCCCTGCGCCACTCAAGCTGCGGCCTCACGTTTCTCCGTCAGAAGAAGTTCGAAGGTGACGCAAACGGGGTTTTTGCCGCGCACCAACCGCCCGCCGCTGATGTGGCGGGTGAGATCGACCATCGCAATATCCAGCGCCGTGCGTTCACTGTCGGAGCTGATATGGCCTGCGCGGATAAGGATTTCGCTGGCGTAGGCGGTAATGGTCGTTCCGTCATCGTAGTCCGCGCCAATAAGGCTTCCAATGCCATTGACATCGGCTTCCGGCAGGCCGAATTCCGTGCAGGCCGCTTCGAGGGCGAGGCAGATGTCGGTGTTAGGCCGGACAGTGCATAAAAGCGCCCTCAGTCCCGCATCCTGATGCCTACGCGGCCGAGGGATGGGTGTGAAAAGCGGAAAATTCGTTTCCTCATCCTGCCGAGCGTCGAGGATCGCTCCGTCAAGCGCCAGCGCCTCAAATTGTATTTCTTGGGCAAATTCGGCTTCGAAGGGAAGCAGATGTCCCATGGAGACGACGCCCTGAGCACTTTTCCACGAACCATGGCAGTGCAGAAACGGCTGGCCATCGCGCCGTCCCATATGAAGGCCGGCATCGATGATCGTGCCCTCAGGCATGGAAAAGGTTTCGCTGTACCAGGCTGCATGGGAGGCATCAGGAGCGGCCGCGGGCATAACGTATTCCAGCCGCTTCATCGGCACGTTTTTCAGCCTGATGTAGCCACCTTGGAAACCCCGTTCCGCAAAGGCAGCGGCAATCGCTTCGTTGACGCACATGCCGGCACGGACGGTTAACGTGACGGGATGGGCACGGCAGCCGATTGCGCGAAAGCGCTCGGGTGTCTCCGGTCCGGGGTGGACGATGCTGCGCGGAAGCGCTGCCTGGGCCATCGGCGTCATACCGCCAGCCCCGCGGTGATGAAGCCGCCATCCACGGCAAGAACCTGACCATTGACGTAGCTCGCATCATCCGAGACCAGAAACGCCACGGCAGAGGCGATTTCATCGGTTCTGCCATAGCGGTGCATGGGAACACGGCTATGCCACTGGTTGCGAACATTCTCGGTATGGACCGCTTGGGTCAGCGGTGTATCGACCGGGCCGGGTGCAATTGCATTGACGCGGATGCCCGATTGTCCGAGCTCGTTCGCCATCACCATCGTCAGGAGATTGACGCCGCCTTTCGAGGCACCATAGGCGCTGCGGCCCCGGTTGCCACACATGCCGGAAACCGAGCTGATGTTGACGATGGAGCCGGGAATCTCACGGTCCAGCCAGTAACGCGCCGCCGCGCGAGCCACCGCGAAGCTGCCGACGAGATTGACGTCGACGATGCGGCGAAATTCTTCGACGCTGGTCTCGACGGAAAGCTTGTCGATGCCGATGCCGGCGCTGTTGACGACGGCCACCAGCTCAACCGCCTGTTCAACGCCATTTACCGTCAACGCGGCGAACGCCTCCTCTATCGACGCTTCATCCGCCACGTTGCACACGATGCCACGCGAGGCGTCGATACCGAGCTTCTCGCAGGCCGCGTCCAGCGCTTCGCGCTTGAGATCCAGCAGCCAGGGTTGCCATCCGCGCGCCATCAGCAGCTGCGCGGTGGAAAAACCGATGCCGGATGCTCCGCCGGTGATCGCGACAGCCCCTTTTGTCCCTGCCGTCCGTTGTGTCATACCCTCTCCTCCCGGTTGAATGCCGCGCGCGTCAGCCCGTCCGCTTTTCCTCGAAAACCGGCATCTGGCCGCGCCTTTCCAGCTCTTCGCGGATCAGTTTCTTGGTGATCTTGCCATAGGCGGATTTTGGCATGGCATCCCAGAACACGACTGCTTTGGGCAGCTTGTAACGGGCCATCTTGCCTTCCAGATAGGCCTTGAGGTCGATGCCGGCGATGTCAGCGCCTTCTCTCGCCACGCAGACCGCCACGCCCACTTCGCCCCACACAGCATCTGGCACACCCAGAACCGCCGTCTCGCTGATATCGGGATGCATGAGAATTTTTTCTTCGATCTCGCGCGGATAGATGTTCGAGCCGCCGGAAATATACATGTCGGAGGCGCGCCCGGTGATGTAAACGAAGCCGTTTTCATCGCGGTGGCCGAGATCGCCGGTGCGGAACCAGCCGTTGCGGAAGGCTTTGGCATTGGCGTCGGGGTTGTTGTAATAACCGGCGAAGACGGCGGGACCGATCACGCAGATCTCGCCGGTTTCTCCCGCCTCCACCTCTTCGCCTGCGTCGTTCTGGATCTGCACTTCCATGCCTGTCCGGTCGAACCCGCAGGTGCCGACCCGCGCTTCCGGACCGTCTTCTGCGCTATGGAAGGAAGGGGGAAGCACCGTGATATTGCCGGTGACTTCACCGAGGCCGAAATATTGCACCAGCACCGGACCGAGCTTTGCCAATGCCCGTTTCTGGTCGGCGCGATACATCGGCGCGCCGGCATAGATGACATAGCGCAGCGAGGAATGATCGAAACGATCCACGGACGGGTCTTCAATCAGCATTTTCAGAATGGTCGGCACGGTGAAGGCATTGGTGACACGCCATTTCTCGATCAGCGCCCAAACGGCGGGGACATCGAGTTTTTCCGCTGCCGGCAGCACGGTCTTTGCCCCGTGCGCCACCTGCACCAGCTGGTGAATGCCCGCGCCGTGCGAAAGCGGAGCGACAACGATGGATGCGTCGCCTGTTCCCGTGCCGGGCATCAGATCGCAGAGATGGTTGGTGATGACAAAGGCCATCTGCCCGTGGGTCAGCACCGCCGCCTTGGGGCGCCCGGTGGTGCCCGACGTGAAGAAGAACCAGCAGGGATCGTCGCGATCCACCGCCTCGCCCTTGACCTTCTGACCCAGATGACGGGCGACAATCGCATCATAATCCTCACCGAATTCCGCCTGACCGATGGCGATGGTGAAATCGATCGCTGCGGCTTCACGGCTTGCTTTCGCATGTTCGGGAAAAGCGCTGGCGCAGATCATTCCGCGTGCGCCGCTGGCCTTCGCCAGGTAGCCGACTTCATCTGGCGATTGGCGGTAATTGGTCGGCACCCACACCGCGCCCACCCGGAAGCAGGCGAACATCGATTCGAACATCTGGTTGTTGTTGGAAGACTGCACCAGAATACGGTCACCCTTGACGACACCGAATTCATTGACCAGCGCATGCGCCATGGCGTCGACGCGGGCTTCCATTTGCGCCCAGCTCCAGGTCTTTTCACCCCAGACGAAGCCGATATGATGCGGGTTGCGGCGCGCGGCCTGCGTCAGAAAATGCGAAAGGTTCATCACCCGCGTGGTTGATGGTGTGACACCGCCCGGAGGATGCTGCACGGGGCCAGGTGTCCTCATTTCACGCGCTCCATGATCGAAACATAGTTGGCAACCGCGGTGCCGCCCATGTTGAAAACGCCGGCAAGCGAGGCGCCGGGGATCTGCATGTCTCCAGCCTCGCCCATCAACTGCATCGCTGCCATTACATGCATGGAAACGCCGGTCGCTCCGACCGGGTGGCCTTTCGATTTCAGTCCCCCTGAAGGGTTGATTGGCAAACGGCCGGTCTTCAGCGCGGTGCCTTCGTGCACGACCCGGTGCCCTTCGCCTGGTTTTGCAAGCCCCATGGCCTCATATTCGATAAGTTCGGCTATGGTGAAGCAGTCGTGCGTTTCAACGAAGGAAAGGTCGTCGAGCGTAGCGCCCGCAAGTTCCAGCGAGCCTGCCCATGCGCGGCGGGCGCCCTCGAAGGCCAGCGGGTCGCGGCGGCTCAGCGCCAGAATGTCATTGATCTGTTTTCTGCCCCGAAAGCCGATAGCCCGGTGGAGGCTGGCTGCGGTTTCTTCGTCGGCCAAAACGATGGCCGCCGCGCCGTCGGAAATCAGCGAGCAGTCGGTACGGCGTAGCGGGCCTGCGACATACGGGTTCTTATCGGACACGGTGTTGCAGAATTCGAAGCCGAAATCCTTGCGCATATGGGCATAGGGATTGACCGCGCCGTTGGCGTGGTTCTTGGCGGCGATCATCGCAAGCTCCTCCGAGCGATCGCCATAACGCTGGAAATAGGCCTGGGCGATGCGACCGAACTGGCCGGCAAAACCGCCGGGGATATTGGCCTCTTCTGCGCGGTAGCAAGCAGAGAGCAGAATGTCGCCTACCTCGGCGGTGGGAAGCGCCGTCATTTTTTCGGCGCCCACGACGAGCGCAATGCGGCCCCGCCCCGCCTCGATGAAATCCATCGCGCTGTACAGGGCGGCCGATCCCGTCGCGCAGGCATTTTCGAAGCGCACGGCGGGCGTATAGGCCAGTCTTTCATCACCCATTGCCACCAGGGCGCCCTGAAAATCCTGTTTCGAGAAACCATTGTTCATCACACCGACAAAAATGCCGTCGATATCGCCAACGTCGATGCCCGCATGGTCTATGGCCGGCGCGACGACTGACGCCATCAGCTGTTCGGTATTTTCAAGGGTCGATTTGCCGAAAGGCGAATGCGCCCAGCCGACGATCTGCGCTTTGCTCATTTGCTCGTTCTCCTTGCCTGTCGCTTCGGTTCGCCGTCTCCGCGCGTGCGTGCGCGGCTGGCCATCATTTCTGCGATGCGTGTTTCGATACGTGTCACCTCTTCGCGCAGCAGCGCCGCCAGTTCTGGCTGACGCTCCGGCCGCATGCGGCTATCGACGGCGGCGATGCTCAACGCTCCCGCCACCGCTCCATCCGGCGTGCGGATTGCGACACCGATACCCCATGAATTGGAAAGGATGAGGCCGGGATTGAGCGAGTAGCCGTTCGCCCGGGTCAATTCGACATCACGGCGTAGCCCGTCGAGCGTGATGCCGGGATAATTCGCGGCGATGAGGCCGCTATTGGCGGCAATGACGCTATCCACTTCGGCATCGGGCAGGGCGGCCAGCATGGCGAGAGATCCGGCGCCGATACCCAGCGGGTGCTCGAAACCGGCCTGGAGCGCATGGGTGCGCACGGGCCAGGTGCCTTCCTCGCGATAGAGGCAGAGAGAAAACGTATCGCGGCGTACCGAAAGGAAGCTCGAATCCTCGGTGCGGCGGGAAATACGCGTCAGTCCGTCCTGGGCCATCTGCAACAATCCGAAACGGCGTGATGACAGGCTGCCCAGCACGTAGGCTTCCTCGCCGAGATAATATCGGCGTGTCTCCTCGTCCTGTTCCACGAGGCCTGCCCGGATCAACGCCAGCAGCAGGCGGCGGGCCGTTGGCTTGTTCAACCCGCTTTCGGCGACGACGCCGGAAAGCGACACACCGCGTTCGGCGTGCCGCCCCACCATGGACAGCAGCGCCAGCGCCCGGTCCACGGCACGTGCCCCTGTCAGATCGTTTTCCGCCGCAACCACCGTGGCCATATCAGGTAAACGCCCCCACTGCGCAACTTTGGCCGCCGTCGACCGGCAGGCAGATGCCCGTGATAAATTTTGCTTCATCGGATGCCAGAAAAACGGCGGCGCGGGCGATATCGAAGGCATCACCCATGCGCCCCACGGGCACCGCGGCATTACGCGCCGCCACCATTTCCTCGACGGAGGCGTACTGGCTGCTGATCTGCTTGTAGATCAGCGGCGTATCGATCATGCCCGGCAGAACGCAATTGGCGCGAATACCTTGCCGTGCGTATTGCATCGCCAGCGCCACGGTGGCCTGGTTGACCGCGGCCTTCATGGCGTAATAGGCGAAATAAGGATAGCCGGTCCAGCGGATCGAGGCGAGTGAGGAAATATTGACGATGGCGCCGCCGCCCTGCCTCAGCATCACCGGCAGAACAGCCTTGGCGGTGCGATAGACAGAGCCGATGTTGAGATCGACGGAGGCGCGAAAGCGCTCCTCATCCAGCTCCACCGGCCCGCCCATATGCGTCACGCCGACATTATTGTGCAGGATGTCGATGCCATCAAAGGCATCGCAGGTTCGTGCAACTGCCGCTGATACGGATTCCAGCTTCGTGACATCGGCGGCAACGGCGATTGCCTCAAAACCTTCTTCGCGGATGATCTGCGCGGTTTCTTCAGCCGCGCCGGCGGAGAGGTCGACACAGGCCACGCACGCGCCCTCGCGGGCAAATTGCACGGCCGCAGCCTTGCCATTGCCAAAGCCCGGCCCCGATGATCCTGCGCCAAATACAAGCGCGCGTTTTCCCGTCAGGCGACCTGTCAAAACAGTCTCCATTAAAACAGCCAGAAGTGATCGGATCGGCCCCGCTTGCGGCGGGACCGATTATTTGCTGACCGGTCAGGTCAGGCTGGCGCCAACGGCCTTTTCAAGAATGGCCCAGGCTTCGTCGCCATATTTGCTTTTCCACTCGGAATAGAATCCGGCTTCCTTGAGGGCTGCACGGAAGAGCGATGCGTCAGTATCGTTGAAGGCCATGCCCTTGCTGATCAAGTCTTCCTTCACCGAGGCGTTGAGCTTCGCCACGTCGGCGCGTTCATCCTTGCCGGCCTGATTGAGGTTCTTGGCAACGATGGTGCGCAGGTCGTCCGGCAGCCGCTCCCACGCGCGCTTGTTGGCGAGGAACCAGAAACCATCCCACATATGATTGGTAACCGAGCAGAACTTCTGCACTTCGAAGAGCTTCGCGGTGGAAATGATGGCCAGAGGGTTTTCCTGGCCGTCGACGACGCCGGTCTGCAACGCGGTGTAGACTTCCGCGAAGTTGATGGAAGCGGGAGCCGACTTGAAGGCCTTGAACATCGAGGTCCAGAGAGGGCTCACCGGCACGCGGATCTTGAAACTTTCGAGATCGGCAGGCGTGGTGATGGGTTTCGACGCGCTGGTGATCTGGCGGAAACCGTTGTCCCAGATCGTATCCATGGCGACGAGATTCTGTTTGGCAATTTCACCGCGTACATATTTGCCGAGATCGCCGTCCATGGCCGCCCATACGGAATCATAATCCGGGAAGGCAAAGCCGATGCCGCTGATGGACGCGTTTGGTACCAGCGTGGACAGGATCAGCGGCGAGAGCGTGAAGAATTCAACGCCGCCGGAACGCACCTGGCTCAGCATGTCGGTATCGGCCCCCAACTGGCTGCTGGGGAATATCTTGATATTGACCCGCCCGTCGGTTTCTTTCTCGATACGATCGGCCGCTTCCTTGGCGCGCACGTTCATGGGGTGCGCAGCCGGCAGGTTATTGGCATATTTGTAGCTGAATTCCGCGGCGCGTGCGCGCGATACGAACGCGGTGGCAAGAACGGCAGAACCGGCGCCGGCGAGCATGGTACGTCTGTTGATGATCATTGCTTTCTCCTCCCAAATAAAAGCATGTGTCGTTCGTCGGCATGGCGGGTGCGGACCCGCCACGGTGTCAGAGCAGAATTGTGGACAGACCCGGAATTCCGGCAATCAGCAGCAGGCCGATGACCATGGCTGCGAGATAGGGCCAGATGGCACCCATGGCTTCATCGGGCGAGACATTGCCGATCTTGCAGGCAATGTAGAAGCCGATGCCGATGGGCGGCGCCATCAGGCCGATATTCATGGCGACCACAACGACCATCGAATAATGGATGTCGTTGATGCCGAGCGTGCGGGCAATGGGGAACATGATCGGCGCGAGCAGAACGATTGCAGGCAGTCCTTCCAGCACGCAGCCGAGGATCATGAAGATCAGGATCGACACGATCATGTAGGTCATCCAGCCGCCCGGCAGGTCGGTTATCATCGCGGTCAATTCGAAGGCGAAACCGCTTTGCGTCAAACCCCAGGCCATGGCGGAGGCGCAGCCGAGGATCAGCAGGATCGCGCCCGAGAGCGCCGCTGTCTCCACCAGCATCGAGTAGAGTTTTTTCAGGCTGATCCCGCCATAAAGCACCGCGCCGATAATCATGGCATAGAGCACTGCAATGGTGGATACTTCGGTCGCCGTTGCCACACCGCCGCCCACAAGGCTGCGGATAAGGAAAGGCAGAACCAGAGCGGGTGCGGCAACGAGTGCCGCCTTGCCGACCAGCGGCCACGGAGTGCGTCTGGCGCCATCCATGTTTTCATTGCGCGCTTTCCACCGGGCCAATACCGCCAGCACCAGAAGCAGCACCATGGCGATCATGAAGCCGGAGGTAAACAGGCCGGCAATCGATACGCCCGCTGCCGAACCGAGGACGATGAGAACGATGGACGGCGGAACGGTATCGGCCATGGCGGCGCCGGTGGCCAGCAGTGCGATCATTTCCTTGGGCTTGTGGCCGCGTCGCTTCATTTCCGGAAACAGCGCAGGTGCGACCGTTGCCATATCTGAAACCTTGGAGCCGGAAATGCCCGAGACCAGAAACAGCGAACCGAGCAGAACATAGGACATGCCCGCGCGGATGTGGCCGAACATCGAGGACAGCAGTTCGACGATCGCCTTGCCCATGCCGGTTGCGTCAAGGACGCAGCCCAGCAGCACGAATACCGGCACCGACAGCAGAATGATGCCCGACATTCCTTCATCCATGCGCCCGACCATAACGATCATCGGAACCCAGGTGGTGAAAGTCAGATAGGACAATGTTCCAAGGCCGAAACAGAAGGCAATGGGCACGCCGAGCGCCAGAAACACCGCCACGAACAGGCCGAGGAAGATCGCCAGGTTAAAATTGCCAAAGGATTCCAGTGTGGGCGACGCCAGAAACAGAAGGCCGGCAGCCACCGCAACCGTGACGATAGCGGCGACGATGTCCCGCAGCCTTTCCCTCCGGAAGAGGTTGTTCATGACCAGGAGCAACATCAGGGAGGCGCCGAATGGCAGGGCGGCGGCGCGGAAAGTCATGGGAATGTTCAGCGCCGCCGATGTGACGACCCATTCCTCGATGGCGTATTCGATTGCGGGCTTGATGATAGCCGCAAGAAATGTCGCCACCAGCACCAGCGCCAAAGAATTGATGTAATCCAGAAAACGCTGCGGAAACATGTTGAGGAACAGCGTCAGGCGCAGGTGCTCGCTACGGTCGATGGCAATGGCCGCACCCAGCATGGCAAACCACAGGAAGCACAACGACGCCGTTTCATCGATCCAGACAATCGGCAGATGCAAGGCATAACGTGATGTCACGCCGAGCAGAAGCAGGCCGATCATCAGCGCCAAAAGAATGGCTGCCATGGCCTCGACCGGCCGCATGAACCAGGAGCCCGTTACCGGCTCCGTGTGCAGTAGCTCGCCGTCGAGCACAAAGACGTCGTCATTCGCGTTTGCGGTCATGGTCATTGGGGCCTCCTCTCCCGCAGAACAACCTTCGCAATGGATGGTGGTCAGCAAGGCAGAATGTCCGGGCCCCAGCCACGATCATGGCCGGCATCAGGATATATCTGTCATCGCAAGACCGGCCAGACCCCTCCAAAAGTCTGAGCGTATCGGTATATCTCCTCCACGATATGGACCGTTACAAAACCATACGTTCGGGATACACAGGAAGAATGATAAAATCAATAGTAAAAGGCCGCAATTACACAGTTTTAGACTCGCGTATAGAGGTCCATATAGTGGATCTTACTTTGGCCCATTCGAGCTTGTGCCTGTGCGATGATCCGGGCGACAGACGCCATCCTGCCTGACAAGTGAACATCGTCGGCATCGAATGATCCCCTCGATGCGCCCTGGGGCCGCAACGCGACCCGCGCCTCAAATGTCCTTTGCGAGGCGCAGGGCGTCGTAGATCGCCGCATGGGTGTTGCGCGCCGCGACGGCATCGCCGATGCGGAACAACCGATATGTGCCTGTCGGATTGCGCGCGACGGTCTGAGCCTCTCCGGCGAGCAGGGCGTCATAGGAAACCTCCCCGAGATTTGTCGAGCCGGGCTTGAGTTCGAAATACAGTTCATCCAGCGGGACTGTACCGTGATTGACGACGATCTGGTCGACGGTGCGCTGTCTGGAAATGCCGCCATAGTCGCTGCCGACGTGGGCGACGATCTGGTTGCCGCTTCTTTCGGCTGCTTCCAGCCGGTAAGTGACGGTGAATGTGGCGTCGAGCTTTTGCAGCGAGCGCATATAGGGAACGAGATTCATGGCCATAACTTCAGGGGCGAAGGAGCGATCCGGTGTCATGATTTCCACCTTGCCGCCAGCCTTGGCGATGAGCTCGGCCGCCTGAAGGCCGGCATGGTCTCCCGCGTCGTCATAGACGAGAACATTGGCACCCGGCCTGACGTCTCCGGAAATAATATCCCACGCGGAGACGACCAGTTCGTTGCCCTTAGACAGCACCTCGGTATGCGGCAGCCCGCCTGTGGCGATGATCACCACATCGGGTTTTTGCGAGAGAACCGTGTCCGCTTCCGCCCAGCTGTTGAAGTGGAAGACGACACCGAGCTTTTCGCACTGGCTCATGCGCCAGTCGATGATGCCGGTCATTTCCCGGCGGCGTTCGCTCTGCGCGGTGAGGCGAATCTGCCCGCCCGGATGGCTGGCTGCCTCGAAGACCACGACCGTATGGCCGCGTTCGGCACAGACCCTTGCGGCTTCGAGGCCTCCCGGCCCGGCGCCGACGATAACCACCTTCAGGCTTTTCGCGGCCCTGGTGATGGCGTGCGGCATGGTTTCCTCGCGGCCGGTTGCCGGATTGTGAATGCAGAAGGCAAGGCCGCCCTGATAGATGCGGTCGAGACAGTAATTAGCGCCGACGCAGGGACGGATATCGTCCTCCCGCTTTTCCATGATCTTGCGCACAATATGCGGATCGGTCATGTGCGCGCGGGTCATGCCGACCATGTCCACCTTGCCGGTGGCGATGGCATGCCGGGCTGTGGCAACGTCCTGAATTTTGGCGGCATGGAAGGTCGGGAAACGTGTCGCTGCACGGATTTCCCCGGCAAAATCGAGGTGCGGCGCACTTGCCATGCCCTGAATCGGAATAACGTCGGTCAGGCCGGGATCGGTATCGATATGCCCCCTGATGACGTTGAGATAATCGATCAGACCGCTTTCTTTCAGCAGTCTGGAGATTTCGAGGCCTTCTGCCTTTCCGGTGCCACCCTCCAGACATTCATCGGCGGTGTAACGAACACCGAGGATGAAGTCCTCACCCACGCGCCTGCGTATCGCCCGGAAAACGTCGAGGCAGAAACGCATGCGGTTTTCAAGCGAGCCACCATAGGGGCCATCCAGCTCGTTGGTCAGCGGGGAGGCGAACTGATCGATGAGATGACCATAGGCCTCCAGCTCCACCCCGTCCATGCCGCCAGCCTTCATACGCTCGGCGGCGTCGGCGAAATCCTTGATGACACGCTCAATATCCCAATCCTCGATTTTTTTCGGAAAGGCGCGATGAGCGGCTTCCCGCTGGTGTGAAGGTGCGAGCACCGGCAGCCAGTCACCCTTGTCCCACCGGGTGCGCCGGCCAAGATGAGTGAGCTGGATCATGATTGCCGACCCCGCCTCGTGGACGGCGTCGGTCATTTCCCTGATCCACGGAACGATTTCATCCTTGTACGCGAGCAAATTGTTGAAGACGGGAGGGCTGTCTTTCGAAACGGCGGCTGAGCCTGCGGTCATCGTCAACGCCACGCCGCCTTTCGCACGCTCGACGGTATAGGCGCGATAACGCCCTTTCGGCATGCCGTCTTCCGGATAAGCGGGCTCATGCGACGTCACGATGATACGGTTGCGCAGCGTCAGGTGCTTCAGCTGATAGGGTTGAAGAAGGGGATCGTTCGACATGGGCCTGCTCCAAGGGGGGGGGTATGGTGCGAGGCTAAGAGAAAATGTACATATGTGTCAATTAACAAAACACCAGTGTCTATAAGTTAGACAAGAGTGTACGCCTCGCCTTGTCGCGCAGGGACTGATTTGCTACTCAACTGTCATGGACGCGACATTAAACGAAACCGGTTGGCGTGGATCGCAGGAGGGTTGGCTTGAGGCCGCCTACGAGTCCCTGCTGGAATCGGGGGTGGATTCCGTCAAGATTTTGCCGTTGGCGAAGAAGCTCAATCTCTCGCGCACCAGCTTTTACTGGTTCTTCAAGGATCGGGAGGAGTTGCTGGCGGCGCTTTTGTCCCGCTGGCGCGACAAGAACACGGGAAGCATCCTCAGGCAATCGGAGGCCTACGCGGAAACCTTGGCCGAGGCGATGCTGAACGTCTTCGATTGCTGGCTGGATCCCTCGCTTTTTGACAGCAAATTCGAATTCGCGGTGCGCAGCTGGGCGCTGCAGTCCGATGATATCCTTGCCGAGGTTCGCAAGGCGGATGCTGTGAGAATGGAGGCGCTTTCGCGCATGTTCGTCCGTTTCGGCCATCCCGAAAATACTGCGGATGTGCGCGCCCGCACCACTTATCTCGTGCAGATCGGCTACATTTCCATGCAGGCCGAGGAAGATGTGGCAGTGCGGATGAAGAGAATTGCGGATTATATCGCCATCTATACCGGCGAGGTGCCGCAACAACGGGAGCTTGATCGATTTTATGCGAGGCACGGATACAGGCCAGGCCCCGGGGCCTGACGCCTGCGTGCGGATCTCGACAGGCGCGGACAACCCTCGGGACAGCGATAAGTGACGCGGCCAACGCCTTCGATGCCAGTCGGATTACGCCGTTTGGGATGGTACAAGAAGAAGGGGCGGCCGGGCTGCAATCTATCTGCAACATTCACCAATCAGTGGTGGGGATGGCAAGAGCTCATCTTTGGGGGAAAGTCATTGCGAATCCTGCTTCTCGAGGACGAACCCGAAATGGCGCGGGCGCTGCTCGAAGCCTTGCGCCGGCGCGATGTGCTTGCCGATCATGTCAGTACCATCAGCGATGCGGATGTCCTTGCGCGTGACGGCTCCTACGATGTGCTTGTCCTGGATCGCCGCCTGCCCGATGGTGAGGGGCTGAACCTTGTATCGGCGCTTCGCCGCAGCAAACATTCCGTACCGATCCTTGTCCTGACGGCGCTTGGAAGTGTCGATCACCGCGTTGACGGGCTGGATGCCGGCGCGGATGACTATCTCGCCAAGCCTTTTGCGATAGAGGAACTGCTCGCCCGCCTCAGGGCCCTTCACAGGCGCGGCCCTTCCATTTCCGACAGATATGCGATTTTCGGAAATCTGAGCATTGATCAAAGAAGCAATGAAGTCAGCGTTGCCGGCTCCATCCTCGAGTTGCGGCGTCGGGAATATCTGGCGCTCGAAGCCCTGATGCGGCGCCCGAACCGTATCGTGACGCGGTCCAACCTGATCGAGGCGGTTTATACGCTCGACGACGAGATCGAGTCCAATGCGCTCGATGCCCACATCTCCCGTATCAGGAAGAAGCTGGCGCAGGCGGAAGCCACGGTGGAGATTAGAGCCGTGCGCAATATCGGTTATCTCATTCGGGCAAAGTCATGAGTTCGCACCACAATCAATCCCTGCGATGGGGGCTGATGAAGCGCCTTCTCGTCCTGCAGGCTTTCTTGCTCGTTCTCTTCGTCGTTCTTCTCGTTGGCTGGATCTGGATCATCGATCCAAGGCTGGAAGGCGCCAATGAAGAGGCTGTGCGCATCATTGCGGAAAGCGTGACAAAGGATGGGCAGGGGCGGACGCAGGTGTCGGCTACACCCGATCTGGAGGCGCTGAAACAGCGCTATCGCAATCTCTGGTTCATGGTCCGGGACGCGGAAGGAATCGTCCTTCGATATGGAGATATCCCCACTTCCGTCGTGACGGGGGCATTTCCTTTGGGCATCGAGAGGGCGCGTCTGGAGGCTGGGGAAACAGTCCGGGCCACGATGGAGAACCGCGATACGCCCGCCGGACGGCTGCAGTTCATTGCCGGGACGGAAAAAGGTCTCGCGAATGATGGCGTGAATATCTGGATCAACATACAGCTGGATCTGGAAAAGGATGCGGATGGTGCCATTCGCTGGTTGACCGTGCTGCCGGGAATTGGGTTCATCATTCTTGTGGCCGTGGTGCCCATGTTGCTGCTGACGGGTATTGCGACATTGCTGGTGACCCCACGTGCGGTCGGCCGTTCACTGAGTGGCCTCATGGAAACGGTCACCCAAGCGCAGTCGATCAATTTCGAGAACCGGTCCGCCCGTATCGCTCGCTCGAAGGTGCCGAGTGAAATCATTCCGCTGGTGGATGCCTTCAATGTTGCCCTCTCGAAACTGGACGAGGGCTATAATCGCCGCAACCGCTTCCTGGCCGACGCCGCCCATGAACTGAGGACGCCGATTGCGATCGTGCGCGTCCGCGCCGATCTTCTTCCCGATGACACGCTGAGCCGCCAGCTGCGGGCGGATATCGACCGGCTTACCCGCGTCGCACACCAGCTTCTCGAAATGCAGGCGGTGGGCGCGGTAGACCTGCCTGCGGAAGAGCAGGATTTGAATGTTCTCGTCGAACGCATCGCGACCGATCTTGCCCCGATTGCGATGGATGCCGGTTACGAGTTCGATTTCGAGCCGGGCGAAAAAGAAGCCCTGCTGACGGTCCAGACGTCGATCATTGAGATGGCGGTCGTCAACCTCATCCGCAATGCCATCGATCACGGCGGCGGCAGGGGCGCCATTGTCGTCCGGGTGGGTGCAGCAGGAACCATAGATGTCTCCGATGAAGGTCCGGGCATACCCGTTGACGAACGCGAGCAGGTGTTCGAACCGTTCCATCGCATCAACACCAGCTCCTCCGGTGCCGGCCTTGGCCTCAATCTCGTGCAGAAAGCAGCTGAGCTGCATGGGGGCAGGGTGCTGTTCCTCGACCTTGATCCCGGCTTCTGCGTTCGGCTGGAGATCCGCTCCGTCACGCCAGGGAGCGGTGCGGGGCCATGAATCGCCTCCGGGAAGTCCGGACTCCTGAAGTTCTTAAAATAAGATTAAAGAAGTAAGTATAATCACATGAAAAATAACAATTATATTCAAATAAAACAGCCGCGTGTAATCCAGGCGCAATTCTCGCGCGGAAAATGCCCGTATCTGCTGCGCTCATTCGCACAGGAGACCATAGGAGCCGGTTTCCGGTTCTTCAACGCGAACGGAAATCCTGGCGCCTCAGATTGAGACGCCCCTGGTTTCGTCTGGAGTCATTCATGTCGTTCATTGCAAAATCGCTTGTTGCCATCAGTATTATGGCGGCACCGAGCGCCTATTCCGCTGATCTTGCCAACTACAATGCGCAGCAATTCGATTATACCAGTCCGCCAGCCTTTTCCTGGAATGGGGCTTATATCGGCGCACATGGCGGCGTCGCCTCACCAAAAGTCAATCCTCTGGCCAGTGGCCGTGGTCTGACGGGTGGCGTACAGGCCGGTTACAATTTCCAGTTCGGCTCCGGTGTCGTCGGGGCGGAGCTGGAGGGCTCGTATCTCGGCAACGAGGCGCGGGTGCCGAATGGCCGCCTGAGAGAGCGTTTTCGTGGCGCCGCCAAGCTGAAGGCCGGTGTGGCGCTTGATCGTACCCTTCTTTACGGCACCGCAGGTCTGACCACGACGAAATTCAAGGATGGAAACGGCGTTACCGGACCGGACGACTGGAAGCGGGGCTATCTCGTGGGAGCGGGTGTCGAACAGAGTTTCGGCGGCGGCCTGTCGGCCAAGTTTGAATATAACTACGTGAACACGGGAAATGTATCGACGGCGACCTCCAGCGGCAGATCGAAGACGGATGTCAGCGATCACGTCGTCAAGGCGGGCCTGAACTATCGTTTCTGATCCGCTGATATATGACGCAGAAGCATAAGACCGCCGCTTTTGGGTCGAAGCGGCGGTAAGGGGAAATGGCTCGAATGGCGAGGGGGCCGTAAGAGGATCATTCGCATTCGAGTGAGGGTTGCCGGAAGCTCGTTACATACCAGTCGTTACCGGAACCGCGGGTGTAGAAAGTGTAGTAGCAATCGATGCGCTCGACATAACCAGGCGTTTCGGACACTTCGTAACGCTCGCCATGCCGCGTCGAGCGGACCTCGCCGCTTGATGATCCGGCCACAACCTGCGTCTTGTTCTTGCGCCACTGATAGGCCTGCTGGCCGGGGCCGAGGCTATACACATTGTCAGGCGGCCCATAGTCCAGCATCACGCTGGTAATGGGTGCGCCGACATAAGTTTTCATCACGGTTGATGCGCAGGCTGTGAGCAAGAGCGATGTGGCGGCGATGAGGGTGATTGCCGGCGGGACTGCAAGTGATGACCTGTCGGACATGGGAATTCCTTTCAGCTGCGGTAAATTTCAGCAGGGATAGGAACAGGTCATTGCAGGTACATTACACTAGCAGACGGCGCGATGGACGGTCGTCTCGACGGGCCCGTGCTTCAGCGGGGCGCACCTGAACGGAATTTCGGCTTTGGTGCGCTGACAGGCTGTTGTTGACTGTGATGATACTGCTCTACAGCACCAGGGCTACGGGCGGGATTGACCGCCCTGACACTGGCCACCGGAGCCAGTATCAGCTTCCATCCGAGAGCCAGCCAGCCTTTTCAGGCAGACGAGTTAGCGGCTGCGGGCGTTCCGAAGCTGGGCGAGGGTTGCCAGCGTATTGCCGCTGATGGACATTTTGCCATTGCCGAACAAGTCGAGACGGGGATCGGAAGGCGAATTGTTCATTTCATACCTCAGCAAAAAGCGGTCAATCAGCTTGTCGACCTTGCCGGCTTCCTGCAGGTCCCTCATCTTCAGTTTCTTTTCGATCATCTTTGCCTGCATCTCGACCTTGGAATTTGCGGTTTCCGCGGGAATTCCAAGGGCGGTGCGGGTGAATTCCGAAAGCGCATTGTCAGCCAGTATGTCGTAGGCATTGGAAATGCCGCCGGCCATCCGCTTGAAATAGAGAGCAAGACGAACACCGGCGTTTTCTTCTCCCGCCCTTTCCTCCAGCGTCTGCCGAACGTATTTGTCACGCGTTTCCATCAGGCCGCGGTTGTTCTGGACATGCTGGCTGGCTGTCGCGCGAATATTCCCCTTGGTGTCGAAGTTGAAGGAACCGGCAAGCGCGCGAAAGCGGGGATCCTTTTCGGCGTTGGCGAAGCTTTTCGGGTCCTTGAGGTCGGATTTGAAGATCTTTTTCAGATAATCGGTGCTGACCGATTTGGGGTCGATGCGTTCGGCAACAAGCATGAAATCCACCAGACGGCGATCGGCAAGCAACTGATCAACGGTTTCCAACGTCTCCATCTGCTGGCGGTAATAGGCGGCCTCCGTCTTTGCCTTTTCCTTTATCTTGTCTTTGCTGTTTTTCTGGCGATAGGCGGCGAGTTCCTCATCCTGCTTGCCTGTTTTCTCCCTGCTCTTCGAGGCCGTGTTCCATCGGGTCATTTCGAGAACGTAGTTCCGGGAGATGCGGGTAATCTCGTTTTCGGCCTGGGCCAGCCGTGGCGAGCCTATCCTGCCTTGGGCATCGAAATTATAGGCTTTCGCCAGCCGAACGAACCTTTCGTCTTTGAGGCTGCGGACATAACTTTTCGGGTCCGACAGGTCACTGGTGAAGACCTTCTTCAACTTGAACGTGGAAACCTCTTCGGGGCTGATGTTGAATGCCTTCAGCGCGAAGTTGCGAATGGTAACGGCTGCCGGTGCAGCGGAGAGGAAGTCCTCCAGGTTTTTCGTCAGGCCGATATAGCGTCTGTAGTCCTTGATCGTCTTTTGGTCAGCCGCCTCCTGTGCGTCGTCGTAGCGGCTAAAATAAAGTGTCATCATCGTACTGAGCTGGGCGGCGGTCTGGATCGTCTTTCCGGCAGCGATCTTGCCTTCCCCGTCGAAATTGAACGCTCTCGCAAGATCGATGAAGCCTTTGTCCTTTTCGGCGTGAAGCGCGCTTTGCGGATCGTCGGGATTTTCGCGAAGCGCCCACTGGATTTTCTTGTCGGTATCGGTGTCGTCCCTGAGGTTGAAGGCGACGATCAACATCGTTCTAAGACGGGAATTGGATATGAGTTGTTGGGCATCGGTAATCTCGTTCATCTTTTGCGCGAAGAAGTCGCGATTGAGAACTGCGCCGGTCTGCGTCAGGCGAGGATACGATAAAACATAGGTTTCGTTGATCAGCCGCTTCTGGGTTGCCGTCTGCGCTTTCGTGCCGTCATCCACGAAACCGTCATCGCGGAAATTAAACGCTGCCGCCATTTCGAAGAGCTTGTGTGCATTGGCGATGCGCTTGTTGTACTGGCCGAGCAGATAATCGATTTTGGCCAGCGACGCCTTATCGGCGGAGGGGACTTTTGCGCGTTCGATGCGCAGATCGGCGGTCTTTGCCTGCCATTCCTCGACCAGAGGTTTGTAGGTTGTGTTGACATAACTGTCGGCGCTGCTGATATCGCTGGTCAAAACATCCCGCAGATGTTTGTAGTTGAAGGCTTCGGCGTCGATGCCGAAGGATTTGAGAACATAGTCCCGCAACCGCGTGTTTTTGAAGATGTCATCCACATGGCCGACCGTGTCGATGACGATGTTGTAATACCGCGTTTCCTCCTTCAGTTCGTCGTCTCGTTGTTTGTGTGCATCGTGATAGGCGGCAACCAGCCGGTCCTGCTGGGTTTGCGTTTGAACCGTTTTTTCCGATTTGATAGTGCCGAAATCAAACGCCGCCGCAAAGTCGCGGTAGCGGGTGTCCTTCAGCTTGTTGGCGAAACTGTTCGGGTCGTTGAGATTGCTTTCCAGCACCTTCTTCATGAAGGCGGCGGCGTAGGTCATCTCGCCGAGGCCATAGGCCTTAATGGCGTAGGAATATAGCCTGTGGTCCTTCAGAAACTCATCGAGATTTTTGATCTTGCCAATATTGTCGGCGTAATATTTGGCGTCGCGCGATACGATCGGATCGTTTGCGACGCGTTTCAGTGACGATGCCAAGTCGCGATTATAGAGGGTGTAAGTTGTATATGCGGGCAGCATCCCAAGCCTCCGGACAATATTCATTCGTGAAAACTGTCAATATTGTTTCGGATATAACTTGTGTGTGGCTGTATTTATTTAATTTATACTTCATATAATTCTTTAGTGTTTAATTTATAAAATATTGATTCATTTGGTTCTTTTGTTCGCAGCGGTGTCGGTACAATACATCGTCGCTGGAAGTGGTAGAAAAATCGGCGGTTTATCCAAAGCAGGGGAAAAGGAGCGCGCGCCCGGATCGGGGCGCAACGACATGTCGAAATCTCCGCGGGGACAGTCCTGCGCGTCGGGTTATCCATGGCGTGCTTGGCCGCAAGGCAGGTGCGGCTGCGCTATGGATTGCTGCGGGAAACCGGCGCAATGGCGGCCATTTGCTGCAATGCCCGCTCGTTCGTGCGCTTTGCCCGTGCAAGCGCATCGTCTCGATCCTCCGGCAGCGTGTAGGTCATATAGGAGAGGGAGGTTTCGAGATCGTTGTTATTATGCCCGAGAATGGCGGCGAAATAGCTGTTCTTGGTCACGTGGGGAGGTGCGAAATTATGATAGGCCACCTCCGCATAGAGATGCCGAAGACCATAGGGCTTGGGAAGCTCCTCCTTCGGCCAGAGATCTTCGAAGAGGTTAAAAACCGTGTCCCTGAGCAACAGGCGCGTCTCCGATGAAAAATCATCGATCGACATGCCATGCCACAATTTTCCCTGCCCGCTTTCGCGCAGGCGCTTGTAGGCGGCAAGAATGGTTTCCGAGCGGGCAAGCACCGGGATCTCATAGGTCACACCGTATTTCGTTCCCTCGCCCTGTTTTGTCTTGGCCTGGCCGTTGAACAGGACGCTCCATTTGGAAATGCCCTTGCCATAGGGAGCAGGCGAAAATTCCGCCTGGGTAAAGACTTCGTAGGGTCGGCGTCCGGTCATGCCGATCAGGCCGATGCCGATCATCAGGGGATCGGCTGACAGGAGTTTGTCGGCACAGATCTTCAGAACCTGGCGGTAATTCTCGAAGGTGATCAGCGCGCCGTGCTTTCTGGCGATCTTCTCCATCTTCACCCGTCGCGCATCGTCATACATCGCAGCGTCGCCGGTGGCGATTTTCAGCATCGGGTGATCGTCGCCAAACGCCTCGCGGATGGCGTTGCGATATTTGGTGATGTAGGAGATGATCGTTGTCTGGGCTCTGCCCTTCATGGTGCTGATTTCAGCATTCCACAGGGTCTGCATCTCTTCTTTCGTGCCCATGCCGTTCATCGCAGAAATGAAATCCGCGATGCGTAGAAGAACGGTGGGTTTGCGGCCGGCTGTATTATATTCCGCGCGTTCGATTTTCTCGACGATCGAGGTTGCTACGCCCGTTTTCGGATAGTCGGCACGTTCGATGTAGGTTTTCAGCCGCTCGCGCAGTTTTTTCATGTTGCAAATGGCAAGCGGCGTGCTCTTGGGACCGAATTCGGCCTTCAAGGCGTTACGGTACTTCATGATGTAAAGTTCGAGAGTCTTTTCGGTGCGCCCATTGTCGAAATGGTAGCGGACCTCGGCGTCCCACAGATCGCGGATCTTTCTGTTGCGCGAGGCGTCGTCGTTTTTCATCGCCTCTTTGACCTGTGCGACAAAGTGGTCGATGCGTTCCACCAGGACCGGCGTTTTTGTTTTTCGTTTTGAGGAAAGCATGCGGCGGCTCCCTGAACCGGTCCGGATATATAAATCGATGGTTTGCGATCAACAGCAGCAGGATTGCAGAAATAGATCAACATCCACTGCAGTCCGGTTCTTTTGAATAATAGTTTAGGCGATTCCGCAAGCGCGATGCGGAAAAGCGTCGGCAGTCCATTCGCCGCCAAGGATTGTCGAGGGCTCCTGTCGTAGCCCGGGTCAAGGTGGTGAGTGAGACGCCGTTATTTCGGCAGCCGGGTCTTCAGCGACGTCACGATACGCTTGGCCAACCCTTCATAATCCTCGTCAAAGTGGTGGCCGCCCTCGATGCCGACCGCCTCCACGCCCTTGGCTTTCAGGCCGGGGCAGGGGTCTTCGTCTTCTTCTTCCGTGCCATATATGCATTGCACCAGCTTCGGATCGATCTTGGCGATGTCATCCACCGTTTTGCCGCCCTTGCCTTCGCCGGCCACGCCAAGCCAGCCTTCGACGGAAATTTCGAAATCCACTTCGGTGGAAAGACCCATCAGGGTCAGCTGCACGACATGCGATTTGTCGCGGTCGGGCAGCAGATTATAGGTGGCGGGGATAATATCGGCACCGAAGGAATAGCCGATCAACACCACATTGCGGACTTTCCATTCCTTGCGATAGGTATCGATGATGCGGCCGAGATCGCTTGCGACCTCCTGTGGTTTCTTTTCCTTCCAGAAATAGCGGAGTGAATCGACGCCGATGACGGGTATGCCTTCCTTCTGGAAGGCGCCGCCCACTTCTTCGTCAAGATCGCGCCAGCCGCCGTCGCCGGAATAGATCACCGCCATGGTGTCCATGACAGGGCTGGTTTCCAGAACCTTGATCGGCAGGCCGAGCGGACTGTCGGTGTCGCCTGCGGCGTCGACCTGGTCGGAGAGGGTCTGGGTCAGAACCTCGTCCGCCTTATCATCCACATCCGTCACGTCGATATCGGGATGCAGCTTGACAAGCGCGTTGACGTGGTCGCGGCCCTTCTGATCCGCAGCAGAGGTGAACAGCACGCTGACGGGGGCAGGAAGGGGACCGTCGGTCAGACCATAAACGGTTTCGCCATCCACTTTATCCTTGGTGGCGGGGGTACAGAGGATCTTCTCGAGAGGCAGGCCGGCCTTGGGGTCCACGGCGATGGCCTCCCGCACGGTGGAGACAGGGCTCTGCGCAATCATCGCCAGCGCCAGCGTTCCGCCCTTGCCGATGCCGGAAAGGATGGGCTGGCGATAGCTGCTGGTGCCAGCGGTGCGCTGGATCTGCTGCGAGAGTGACTCGATGTCCGAGATCATATAGATGCACTCGTCATCGTCGGCCTCGAGCGCCTTCAGATATTCCTTGAAGTCGATGCCGACCACGGCGGCGCCCTTTTCTACCAGCGCCTTGGCACGGGTCTCATCGGCCGCCGACCATCCGTCCGCATCGGAAATCAGGAAGACGCTGGCGAGGATGTCGCCATCAGGCACCATGATGTGCCCGGCGGGGATCATGCCGGTTTCGTATGCGGGCTTGTCCTCAGCAAAAACGGCGCTAGAAACGAACAAGGGGGATGCAAACAGGGCGGAGGCGGCCAGAACTGCTTTGAGCATGCTGAATCTTCTCATTTTCCGATCACTCCTCTGACACCGCCGCTGATCAGAACCGTCGCATCCATCAGCGCCAGAGCGGCATCTGCACCGTTCTGTACGGCGAGGTAACGCGGTTCCCATTTCGGGTGGAACTTGGCCTTGAAGGCGCGAAGCCCCTTGAAGTTGTAGAATCGTTCACCGTGTTCGAACAGTGTGCTGCCGATCCGGTCCCAGACGGGCGCCGCGTCGCGTTTAGACATGCCGGACATGGGCGCCATGCCGAGATTGAAGCTCTCGTAACCGGCCTCGCGCAGATATTGCATGATGCTGACGAAGAGAAAGTCCATCGAGCCGCGCGGCGCATCCGGGGAAAAGCGTATGAGATCGACGGTGGCTTCCTTTTTCGTATCCGTCACCATCAGATTGGCGAAGGCGGTGATCTTTCCATCCTTGCGCAGCACGGCAACGGGTTGCGACAGAATGTAGTCCGGCTCGAAAGCACCGAGCGAAAAGCGTTTTTCGCGGGTGTTATGGTGGGCGAGCCAGCCGTCGGAAACCTGTTTCAGCTCTTCCAGAACATCCTGCACCTGGGTCTTTTCGATGACCTCGAAGGTCAGCCCGTCGCGCGCGCCGCGGCTCAGCGACTGGCGAAGATTGGCAAGCTTGCCACCTTTGAGTTCGAATGCGGTGAGATCGACCAGGGCCAGTTCGCCCAGCTTGAAGGCGCGCAGACCCGCGTCGGCGCAATGGGACAGCAGGAAGGGCGAAATCTGATAGAAGGCGGCACGTGCGCCAGCCGCACGGGCTCCTTCGACGAATTGCCACACGAGATCAGGGAAATCATCTTCATCGCCGACCGGATCGGCAAACGCGATCCATGAGCGGCCCTGAATGCCGTACATGATGAAGGCATTGCCGCTTTCGGAAAACATCACGTGCTTGTCGCCCATGCGCACCAGATTGGCATCGGCCGCATCCTGCTTCATGACAATGTCTGTAGCACTTGCGATATCTTCGGCCTTGATGGCATCCGGGCGGAAGGCCACCGGCCTCATGAGGCTGAAGATGGCGATGGTGGAGGAGGCAAGCACGAGGCCTAAAAGGGCGCGCAGTCCGCGTGGCGCTTCCTCGGAGAATTCGAACTGCCACCAGAGCGTATGGCTGTAATCGGTATCGCGATAGACGAAGAGAAGGATGGTGGCCGCGCCGGCGACGATGACGGCCATGGCCGCGAGCCAGCTTGGCCCGAGCGCCTGTTTGACCAGAGAGGCGTGACGGTTGAAGCTGCGCATGTTGGCGGCGAGCGCGACGATGAACAAGCCGAGAAAGATCGCTTCGAAAACCGCGATCGCCTTGAGAAGCGAGAGAATGAGCGCCAGAGATGCCGCGACGAGGGCGATCCACCATGCGCCATCCAGTCTCTGCCCCAAGCCGCGGGAGGCGACGACGAGGCCAAGGCCGAGAATGCTGGTCAGAAAGTGAGCGGCCTCGATGATAGGCAACGGGACGAAGTTCGAGAGGAAATCCAGGTTGCTGCCCGGCGTCGGTGTCACGCTCGAGAAAATCAGCATGGTGCCGAGAATGATCGCGAATGTGGACAGCAGCGGTGGCGCCAGCCGCACGGCAAGCTGGCTGATATCGGATACAACGGGCTTTGCCGCAAACTGCTTCATTTCCGAAACGATCATCACCAGAATGGCGACCACCAGCGGCAGCACGTGGTAAATGACGCGATAGAGAACGAGGCTTCCGAGCAGCTGATCAACGCTGATCGCATTGCCGAGACCGGCGACCATTACGGTTTCGAAGACCCCGAGGCCGGCGGGCACGTGGCTGAGAACGCCAAGCCCCACGGCCGTGGCATAGATCGCGAAGAAGGTCGGCCAGCCGAGATGCGTTTCCGGCAAGAGCACGTAAAGAACGGAAGCCGAGGCGGCGATGTCGAATGCAGACACCAGGAACTGACGCGAAGACGTACGGCTGTCTGGAAGGCGCAGTCGCCATTTGCCGAGGCGTATCGCCCTGCCATTGCGCCCTATATAGGCCGTGGCCACGAGAATGGCGATGACGGCGAGCGCCGCGCCCCTCAGCACGAGCGGATCGAAACCGATGATTGCGGCGATGCGGGGCGCGACGATGAAGGTTGAAAGCGCGCTCACCGACAAAAGCCCAAGGCCGAACGACAGCGTGACGAAGGCGATGACCCGTGCGATGTCTCCCGGGGAAAGCCCCAGCCGGGAATAGGCGCGGAAGCGGATGGCGCCGCCGCTCAGCGGCCCGAAGCCGGCGGTGTTGCCGATGGCATAGGCCGCGAAGGCCGTGACCGCCATTGACGGAAACCGCACTTTCTTGCCGACATATTCGATGGCATTGGCGTCATAAAAAATCAGTGACAGGAAGCTCAGCGCGGTAAAGACGATAGCAAGAAGAACCGAGGAAAAAGACGTGTCGAGAAGGGCCGCAATCACATCGTCGTATCTTACTTCCGAGGTGAGACGATAAATTGCAAACGTCATCATCACGAAGATGAGCGTTATGGCCGCGGCCGTCAGGTAGGCACGGTTCCTGGCAAAAAAGCTTTCAACCGCGGAGTCGGCAATATCGGTCTCTGTAATTTCGCTCTTGTCTGCCATTTATCTTTTCCAGCGCCGTCCCGTCGGTTGGCGAACCACAGGATTGTGTCGCTAATTCGTTTCAGTTGCGGAAATTTGCTTAGCAGAAATGCGTGACGTGTCGATGTGAAGTTTGGACAGGTTTCCGGATGATTTTGCCAATTATATTCCGATGAATGCAACCACGAAATGTGCGATTTCCGAGTTTGATGAAAACGCGACGAAATTGATCGCGCCGGTTGCTTGGTGGCGGCATTTGATGCAACTACACGCTCCTTTGGATTGAAGGAGATACCAATGAACATGCCCACAAGAATAGTCGTTTCACTCGTCGTCGCGCTCGTGGCGGGCGCCGGATATATGGCGGTGGACAAGATGCGCGGTGCCGAATGGGTCGTTTCGCCGCAGCAGATTGCCGAGGCTAAGGCAAAGGGCCAGATGGGTTATGAATCGCAGCCGGGAACCGTAACCGTGCTGCCGATCCGCAGCGAGACGGCGGACGTGCTGCCGATGAAATGGGCCATGATCGGGCTGGTGGCCGGGCTTCTGACCTTCCGTGCGACCGGCAGGAAAAAAGCGGCAAAGGCCTGAAGGCCCGCCGCTTTCTGTCTCCGGCGCTTTGCGCCGGGGATGAAACTTTATTTTTGCCTCACGCGCCCCAGGTCTTTTCCAGCACCCGAATCCAGTTGCTGTGGCAGATTTTGGCAAGCGCCACGTCGTCATAACCGCTCTTGCGCATCGCTTCGACCAGCAATTGCAGATCGGCCGCATCCTTCATGGCGGCGGGTATGGTGGTGCCGTCGAAATCCGAACCGAGCGCCACGTGATCGATGCCGATGCGGTTGACGATGTAGTCCACATGGCGAACGAGTTCGTTGAGATCGGTATCCGGGTTCTTCACGCCGTCCTGACGCAGGAACAAGACACCAAAGTTGATGCCAGCGAGGCCACCCGTATCGCGGATGGCGTCCAGCTGACGATCCGTCAGGTTGCGGCTGTGGTTGCAGATTGCGTAAGCGTTGGAGTGTGATGCCACCAGCGGTGCATCCGATATCCTGGCGATGTCCCAGAAACCCTGTTCGTTCATATGCGACAGGTCGACCATGATCTTGAGTTCGTTGCAGGTCTTTATCAGCCGCTTGCCGGCATCCGTCAGGCCCGGGCCGATATCCGGTGTTGAGGGGAAACGGAAGGGAACGCCGTAGGCGAAGATGTTCGGGCGGCTCCAGACCGGTCCGAGTGTGCGCAGGCCCGCCTCGTGAAGAACGTGGAGGGCATCCAGATCAGCACCGATTGCTTCTGCGCCTTCGATATGGAAGACGGAGGCGAAGGCGCCCTCGGCCATGGCCTTGCGGATATCGGCGGTCGTGAGGCAGACTTTCAGCGCGCCCTTTGACTGCTTCTCGGCCCGGAACAAAAGGCCCGCCATGGCAAGCGTCGCCTTCAGCGCATCCGCCTCGGTGGGCGTCGGGTAGTCGCCGTTGGCGTCCTTATCCATGCTGGGCGAAGGTACATAGACGGCGCAGAGGCCACCGGCGAGGCCGCCTTTTTTTGCACGAGGCAGATCGATATGGCCGACGGTATCGCCTTCGATCAGAAGTGTTTCGGGAGAAGCGTTGCCCGATCGCCATAACCGCAGAAGCACGTCATTGTGGCCGTCGAAGACGGGTACGGTTTTTTGATCGGTCATGGTCTCACCTTCGGAAATGGGATTGCGCGGACGCGCCTGCGGACAAGTTTTCGGAATTGGTAGAGGAAAGGTCAAGGCGGGAGCAAATGCAATCCGTGCATAGGCTCTGCCAAATTTGGAATTGGTCGGGCCTCGTTTGCTCGTGGTAATCGCGGGAAAACATAAAAAAAACGACTGGATTGGGGCAAACCCACCATTTTCCGAAAAATAAGGTCCGAAAGGGGATTTTCGATGATTTCAAGACGCAACCTGTTGATTGCCGGCGCCGCCGTTCCGTTCCTGTCCTATGCGCGCATCCCGGCCTTTGCCGCCACGCCGAAGGATATTCTGGTCGTTGCGCAGCAGCTGGACAACATGACGAGCCTTGACCCACATGAAGGTTTCGAGGCTGTCGGCGGTGAAATCATCTCCAACATGTATCAGAAGCTGGTGCGCGCCAACCGCGAGGATTCCACCAAGGTCGATCCCGTCATCGCCAAGTCGTGGGAAGCCGATGCGGACAGCAAGGTCTTCACCTTCACCATCGGCGACGACGCGACCTTCTCGAGCGGCGCCAAGGTCACGGCGGAAGACGTTGCCTTCTCGCTGCAGCGCGCCATCAAGATGAACAAGAGCCCGGCCTTCATCATAAGCCAGTTCGGCTTTGCGCCTGACAATGTCGAGACGACCATTGTTGCCGCCGACGAGAAGACGGTGAAGCTGACGACGGCGAGGCCGACCGCCATCTCCTTCCTGCTTTATTGCCTCTCGGCCAATATTGGCGCGATCGTCGAAAAGAAGGTGGTTCTTGCCAATGCTTCTGGTGAAGACCTCGGCAATGGCTGGCTGCAGAAGAACAGCGCCGGTTCCGGCGATTTCGTGCTGCAGGCCTGGAAACCCAGCGAAAGTGTCGCGCTCAACGTCAACCCGAACGGCCCCTACAAGGGCAACATCAAGCGTATCATCCTGCGCCACGTTACCGATCCGTCTTCCCAGCTGCTGATGCTGCAGAAGGGCGATATCGACATTGCCCGTGACCTGACCTCGGAGCAGCTGCGTACCGTCAAGGACGACGCCAATATCGAGCTGGAGCGCAAGTCCATCGCTTCGCTGGTGCTGATCTCGCTCAACCAGGGCAATGAGAACCTTGCGAAGCCGCAGGTCTGGCAGGCGATCAAGTGGGCGCTGGACTACAAGGGCATGCAGGAAAACATCGTGCCGCTGACGCACGAAATCCACCAGAGCTTCGAGCCGAAGGGCTTCCCCGGCGCCGTCAACGACATTCCGTTCCAGCGCGATGTCGAAAAGGCCAAGGCACTGATGGCCGAAGCCGGCCTTGCCGATGGTTTCGAAATCAGCATGGACCATTATTCCGCCCAGCCTTATCCGGATCTGGCGCAGGCCATCCAGGCAAACCTTGCCGATATCGGCATCAAGGTGCGCCTGCAATCGGCCGAGAACCGCCAGGTTCTGACCAAGATGCGCGCCCGCGAACACCAGATGGCGCTGTCGGCCTGGGGCACGGATTATTTCGATCCGCATTCCAACGCCGATGTCTTCAACATCAACAAGGACAATGGCGACGACGCCAAGTCGAAGCCCTTCCTGTGGCGTTCGCGCTTCAAGAACGACGACTTTGCCGCCAAGGCGGAAGCCGCGCGTGACGAGAAGGATCCTGCAAAGCGCGTGGAGCTTTATGAAGCGCTGCAGCGCGAGCATATGGAAAACAGCCCCTTCGTGTTCATGTTCCAGACCACCAAGACGGCAGCCTTCCGCAAGGGCGTTTCCGGTTTCGAACTCGGCGTTCTCTCCGAGGGCAATTCCTACCACGATGCGAAGAAAGCGTGACATTGAACAAGCGCGTTAAGAGCATATCGCCGATACTGAGCAGCGTCCTTCTGACGCTGTTCGGTTTGATGATCATCACCTTCATGATAGGGCGCGTCATGCCCGTCGATCCCGTCATCGCGGCGGTCGGCGACAATGCGCCCGAAGACGTCATCGTGCGGGTCCGGGCCGAAATGGGTCTCGACCAGCCGCTGGTCGTGCAGTTTTTCCATTATGTCACGCAGGTTCTGCATGGCGATTTCGGCAATTCGATCCTGACCCGCAATCCGGTCTGGATCGATATCAAGCGCGTTTTCCCCGCCACCTTCGAACTTGCCACCGCAGCGCTCATTCTTGCCGCGCTGATCGGCATTCCGCTTGGTGTCTGGGCCGCCGTCAAGCAGGGCAAGCTGACGGATCAGGTCATCCGCGTCGTCTGCCTTGCCGGCCACTCGGTTCCGGTCTTCATGCTGGCGCTGATTTCGCTGCTCGTCTTTTACGCCACGCTTGGCGTCGCACCGGGGCCGGGGCGTCAGGACATCATCTATGACGGCATGATCACGCAGGTTACCGGCCTGATGACGGTCGACACGCTGCTTGCGGGCGACTGGGACGCCTTTTACGACGCCATCGCCCATATGGTGCAGCCCGTCTGCATTCTCGCCTATTTCAGCATGGCCTATATCACCCGCATGACGCGCGCCTTCATGATCGATGCGTTGAAGGGCGAATATGTCATCACCGCCCGCGCCAAGGGGCTTTCTGCCATGACCGTGATCTGGGGACACGCCTTCCCGACGGTCGCCGTGCAGCTCGTCACGGTTCTCGCGCTCACCTATGCCGGCCTTCTCGAAGGCGCCGTGGTGACGGAAACCGTCTTCAGCTGGCCGGGCCTTGGTCAATATCTCACCGTCTCGCTCATGAACGCGGACATGAACCCCGTCGTCGGAGCCACCCTGTTGATCGGCTTCATCTATGTCGCCCTCAACCTGCTCGCAGACGTGCTTTACAGAGTTATGGATCCTCGCGTTCGATGATGTTAGCTAATTTCAGAAACTGGGCGCTGGATGAAACGCCGCATTCGCGAACACAGGCTGCCTGGGGCAACCGGTATCGCATCTGGCTCAACCTCAAGTCCAATCCGCTGGCGGTGGTCGGTCTAACGATCATCGTCCTCTTCATCGCGCTGTCGCTGCTGGCGCCGCTGCTCGCTCCCTACGATCCGGCGACGCAGAACCTCGGCAACCGCCTGGCGTTCCCGAGCGCCGAGCACTGGTTCGGCACGGATGAGCTTGGTCGCGACATTCTCTCGCGTATTCTCTACGGTGGTCGCGTCACGCTTGGCATGGTCATTGCCGTCGTCGTTCTCGTCGCCCCCATCGGCCTCGCCATCGGCTGCATCGCCGGATATTTCGGCGGCATCGTCGATACGGTGCTGATGCGCGTGACGGACGTGTTTCTAGCGTTTCCGCGGCTCATCCTTGCGCTGGCCTTTGTCGCGGCGCTGAAACCGGGCGTCGAAAGCGCCATTCTCGCCATCGCGCTCACCGCCTGGCCGCCTTATGCGCGTCTGGCGCGCGCTGAAACCATGACGGTTCGCGGCAGCGACTTCGTCGCGGCCTATCGGCTGACGGGTGCTTCCGCCTGGCGCATCATCGCCCGGCATATCGCGCCGCTCTGCGTGCCGAGCCTTATCGTGCGCATCACGCTCGACATGAGCTCCATCATCATCACCGCCGCCAGCCTCGGCTTCCTCGGCATGGGCGCGCAGCCGCCTTCGCCGGAATGGGGCGCGATGATTGCGACAGCCAAGCGCTTCATCTTCGAACAATGGTGGGTCGCCACCATTCCCGGTATCGCCATCTTCCTCGTTTCGCTCGCCTTCAACTTCCTCGGCGATGGCCTGCGCGACGTTCTCGACCCGAAGGGACATTGAGCCATGCTGGTCGAAATCGAAAATCTGAAGATCGCCTTCCAGACCCGCACCAGCCGTTTCGAGGCGGTGCGTGGTGTCTCCATGAAACTCGGCACTGAAAAACTCGGCATCGTCGGCGAATCCGGTTCCGGCAAGAGCCTGACGGCGCGGGCGCTGATGAAGCTTCTGCCCTCCAATGCCGATATCCGTGCCGACAAGCTCGCCTTCGATGGCATCGACGTGCTGTCCGCCAGCGAAAGGCAGATGCGCCAGATCCGCGGCAAGCGGGCCGGCTTCATCCTGCAGGACCCGAAATATTCGCTGAACCCGGTGAAGACTATTGGTGCGCAGGTGGCCGAAGCATGGCGCACCCACAAGGGCGGCAGCAAGCGAGCCGCCATGGAAGCGGCAATCGCGCTGCTCGATCAGGTGAAAATCCGCAATCCGCGTCAGGTTGCTTCGTCCTATGCGCATGAGGTTTCAGGCGGTATGGGCCAGCGCGTGATGATCGCCATGATGCTCGCCCCCGATCCGGAGCTGCTGATTGCCGACGAACCGACCAGCGCGCTCGACGCCACGGTGCAGGCGGAAATCCTGCGGCTGATCGAGGAGCTGGTGTCGGAGCGGGGCATGGGTCTTATCCTCATCAGCCATGACCTGCCGCTCGTTTCGCATTTCTGCGATCGTGTTGCGGTGATGTATTCCGGCCGGGTGATGGAGGAGCTGAAGGCTTCCGAGCTTCTGAAAGCCCAGCATCCTTATACGCAGGGACTTTTGAACTGCATTCCCTCGCTGACGCATCCGCGCGAGCGTCTTCCCGTTCTCAACCGTGATGCAGCGTGGTCCAGCCAATGATCGACGTCGATAATCTCCGTATCAAGTTCGGCGACCGCGAAGTGGTGAAGGGCGTCACCTTTTCGGTGGAAAAGGGCGGCAGCTTCGGCATCGTCGGTGAAAGCGGCTCGGGCAAGTCCACCATCCTGCGCGCCATGGCCGGCCTCAATGAAAGCTGGGAAGGGCGTATCGCCTTTGCCGGCAAGGATGCCCCTCTGCGTCGTACGCCGGAATTCTTCCGGCAGGTGCAGATGGTGTTTCAGGACCCCTACGGGTCGCTGCATCCGCGCCAGACCATCGACCGTATCCTCAGCGAACTGCCGCTGGTGCACGGCATGGACAATATCGAAAAGCGCATCCAGCAGGCGCTCTCGGACGTCGCCCTGCCGCAGGCGGTGCGTTTCCGGTTCCCGCACCAGCTTTCCGGCGGCCAGCGCCAGCGCGTGGCGATTGCCCGCGCCTTGATCGCCGATCCGCAGGTGCTGCTGCTTGATGAGCCTACTTCGGCGCTCGATGTGTCGGTGCAGGCGGAAATCCTCAACCTGTTGCAGGACCTGCGCGCGGCGCGCAACCTTACCTATATTCTCGTCAGCCACAATCTGGCTGTCATTGCGCATCTTTGCCCGCAGGTGGGCGTGATGTTGAATGGGGAGATGGTGGAGCAGCTGAGCGCGGGTGATCTGCGCGAGGGACGGACGAAACATCCGCATACGGAAGAGCTGCGTAGCCTGAGCATCCGGCTGGAAGAGCCGGCCTGAGTCCATGCGACCATGGATCGAGCGGGTGCCGCTCGCTTCTTCTCCCCGCCGGGGAGAAGTCCGCGGCAGCGGGATGAGGGGGGCCAGCTCTCCGCATATCGCTGGCGTCGCCCCCTCATCCAGCCCTTCGGGCCACCTTCTCCCCGGCGGGGAGAAGAAACAAGCGGCGGTGCCGAGGCTTTTCTGTAAAGACGACGAGATAAGAGACCGAACCATGCCACAGCAACTCGACTGGAACGCCGCGTCAGCCCTTTCAGAGACCTTCGTCTCGCAGTGGACAGGCAACGAGCCGGGCGGGGCGGTCATCGGTTTTGATCTCGATGGTATCCGTTTTACCCATGCCGGCGGTGTCGAGAGCCTCTCGACCTTTGCGCCCTTCACGCCGCAGAGCGTGGTGCGGTATGCCTCAGTCACCAAGCATGTCTTTTGCGCCATGGTGCTGGCCCATGCGGATCTGATCGGGCTCGACGATCCGCTCGGCAAACATCTGCCGGAGCTGCAATCGCCGCTGTGCGATGTCACGGTCGGGCAGGCGCTGGATATGAGCGGCGGCCTGCCGGACACGCGCGAGTGTCTCTCCTTGCTTGGGCTTTCCGTCTATACCGAAACGAAGGCCGGTCCGCTTCTCGAATACCTGTCCCGGCTGACCCGGCTGAATTTCGATGCCGGCAGCGAAGTTTCCTATTCCAATACCGGTTACCGTCTGGTGGAAGCGGCGCTGGAGCGCAATGGTTTCCGTTTTGACGATTTCGTGCAGACGCAGATTGCCGGCCCCTTTGGCGTTTTCCTGAAGGCGCCCGACGTCTGGAACGATCCGGTGGATGGGCTTGTGCCGGGTTACTGGAAGTCCGAAGACAAGTGGCAGCTTTCGGCCGCGGGCCTGCATATTTCCGCTTCAGGCAGTCTTGCCGGCAGCGCCGAGGCGCTGACCCGTTGGTTGCAGGGTTTGATGCGGGGCGAGGGTGGCTTTGCAGGTGTTCTGGAGAGGCTTTCCACTGAACGTCCCTTGGCGGATGGGCGTATGAGCGAATATGGGCTCGGCCTGCGCTGGTCGCATCTCGGGAATAGGCGTTTCGTCGGCCATGGCGGTTCACACCCCGGCTACAAGACATATTTCCTGCTCGACCCCGAAAACGGAACGGGCTTCGTCGTGGTCTCGAACCGCGAGGATACCAATGGCTTCAAGATTGCGCTTGAAAGCATGGCGGCTTTGACCGGCCTGCCTTTGCCCAAGCCGGCCGCCAACCTGCCGGAAGGCCTCTATGTCACCGAAAGCGGTCCGTGGTGGCTGGAGATCAAGGGCAGCACATCCACCTTCATCGATGGCGATGACACGCTCTATGAAGATGCCGAGGGCTGGGTATCGTCGCGTTCGGCATCGTCGCCCATGCGTCTGAGGCTTGAGGGCGATGCAATCGTCGGCGAGGCCGGCCACGCGACGCGCCGTTTCCTACCGGTCGGGGAGCATACGGTGCCGGATTATCTGTCGGGGTCGTGGCGTTCGGATGAGGGCGCTGAGTTTTCGATCAACGGCTCCTCACTGACGATGGGCATCGGCCCCGTCCGCCGCAGCATGCCGTTGAAGGCGCTCGGCAATGGCCGTTTCCTCTTCACGCTGATTGATGGGCCATGGACGAAGCGTGTCTGCCTCAATCGTCTGGGGGACGACCGGATCGAGCTGGTTTGCAGCCGGGCGCGGATGATTGAATATTCACGGAGCCGCTAACGACTGAGACCAACCCCGTCGCGCGCCACATGCTCGGACCTGTCCAGAGGATGTGCAAGCCGAGGGATGACGAGAATGGGGCTCGGGCTATTTCCTCAACAGCCTGAAACCTTCTAACGGGTTTCAATCAGCTCCTATTCCTCCTAATAAAGAGCCGTGTTCCCGGCAGGCCGGGATGGCATCTTTGTGGGAGAACAGACCCTTGGAAGTCAAATGGCTCGAGGATTTCCTGGCATTGGCCGGAACGCTGAATTTTTCGAAGGCGGCGGATGAGCGGCATGTGACGCAATCGGCTTTCAGCCGGCGCATCAAGCAGCTGGAAGCCTGGGTGGGCGCGACGCTGGTCGACCGGGCGTCCTATCCTTCCCGGCTGACCGAGGCGGGGGCGAAATTCGTGCCTGTCGCCCAGGAAACGCTGAAACAGCTTTACCACGCACGGCGCACGCTTCTTCAGGAGGAGGGGGCGGATGCCAGGACGGTGCGGCTGACGGCGCTGCATACTTTATCCTTCACTTTCTTTCCCGACTGGTTGAAACGGGTGAACGAAAAGGCGGGCCCGCTGTTTTCCGTGCTGCGGCCCGATTCCGGCAGCATGGAGGAAAACCTCAATTCGCTGGTGGACGGGCAGAGCGATTTCCTGCTGACTTATGCCCATCACGAAGTGCCGATGCTGCTCGATTCGCAGCTTTTCGAGTTTCGCGTGCTGGGTGCGGAAAAGATCATTCCCGTTTCAGCGCCCGCAAAAGACGGTTCACCGCTGCACGCGCTTCAGCAAGGTGCGAAAAAACCCTTCGCTTATCTGGATTATGAAAAGGCCTCTTTCTTCGGGCCTTTGCTGCGCGATCTCCTGAGCGCGCGGTTGCCGCAATTCGAGCGGGTGCATGAGGGCAGCATGTCGGTGGGGCTGAAAGCCATGGCGATGGCCGGCTGGGGTGTGGCCTGGGTACCGGAAAGCCTGATGCGGCACGAGCTTGATAGCGGCGCTCTGGTGCGGGCCGCAGACCCGACCTACGATATCGCGGTCGATATCAGGCTCTATCGCTCCAAGGAGAACCGCCGGCCCGTTGTCGAGCGCATCTGGGCGGTTCTCGAAGACTAGAGCATTTCCGGCCGCGGTTCTCCGACCGGAATGCGATAAACAAAACGCGTTCGATCAGATCGCCGTGCGGCGTGCGTTTTCGAGGTAGAGCGCGCGCAGGCGGCTTACCATCGGTCCGGGCTTTCCGTTGCCTACCGGCTTGCCGTCGATCTTCGTGACCGAAACCACGAAGTTGGAGGCGCTGGTCAGGCAGGCTTCATCGGCATTCAGCGCCTCCTCCAGCGTGAAGGGGCGTTCCTCCAGCGTGAAGCCTGCTTCCTTTGCCAGTTGCAGGGCGGCGAGGCGGGTGCAGCCGGGCAGGGTCTTGTTGCTGTTGCCGCGGGTGATGATCTTCTTATCGGCGGTGACGATATAGGCGGTGGAGGACGCGCCTTCAGTGACGAAACCGTTCTCAATCATCCACGCCTCGTCACAGCCTTCGGCCTTCGCGATGCGCTTTGCCATGACCTGCGGAAGCAGGCAGACGCTCTTGATGTCGCGACGTTCCCAGCGCTGGTCGGGAACCGACTTGACGGCGATCCCGACCTCTTCGACCGGAGTGCCGATCAGCTTCTTCGCCTGGGTGAACATGACCAGCGTCGGCTTCAGATCGGCAGAGAACAGGAAGTTGCGATCTTCCGCACCACGTGTCAGCTGCAGATAGATCATGCCTTCGACGAGATTGTTGTCGGCGATCAGGCGGCGTTCGGCCTCGACGATCTCCGCGGTCGTGACCGGCAGGGCGACATCGATCTCGCGGGCGCTGCGTTCCAGCCGCGCCATATGCAGGTCGCTGTCGATCAATTTGCCCTCCAGAACGGAGGTGACCTCGTAGATGCCGTCGCCAAACAGGAATCCTCGGTCGAAGATGGAAAGGCGGGCGTCCGCTTCGGGCAGGAACTCGCCGTTGACGTAAACGATGCGACCGGATGGGCTAGTCATGAAAACTCCGTCTGGAAAAGTCAGGCTGAAAGAAGGGTTTTGAGGGTGTCGATGGAAATGGCTTCGACCGTGGAGGCCTTGCCGGTGCCGGCATTGAAGCCGGTTGTCGTTTCTGCTGCGCAGAGCGAATTGAGGATCGCTTCCTCCGTCGCCTCTATCGTGGCTTCGAAGAGCGGCGAGATCGCGTCGTTGGAAAGCTCGGGGTAGTCCGTAACGGCCTTGCGGCGCGCAGGCGTGCGGCGCAGGCGCTGATCGGTGGAAAATGCCAGCGCATAATCACCGGAGCCATTGCTGAGTGCCGCACCCGTGCGGGCAAGTCCGCCGAAGCTTCTGGCCGCCAAGCGCTTCAGATTGCGGGAAGAGAGCGGCGCGTCGGTGGCGACAATGATGACGATGGAGCCATCCTTGTCCTGGTGATCAGGGTTGACATAGGGTTTGCCGCAGACCAGCAGATGGCCGCCATAGTTGGATTGTACGAGAACGCCGATGGTGTAAGCATCACCGGCAATGGTGACGATGCGGGAGGCGGTGCCGATGCCGCCCTTCATGCCGAAGGCGACCGTGCCGGTTCCTGCGCCCACCCCGCCCTCTGCGATGGGGCCGATGGTCGCATTTTTCAACGCGGACGAGATTTCCTCAACGGTGGGGCGGCCGGCGCGGATGTCGTTCAGGCGGGAATCGTTGGTCTCGCCGACGACGGCATTGATCGAGACGACTTTTTCATTCCCCGGCTGCGCCAGCGTATGGCGGTTGATCGCCTCGATGGCACGACCGGTTGCCAGCGTATTGGTGAGAAGGATCGGTGTCTCCAGTTCGCCGAGTTCCTCGATCTGGGTTGAGCCTGCAAATTTGCCGAAGCCGTTATAAACGGCGAAGGCGGCGGGCACCTTGTCCTGAAACAGGTTGCCGTCATGCGGCAGGATCGCGGTTGCGCCGGTGCGTATTTTGTCTCCTTCGATGACGGTCGAATGGCCAACGGCCACCCCTTCGACATCGGTGATGGCGTTGAGCCGGCCGGTTTCGAAATGGCCGGGCCGGAAACCGATATCGCGCAGTCTCGGGCGGGTCGTCTGATGCATCGGGCGATCACTTTTGCGGAATGCGGGCTGAGGTCGAGGCGAGCGCATCTTGCGAAAAGCTTTGCTCTGACTTGACGTTAGCCTAGTTCGCCGGGAAACGGCATCGCAAAAATGGAATAGTTTTATGCGGGCAATGGATGCCCTCAGGAGGCGCGCAGCGCGGGTTCGCCATCACGCTCCAGCCAGTGCCGTATCGCGTCTTCCGTCTCTTCGCGCGTCGGTGCGCCGGCTCGGCCGCCGAAGACTGTGCATTTGAGCGCGGCAGCAACGGAGGAGAGGCGGATGGCGGCGCGGCTTTCCATGCGCTCAGCCATTGCGAGCGCAAACGTGCCGTGGAAAATATCGCCCGCCGCCAGTGTGTCGACTGCTTCGATGGACATCGTCTCCTGAAAATGCACAGTGGGATCATCGGGCTCGGTCCACCAGCAACCGGCTGGTCCGGCGGTAACAGCGATGAAGGTCTCAGGGTAGCGAGCATGCAGCACCGGCAGCATGTCTTTCACCGTTTCAAGCCCCGTCAGCCGGACAGCAGCGGGTTCGGAAAAGACGATATGGCTCGCGGCTGGTGCAAGCTTCTCAAGGATTTCGACGGGTGCAACGTCTCCATCGAGAATGGCGGGTTTGCCAAGCGTGCGCGCCACCGTGAGCACATCAAACGCCAGTTCCGGCCAGCGCACATCCACCAGAACGGCGTCGAAAGGCGCGATGTCTTGCGGCGTGCACGACCGCTTCTTCTCGTGCAGCCGGTGATCGTAGAACGGCACGATCAGCCGCTCTCCCCTGTTATCGATGATAATCGTTGACAGGGCCGAGCGTGCGCCGGTCGCGACCGTCATACCGCTCGTGTTGATGCCGCTTTCGCTAAGATCGCGAAGGATACGGCTTCCGGTCTCGTCGTCGCCCACCGCTCCCCATAGGCTGGCGCGGCCGCCCATGCGATGCACGGCATAGGCAGCGCTGGACGCCATGCCTTCGGCGATCTGCAGCATTTCATAGGGCAGGACCTTGCCTTCACCCTTTGGCATGTCGTGAACGCGAAACAGGGTGTCGAGCACGGCTGCCCCCACGCAGAGGACATGCTTGCCGCCCTGATTGTCTGCCATGCTGCTCACTCCTGCCGTGTTCAAATACGCTTGCCGCTGTCTTTGTCGAACAGATGCACCGTTGCCGGATCGATGGCAATGTGGATCGTATCGCCGAAGCGGACATTGAGGCGTTCGCGGAACAGGCAGGCGATGTCGTCGCTCTTGCAATCGAGTTTGGCATAGATTTCCGATCCGGTGCCTTCGACCAGTTCGACCCGGCCTTCAATGCCGGTCTCGGCCGCGCGGATATGTTCCGGGCGCACGCCGTAGACCAGGTCTCGGCCGCCGAGCTTGCCGATATCGGCATGGGCGGGCAGCGGCAGGCTGAGACCCTTGGCAGTGCGGAAGACGCCTTCTTCGACCCGGCCGCGAATGAAGTTCATGGCGGGTGAGCCGATGAAGCCGGCAACGAAGAGGTTGGCGGGATTGTCGTATAGCTCCAGCGGTGCGCCGATCTGTTCGATCACGCCGTCATGCAGCACCACGATCTTGTCGGCCATGGTCATGGCTTCCACCTGGTCGTGTGTGACGTAGATGGTCGTCGTGCCGATGCGCTGGTGCATGGCCTTGATCTCGCCGCGCATCTGCACGCGCAGCTTCGCGTCGAGATTGGAGAGCGGTTCATCGAACAGGAAGACCTGCGGATCGCGCACCAGCGCGCGGCCCATGGCGACACGCTGACGCTGGCCGCCGGAGAGCTGGCGCGGATAACGGTCGAGCAGTTTTTCCAGCCCGAGAATGGCGGCCGCCCTATCGACCTTGGTTTTGGTTTCCTCGGCGCTCACCTTCTTCAGCTTCAGCGCGAAGCCCATATTATCCTTCACCGTCATGTGCGGATAAAGCGCGTAGTTCTGGAAGACCATGGCGATATCGCGGTCGCGGGCGGGCAGGTGGCTGACCTCGCGCGGGCCGATATGGATTTCGCCATCGCTCAGCTCTTCCAGCCCTGCAATCATGCGCAGCAGGGTGGATTTGCCGCAGCCGGAAGGACCGACGAGGACGACGAATTCGCCATCCTTGATGTCGATATCGATGCCGTGGATGACGTTGACGGAGCCGAAGCGCTTCTGGACGTTTTGGATATTGACCGGTGCCATGTGCAGGTTCCCGTATTTATTTGTTTGATGGTTCAGCCGCCCTTGACGGCGCCGGCGGTCAGGCCCGCCACGATCTGTTTCTGTGCGAACATGGTGAGCAGCAGCACTGGCAGCGTCACAATCAACGCGGCTGCAGCCAGCGGACCCCAGCTCACCTGTTCGAAGGACAGCATGTTGTAGACCGCGACCGGCAGGGTGCGGGTTTCACGGCTGGCCAGCACGATGCCGAAGACGAAGTTGTTCCACGAGAAGATGACCGCCAGAATGAAGGAGACGACGATGCCGGGCTTGGCGATCGGTAGCGCCACGAGGCGAAACACCTGCCAGGAGGATGCGCCATCAATGCTTGCGGCCTCTTCCAGCTCCTTCGGTGTCGTCTCGAAATAACCGATCATGATCCAGACGACGATCGGCACCGTCACGACAAGATGGATGATGATCTGCGGCCAGAGCGTGCCGAGCAGGTTCAGCCATTGGAACAGCAGGAACAGCGGAATGAGGAAAGAAAGGCCGGGTGTCATGCGGGCGATCATGATGACGACCGCCGACTTTTCCGCCTTCAGCCGCGCGATGCCGTAACCGGCGGGTACGCCGATAACGAGCGCCAGAATGGTGGCCGCCCCTGTCACGAGAACCGAATTCCAGAAATAGAGGAAGAAATTGTTCTCTTCGAACACCTTCACATAGTTCGACCAGGCGAAACGTTCGGGTATCAGGATTGGTGGATAGGCGCCGTTGTCGATTTCATATTTCAGCGACAGCGAGATCATCCAGATGAAGAACAGGATAACAGGCGAAATCATCACCAGCGCCACGAAGAACAGGCCGAGCCGGTCGAGATTTCTGCGTTTCAGGATTTTTGCGGACATCAGCGATCCTCCATCTCGTTCCATTGCGAGCGCTGGCGCACCATCAGAAGCACGAAGGAAAGCGCCACGATGATGATGAAGAAGACGACGGCCATGGCCGAGCCGTAACCGATGTCGTAATAAGCAAACGCCGTATTGTAGAGATAGATGTTGATGGTTTCGGAGGCCGTGCCGGGTCCGCCCTGGGTCATCGCATAGATGATGTCGAAGCTCTTGACGGCATCGATGGAGCGGATGATGACGGCGATCATCAGGAACGGCGCGATCATCGGCATGGTCAGGTAGCGAAATTTCTGCCAGGCATTGGCGCCGTCGATTTCCGCACTTTCATAGGGTTCGCGCGGCACGGCCGCCAACCCACCGAGCACGATCAGCATGACGAGCGGCGTCCATTGCCAGGTTTCCACCAGCACCAGCGACGGAATGACGGTCGACTGATTGTAGATCCATTCCAGCGGGCCGATGTGTATGAAGGACAGGAGATAGTTCAGGACGCCGAGCTGCGGGTGGAACATCATGGTCCAGACCAGCGCGATGGCGACCGGGGTCGCCATCATCGGCATCACGAAAACGCCGCGCAGAAAACCGCGCAGCGGAAACTGCGCATCGAAAACCAGCGCCGCCAATGTTCCGAGGAAGAGCGGAGCGACAACCGACAGCACGGTATAAACGAGCGTATGCCAAAGCGATTCCCAGAACCTGGCGTCGCTTGCGAGCCTTACGTAGTTCTCGAAACCGATAAAGCTCTGCTCCTGTCCGAGCGTCCAGCGATGCGCGCTCATCCAGAGCGTGAAGACCCATGGAAAAACGATGACAGCCGAAATGACGACAAGTGCCGGTATGACGAAAGGCCAGTAGTTGGGAGCAAGCCTTGCCGGCCTGCTCCCTTCTTTGCGACTGGCGCCTGTCTTGGTGTTTTCGATGCTCACGGAGGCCATTATCCCTCGCTACGCGCCAGAACGGGTGTGAACTGTTCCGTTGCCTTCTTGAGTTCCGCCGCCGGGTCGGCGCCGCCGATCATGTTGGTGAGGCCGACGCCGTAGATGTCGCGGAACTCCGTCACCGGAATGATAACGGGAAGGGCAAGCTGCGAGACCTTGCCGGAACCGACAACGGCATCCAGCCAGGCGGCCGGCATCTTGACGCCCTCGCGGACCTTCTGGTCTTCGAGGATGGACTGGCGGAACGGGACACCTGCACCTGCCTGCAAAAGGCGAGCGCCCATTTCATGCGAAATCGCCCACTGGCAGAAGAGGTAAGCGGCTTCCTTCTTGCTGCTGGCTTCGACAACACCGAGGCCATCCCCGAAAGTGCCGGCCGCCTGGGTTGCGGGGCCCTTCGGCATGACGCCATAACCGACCTTGCCAACGACGCGGGATTTTTCCGGGTTCTCGATCGGCGGGGCAAAACCGACGCCATCGAACCACATGCCGATCTTGCCCTGCAGGAAGGCCGATTGCGCTTCCGCCCAGTTGAAGCCGGAAACGCCGGGAGGAGCGGCTTTGGTCATCAGGCGCTGATAGAGCTTGGCCGCTTCAACCGCCTCCTTGGACTCGGTGTTGACCTTGCCGTCGACAATCGGCTTTGCGCCGTAGCCGAGCATCAGCGAGGTCCAGACCGGCGTATTGGCGTTCTTGAGGCCACGCGCCACGAAACCATAGGTATTGGTTGCGGGATCGGTGATCTTTTCCGCGGCCGTTACCAGCTCCTCGAAAGTTTCGGGGTATTTCAGGCCCTTGGCTTCGAAGAGCTCCTTGTTCCAGTAGACGATCCAGTAATCCACCGAGAAGGGCAGCGAGCGCAGCACGCCGTCGCTGTCCTTGGCAAACAGCATGCCGGCCTCGGCAAAGTCCTTTTCGGCCAACGACGGATCGGTGAGTGACGGGTCTTTCAGGAAGCCGCTGATATCAGCCAGCCACTTGCCCTTTTCGAACTGGCGCTTCTGCACATGGTAGCTCAGATGCACCACGTCGAAGCTCGGCTTGCCGGAGGAAAGTTCGATCACCACCTTCTGGCGCTGCTGCTGTTCCGGTGTCGCTTCGGCATTGACCTTGATGCCGGTCAGCTCTTCGAACTCGCCGAGATATTTGATCAGCGTTTCGCTGCGCGGGCTTTTGACGAGATTGACTTCGAGCGTCGTGCCGGCGTGTTTTTTCCAGTTCACCGCCGCCGATGCCGGGCGAATGCCGAGCACCGCGCTGCCGCCAAGCGCCGCCGTGCCTGCCAGAAAGGCGCGGCGCGTGGGGTTGAGCAATGAATGCGTCATGTCTGTTCTCCTCCAGTTAGCCGGAAATTCTCCTCACCCCGGCTTGTTGCTTATTCCCTGCAAGGCCGGCGCAGACCCTCTTTGTCCCGCCGGATTTGCCCTAAACCGCCAGCGCCCTGTCCCTTGCGTTGCGGATATGGGCGGTCAGCCGTTCCACGGCGTCTTCCACGGATCGCCTCTTGATGGCTTCGAGAATGGCGAGATGTTCCTTCATGACCGACTTCACATGGCCGGCGATGCGAAAGCGCTCCTGATTGATGAGGCGCATCTTGATGGAATTGACCCGGTAGGCATTCGAGATGATCGAATTGCCGAGCGCATCAATGAAGGCATCGTGCATGCCCCAGTCCACCTGCTGCGCGTGCTGTTCCAGTTCCGGCGATTCCCCGCCATTTTCGGCCGCTTCGGCGATATCGCGGTGCTGTTTCAACAGTTTCGCAATCGCTGCGTCTGAGGCAGAACGGGTAAACAGCGCCACGGCTTCCTTTTCGAGGAAGATACGGAACTGGAATGCTTCGCGGATGAGATTGATGTCGATATGGGCGACCTGTAATCCCCGCTGCGGCACGGTCTTGATCAGCCCTTCCGCCTCCAGCCGCGGAATTGCCTCCCGGATTGCGCCGAGCGGCAGACCCGTCAGTTCCACAAGGCGGCGCTGCGAGATGAATTGCCCCGGGCGAACATCACGCGAGAGAAGGTGATGCGTAAAGCTCTCATACGCCCGTTCCCGCAATGTCTGTTCGCCGGTATCGTCCATGCTCAACCTTTCAGCTCCGTTCAGGCGGCCTGTTTGCGAAACAGCGCGTCGAAAGCGCCTTCGATCTGCCGCCGGCCTTCCGGTGAAATGGCCACGAGCGGTGCGCGCACATCCGACCAGATATTTTCCCCTGTCGTGTGTGATACCAGCACCTTGACGGCTGGTGTAACCGGGAATTTCAGAAGTTCCACAACAAGATCCTCGACGCGCTTGTCATCCTTGCCGTCGACGGCCATGGCGCGCACTTCCTGTGTGAGGAAATTGGCTACGCCCGATATCGCACCCTGACCGCCGAGGCGAACACCCTTGGCCAAGTCGCGCTCATCGCCGATCAGGATTGCGAGATCGCCGTGCTCTTTCAGCAGGCGCTCGGTGTGGCTCCAGTTGCCGGAGGAATCCTTCACGCCCGTGACGACGCCGGGAAATGCCTTTTTCAACCTTCCGACCAGTTCCACGGACAAGGTGACCATGGTTACGGAAGGAATATTGTAGACGAGAATGTCGCGCGCATCCTTGCCGATTTTTTCGAACACCGCCGAGAACCAGGCAAACAGGCCGTCATCGCTGACATTCTTGAAATAGGAGGGGGGCGCGAGCAGAATATTGCGGGCACCGGCTTTCAGCGCTTCCGCCGACTGGTCGGCCGCGTCCTCGATGGAAACCACCAGAACGCCAGTGACCAGACGGGCAGGCGCAACACCCGCCTCGATGAAGCGGGAGAGAATGACCTGCCGCTCGCGGCTGCCGACCGAGCATCCTTCGCCTGTCGTGCCGAAAAGCGTCACGCTGTCGCAACCATTGGACAGGCAGCGGCGGGCATGGGCGATCATGGCATCGATATCGACCGTTCCGTCCGTTTTGAAAGGGGTTGTCAGGGCTGCCGAAAGGCCGAATTTCTGGGTCAATTAAGATGCTCCTCCAAGGTGACTACGAATTGATGGCATGCTGACATGTTAGTTGTAAAGAGCTAATCGCAATATGATTGTCCGGAAGTGCGATTTGAGGTTTCTCTTCGTTTCTGGCCGCGCCGTCAGGTGTTGAGGCGAAGGGTCAAGAAAGCTTAGAGTAGGCTGCCCTGCCAAGGAGATGGCGGCCCGATGCTCTTTCCAAGGCGTGTCGATAGTGCGAAAATAAATTTGACTGTTGGAGTAAAGATTTTTATCAGGCAGTCTGAATATAGGGATAAAGGGACCATCATCATGACCATCGCCGAGCCGGCAGCGCCTGTAGCAGAGATCGAGCAGAGCCGCGTCAAGCGCCTGAAAGCTGCAACGCGCGGTGCGCATGGCGATCTGGATGCCTTCATCATGGCGGCGAAGCCGTTCATGAGCCGGGAGAACTTCGGCAAATTCGTGGAAACGCAATATCTCTTCCACCGCGATCTCGATGCCTTTTTCTCCAATCACACGCTTGATGGTCTGCTCCCCGACCTCAAGGGCCGTCGTCGTCTTCCCATGATCGAGCAGGACCTTGCCGATCTCGGTCTTGCCATTCCGGAAACGTCCGAACCGCGCTTTACCGCCGAAACGCCCTTCGATCTGCCGGAGGCCATGGGCTGGCTTTACGTGGTCGAGGGCTCCAATCTTGGCGCTGCCTTCCTGCTGAAGGATGCAGCCAAGCTCGGTCTGGATGAAGAATTCGGCGCGCGCCATCTGGCCGGCGCACCGGAAGGACGTGGCCTGCACTGGCGCACCTTTACTGCGGCCCTCGATGAAATTTCGCTGACGGTGGAAGAAGAAGAGCGTGTTGTTGCCGGCGCTGAAGAGGCGTTTCGGGCGGTCCATGCTTATGCGCAGCAGCGGATGGGCTGAGGGTTTCGCATAACTGCGCGGTTGTTGTCCTCATCGCGCAGAAATGCCCCCTCGCGCGTGCGCATTTGATTGAGTCTTAACTCCCTACCGCCGTCACCCCGGACTTGATCCGGGGTCCGGTGCGATCAAGTCCTTGATCGCGAAAGATTCTATTCACGGCGCAGACGCGCCGTGGCTGGATGCCGGATCGGGTCCGGCATGACCGAGGAGAGCCTTCGGATTTCTTAAACCAGTCTGCGACTGTGGTAAGGGCCACTCGCCTTTGATGTGCCGCTCTCGATATTTGCTGAATAAACAGGCAAATATTTTTACCAAATGATAAAAAATTTGCCTTTCGGTCAAGGCTTAATCTGTCCCGAAATTTTATCCATTTGATAAAATTATTTTATTTGGTCTGGCACAGAACCTGCTACTCTTTTGGCAAGTCAGGAGACACCTGACGCAAAAAAGGGAACAGCAAAATGGAAGTTGGTGTTTTTATCCCGATCGGGAACAATGGGTGGCTTCTTTCCGAAAACGCGCCGCAATACAAGCCGAGCTTCGACCTGAACAAGGCGATCACGCTCAAGGCGGAGCAATATGGTTTTGACTTTGCGCTGTCGATGATCAAGTTGCGCGGCTTTGGCGGCAAGACCGAATTCTGGGATTACAATCTGGAATCCTTCACGCTGATGGCGGGGCTGGCCGCCGTCACGTCAAAGATCAAGCTGTTCGGCACCGCCGCCACGCTGGTCATGCCGCCGGCGATCGTTGCGCGTATGGCGACGACGATCGATTCCATTTCCGGTGGCCGTTTCGGCATCAACCTCATTACCGGCTGGCAGCGGCCGGAATATAGCCAGATGGGTCTTTGGCCGGGTGACGATTATTTCGGCGACCGCTACGAATATCTCGGCGAATATACGACTGTGCTGAAAGAGCTGCTGACGGAAGGTCAGTCGGACTACAAGGGCAAGTTCTTCCAGATGGACGATTGCCGCATGAAGCCGGTGCCGCAGGGTGATGTGAAGCTCATCTGCGCCGGTTCTTCCAATTCCGGCATGGCGTTTTCGGCCAAGTTCGCCGATTACAGCTTCTGCTTTGGCGTTGGTGTCAACACACCCAAGGCCTTTGCGCCCACCAATGAGCGGCTTCTGGCGGCAACGGAAAAGAGCGGCCGCGAGGTGAAATCCGTGGTGCTGACCATGGTGCTAGCCGAGGAAAAATCCGAGGATGCCTGGGCGAAGTGGGAGCATTACAAGGCAGGTGCCGACGAGGACGCGATCAAGTGGCTCGGCCTGCAGAGCGCGGTTGACACCAAATCCGGCTCCGACACCAATGTCCGGCATATGTCCAACCCCGTCTCTGCGGTCAATATCAACATGGGAACCCTGATCGGCTCCTATGAGGAAGTGGCGGCCATGCTGGATGAAATGAGCGAGGTGCCGGGAACGGGGGGCGTGATGCTGACCTTCGATGATTTCCTCGGAGGGGTCGAAAAATTCGGCAAATACGTGCAGCCGCTGATGAAGAGCCGCGCGCATGTTCAAGCGGCACTGGAGGCAGCGGAATGAGCGAAGCCGTCGTGGCAGGTTACAAGGGCCCGGAGAGCCGTTCGGAAAGCGTGACGCTTCCCGCAAGGCCGGAGCCGATTACCCTGAAACCCAGCGAGACCGCCGTTGTCGTTGTCGACATGCAGAATGCCTATTCGACCGAGGGCGGTTACGTCGATCTGGCCGGGTTCGATATCTCAGGCGCAAAGGGCACCATCGCCAACATCAAGAAGACGCTGGATGCGGCGCGGGCCGCCGGTGTCCAGGTCATCTATTTCCAGAATGGCTGGGACAAGGACTATGTCGAGGCGGGCGGGCCGGGTTCGCCCAACTGGCACAAGTCCAATGCGCTGAAGACCATGCGCAAAAGGCCGGAACTGCAGGGCCAGCTGCTGGCCAAGGGCACATGGGACTACGCCATTGTCGACGAGCTGCAACCGCAGCCCGGCGATATTCTGGTGCCGAAAACGCGTTACAGCGGTTTTTTCAACACCAATATGGATAGCGTGCTGCGCGCGCGTGGCATCCGCAATCTGGTCTTTGTCGGCATCGCCACCAATGTCTGCGTGGAAAGCTCGCTGCGCGATGCCTTCCATCTCGAATATTTCGGGGTGATGCTGGAGGATGCGACCCATCATCTCGGTCCGGACTTTATCCAGCAGGCGACGGTCTACAATGTCGAGAAGTTTTTCGGCTGGGTCGCCACCGTCAATGATTTCTGCGGCGTCATCTCGCAGGCAGCACCTGTCACCGATTGATTGAGAAACACAAAGAGGAGAACGAAATGCCGAAAAAGATCATAGTGCCCGTTGGCACCAGCAAACCCATCGCTCCCTTTTCGCCGGGAACCCTCGCCGATGGCGTGGTTTACGTGTCCGGCACGCTGCCCTTCGACAAGGACAACAATGTCGTGCATGTGGGCGATGCCAGCGCGCAGACCCGCCATGTTCTCGAAACCATCAAGTCGGTCATCGAGACCGCCGGCGGCACGATGGAAGACGTGACGATGAACCACATCTTCATCACCGACTGGGCGAATTATCAGGCCGTCAACACAGTCTATGCGGAATATTTCCCCGGCGACAAGCCGGCGCGTTATTGCATCCAGTGCGGCCTCGTCAAGCCCGATGCGCTGGTGGAAATCGCCACCGTCGCCCATATCGGCAAATAGGGCGAAAAGGCAGATGATGCATTTCGAGGTTCATGGTCGCACCGAGCCTGAGGCCCCCACTATCCTGTTGTCCTCGGGACTGGGCGGATCGGGTGCTTACTGGACGCCGCAGATCGAGGCTCTTTCCGGCCATTTCCGGGTCGTCACCTATGACCATCGCGGAACAGGCAGGACAGGCGGCGAAGTGCCGCTCGATGGCGGCATTTCCGCCATGGCGGATGATGTGCTGGAAATTGTCTCAGCCCTGAACCTCGAAAAATTCCACTTCATGGGACATGCCCTCGGTGGCCTGATCGGCCTCGATATCGCGCTGCGGCGACCCGGCCTTATCGACCGGCTGGTGCTTATCAACGCGTGGAGCAAGGCCGATCCGCATTCCGGGCGCTGCTTTGATGTGCGGATTGAGCTTCTGGAAAAGTCGGGCGTCGAGGCTTTTGTCAAAGCGCAGCCGCTGTTCCTTTATCCGGCGGCGTGGATGTCTGACAATCAGGAGCGGCTGGCACGGGACGATGCCCATGGCGTGGCGCATTTTCAGGGCAAGGACAATGTGCTCCGCCGCATTGCGGCGCTGCGGGCCTTCGATGTGGACGCACGGCTTGGCGAGATAGGGAATCCGGTGCTGGTGGTGGCAACGAAGGACGATCTTCTGGTGCCCTATACCCGCTCGTTGCGTCTTGCCGACGGTTTGCCGCAAAGCGAGCTTTGCCTTCTCGATTTCGGGGCTCACGCGGTCAATATCACCGAACCCGACCTTTTCAACGCCCGGCTTTTGCAGTTTCTGCTGCCGGTTGACCAAACATTCTGACAGGATTTTAGAGCACGATGACGAAAGCACTGGATGATGCAGCACTCGCAACGCTTTTCACCGAAGCACGCACCCACAATGGCTGGACGGACAAGCCGATCAGTGACGAGACGCTGCACGCGCTTTACGACCTGACGAAGATGGGACCGACTTCGGCCAATTGCTCGCCGGCACGTTTCGTCTTCGTGCGCAGCCCGGAAGCCAAGGAAAAGCTTCGGCCGGCACTCTCCTCGGGCAATCTCGAAAAGACCATGGCCGCGCCGGTCACGGTCATCGCTGCCATCGACAGCGAATTTTACGAGAAGTTGCCGGAACTGTTTCCGCACGCCGATGCGCGTTCGTGGTTTACCTCCAGCCCTGCCGTGGCCGAAGAAACTGCCTTTCGCAACGCCACGCTTCAGGCCGGATATCTGATCCTTGCCGCCCGCGCGCTGGGGTTGGATACCGGCGCCATGTCCGGTTTCGACAAGGGCAAGGTGGATGCGGCGTTTTTTGCCGGCACGACGTGGAAATCCAATTTCCTGATCAATCTCGGTCATGGCGATCCGTCAAAGCTCTTTGGCCGCCTGCCGCGCCTTGGCTTTGACGACGCCTGTGTGCTGGCTTGAGGGCCTGTTAAGGAAGGATGAGTTAGATGCAGATGATGTCTCTTGAAAAGGAAGCGGCAATGGAGACGAAGACTGCAGAGCAACGCAGCCTCGATTATAGAAACGCCATGGCGCGGCTCGGTGCGGCGGTCAATATCGTCACGACGGATGGCGCCGCAGGCCGGGCAGGCTTCGCCGCGACGGCGGTTTGCAGCGTTTCCGACAATCCGCCCACACTTCTCATCTGCCTCAACCGCAATTCTTCCGCTTACAGGGTGGTGAAGGCCAATGGTGTGGTCTGCGTCAACACGCTCGCCGCCCATCATGAGGTGCTGAGCACGCTTTTCGGTGGCAAGACGCCTGCTGAGGAACGTTTCGCTGCGGGCAACTGGGGCGTGCTCGAAACCGGTGCGCCGGTTCTCGAAGATGCGCTCGTCTCATTCGATTGCCGTATCCGCGAGGCCCATGACGGCGGCACGCACGATATTCTCATCTGCGAGGTCGTGGATATGAAGATCAATGCGGGTGATGAGGCGCTGATGTATTTCAACCGGCGTTACCGGGTGCTTTGAAGGCGGTCTATCGACAACATCCCGCGGGACGATTCTGTTTGGCGCGGCCATAGCATCCGCACACCGTCACCCCGGACTTGATCCGGAGTCCAGCGCGATCAAGTCCTTGATCGCGTAAGACTCTTTTCACGGCGCAGACGCGCCATGGCTGGATGCCGGATCAAGTCCGGCATGACGGACGAAACCTATCGTCGTTTCTCAGAAAGTCGAAGGGCGTTCCCGGTCTCCCGGAAACGCCCTTTTCATTTACTTGATCAGCGGCAGAAGGTCGTTGATCGACTTTTTCGCATCGCCATAGAACATCCGCGTATTGTCCTTGTAGAACAGCGGGTTCTCGATGCCGGAATAACCCGTTCCCTGGCCACGCTTGGAGACGATGACGAGTTTCGACTTCCACACTTCCAGCACCGGCATGCCCGCGATGGGCGAGTTGGGGTCGTCCTGCGCTGCCGGGTTGACGATGTCGTTGGAGCCGATGACGATGACGACGTCGGTGCTCGGGAAGTCGTCGTTGATCTCGTCCATTTCGAGCACGATGTCGTAAGGCACCTTCGCTTCGGCGAGCAGCACGTTCATGTGGCCCGGAAGACGGCCAGCCACCGGATGGATGGCGAAGCGCACGGTCTTGCCGTCGGCGCGCAGCTTGCGGGTCAGTTCCGATACGGCCGATTGCGCCTGCGCCACCGCCATGCCGTAACCGGGCACGATGATGACGCTGTCGGCGTCGTTCAGCGCTGCGGCCACGCCTTCGGCGTCGATCGCCACCTGTTCGCCCTCGATTTCCATCGCCGGGCCCGTCGTGCCGCCGAAGCCGCCGAGGATGACCGAGATGAAGGAGCGGTTCATCGCCTTGCACATGATGTAGGAGAGAATCGCACCCGAGGAGCCGACCAGCGCGCCCGTGACGATCAGCAGATCGTTGCCGAGCGTGAAGCCGATGGCTGCTGCCGCCCAGCCGGAATAGCTGTTCAACATCGAGACGACGACAGGCATGTCGGCGCCGCCAATGCCCATGATCAGGTGGTAACCGATAAAGAAGGCGGCAAGCGTCATCAGGACGAGCGTCCATGCGCCTGCGCCGTTGCAATACATGATGAGCAGCACCAGCGACAGGATCGCGGCACCAGCGTTCAGCAGATGCCCGCCCGGCAGCTTCTTCGCCTTGCCATCCACCTTGCCGGCAAGCTTGCCGAAGGCAACGACAGAGCCGGTGAAGGTCACCGCGCCGATGAAGACGCCGAGGAAGACCTCGACCTTCATGATCGCCAGTTCAACAGGCGTCTTGTGGGCGAGGATGGCGGAAAAGCCCGTCAGCAAGGAGCGCGCGGTTTCATCGAGCGAGGCGACATGCGCTTCCTCGATATGGGCGTTGAAGCCGATGAAAACGGCGGCAAGGCCAACGAAGGAGTGAAGCGCCGCCACAAGCTGCGGCATCTCGGTCATCTGTACACGGCTTGCGACGAAGTAGCCGAGCACGGAGCCGCCGGCCAGCATCAGGAGCACGACGAGCCACTGCCCGACGCCCTTGCTGATTTCAGGGCCGAAGACGGTGGCGATGATGGCGAGGCCCATGCCTGTTATGCCGTACCAGACGGCACGTTTGGCGCTTTCCTGTCCGGAAAGACCGCCTAGCGAAAGGATGAAAAGAACGGCTGCGGCAACATAGGCCGCGGAAACAATACCAATGGTCATTTATTTAAATCCCCGCACGCTCAGGACTTCTGGAACATGGCGAGCATGCGCCGTGTCACGAGGAAACCGCCGACAATGTTGATCGTCGCGATCAGGACGGAAAGCGAGGCAAGGATCACCACCAGCCAGTTGCCGGAACCGATCTGCAGCAATGCGCCGATGATGACGATGCCGGAAATCGCGTTGGTCACGGCCATCAGCGGCGTGTGCAGCGAGTGACTGACATTCCATATCACCTGGAAGCCGACGAAGCAGGCAAGCACGAAGACGATGAAGTGGCTCATGAAGCTTGCCGGCGCGTAGAGGCCAACGAGCAGCAAGACGGCCGTGCCGGCGACCAGAAGCCCGACCTGGTTCTTGGTCTGTGCCTTGAACTCGGCCTTTTCCCTGGCGTGTTTCTCCTCCGGCGTCAGCTCTTTTGCTTTTTCCTTCGGTTTCTGCGCGGCAATGGCCTGAATTTTTGGTGGCGGCGGAGGATATGTGATTTCACCCCGATAGGTGACCGTCGCGCCGCGGATGACGTCATCTTCCATGTTATGAACGACCTTGCCATCCTTGGCAGGCGTCAGATCGGTCATCATGTGACGGATATTGGTAGCGTAGAGGGTCGAGGCCTGCGTCGCCATGCGGCTTGGGAAATCGGTGTAGCCGATGACGATGACGCCGTTGTCGGACACGACGCGCTGGTCGGGAACCGTCAGATCGCAATTACCGCCGCGCTCGGCGGCGAGGTCGATGATGACCGAACCCGGCTTCATCATCGCCACCATGTCGGCAAGCCACAGCTTCGGCGCGTCGCGGCCCGGTATCAGCGCCGTGGTGATGACGATGTCGATCTGCGGTGCAAGTTCGCGGAATTTCTCCAGCTGCTTCTCGCGGAATTCCGGCGAGGAGGGGGCGGCATAACCGCCGGTCGCTGCGCCATCCTGCTGCTGGTCGGCAAAATCGAGATAGACGAATTCCGCGCCCATGGATTCGATCTGCTCGGCCACTTCAGGGCGAACGTCGAAGGCATAGGTGATCGCGCCAAGTGATGTGGCCGTGCCGATGGCGGCAAGACCGGCAACGCCGGCACCGATGACCAGCACCTTGGCGGGGGGCACCTTGCCGGCGGCGGTGACCTGCCCGGTGAAGAACCGGCCGAAATTATTGCCCGCCTCGATCACCGCGCGATAACCGGCGATATTGGCCATGGAGGAGAGCGCGTCCATTTTCTGGGCGCGCGAAATGCGCGGCACCATGTCCATGGCGATGACGTTAGCGCCCTTTTCCTTCGCCTGCTCCAGAAGGTCCTTGTTCTGGGCGGGATAGAAAAACGAGATCAGCGTCTTGTCAGAAGACAGGCGATCAATCTCCGAGGTTTCAGGCGGACGAACCTTGGCGATGATGTCGGAGCCGGTGTAAAGCGCCTCAGCGCTGTCAACCACGGTCACGCCTGCGGCGCGATAGGCGTCGTCAGAAAAACCGGCCGCCTTGCCGGCGCCGGCTTCGATGACGCAATCATATCCCAGTTTCTGCAAAGCCTGCGCGCTATCCGGCGTCATGCCAACGCGGGCTTCGCCCTCATATAATTCCTTAGGTGTCCCGATTCTCAAAACTGCTCTCCCATTCCCGTCCTGATAAGCCGTCATAGCCCATTTCGAGTGTTTTTGTCTTGTTCTTGCTGTTTTTCTACCTGCGGCGGATTGACAGGCTGGAAAAGCCCATTTTCGGCGATGGCGGTACGGCGGCAACAAAAAACCCGGCGCCGAAGCGCCGGGTGATTGCTGCGTTTCATCGACTGCCACTCAATCCATGGCGTGGATATCACGATCCTTGGTTTCCGGCAGGAACAGCATGCCGATGACCAGCGTGATGCCTGCAAAGATGATCGGATACCAGAGGCCATAATAGATGTCCCCCTTGGCCGCGCTCATGGCGAAGGCGGTGGCGGGCAGAAGGCCGCCGAACCAGCCGTTGCCGATGTGGTATGGCAGCGACATGCCGGAGTAGCGGATGCGGGTCGGGAACAGTTCGACCAGCAAAGCTGCGATCGGGCCATAGACCATCGTCACGTAGATCACGAGGACGGTGAGAACCGCGATGATGACAACCCAGTTCACGGCAGCCGGATCGGCCACCATGGAGAAGGCGCCGCCGCCGGCCACGGTGTAAACGGCCATTTCGGCTGCACCACCGGTTTCGGCCGGGGTCAGCAGCTTGTCAGCCACCAGCTTGTCGGTCGCAACCATCTTCTTGTCGGCAGCGCGAACGGCGTCTGCATTGAGGTTCAGTTCCGGGTTTGCGGCAATGAAAGCGTCCAGTTTCGCGTCCGGCACCTGTGCCGCGCCACGCACCAGCGGGTAACCGCCATCGTGGAGCGCCGTGTTGACCTGCTTCTGGAAGGCCTTGTCCTTGGCTGCCGCGTCCGCGCCGGCGGCGACGGCGTCGTAGCTGGTAATGGTGGCGTCGCCGATCTTCACGGTGGCCGGCTGGCCAGCTGCGCCCGCAACCACGTCATAAGGCACCGAGTTGCGTGTCAGGAACGAGGTGGCGATATCGCAGGACGTGGTGAACTTCGCCGTGCCCGTCGGGTTGAACTGGAACTTGCAGTCGCCCGGTGCGGCAGTCACGGTGGCGCGAACGCTCGCCTGTGCCTGTGCAAGCGCCGGGTTGCCTGCCCAGGTCAGTGCCTTGAACAGCGGGAAGTAGGTCAGCATGGCAAGGATGAGGCCGGCCATGATGATCGGCTTGCGGCCGATCTTGTCTGAAAGCCAGCCGAAGATAACGAAGAAGCTGGTGCCAAGAATGAGCGCTGCCGCCACCATGATGTTTGCCGACTGTCCGTCGACCTTCAGAATGCTCTGCAGGAAGAAAAGGGCGTAGAACTGGCCCGTGTACCAGACAACGGCCTGGCCGATGACGGCACCGACAAGCGCGATGAGCGCGATCTTGGCGTTCTTCCACTGGCCGAAGGCTTCGCTGAGCGGCGCCTTCGACGTCTTGCCCTCTTCCTTCATCTTCTTGAAGGCGGGGGATTCGTTCATCTTCAGACGGATCCAGACGGATACGCCAAGCAGCAGAACGGAAACGAGGAAGGGAATGCGCCAGCCCCAGGCAGCGAAAGCTTCCTTGCCGAGCGCGAACTGCACACCGAGGATAACCACCAGCGACAGGAACAGGCCGAGCGTTGCCGTCGTCTGGATCCAGGAGGTGTAATAGCCCCTGCGGCCGTTCGGTGCGTGTTCGGCCACGTAAGTTGCAGCTCCGCCATATTCACCGCCGAGTGCAAGACCCTGCAGCATGCGCAGGACGATCAGGATGATCGGAGCGGCGATGCCGATCTGCGATGCGCTGGGCAGCACGCCGACGAGGAAGGTGGACACACCCATGATGAGGATGGTGATGAGGAAGGTATATTTGCGGCCGACGATATCACCGAGGCGGCCAAAGACCAGCGCGCCGAAGGGGCGGACGAGGAAGCCAGCGGCAAAGGCCAGCAGAGCGAAGATGTTACGCGTCGTTTCCGGATACTGGCTGAAGAAGTTCGCGCCGATGTAAATCGCCAGCGAGCCATAGAGATAGAAATCGTACCATTCGAAGACTGTTCCGAGAGAAGAGGCGAAAATCACCTTCTTCTCTTCACCCGTCATCGGACGGGCGGCGCCGCTTACGGCTGCAACATTTGCCATTGTCTGTCCTCCACAGATGTCCCAATCGACGCATTGCGGAGCCCAACTCTCTCCTCTGGACTCACCTTGCGGCTGCAATGCGCGGATCATGAGAGTGACAGAAAATTAACCCCAATAAGAGCGATGCTTTCGGATTATGACTTTAGTCTAATGTTAAACGTCCCGAATATGTCGCTGCGGCGATTTGTGCTTTGGTCCGAGCGGCTGCATGACGCGCCTTTTTCCTTGACAGAACCGAGAAACCTTCTAATAGCTTCTCGCGAAGAAGGAGCATCACCTTGCGCATGCATGTTGCAGACATGTTCGTCATGGAAGGACCGGCACAATCCGCCGGCGATGATCCGCGCCTTTCTTATTCTATCCGAATTACGGCCAAAACGACGATTAAAACCGTCTGACGTCTCTGGCCACCGCTCTCTCCCCGGTTTGGCTGGGGATCGAGGAAGCCGCGATCTGATGATGCGGGTTCCCACCTCACCAAAAAGAGGAGAGACAGAAAGAGAGCTTGATCATGGGTTTCAAAGTTGCAATTGCAGGCGCCACCGGCAACGTCGGTCGCGAAATGCTCAATATCCTGGCCGAACGCGGTTTTCCCGCCGATGAAGTCGTGCCGCTCGCTTCCGCCCGTTCGCAGGGCACGGAAGTCTCCTATGGCGACCGCACGCTGAAGGTCTCGAACCTCGAGAACTACGATTTTTCCGACACGGATATCTGCCTGATGTCTGCAGGCGGCGATGTTTCCAAGAAGTGGTCGCCGAAGATCGGCCAGCAGGGCTGCGTCGTCATCGATAACTCATCCGCATGGCGCTACGATCAGGACGTTCCGCTGATCGTTCCGGAAGTCAATGCCGATGCGGTTGCAGGCTTCACCAAGAAGAACATCATCGCCAACCCCAATTGCTCCACGGCGCAGCTTGTTGTCGCGCTGAAGCCGCTGCATGACTTCGCCAAGATCAAGCGCGTCGTCGTCTCCACCTATCAGTCGGTGTCCGGCGCCGGCAAGGAAGGCATGGACGAGCTTTTCCAGCAGACCCGCGCCGTTTTCGTGGCCGACCCGGTCGAAGCCAAGAAGTTCACCAAGCGCATTGCCTTCAATGTTATCCCGCACATCGACGTCTTCATGGAAGACGGCTACACCAAGGAAGAATGGAAGGTTCTGGCCGAAACCAAGAAGATGCTTGATCCGAAGATCAAGGTGACCTGCACGGCCGTGCGCGTTCCTGTCTTCATCGGCCATTCGGAATCGGTCAATATCGAGTTCGAAAACGAGATCACCGCCGATCAGGCCCGTGACATCCTGCGCGAAGCACCGGGTTGCCTCGTGATCGACAAGCGCGAAAACGGCGGTTACATCACGCCGGTTGAATCCGCTGGCGAAGACGCGACCTACATCTCGCGTATCCGCGAAGATGCGACGGTCGAAAACGGTCTCAACCTGTGGGTTGTTTCTGACAACCTGCGCAAGGGTGCTGCCCTTAACGCCGTCCAGATCGCCGAACTGCTGATCAATCGTGGCTTCATCAAGCCGCGCAAGGCGGCCGCCTGATCCGAGATACGAATTTTTAAGGTTCGTTAAGTATAACCCGTCTGTTCTGTGTGGGGCAGGCGGGTTTTATAATTGGCGAGATCACGGCCAGTTTATTTGCAGGCCTTGCTGCCGAAAGGCAATTTAGGCCGCCAAAAGACAGTTTTGGCACCTGAATCATACAGTATTGACGGTTTGGTTCTCGGGAAAAACTCCCCAAAGGATATCGAAGGCAGATTTTGATGCGGGCAATGAAGGTAATTCTGGCTGGTGTGGCCATGGTCTCGGTTCTGGCAGCGACGCCGGTTATGGCCGCGCAATGCGGCAACACTTCGGCGGGCTTCGATGCCTGGGTCAGCGCCTTCAAGCAGGAAGCGGCGGGTCGCGGCGTCAGCGCCTCGGTGCTCGACCGGGCTTTCTCCGGCGTCTCCTACAACCAGGCGACGATCCGCGCCGATCGCGGTCAGCACAGCTTCAAGCTGTCCTTCGAGCAGTTCATGCAGAAGCGCGGCGGTCAGACGATCATTTCGCGCGGCAAGACCATGAAGAAGAACAACGCCGCACTGTTCGCCTCCATCGAGCGTGCCTATGGCGTGCCAGCTGGTCCGCTGCTCGCCATCTGGGGCATGGAAACAGGCTTTGGCGGTTTCATGGGCAACCAGCACACGCTTTCCGCCGTTTCAACGCTTGCTTTCGACTGCCGCCGTTCGGACTATTTCACCGAGCAGCTTTATGCGGCTCTGAAACTCGTCGGCAGCGGCTCGCTGAATGTCAACGCCAAGGGTGCCGCCCATGGTGAAATCGGCCAGACGCAGTTCCTGCCGCTGAACGTCGTGCGCTACGGCGTGGATTTCGACCGCGACGGTCGGATCGATCTCGTCGGTTCGCGCGCCGACGCGCTGGCTTCCACCGCAAACTTCCTCGTCGGCCATGGCTGGCAGCGCGGTGCAGGCTACCAGCAGGGGCAGGCGAATTACGCGGCAATTCAGGGCTGGAACGCCGCAAGTGTCTACCAGCAGGCGATCGCCTTCATCGGCAAGGCGATCGACGGCCAATAAGGCCGCTTTCCACGCGCGAATTCCCACTTCCGTTATGCCGGACTTGATCCGGCATCCAGTCACGGCGCGTCCGCGCCGTGAAAGAGTATTTGGCGCTCAAGGACTTGATCGCGCTGGACCCCGGATCTAGTCCGGGGTGACGAGCGTTGAGTTTGGCCGGTAGCTATTACCTGCCAATCACAGATCCGGGCGGTGGAAGTCGCCGGTCTTACCGTCCATCACCCACAATTCGCCGGTCGAAATATCGAACCACGCGCCGTGCAGCTTCACCTTGCCGGCGGTTTCCTGTGCCTTGACGAAGGGGAAGCCGCGCAGATTGGCGATGGAGTTGCGGATGGAAACGCGTTCCAGCGCCGTCTGCCGCTCAGAGGCGGTCATGACGTCGTTGCTCTGGATTTGCGAGGCGGCCGACTTGACCATGTTCATCCATTTGCCAATGAAATCACCGGGCGACAGCGGCTCCAGATTGGGATCGAGCGCCGCCTGAATGCCGCCGCAGCGACCGTGGCCCATGACGACGATATCCTTCACCTTCAGCACCTGAACCGCATATTCGATGGCCGCCGAGGTGGCGTGATATTGCCCGTCCGGCTCGAAGGGCGGCACCATGTTGGCAACATTGCGGACGACAAAAAGCTCTCCCGGGCCGCAGTCGAAAATGGTTTCCGGCGCGGAGCGGGAGTCACAACAGGCAATGAACAGGGTCTGCGGTTTCTGTCCGGTATCGGCCAGAACGCGGTATCTTTCGCGCTCGTCGGCATAACGACCGCTCATGAAGTTCTTATAGCCGTTGAGAAGGTTTTCCGGAAAATCTTTCATCTATCGCAGTACCGTTGTGGTTGGACCGAGATCAAGGAAAGAACTCGGTGCGTTGAAGACCAATCCTTTGGAGCATTTTCGCTTTTCTTCGAGCCGTGAAACCGCTCCAACTCCTTGCTTGTCGCATTTCCGGACGAAGACCGAGGGCCACGTTTCACGGAAATGCTCTAGCCGCTATTTGCGCTTGCTGCGCGAAGGATGCAAGAGATGACGCATCTGCACCATGGCCATGGGTGTGGAGAGGCTTGAAGAATCCGTCTCCAGCGTCAGTTCGTTCATGTCGCGTTTTTTTGTGCGGGCCAGAATTTCGAACACGCTGGCGGTTGCGAGCTGCAGCGCCTTTTCGTCATCCAGACCTTCCAGCAGGCGGGCAAGAAACAGCGCCGACATCAGGTCGCCGAGGCCGTTAGGCGCATTTTCAATGGCGCGATGTTCGGCGAGCAGCGCGTGGCGGCCGCTGAGGTAAAGGTTGCCGGTGCCGCCCGTCATCATCGGCACCGCCGAGGTGACAAGCATTTTTGGCGGGCCGAGGGAAAGCGCTGCATCCATGATGGCGCTGTTGGTCTCAAGCGCGGCGCCGCTCATCCAGGCGAGTTCATATCGGTTGGGCGTGGCGACCGTGGCAAGCGGAATGAGGTGATCGCGGATGGCTTCGGCGGTCTCAAGGGGAATATAAAGCCCGCCCAGATCACCCATGACAGGATCGCAGGCGTAAATCAGCGCCGGGTTCTTTTCCTTGAGATTTCGGATCAGCCTTGCGACGGCACGCACCTGCGAGGCGCTGCCGAAATAACCGGTCAGAACCGCCTTGACCTCGCCGATCCATTTGGCGTTTTCGAGGTCGGTCATCGCCTTGTCGAAGTCTTCGTCCTGAAAGCGCATGCGGGTGGATGGTCCGTGGCCGGGATGCCAGGGCATGACGATGGTGGGCACTGCCCAAACCGGAAAACCGAGTGTCTCCAGCGCGAAGACTGCCGCGCGGTTGCCCACGGAGCCCCGCATGACATGGCTGGAAATGACGATGACGGCGCCTTGGGTATTGTCCTGCATCACGGCCTTCTTGCGTTCAAACGCGGCAGAAAGCCCACCAATGCTGCCCCCGCCCAAAGATCAAGATGCGCTCTCATGACATATCGCAAGACCAGTTTCCACCGTTAATCCCGCAAGGGTCTGTCCCGCAAAAGCATGGCGGTCGTTTTGCCGCCGTCAGGGAACGCCTCTCGTTGCGGGATCGCTGCACCGATTTCTCGTTAAGGCGGCGGCTTTCGGAAAACCGCGTTACACTTTTCCGCCTGATGCCCTATAGTTGTATTCATGCTCGCTCTCATCATCGCCTATTGGCCGCATATTCTTGCCGTTCTCTCCGTTTTGATGGGAACCGTGGCGGCCGTGCACGCCACCATGACGAAGGAAGAAGTTCGCTCGGCACTGGGCTGGGTCGGCGTCATCGTGCTGTCGCCCATCGTCGGTGCGGTCATCTATGCCATTGCCGGCATCAACCGCATCCGCCGGTCCAACATTACCCAGCAGCGGTCCTTCATGCAGGACGAGATCATGGACCGCGTGGCCCGTTTCGACGCTGGTGGTGAGCTGGTAGCCGAGCGGTTCGGCCGCCGTTTCGCGGCGATGAAGGTACTGGGTGACCGGGTGACCCGCCATGCACTGACGACTGGCAACAGCATCGAACCCATCGCCACGGGTGACGCCGCCTATGCGGCGATGCTGGAAGCGATCGAGCAGGCGAAACGGTCGATCATCCTCGAAACATATATTTTCGATAATGACCGGATCGGCGCCCGCTTCGTTTCCGCCCTCCAGCGGGCAAAACAGCGCGGCGTGGAGGTGAGGGTGCTCATCGATGCCGTGGGCGCGCGTTATTCGGTTCCGAGCATCCTGCCGACGCTGCGGGAGAGGGGCATCGTCGCCAACGTCTTCAACGGTAACGTCATCATGGGTCTGCGGCTGCCCTACGCCAATCTGCGCACCCACCGCAAGATTCTCGTGGTGGACGGGCGTGTCGCCTTTAGTGGCGGCATGAACATACGCGAGGGTTTTACCGAGGAATTCGGCCAGGGAAGACAATCGCACGACACGCATTTCAAGATCAGCGGACCGGTGGTAGCGGATTTTTTCTCCATTGCGGCGGAAGACTGGCGTTTCACGACAAAGGAACTTCTGGATACGCCGGTCTGGGATATCGCTATTCCCGAAGGCGTGCCGGGCTCGCAGATCGTTGCCCGCGTTTGCTCCTCCGGGCCGGACAAAAGCATCGAGACCAATCACAAGATGCTGACCGGCGCTTTTTCCATCGCAAGGTCGTCGATTCTCATCATGTCGCCCTATTTTCTCCCGGATCGGGAGCTTATTTCGGCGCTGATTACGGCGGCGCGACGCGGCGTCGTCGTTGATATCGTCGTGCCGAAAAGCAATAATCTGGTGCTTGTCGACAGGGCGATGACGGCGCAGTTCGATCAGATGTTGCGCAACTATTGCCGGATATGGAGGGCGACGGGAGCGTTCAATCATTCGAAGATGCTGGTGATCGACGGACGGTGGAGCTACATCGGTTCGTCCAATCTCGATCCCCGCTCTTTGCGTCTGAATTTCGAGATCGATCTGGAGGTTATGGACGAAGCGTTCGGACAGGCCATCACGCAGACGATCTCGACGGCGCGCGACGCCGCAATACCTGTAAGACTGAGCGAACTGAAAGCGCGTCCGTTCGTTGTTCGTTTTGTGGAACGGGTACTGTGGCTGGCCTCGCCCTATCTTTGAGCGGAGATGACGTGTGAAAAAAGACGGCGTGCTGGAAAACGAAAAAGCGGTACTGGCGCGGAATACCAGTCTGCCGGCCTTTGTGATGGACTCGCTGCGCAATCACCGTCAGCGGCAGAATGCCAAGCCTGCGGAAAAGGCGCATGATTTTCCCGTTATCGCCTCCTACAACGTGCATAAATGCGTGGGCCGGGACCGCAAGTTCGATCCTGATCGCACCAGTCGCGTGATTCAGGAAATCGGGGCGGATATCATTGCGCTGCAAGAGGCCGACAGCCGCTTCGGCGAACGCACCGGGCTGCTCGATCTCGCCCGGCTGGAAAGGGAAAGCGGCCTTGTCCCCGTGCCTGTACAGGTCGGGGTGAAGGCGCATGGGTGGCATGGCAATGTCGTCCTGTTCAAGGAGGGCGCGGTCAAGGAGGTTCATACCCTGAAGCTGCCCGGACTGGAGCCGCGTGGCGCGCTCGTTGTCGAACTGGATCTGAAGCGCGGCGGCACCCTGCGGGTCATTGCCGCTCACTTCGGGCTGCTGCGGCATTCCCGTGCCCAGCAGGCGAAGGCTCTGATCGGCCTTCTTGAAGCGAGGGATGAATGCCCGACCATTCTCATGGGAGACCTGAATGAATGGCGCCTCGGCAATGGTTCGTCACTCAATACGTTTCGCGATGCTTTCGGCGCTCTGCCGCCAGCCGTACCCAGTTTTCCGTCCAACCTGCCGGTGCTGGCTCTGGACCGGATCATCGCCAATCGTGAAGGGCTGATCGAGCAGGTCGAAGCGCATGACAGCGCACTGGCGCGTATCGCTTCGGATCATCTGCCGCTGAAAGCCGCGGTGCGGACCGACCTGCTTCCGGCCTGATCTTGCAGCGGCGTGCCCAGGAAAGCTGCCGCAACAATCTCAGGAGGCCGGCTTAAACCCGTTGCGCCGCTGTCACGTGGCTGCGTGAGCGCGCTTCCAGCAAGGATGTGCGAATGGCTTCCATCAACCGCTCCCGATTGTTTCTGGTCTTGCCTCTATCGAGATTTTGCGCGGAAAGCGCGAGATCAAGACCCTCATGCATCACTATCGAATAGGCAACGGTCGTCGCCCAGTTCTCGTAATCCTGCTCCATCATGTCGCCCCTGAACTAAATCATTTAGTCCGAATCACCCTGTTCTTGGAAAGTAACACAAAATACAAAGCATAAAATATCATTGTTTCTTCCTCTGCGCGCAGTCACCAACATCTATATTGACTTTTGCCAATTGTGGTGCGGCCGGAACGCGGCCTGTATTACCGTTAAGCACTTGAAACTGATTCAATTTCAGAAGAGGCGCATACACATCTTTCCATATGAAACGCCGCGCATCTCGGGATGCGCGGCGGGCTTGCGTCGAAGGTTGCGGTGGATAGGTGTCGGTCTCAGCCGGCCTTTTCGAGCTTGTAGTCCGAATTGGCCGGTTCTTCCTGCTTGTGCTGGATGAGCGGACGGTTGCCCGCCAGCTTGCGCACCAGCACATAGAAGACCGGAGTCATGAAGATGCCGAAGAACGTCACGCCGATCATGCCGGAGAAGACCGCGACACCCATGGCGGCGCGCATTTCCGCACCGGCACCTGTCGAGACGACCAGCGGCACCACGCCCATGATGAAGGCGAGCGAGGTCATCAGGATCGGGCGCAGGCGAAGCCGGCTTGCCTCGATGGCCGCCTGAAGCGGCGTTCGTCCCTCGAATTCCAGTTCCCGGGCGAATTCCACGATCAGGATCGCGTTTTTCGCTGAGAGACCGACAAGGACGACAAGGCCGATCTGCGTAAAGATGTTGTTATCCCCTCCCGTCAGCCAGACGCCCGTGAGGGCTGCGAGCACGCCGAGCGGGACGATCAGGATGATCGCGATCGGCAGGGTCAGGCTTTCATATTGCGCAGCGAGCACGAGATAGACGAGCAGCAGCGCCAGCGGGAAAACCACGATGCTGGAATTGCCGGCGAGAATCTGCTGATAGGTCAAATCCGTCCATTCGTAATCGACGCCCGCGGGCAGGGTTTCGGCAAGGATCTTTTCGATCGCGGCCTGTGCCTGACCCGAGGAGAAGCCCGGTGCCGGTCCGCCGTTGATATCGGCCGCAAGGAAGCCGTTATAACGGTTGGTGCGCTCCGGTCCGGTCGTCGCATTCACCTTCAGCAGCGTCGACAGCGGGATCATCTGACCCGTTGCCGAGCGAACCTTCAGGCGGCCAATATCTTCGGCGTGGGCGCGGAACTGTGAATCCGCCTGCACACGGACGCTGTATGTGCGACCGAAGGCGTTGAAGTCATTGACATAGAGCGAGCCGAGATAGATCTGCAGCGTCTGGAAGACGTCGCTGACGGAGACGCCCAGCTGTTCCGCCTTGGCGCGGTCGAGATCGGCGAAGAGCTGCGGCACGTTGATCTGATAGCTGGAGAAAATGCCTGCCAGCTCCGGCGTCTGATATGCCTTGGCGATGACGGCCTTCGCCGCTTCGTCCAGCGTCTGGTAGCCGTAACCGGCGCGGTCTTCGATCTGCAGCTTGAAGCCGCCTGTCTGGCCGAGACCGTTGACCGGCGGCGGCGGGAACATGGCGATGAAGGCGTCCTGAATGCCGGCATATTTCTGGTTCAGCTGCATGGCGATGGCGCCACCCGACAGTTCCGGTGTCTTGCGCTTTTCGAAGTCGTCGAGAACCGCAAAAACGATGCCGGAATTGGAACCGATGGTGAAGCCGTTGATCGACAGGCCGGGGAAGGCGATGGCGTGGCTGACACCGGGCGTTTCCATGGCGATCTCGCTCATCCGCTTGATCACGCTTTCGGTACGGTCGAGCGTTGCGCCATCAGGAAGCTGCGCGAAACCGATGAGGTACTGCTTGTCCTGCGCCGGCACGAAGCCGCTCGGAACTGTCGTAAACATGCCATAGGTGGCGGCCACCAGCGCCATGTAGACGATCATGACGAGGCTCTTGCGCGTCACCAGCCCGCCGACGGTCTTGCCGTAGCCGTTCGAGGCCGCGCCGAAGGCACGGTTGAAGCCGCGGAAGAACCAGCCGAGGATCTTGTCCATGAAGCGGGTGAGCCAGTCTTTCGGTGCGCCATGTTCCTTCAGCAGCAGGGCCGCAAGTGCGGGTGACAGCGTCAGCGAGTTGATGGCCGAAATGACGGTGGAGATGGCAATCGTCAGCGCGAACTGCCGGTAGAACTGGCCGGAGAGACCGGAGATGAAGGCGAGCGGCACGAAGACGGCGACCAGTACCAGCGCAATGGCGATGATCGGGCCGGAGACTTCGCGCATCGCCTTATAGGTGGCGTCACGCGGTGAGAGCCCGTTTTCGATATTTCGCTCGACGTTTTCGACGACCACGATCGCGTCATCCACCACGATGCCGATGGCGAGCACAAGGCCGAACAGCGTCAACGCGTTGATGGAGAAGCCGAAGGCATACATGACGGCGAAGGTGCCGATGATCGAGACCGGAACGGCGATCAGCGGAATGATCGAGGCGCGCCACGTCTGCAGGAAGAGGATGACGACAAGCACCACGAGGCCAACGGCCTCGAGGAGTGTATCGACAACCTTCTCGATGGAGGAGCGCACGAATTTCGTCGTATCGTAGACGATCTCGTATTTCACGCCATCGGGCATCGCCAATTGCAGATTATCCATGGTGGCGCGGACATTGTCGGCGATTTCGATGGCGTTGGAGCCGGGCGCCTGGAGGACGGCGACGGCCACGGCCGGCTCACCATCGAGCAGAGAACGCAGCGTGTAATCGGCTGCACCGAGTTCGATGCGCGCGACATCGCGCAGGCGAGTGATTTCACCGTTTGCGCCGCTCTTGACGATGATGTTGCCGAATTCTTCCGGCGTCGTCAGACGGCCCTGGGCATTGACGTTGAGCTGCAGGTCGACACCGTTCGGGCTTGGTGAAGCGCCGATGACGCCGGCCGCGGCCTGCACGTTCTGCTGGCGGATGGCGTCGGAGACGTCGCTGGCGGCGAGATCATGCTCGGCCACCTTCTGCGGATCGAGCCAGACGCGCATGGAATAGTCACCCGCGCCGAAGACCTGCACCTGACCCACGCCTTCGATGCGGGCGAGACGGTCCTTGACGTTCAGCGTCGCATAATTGCGCAGATAGGTGATGTCATAGGCGTCGGTCTTGGAGACAAGGTTCACGACCATGATGAAGTCGGGCGAGCTCTTGACCGTGGTGATGCCGAGCGCGCGCACTTCCGCCGGCAGGCGCGGTTCGGCCTGCGAGACGCGGTTCTGCACAAGCTGCTGGGCCTTATCAGGATCGGTGCCGAGCTTGAAGGTGACGGTGAGCGTCAGCACGCCGTCCGACGTCGCCTGGCTGCCCATGTAGAGCATGTCTTCGACACCGTTGATCTGTTCTTCGAGCGGTGTCGCGACGGTTTCAGCGATAACGGTCGGGTTCGCACCGGGATAGGTGGCGCGCACGACGACGGATGGCGGAACGACTTCGGGATATTCCGAAATCGGCAAGGCGCGCATGCCAAGAAGGCCTGCCACCACAATCAGGATCGACAAGACGCCGGCGAATACCGGCCGGTCGACAAAAAATCTGGAAATATTCATATCCAGTCCCTCTCCGGGTATATTTTGGAATGCGAAGGCCGCTCCGGCGGCAATTCTGCCGCCGGTGAAGGCCGGTTCTGTCTGAATGCGCGTCTCGCGAAAGCGCGGGACGCTTACTGATCAAAGAGATGGATTACTGCGAGGCAGCAACCTTATCTTCCGCCTGAGGTGCGATGGTTGCGCCGGGACGGATGCGCTGCAGGCCGTTGACGACGATCGTATCACCGGCAGCAAGGCCGCTTTCGATGATGCGCTGGCCATCGGCCGGCGCGCCCGGCTTGATCTGGCGGTAGCTCACCTTGTTTTCGGCATCGACCACGAAGACGAAGCGCTTGTCCTGATCCGTGCCAATGGCGCGATCGCTGATGACGATGCGGTTTTCCGGCTTCGGTTCGCCCATGCGCACCCGCACGAACTGGCCGGGGATCAACCTGCCATCGGGATTGTCGAAGACGGCGCGCACACCGATGGTGCCGCTTGCCGAATCCACCTGATTGTCGATCAGGTGCAGCGTACCCTTGATCGGCGTGCCTTCATCGGAAAGCGTGCCGATTTCCACCGGGATCTGTTCGAGAGCCGGCAGGGCGCCATCGGTCTTCGGCAGCTCGGCAAGAGCCTTGGCCACCACGCCTTCGCTGGCGTTGAAGCTCGCATAGATCGGGTTGACCGACACGAGGGTCGTCAGTGCCGGCGAGGTGGAACCGGCGGCGACGAGGTTACCGGCGGTGATTTCGATGCGGCCGACGCGGCCTGAAACAGGTGCGCGGATTTCGGTGTAACCGAGATCGAGTTGCGCCGTGGTGAGTGCTGCGCGGGCGGCGCGAAGCTGGGCTTCGGCATCCGCAAACGAGCTCTGGCGCTGGTCGAGATCGCTCTGCGAGATGGTGCGGTTGTCGGAAAGCCGGCGGCCACGGTCGAGTTCCGTTTTCGCAAGGCTGACCTTGGCTTCGGCGGAGGCAACCTGTCCTTCAGCGCCGGCGACAGCGGCCTGATAGGGGGCCGGGTCGATGGTGAAGAGGGGATCGCCTTCCTTCACCAGCGCACCTTCGCGGAAGTGAACGGCCTTGATCTGGCCGGCGACGCGGGAGCGGATCTGCACCCGGTCAACGGCTTCCAGACGGCCGGAAAATTCCTCCCAGCGCATCACGTCGCGGCTTTCAACCTTGGCAACGGTGACAGGGATCGCTGGTGTTTCAGCAGGCGTGGAAGCGGCCGTTGCATCGCGACTGGTGGGGAGGTCGAAAAACAGTGCTGCTGCTGCAACGGACATGGCAAGCCCGATACCGGCGCCCGTCAGGGCCCGGCGCTTTGTGTTCAGCGTCATGGGTATCTCCTTCGCCCCCGATCGGGAGCAGGTCGTTCATCTATTTTACTTCGTCGCATGATCCGGACGTAAAACCGCTACGCACTTTTACTGGACATGCTCAAAATGCGAAATTTCAGTGGTTTAACTGGTCAACGAAAGTCTTGAACTCCGAACAGACGGATGAGACCCATCCGCCGCCCTCTCCTTGATAAAGCCCCGTCCAGCCGACGCCGGCGGGGAAAACATGCTGCCTAACGCTAACGCCTGAGGCGATGAGGCGGTCTCCGTAATTGACCGTTTCGTCGCGCAGAGGGTCGTCCTCGGCGGTAAAGATCAGCGCCGGCGCCACCCGGTTCAGCCGCGTGCACTGGCAGGGTGCGGCATAGGGGTGAAAAAACCCGCACGCCTTGGCAAGGTAATGGCTCCAGCCATCCGCCCAGCGCTGGCGCATACCGATCCTGTCCGCGTCGCGGAAGGATTCCGTCGTCATCATCGGATCGATCATGGGCGACAGAAGTATCTGACCGGCAAGTTTGCCCGGCATGCGGTCACGGGCCTTCAAGGCAAGCCCCGCCGCCACATTGCCGCCTGCCTCTTCGCCGGCCACGAACAGCTGCGATTTCGCGCCGCCATAATGCTTGCGATCCCGGCTCAGGCGATCGAGCGCTTCGTAAGCGCAGTCGATAACCATCGGAAACTCGTTGCCGGAAGGCCTGCTGTAATCGGCCTCCACGACCACCGCGCCGCTTTCTGCAAGCGCGCGCGCGACCGGAAGTTCCGGGCAATTGCCGCCCGGCTCCAGGCCGGGTTCCAGAAACGAACCGCCGCGCAGATAAAGTACGACGGGCGGTTGGCTGCACAGGCTCGAACCTTCATATCGGCGCACGGAAAGCTGGGACGCGAAGCCCCCACAGCTTTTGATATTCTCCCAGTGCGCGTTCATCTGATCCGGTCCCGTTGCACCACCTTGAGCAGTGCATCACATTTGCAAAATCTGAAATTCATATTATTGTTCGGGGAAAAACGATCAAGTATGCCAAAATGAAAACACTATTCCAAAAAGACGGATAATCTCATCATGGATCAGCTCTCCGCCATGCGGGTTTTTACGCGTGTCGTGGAAACCGGCAATTTCAGCCGCGCCGCGACAGCGCTGAACATGCCGAAAACCACGGTCACCAATATGGTCCAGGCGCTCGAGGCGCATTTGCAGACCACGCTTCTCAACCGCACGACGCGGCGAGTGATGCTGACAACGGACGGCGCTCTCTATTATGAGCGTGCATCGCAGATTTTATCGGAAATAGAAGAACTTGACGGCAGCATGTCCAGCGCGCAGGTGCAGCCATCCGGCCGGTTGCGCGTGGAAATGGCCGGTGTCTTTGCGGACCTTGTGGTTATCCCACATCTTTGCGAATTTTACCAGCGCTATCCGCAAATCCGTCTCGATCTCGGTGTCGGCGACCGTCTGGTCGATTATATCGCGGAAAATGTCGACTGCGCGCTACGCGTAGGCGTGTTGCGCGATCAGTCGCTGATTGCCCGAAAAGTAGGCGAACTCCGGTTCGAAACATTTGCGTCGCCGTCCTATATCGAAAATTTTGGCATGCCGCGAGAACCGGAGGACCTGGAGAAGGATCATCTGTCGGTGGGTTACCTCAATGCCACCACCGGGCAGATCATGCCGGCCTCCTTCGACAATGGCATACGCAGCGTCGAGTTGACGCCCAACTACGTCGTTTCCGTCAATGACAGCCGCACCTACTTGAATGCGGCGCTCGCCGGCATGGGCATCGTGCAGCTGCCGATCTTCATGGTGCGCGACGCCCTTTCGCGCGGAGAGCTGGTGCCGGTGCTTTCCGAATGGCGACGGGAGGCGATGCCGATCTATGTCGTCTATCCCCAGACCCGGCACGTGACCAACAAGGTCCGCGTATTTGTCGACTGGCTTGCGAAGCTGGTACATGGGCTGGTGTGATAATCAGCGCCCGACCCTTGCGGCAAGGAAATCTATGAAGGCGCGCACGCGGGCTGCGAGATGCTCATGGCCGGCATAAACCGCGTGGATCACCTCCATGTCCTCGGCGCTATAGTCTTCCAGTACGGGAACGAGCAGGCCAGCCCTAATATCGGGTTCGACGTGGAATTCACCGACCCGACCGAGCCCAAGCCCCGATAGGCAAAGCCTGCGCATGGCCATGCCGCTATTGACGGAGGCATTGCCCGTGACTGGCAGGCGATAGACATCGGCAGAACCGGGGTCGCGGAACGGCCATTCATTGAGATTGCGACTGAAATTGAAGCTCAGGCAATTGTGCCGCGCCAGATCCTGCGGCGTTTCCGGCATGCCGTATTGTTCGATATAGGTGGGGGAGGCGACGATAACGCGGCGTACTTCCTTCAGCTTTCTTGCCTTCAGCGATGAATCGCCCATGGCGCCGGAGCGTATGGCAATGTCCGTGCGTTCCTCGATCAGGCTGATGACACCGTCAGTCAGCGAAATATCCAGCTCGATTTCCGGATAAAGCGACAGGAATTCCGGTGCAAGCGGCAGGAGATAACGTTCGCCGAAGCCCAGCGTCGCGTTGACCCGTAGCAGCCCGCGCAGCACCACCTTGCCGCCGCTCGCCACGATCTGCTCGGTCTCGGCTATGTCGGCGAGAATGCGTCGGGCCCGCGCCAGATAGACCTCGCCCTCCGGCGTAAGCGTTACGAGCCGGGTGGAGCGTGCCACCAACCTGGTGCCGAGACGGTCTTCGATACGTGTGACAAGTTTGCTGACGGCCGAGGGCGAAAGCTTCAGCCTGCGCCCGGCGGCTGAAAAGCTTCCGAGTTCCGCCGCCGCCACAAAGACTTCCATCTCTCCGGCCCTGTTATCCATCGCGCATCACCTATGAAATCAATTCAAAGGTATTTATCCGGCTTTGCCGATTATCATGCAAGTCCCCTTTGCCCATATTGCGCTCATACAATTTGATCCAACCGGGCAGCCCCAAGCTGTCCAGAAGGCCCGCGATCCAGCTGCGGGCGAAGAGGTATTCGTCATGCCATTGGCCATATTTGCCCTGACGATCGCGGCCTATGCGATCGGAACAACGGAGTTCGTCATTGTCGGTCTGCTGCCGACTGTCGCAAACGATCTCCATATCACCCTGCCGCTCGCCGGTCTCATCGTCAGTGTCTATGCACTGGGTGTGACGTTTGGTGCGCCGATCCTGACCGCATTGACCGGCAAGATAGAGAGGAAGCCGCTGCTGCTCGGCCTTATGGCCCTGTTCATCGTCGGTAACAGTCTCGCAGCACTTTCACCCAATTATGAGATGCTGCTGGTCGCCCGCGTCATTGCCGCCTTCTCCCATGGCGTCTTTTTCTCGGTCGGCTCCACCATCGCGGCCGATCTCGTGCCGGAAAACCGTCGCGCCTCGGCCATTGCCATGATGTTCATGGGCCTTACGGTCGCCATCGTCACCGGTGTTCCGCTCGGCACCTATATCGGCCAGGTCTTCGGCTGGCGCGCAACTTTCTGGGCCGTTGCTGCCCTCGGTGTCATTGCCTTCCTCGGCATTGCAGCGCTTCTCCCGAACACACTCAAGAAGGCGCCGCCGGCAAGCTTGCTCGATCAGGTCCGTGTTCTCGGCTCCGGCCGCCTGCTCATCGTCTTCGCCATGACCGCGCTTGGTTACGGCGGCACCTTCGTCGCCTTCACCTTCCTTGCGCCAATCCTGCAGGATGTGACCGGATTTTCGGAAAAGAGCGTCAGCCTTATCCTCGTGCTTTACGGTATCGCCATCGCGGCCGGCAACATCGGTGGCGGCCGGATCGCCAACCATAATCCGGCCAGGGCGCTGATTGGCCTCTTCCTGGCGCAGGCCATCGTGCTGCTCGTCTTTTCCTTCACCGCGGTTTCGCCGGTGCTGACGCTCATCACGCTTGCCGCGCTTGGTTTCCTCTCCTTCGCCAATGTTCCCGGCCTGCAGCTTTATGTGGTGCAGCTTGCCAAGGAGCATCGTCCCGGCGCCGTCGATGTCGCTTCGGCGCTCAACATCGCCGCCTTCAACCTCGGCATCGCCATCGGCGCGTGGCTCGGCGGTCTGGTGGTGGAATCACCGTTGGGTCTTGGAGCCACACCCTGGGTTGGCGCCATCCTCGTCGCGGTTGCCCTGCTTCTGACCATCTGGAGCAGCGCGCTCGACCGCCGCGCCGCGCTGACGCTGAAAACTGCCTGAGCTTTTCATGAAATACCCGGCCGCTCCCAAGCCGGCCGGGCCACCTCGAAGGAGAAAATATATGTTTGATGTCACTGCAAACGGCGCGTCAATCCCGGCGCTTGGTTTCGGCACGTTTCGCATTCCCGGCCCCGATGTGCTGCGTATCGTTCCCCATGCGCTGAAGGCCGGGTTCCGCCATATCGATACCGCCCAGATCTATGGCAATGAAGCCGAGGTCGGTGAAGCCATTGCTGCTTCGGGCGTTACGCGCGGCGAAGTGTTTCTCACCACCAAGGTCTGGGTCGAGAACTACAGGCACGATGCCTTCCTCGCCTCTGTCGATGATAGCCTGAAAAAGCTGAAGACCGACCATGTGGACCTGCTGCTGCTGCACTGGCCGAACGAGGCGGTTTCGCTTGCCGAGCAGATCGGCGCGCTGAACGCGGTGAGGCAGGCCGGCAAGGTGCGCCATATCGGCGTTTCCAACTTCAGCACGGCGCTGATGGCCGAAGCGGTGAAGCTGTCCGATGCCCCGATCGTGACCAACCAGATCGAATACCACCCCTACATCGATCAGGATGTGGTTATCGCCGCCGCCAAAGCTGCGGGCATGTTGGTGACGGGTTATTACGGGATGGCCGATGGTAAAGTGTTTGACGATCCGGTGCTGAAGGAGATTGCCGCGGGCCGTGGCAAGTCGGTAGCACAGGTGGTTCTGCGCTGGCTCGTGCAGCAGCAGGGCGTCGTCGCCCTGTCGAAAACGGTGAGTGAGGCCCGGGTCGAGGAAAATCTCGCCATCTTCGACTTCGAGCTTTCGGCAGATGAAATGGCGGCAATCCGTGCGCTTGCAAGACCGGACGGCCGCATCGTTTCGCCGGAAGGGCTTGCGCCCGTCTGGGACGAGGCCGCCTGACGATGAGGGCCGGGGAGAGAACTCTCTTCCCGGTTTCTTTGCGCGAGAAATTTTCGCGTATGGCGATGCGCCTCGCATCGGGCATGCCAGAGATTTATCGGCCTGTTCTGGAAATTTGGAGCGGGCGAAGGGATTTGAACCCTCGACCCCAACCTTGGCAAGGTTGTGCTCTACCCCTGAGCTACACCCGCTCAAATCCACCGGTCCGGGGTAGTATGCTGAACCGTGGGCCGCCGAAGCGGCGACGGGTGCTATATCGCTCAATCGTTTTTGGAATGCAACAGTTTCTTTTGCGGTTTCGGTGGAAATCCGCCCGCCTTCGAGTTTATCTGCCCTTCCGGGAAGCGGCGGGCTCGGACGCCATGGATATTTGAGCGAAGATATTGTTTCATCTGGTTTTTATTGCCGTCTCACAATGGAGCGCCCAGATGCGGTGCCAGGAAATAATCTATTTACATTTGGTTAAAATCTGATTCGACAAGTGATTCGTTCGGGTGTACAAATTTCCTGTCCACGAAAAAAAGAAACGATACTTGGCATATCATCAGGAGGATGAGCCTTGTCGTATGCAGCTTTTGAACGGGTTGGCGCACAATTGTCGCCGGAGCAGATCACCGATCTGCAGAATATTTTCGATGGCGTATGTTTCGAGTGCCTTCAAGATCGCAGCAGCCACGTTGCCAACGAGTGCGCGGCGGTTCTTATCCGCAGCGCCCAGCGTGGCATTCTCGACCATGAGATGTTGCGGGACATCGGGCTTGCCGTTTTGCGGCGGCACTGATGGCTGAGAAGAAAAAAAGCGCCCGGATATCCGGGCGCTTTGTTTTTGAAGTGGGCGGATTTCCGCTCAGCTCTTTTCCTGCACATGCGCTTCGAGGAACCAGAGCGCCTTGTCGAGATCGCGCGAGGCGGCGGTGAAGATGTCGGCTGTCGTGGGGTCGCCCGCTTCATCGGAATCGTCTATGGCCTTGCGGATCATGTTGGCCACATCGCCATAACGTTCGATCAGGGCGTCCAGATGGTCATGGATCTTGTAGATGTCGGTCGGATAGGCCTTGAGCTTGGTTGTCGAGGAGACCGATTGCAGGCTGCCGAGCGCCGTGCCGCCAAGCTGGACCACACGTTCGGCAATCGTGTCACCATGATTGTCGAGCTGGGTGCGGAACGTATCGAGAAGTTCATGCACGGCGATGAATTGCGGGCCTTTCAGGTTCCAGTGCGCCTGTTTGGTGATGAGCGCAAGGTCGATCACCGAAGCCAGCGATTCGTTTAGAATGCCGATAACGGTCGACTTGGCGTTTGAAGGCAGGTCGTTCTTCGTCTTGTGCGTCTTCATCGATGTCTCCTGAAGTTGCGGACGGAATGCCGCTTTGGAAAAGTCCGTCGATTAACGTGCGGGCCTGTGGCCCTGTTCCATGTTAGGCGACGGGACAGCAAAAATCCTGCACAATCATCATGTCATTCGTAAAACAGGCAGATGCGCCGGCCGTCTATCTCACTGACGCTGATCGGCATGTCATAGATTTCCTTGAGAATATCGGGACGGATGATCTCTTCCGCAGGACCCTGATGACAGATGCGGCCCTCGCGCATGGCGATGATGGTGTCGGAATACCAGGAGGCGAAGTTGATGTCGTGCAGAACCAGAACCACGGTCTTCTTCAGCTCGTCGGCCGCCTTGCGCATGATTTTCATCATGCTGGAGGCGTGTTTCATGTCCAGGTTGTTGAGCGGCTCGTCAAGCAGCACATAATCCGTATCCTGGCACAGCACCATGGCCACGAAGGCGCGCTGGCGCTGACCGCCGGACAGTTCGTCCAGAAACCGGTCGGCCAGATTTTCAAGGTGCAGATATTCAAGCGCCCGGTCGATATGGGCCTTGTCCTCGATGGTGGGGCGGCCCTTGGAGTAGGGGTAGCGGCCGAAGCCGACAAGGTCGCGCACGGTCAGGCGCGAGGAGATGTGGTTGTCCTGCCGCAGGATGGAGAGCCGCTTCGCCAGCGTATCGGAGGGGGTTTTCGTGACATCCAGCCCGTCGACCGAGACGGTTCCCGTATCCATGGACATCAGCCTTGCGACGATGGACAGGAGCGTGGATTTACCCGCGCCGTTCGGCCCGATGATGGAGGTGACGCCCCCTGCCGGGATGGAAACCGAGACGCCGTCGATGACGACGCTGTCACCATAGGATTTGCTGATCTGACTGGCGATGATCATCGCGCACCTCGTTTCAGAATGAGACCGATAAAGACGATGCCGCCCAGAAATTCGATGATGATGGAGAGCGCCGTATCGAAGGCAAAAACCCGCTCCAGCACAACCTGACCGCCGACGAGACAGATCACGGCGATGAGGATCGCCGCAGGCAGCACATAGGCATGCTTGCCGTTGCCGGTGAGATAATGGGCGAGGGCCGCGACCAGCAGGCCGAAGAACATGACCGGGCCGACGAGCGCAGTGGAGACGGCAACAAGTACGGAGACCAGCACGAGGATGACGGTCACGGTGTACTTGTATTCGACCCCGAGGCTGATGGCCGTCGCGCGGCCGAGCGAGAGCACGTCGAGCGTGTGCATCAGGCGCAGCCCGATAATGGTCAACACGCCGATGATGATGGCGGAAACAGTGAGCAGCGTCGGATCGATGGAATTGAAACTGGCGAAAAGCACATCCTGCAGCACCGTGTATTCGTTCGGATCGAGGACCCGCTGCATGAAGCCCGAGAGGCTGCGGAAAAACACGCCGAAGACGATACCGACCAGGACGAGAAGATGCAGGCTGCGTTCCGCTCCGACAAAAAGCCAGCGATAGAGCAGGGCGGAAAAGGCGACGAGCAGCCCGGTTTCCACCAGAAATTTCACTTGAGGATCGATCATCACGACTGTTGCCGAGCCGAAGACGAAAATCAGCCCGGTCTGCATCAGCACGTAGAGTGAATCGAAACCCATGACCGAAGGGGTGAGGATACGGTTGTTGGTGACCGTCTGGAACAGTACGGTGGAAACGGCGATGGCGTAGGCCACCAGCAAAAGCGACAGGAGCTTGATGCCGCGAAACGGCAGCACGAAACTCCAGCTTCCCCTGGCGCCGAGCGTCATGAAGGCGGTCATGGAAACGAGCGCCAGTGCGGCAAGCACAAGCAGAACGATTTTTGCGCGCCTGTCAGGGTTTCTCTCACGCATGGTTGCGTTTCCGCAGCAGGAGATAGAGGAACAGCGCGCTGCCGATGACGCCGACCACGGTTCCGATGGGTATTTCGTAAGGCGCGCGCACCGTCCGGCCGATGATGTCGCAGGAGAGCACAAAGACCGCGCCGAGCGTCGCCACCCATGGCACCGAGCGGCGCATATTGTCGCCGATCATCAGGCTCACGACATTCGGCACGATGAGGCCCAGGAAGGGGATCATGCCCACCGTCACCACCACGACAGCGCTGACCAGCGAAACGATGGTGAGGCCGAGCGCCATTACCCGGCGATAGTTGAGGCCGAGATTGGTGGTGAAGTCCCGGCCCATGCCCGCCACAGTGAAGCGGTCGGCGGCGAGATAGGCGGCGATGGCGAAGAGAAAACCGATCCACAGCAACTCATAACGGCCGCGCAGTACGCCGGAAAAATCCCCCGTCATCCATGCCCCGAGCGATTGCAGCAGATCGAAGCGATAGGCGAAGAATGTGGTGACGGCGGAAATGACGCCGCCAAGCATGATGCCGATCAGCGGCACCAGCAGCACGTCGCGCAGCGGCACCTGCCGCAGGATGCGCAGGAACAGCGCGGTGCCGGCGAGAGCAAAAGCTGCTGCCACCAGCATCTTGCCGAAGATCGGTGTATCCGGTGCCAAAAGGGTGACGGCGAGCAGGCCGAGGCCGGCGGATTCCGTCGTGCCTGCCGTGGAAGGTTCCACGAAGCGGTTTCGCACCAGCATCTGCATGATGAGGCCGGCAATCGCCATCGAGCTTCCCGCAAGGATCAGCGCGAGCGTGCGCGGAATACGGCTGACGAGCAGCACACGCAGCGCGTCTGCACTCGTGTCGGGTGCGAAAAGCGTTGCGAGCGAAACGTTGCTCACGCCGACGAACAGGCTGGTGATGGCGAGCACCAGGGCTAGCAACAGGACAAGGATGAGAGACAGGGATTTCACGTTGGCGGTTTTTCGTAAATGGTAAAAGCTCCCCGTAACCTGGCAGGCTGCCGAAACAGGTGTCCGACCTCTCCTTGGTCATCTTCTGGCTTGACCCGAGGATCCACAACCTGACGCGCGATGGATCCTCGGGTCAAGCCCGAGGATGACGTCGAGTATGGAGCAGCCTTCAGAAGCGCATGCCTAGAGGCTTTTACGATTTCTTGTCGGAGACAGCCTTGTAGACCTGATCGAGCAGGGTGGTGAGCGCCGTATAACCGCTGCTGACGATATAGGCCGCCTGGGGGTCGAGGTAAACGATCTGCTTTTTCTTCCAGGCGTTGGTCTGGTGGACCAGTTCGTTATCCAGCACCTGCGCGGCCGCCTTGCCGGGATCGGTGGCGCGGCCGATGCCGGCATCGCGGTCGATCACGAACAACCATTCCGGATTGACCTCGGCAAGATATTCGAAGGAGACGACGTCGCCGCGGTCGAAACGGTCATCAATGTCTTCGGCGACCGGCTTGAAGCCGATTTCGGTGTGCAGCCAGCCGGTGCGCGAGCCTGGGCCATAAACGCCGACCTTGCCGGCATTGGTGACGAGGATCATCGCCGTTCCGGAATTGGGGGCGATCTCTTTCAGCTTCGCCACCTTTTCATCGATGGCGGCATCGAGCTTTTGGGCTTCTTCCTGCTTGCCGAAGATATCGCCAAGCTTGGCGATGTTGGCTTTCACGCTGCCGATGAATTCCTTGGAATCCACCGACATGTCGATGGCCGGTGTGATCTTGGCAACATCCGGATATTTTGCCCGCGAACGGCCGCCAACGATGACGAGATCGGCCTCTGCCGCATTGATCGCCTCGTAATCGGGCTCAAACAGCGTGCCGACCTTCAGATATTTCCCGTCGGCATATTTCTGCAGATAGGTCGGCAGGTTGGAGCCGACGACGCCCGTCGGCTCGACGCCGAGTGCATCGAGATTGTCGAGCGAGGGAACATCAAGAACCAGAACCTTTTTCGGCGCGGCTTTCAGCACGGTCTCGCCCTGGGCGTGCTTGATCGTCATTTCCTCGGCGCTTGCGGTCATCGCGCCAAGGCTGAAGGCCGCTGCCGCCAGCAGCCGAACGGGGAAGGTGAAGTTGATGGCCACGAATATGTCCCTTGCGAATGGTTCCGGACCGGCGGATAGCTTTCCGTCGGGTTAACTTGATGTCCGTTATCAGCTTTATTGGCAAGGCGGGCGGAAATCAAAATTATGTTTTAGAATGGTTCTGAATTGCCGTGAGCGGGAAATGCGGGGGCAGATGAAACATCTGCTCGAACCTCTTCCCCGTCATGCTCGGGCTTGACGCGAGTATCCCATTGCGGTGGTGGTGATGGATCCTCGGATCAAGTCCGAGGTGACGTTGAGGGGAAGGAAAGGCCGGCGTCACTTTGGTCGGTGCCTTTTACCCGTCTGTTTTACCCATCACGACCAACGTGGCAGCCGCTGTCAATCCGGTGGCCAGTCGCCGACGATTTCGCGCCTCTCCAGTTTCAACGATCGGTCCGGCTGCACCCGGTAAGTCTCGATCGCCAGCCTTCCGTCGCCCATCACGAATTCGTTGCTGAGCGTACTGCCGACGGGGGACTTTGTCAGTTTGGTACGGGGCTGCCCGCCATAGGTGATACTGCCGGGAATGGGTTCCACATCGGGGGCGGCGGTAGTGCAACCGGTTAAAGCAAGGATGGTCAGGATTGCAAGGCTGCGCATGACAGGGTTCCTCAGAGGGTTTCATAAAATCTATGCCGCCCCCAACCTCGCCGCAATCCATAACGTTCCATAAAAAAGCCCCGTATCCGGAGATACGGGGCCAGTTGCCTTGGGAGGTTCTTTGGTTCTCAATCCTCGTTGGCGGCAAGCTGCGTCAGCACCTCGCCACGGCCGCGGATACGCATGATGAGCGGAATGATGAAGGCGGCTGCCGCGACGATGAACAGGCCAACGGCAATCGGCGAGGTGAACAGCACGGTCGGGTCGCCCTGGCCGATGGCCAGTGCGCGGCGAAGCTGCTGTTCGGCGAGCGGGCCAAGGATGAGGCCGACAACCGCAGGCGCAATCGGATACCCGAAGATGCGCATGATGTAGCCGAGGATGCCGAAGGCGAGCAGCATGCCGAGTTCGAACACCGACGGGTTGGCGCCGATGGTGCCGAGCGTTGCGAATAGCAGGATGCCGGCGTAAAGCCAGGGCTTCGGAATTGTCAGCAGCTTTACCCACAGGCCAACGAGCGGCAGGTTGAGTACCAAGAGCATCAGGTTGGCGATGAAGAGGCTGGCGATCAGGCCCCAGACCAGCTGCGGATTGGTGGCAAACAGCAGGGGCCCGGGCTGCAGGCCGAACTGCTGGAAACCGGCGAGCATGATGGCCGCTGTTGCCGTCGTCGGCAGGCCGAGCGTCAGGAGCGGCACCAGCGTACCGGCAGCCGAGGCGTTGTTCGCCGCTTCCGGACCCGCAACGCCTTCAATCGCGCCGTTGCCGAATTCTTCCGGATATTTGGTCAGCTTCTTTTCGGTGGCATAGGACAGGAACGTGCCGATTTCAGCGCCGCCGGCAGGCATCGCGCCAATCGGGAAGCCGATCAGGGTGCCGCGCAGCCAAGCCTTCCACGAACGCGCCCAGTCCTGCGCGCTCATCCAGACCGAACCCTTGACGGCTTCGACCTTGTCGTCGCCGCTCTGGCCCTGCGCCACGATGAACAGCGTTTCGCCGATGGCGAACATGGCGACCGCAAGCGTTGTAACTTCCACGCCGTCGAGCAGGTCGGGGATGCCGAAGCTCATGCGGGTCTGGCCGGTCAGCTGGTCGATGCCGACGATGGCCAGCGCAAAGCCGATGAACAGCGAGGTGAGACCGCGCAGCGCCGAATCCCCGAAGGCGGAGGAAACGGTGACGAAAGCCAGCACCATCAGTGCGAAATATTCGCGCGGACCGAAGACCAGCGCCAGCTTGACGATGTAGGGCGCGACGAAGGCGAGCGCGATGGTGGCGATGAGGCCGGCCACGAAGGAGCCGATGGCGGCGGTGGCGAGGGCCGGGCCGCCTCTGCCCTTGCGGGCCATCTTGTTGCCTTCGAGCGCGGTCACGATCGAGGCGCTTTCGCCCGGCGTGTTGAGCAGGATGGAGGTGGTCGAACCGCCATACATGCCGCCATAATAGATGCCGGCGAACATGATGAGCGAACCGGCAGCGTCGAGCCGGTAGGTGACGGGCAGGAGCAGCGCGACGGTCAAGGCGGGGCCGATGCCGGGCAGAACGCCGACGGCGGTGCCGAGTGTCACGCCGATCAGCGCATAGAGCAGGTTCATGGGTTGGGCGGCAACCTCAAGACCGTGCAGCAGGAATTCAAAGGTACTCATGGACAGATGTCCCCCTGTCGAGCGGAAGGGCGGGCGGAACGGCTGGCTTTGGCGTCAGTGCGCGCCGGCGGTTCCTGTGATCTCGAATATGGTTGGAATGGCTGTCAGAAGAACAGCCGTTCCAGAGGTCCGGCGGGCAGCGAAAGCTGCAGCAGCTGGGCAAAAACGATCCAGATGGCAAAACTCAGCACAATGCCGACCGGTATCGAGAACCAGAGCTTGCGTTTGCCGAAAGCGCGTGCCGTGAAGGCGAACAGCAGACCGGTGGCAATGGAAAAGCCCGCGACGGTCAGCAGCAGCATCTGGGCGGCAAGGCCGGCAATGACCCACACGACGGGGGCGATTTCCTGCCTGTCACGCTCGGGAAAATCCCCGCGCCAGGCCTCGACGGCCGTCCAGATCGCCAGTCCGACAAGACAGAAGGCGATGGCGTAGGGTACTGTTGCCGGGCCGACAGGGGAATAACCGGTGACGCTGGCAAGGCGGGCGCTATCCCAGAAGATGACGCTGGCAACGGCGACGAGGGCGACAGCAATGACCAGCGCCGCCCAGTCGGGGCGACGCTTTTGATCATGCGAAGGGTTGGAACCCTGGCTCATTTTACCAGTCCGATGTCTTTGAGGATGGTTTCGGTGGCGGCCGTGTCCTTGGCAAGCTGTTCCTTGAAGGCGTCACCGGCGAGATAGGTATCCATCCAGCCCTTGGTCTTCAGGGTTTCCTGCCACTTGGCGGATTTCACCAGCTTTTCGACGTCGGCGTTGATGGCCTTTTCCTGATCGGCGGAAATGCCGGGGGCTGCCGCAACCATGCGCCAGTTCTGCACGACGACATCAAGACCGCTTTCCTTCAGCGTCGGCGCGTCTACGCCCTCAAGACGGTTTTCGCTGGTGACCGCGAGAAGGCGCAGCGTGCCGGCCTTCACCTGGCCTTCGAATTCGCCATAGCCGGAAACGCCAGCGGTGACCTGCGAACCGAGGATCGAGGCAAGTGCTTCGCCGCCGCCGGAATAGGCGATGTAGTTGATCTTGGTCGGATCGACGCCGGCCGCCTTGGCAATCAGGCCAACGGCGATATGGTCGGTGCCGCCGGCAGAGCCGCCGCCCCAGGACACGCTGCCCGGGTCCTTCTTGAGCTGGTCGATGAGATCGCCGATGGTCTTCAGCGGCGAGGATGCCGGAACGACGATCGCTTCATATTCGCCGGTCAGGCGGGCGATCGGGGTTACTTCCTTCAGCGTCACGGGCGCATTGTTGGTGAGGATCGCGCCAACCATGACGTAACCGCCGACGATGAGGGCGTGCGGGTTACCCTTCTGCTGGCTGGCGAATTGCGCAAGACCGATGGTGCCGCCGGCGCCCGGTACGTTCTGCACCTGAACGCTCTTGGAAATGCCTTCTTCCTGCAGCACGCTCTGCAGCGAGCGCGCGGTCTGGTCCCAGCCGCCACCGGGATTGGCCGGTGCGATGACGGTGTAATCTGCCGCAGCCGCCGGAAGCGCGATCATGCCCGCCAGAAATGTGCCGATAAGAAAATGTTTCACGTAGAAAACCCTCCTCAGGATGCCCTTTTTGGGCGTCGTTTTTCGTTTATGCGGAAGGGCTTCAGGGCGCATCTGTGCCGACGCTGAGTACTCAACGCTGGGCCTTGGCAATCCTCAAGATTTCCTCCCGCATCTTCTTCCGCCTCCACGGAATGAAGAAGGATTGCAGAGCATCACAAAAAGCTGTCATCTAACTGACGCAACGCAAGTCCTTGCGCATTTACTCTCTCTTAATTTGTGCCGGACGTCCACTGTGGCGTGTGGACGGCTTTGTTTTGCGCCTTTGAAGCCTGCTTCAACCTCATTTCTGTGACAGGCACAGGACTGAGGGAGGGTGGGGCGCTCAAACCTACTGCGACCGCAGCGCCTCGTTCCAGCGCTCGATCAGGCGGGTGCGCTTGACCTGATCCAGATAGACCATCAGGCCGGGGCTGACCGGGACCGGCCGCAATTGCGCACCGTGGATGGCCTGCATGGTGTTCGCCGTGTTTTCGCCCGCCACTTCCGGGCTGACGGCGGGGATTTGCAATTGCCGGGCCATGATCGTCTGACCTTCCTTGGACATGAAGAATTCGAGGTAGCGGCGGCCGAGTTCAGGATTGGCTGCGGCTTCCGGAACCAGCCCGATGCGCGACATCACGACGGTATAATCCTTCGGCAGAACGATGCCGACATCCGGGTGGCGTGAGGCCCAGTCTGCCGCGTAGGAGCCGAGAATATTGTAACCCATCACGAAGCGGCCGTCGGAGACGCGCTCCAGAATGGCCGAGGAGGTGGAATAAACCTTCACACCCGCGGCACCCATGGCCTTGATGACGCTCCATATATCGCCGAACTGTTCCTGATCGCGTGACATGAACAGGAAGCCGACGCCGGAGCGTTCGATGTCATAGGTCGCGATACGGCCATGCACCTCTTTGGCGTGGCGTTCGAGATAATCGACAAATTCGGCGCGGGTGGCGGGCGGCTTTTCGGTGGTGAAGCTTGGCTTGTGATAGACAAAAACCGCCGGCTCGAAGGTCAGCGCATAGGCGGTGTTGCGCCAGTTCGCCCAGGCGGGCCAGCGGGCGCTCATGGCGAGATCCGACCGCTGGGCATAACCGTCATTGCTCAGCTTCACCTGCAGGTCCATGGCCGAGGAAAAGGCGAAATCGGCGGTCTTCTTGCCGGCGTCGGTTTCCTTCACGATGCGGTCGTAGATTTCGCCGGTCAGCATATCCTCATAATGGACGGCAATATCGGGATTGGCCTTCTGAAAGCCTTCAATCATCGGCGTCGCCAGCGGTTCGTCGAGCGAGGAATAGACCACCAGTGTCTGCGCATCCGCCTTGCCGGAGGGAGCCGGAAAAACGACGGCCTGGGCAAGCGCAGGCGAGGCCATGCAGAGACAGAGACAGAGAAGAAGGCAGATACGCATGGAAAAGATCATGCCGCAGGCGCTGGCCATTCACAAGCGGTAAGGGTCTGGTTAAACTCGGCAATGTTGCAGGAGGAAGATTTGCGTATTTTGCTGGTCGAGGACAATCAGGTGCTGTCGGAAGGGCTTTCGGCGCTTCTGCGCGGCAGCGGTTATGCGGTGGACGTGGTTTCTGATGGCGCCTCCGCCGATGCGGCAATTGCAGCGGAAAGTTTCGATCTGGTCATTCTCGATCTCAACCTGCCGGAAATGGATGGCATCGAGGTGCTGCGCTCCATGCGATCGCGTCAGGACAAGGCGGCGGTACTGATCCTGACGGCGCGCGGCACACCGGAAGAAAAGGTCAAGGGGCTCGATCTCGGTGCCGACGATTACATGATCAAGCCCTTCGATATCACCGAATTCGAGGCGAGGGTGCGGGTGCTTCTGCGCCGCAATGCGGGGCTGCGCTCTTCGGCGCTGAGTTTCGGCAAGGTGCTGTTCGATCTTAATTCCCGCACCTTTTCGGCGGACGGTCGCCCGCTCGATATTCCGGCGCGCGAAGTGGCGCTGCTGGAGGTGCTGTTCATGCGGGCGGGCAAGGTTGTCGCCAAAGAGGCGATCGTGCAGTCACTGACAGGTTTCGACGACGATATTTCCGCAAATGCCATCGAGCAATATGTCAGCCGCCTGCGCAAGCGGCTCGCGCCGCACGGGCTGACGGTGAAGACGGCGCGCGGCATCGGTTATTATCTCGAAAAGCTGCCGGAGATGGCTGAATGATACAGGCCGCCTATTCGCTCAGGCGGCGACTTCTAGGCTGGCTCCTCATCTCCACCGCCATCATCGGCTGCGTTGCGCTGACCGATACATGGCGCGAGGCGGTCAACACCGCCAATGTGGTTTCAGACCGGGTGCTTTCCGGTTCAGCGCTCGCCATTGCCGAGCGGGTGGTGGTGGCCGAGGATGGCTCGCTGGAAGTGGACATTCCCTATGTGGCGCTGGAAATGCTGACATCGGCTGCCCAGGACCGGGTGTTTTACCGTGTCGACGGGCCGAACGGGCAATTCCTCACCGGCTATCAGAACCTGCCGACGGTCGCGAACCCGAAGGGTGATACGCCCGCCTATCGCGATGCCGTGTTTCGCGATGAACCGATCCGCATCGCTGCCATCAGGCGTTTCGCTTCCACCGGCATCAATTCCGTGCCCTTTTCCGTCACGGTTGCCGAAACCACCATTGCCCGCAGCCAGCTGGCGCAGGCAATCATCCTGCGCTCGGCGCTGCGCCTGCTTTTGATGATCGTCGGGGCGGCGATCATCGTCTGGATCGCGGTGACGATTTCGCTGCGCCCGCTTTACCGGCTCAGTGAAGCCATTGCCGAGCGCAGCCCGAACGATCTGCACCCCATCCGCCAATCCGTGCCTGTCGAGGTGGAAAATCTGGTGGAGACGGTCAACTCCTTCATGGTGCGGCTGCAATCGGCGCTGGATGCGCTCAGGCATTTCACCGGCAATGCCAGCCACCAGCTGCGCACGCCGCTTGCCATCATCAGCACCCAGCTGGCTCTTTCCGCCCGCGCCGCCAGCCTTGAGGAAGCGCAGGCGGCGGCGCTGAAGGGTGGGGCATCGGTCGCCCATGCCGAGCATATCCTTGCCCAGCTTCTGCGCATGGCCAATATCGATGCTGCCGGCTCCAGCGAGAAACATGATTTTTCCGCGATAGACCTCGTGGCTGTGGCGCAGAGCGTGACGGCCGATTTCGTGCCGCGGGCCGCTGAGGCGGGTATCGATCTCGGTTTCGAAGGCGAGGTCGAGGCGACCATTCTCGCCGAACCGCTCTTGATCGGCGAGTTGATCGGCAACCTCGTTTCCAACGCCATCAATTATGCCGGTCGCGGCGCGGAAGTCACCGTCCGCGTGGGCAGGGAGACGGGTGTCGTCTGGCTGGAAGTGGAAGATAACGGCCCAGGCATCCCGCCTGAAAAACGCGCCATGGTGCGCCAGCGCTTCGCCCGCGGCGAAGAAAACGCGGCCCCCGGCGCGGGCCTCGGCCTTGCGATCATCGAGGAGATCGCCGGGCTGTTCGGCGGGCGGCTGATGCTGGAGGATGGTGCGGGTGGGCGTGGGCTGAGAGCGCGGGTGGTTTTTGGTGGCGTGGAATAGTTTTCGATAGAGGGACGTGAAGATGTCGATGGAAAAGTCACTCGAAGTTTTAAACGCCATGGTCGATGATGGCATTATTGAAACCTATGTCATTGCGGGGGCGGTTGCGGCTCTTTTGTATATTGAGCCGACCGTCACGGAAGACCTGGATATTTTGATAACTTTTTCATCCTCATCCCCTGGCGGACTTGTGACGCTCGGTGAAATTGTTCCCTACCTTAAAGCGCGAGGCTATGAGCAATGGGAAAAGGAAGGCCTGCTGATCGAAGGTTGGCCTGTTCAGTTTCTTCCCGCTTCCGATGCGCTGGATGTGGAAGCATTACAGCAAGCGGAAGAGATTGCTGAAGATTTCGGATCGGGCCGCCAGATCACGACCCGCGTCCTTTCTGCCCATCATTTGGTAGCGATTGCCATCCGTACCGGAAGATACAAGGATCATGCACGGGTGATCGCGTTTCTCGACGCGAATGCCGTAAACATCGAGCTTCTACGCGATGTCGTGAAACGCCACGGGCTTGACGGTAAATGGGGGGAATTTCTTGCTAAAACTGGACATGATGATGTGTTGGATTTAAATTCCAATCCATGAGCAATCCGTCAAACTTCACGCTGAATGAGATTCTGGCACGCAAAGCAGAGGCTCGGCATGTCCGAGCCAATTTGTCTTTTGCCGAGAAAATCAGAATCGTCGAAAAAATGCGTGAGCGGCTCGCTCCATTCAAAGCCATTCGCGATAAGAACAAGGTCGGTGCCGCATCGCAAGCGACGGTGCGACGATAGCAGCCGTCAGGCATCGGGTTTACTGGCGACGTCTCACCCCATCCGCTCGGAAGCATAGCTTCCCGGGCTTGGCGGGAAGACCACGGTGCGGTTGCCGTTGATGAATGTGCGGTGGTGGATGTGGGCGTGGATGGCGCGGGCAAGCACCTGGCTTTCCACATCGCGACCAAGCGAGACATAGTCATCGGCTGATTGCGCGTGGGTGATGCGCACCGTGTCCTGCTCGATGATCGGGCCTTCGTCGAGATCGGCTGTTACATAATGCGCTGTCGCGCCGATCAGCTTCACGCCGCGCTCATAGGCCTGCTTGTAGGGGTTCGCGCCCTTGAAGCTTGGCAGGAAGGAGTGGTGGATGTTGATGATCTTGCCTGACATCTTGCGGCACAGGTCATCGGAAAGAACCTGCATGTAGCGGGCGAGCACGACGAGCTCCGTGCCTGTTGTCTCGACCAGCTCCATGAGCTGGGCTTCGGCCTTCGGCTTGTTCTCCTTCGTCACCTTGATGTGGTGGAAGGGGATGTCGTGATTGACGACAACTTTCTGATAATCGAAATGGTTGGACACGACACCGACGATGTCGATCGGCAGCGCGCCGATCTTCCAGCGATAGAGCAGGTCGTTGAGGCAATGGCCGAAACGCGACACCATCAGCAGCGTCTTCATGCGTTGGCCGTCCGGGTAGATATCCGCTTCCATGCCGAATTTTTCCGCCACCGGCCGGAACCCGTCGGTAATGGCTTCAAGGGAGGCGCCCTCTTCCGAGATGAAGGAGACGCGCATGAAGAACTTGCCGGTCTCGAGGTCGTCGAACTGCGAACTGTCGACGATATTGCAGCCTTTCTCCGCCAGATAACCGGAAATCGCGGCGACGATGCCGCGGGTCGATTTGCAGGCTACGGTCAGAACATAGGATGTCATTCGTTTTCCCTCAGAGACGTCGCGCCGGTATCAGCCGACGCAGTTCGGCGCGTTCCATAGCGCAGCTCCGCGGTGGAGCAAAGCGTCAAGACGAACGCAGTCAAAGTCATAGGGCGGGAAAGGGAAGCGCGCCGTGCCGGAAGCGACATGGAATGTTCCATGGCCAGCACGGCGACGCGGGGTGATTTGCCGGGGCGGTCGCCAATCTCAGGCGCGGCGCAGGCGCATTGCCGTGCGGCCGCGGCCGTCGAGCAGTTCCAGCGCGCCGCGGCGCGGCTCCAGCCTGAAGGAGCGGGCGCCTTCCAGCGCTTCGATGAACTGCCGCTCCTGGCGCATGATGTCTGGCGCGCAGGCCATCTGGGTGGAAATCATCCGGCCGAAATCGACACGGTTACGGTTGATCTTCACTTCACCGCCAATGCCGTTACAGCCGGCATTTCCGGAAACGCGGCCTTCGCGGGAGATTTCCAGCGTCGCCTGCCGGCGGCCGCGAACCCTCTCGCCGCGGATTTCCTGCACCAGCCAGTTCCCATCGATACCGGCTTCCGGCTCCGGGCGGCCCGGGCCGGCGCCGACGCGCTCCAGCACGAGATCGGTATCGTCGCGGCCACCGGTCAGGACGGAATAGCGCCGGGTGGTGGTAAAGAGCAGCCGGTCGCGGTCGCGGATTTCGGCGCTCAGCGCATAGGAGCGGCGGCCACGGATGTCGCGGTCGTCATAACGCAGCACGAAGGGCACCGGCACCTGGCCGCGCGGGCGAATGGTGGTTTCGGCAATCGTCTGTGACGGCGCGTCCGCCAGCGACACATCGATCAGGCGCACGGTAACGGTTGCGCCCGGCGGCAGGGCGATGCGTTCGCGATAGGAGACGCTGCCGCGCAGGCTCGCCGGTGCCGCCGCCGCGCCGCCTGCCGCAAAGAGCGGGGCAAGCGCGAGAAGACCGGCGAAACTGCGGCGCGAAAGAAGGGGCTGGTGGTCGGTCATGGTGCTTGCTCCGTGCTGGTTCCGGTGGAATTGAACCGGATGATAAAAAACGGCACTGAACGTGCGATGAACCGGATTTTCAAACCCGGTCAGATGGACATTTGGTGTATGGCAAGGGAGCGACGGGAGGATCTATGCCATTTGCATCCCCTCCGCCCTCATTCCTGTGCTTGTCACAGGACACCAGTCGACACGCGTCTGCGTGGCGGGAAGATTCTTTTCAGCCGAAAGACCTGGGCTGGTTGGATTCCTGTGACGAGCACAGGAATGAGGGTGGTGGGAGGCCGCATCGTCCAAGGGAGCAACTCCTTGCCGGCGGCCTCCGCTCAGCTCTCAGCCGCGGAAACCGTTCCGCAGCGCTTCGAACTTCGCCAGTTGTTCGGCCAGCAACTCCTTGTTCTCGTCGCGGCGGACGAACACCTTGAACATGGCGCCGCCGGCGGCATTCATGAACCAGACGGAACAGGAGCGGCGTCCGTGGAAGCCGCGGTCGACGAAGGTGATGCCGGCGCAATTGTCCTTCTTGATGTGACCGCCGATGGGGCTGTCGCCGTGGATATTGAACCAGCCGTGACTCTCCGTGCCTTCAGGCAGATGGCCCGGCACTTCCAGCACGATATCGCCGGTCTGCACGATCATCAGGATTTCACCCCAGCCGCGCATCTCGTTCCAGATCGCATCGAAGCGGTCGGCGGCAGCGGAAACGGCCGCACCTTCCGGCAGGATCGCCAAAATCTCGGCCGGCGTCACCTCGGCCTTGGCGGCGATGGCCTCCACGATGCCATCAGGTTTTTCAGCGAGCGCGGCGGCGGCGCGTGCCCGCCTGTCGTCGTCCGTCTTTTGGACTGCAATGCTCATCGGTTAGCCTCAGGCGGCAATCGAACGGCGCTCGCCATTCTTGTCTTCGTGGATGATGACGTCGAAACCTTCGAAATGCGGACCGGAGAGATATTCCACCTTGCCGCGGTTCTCGCCGGCCTTGGCATGGGCGGCGCGGAACTGTTCGGATTTCGTCCAGGCAAGGAAATCGTCCTTGGTGGCCCAGACGGTGTGCGAAGCATAAAGCGTGTGATCGTCCGCCTTCGGGCCTTTCAGCATGTGAAATTCGATATAGCCCGGCAATTCGCTCAGATGCGATTTGCGCTCGCGCCAGATGGATTCGAATGTGTCTTCGTAACCCGGCACGACGCGAAAGCGGTTCATTGCGATAAACATGAAAGTCTCCCTTTAAGTTTCCTGTTTCAGTCAGGATATCGTCCGCGGGCGGGGTTGGGAAGGGGTTCACGCCAAAGCGAACAAAAATACTCCACTTATCGATTGCGCGGCGTATAAACATGTGTAGATAACTCAAGATTAGTGGCGCGGGTGAACCTGCGCCGGGTCGTTTTTTCAGGATAACGCCATGTTGAATTCCCGTCTTCGTTCCTTTGTTTTCGCCGCCCTCTTGCCCGCCGCAATAGCCTTTGCCGCGCCGGCCGCCATGGCTTCGGACAAGGGTAATCCGGAGGCTAAACGCATCGTTGCCCTGGGCGGTACGGTTACGGAAATCCTTTATGCGCTGGGTGCAGGAGACCGTATCGTGGCGCGCGACAGCACCAGCAGCTATCCGGCCGATGCGCTTGCAAAGCCTGACGTCGGTTATATGCGGGCACTGTCTTCAGAAGGTATCCTGTCGCAGAAACCCGATCTCATTCTCTCCGAAGACGGCTCAGGCCCTGCGGACGTCATCGCCATCCTGAAAGCCAGCGCGGTGCCTTTCGTCACCGTCGATACGCCGCCGAGCGGCGATGCAATCCCTAAAAAGATCGAGGATGTCGGTGCGGCCGTGGGGCTCTCGGACAAGGCGAAGGCGCTGGCTGCCGAGACCAGGGCGGGGCTTGATGCGCTCACCAAGGACGTCTCCGCCGTGCCGGAACAGGGCCGGAAACGCGTTCTGTTCGTGCTTTCCACTGCCGGTGGCCGCGTCATGGCGGCGGGCAAGGATACAGAGGCGGCGGCGATCATCGAAATGGCTGGGGGTATCAACGCGGCGGAGGACATTACCGGTTACAAACCGCTGACGGACGAGGCGGTCATTGCCGCGGCGCCCGACGTGGTACTCACAATGGCGCGCGGCGACCACGCCGCCAAGGCGGATGAGACTTTCGCGCTTCCCGCGTTCCAGTCTACACCCGCCGCCGCCAGCAAGGCGCTCATCAGCATGGATGGGCTTTATCTTATCGGTTTCGGCCCCCGTACGCCCGCTGCAGGCCGGGAGCTGGCAAACAAGCTCTATCCTGATGTGGTGAAGCCGTGAGCCTAGCCGTCTTGAGTTCGACCGAGGGCAGCGTTGCGGGCGACAGATCCCGTCAGGGCGTTGTTGCCCTTGTCGTGCTCGTCGGCATCCTGCTGTTTGCCTGTGGCGTATCGCTGATCAGCGGACCCACCGGCGTCGGCATCTCCGAACTCCTTGCCTATCTCACCGGCGGCGCGGATCAGCTCGATGCGCGCGACAGGATCATTCTCGAGGCGGTGCGCCTGCCGCGCACGGCGCTCGGCATGTTGATCGGTGCGGGACTCGCTGTTTCAGGGGCGATGATGCAGGGCCTGTTCCGCAATCCATTGGCCGATCCCGGTATTGTCGGCGTCACCTCGGGCGCTGCGCTCTTTGCTGTCGCCGCCATTTCGCTCGGGGAAGGCGCGCTTGCCACGGTCGCGCTTTTTTTCGGCCCTCACTTCCTGCCGATCATGGCCTTCTTCGGCGGGCTGCTGAACACCTGGGTGCTCTATCTGATCGCCACGAAGGACGGCGCGACCTCAACCACCACACTCATTCTGGCCGGCATTGCGGTGGCGGCCATCAGCGGTGCGATGACCGGGTTGATGATATTCGTCGCCGATGACCGGGCGCTGCGCGACATCACCTTCTGGTCGCTCGGTTCTCTCGGCGGGGCAACGCCCGCCAAGGTACTGGCCACCCTGCCTTTCATCATCGTCGTTCTCGCCATCATTCCCTTCGTCGCGCGCGGGCTGGATGCGCTCATCCTCGGGGATGCGGCCGCCTTCCATATGGGGATACCGGTGCAGCGGCTGAAACGGGTCGTCATTCTGGCCGTTGCCGCCGCCTGCGGGGCGAGCGTGGCGGCGGCGGGTTCCATCGGCTTTGTCGGTATCGTCGTGCCGCATCTGCTTCGCCTCGCCATCGGCCCGTCGCATCGTTTCCTGCTGCCGGCCTCCGCCCTTGGCGGGGCGGCGCTTTTGCTGCTGGCCGACAGTTTCGCCCGCACGGTGGCCGCACCGGCGGAACTGCCGATCGGCGTCGTCACGGCGCTCATCGGTGCGCCGGTCTTTCTGTTCCTGCTGCTGGGACGCGGCGGTTTTTCCATGCGGAACATGTCATGATCCGGGCCGAAAACCTTACCCTCATCCGCTCCGGCCGTCGGTTGCTTGATGAAGTCAGCGTCGATCTGAAACCCGGCAAGGTCAATGTCATCATCGGTCCCAACGGTGCCGGCAAATCCACGCTGATGAAGGTTCTCTCGGGCGAGATGCGCGCTGAGGCCGGTTTGGTGACCTATAATGATGTCGACCTGCCGGTGTTCACGCCGGTCCAGCTTGCGCGGCTCCGCGCCGTGCTGCCCCAGAGCACCCAGCTCGCCTTCCCTTTCACTGCGCTCGAAATCGTCCGCATGGGGGCGGTCGCGCAGGGGTCGCGTGCGCCGGAAGAGCAGGCCCGCCGGGCTCTTGCCAAGGCCGGGCTGCGCGGTTTCGAACAGCGGTCCTACAATATGCTCTCAGGCGGCGAGCAGCAGCGGGTGCAGTTTGCGCGGGCGCTGGCGCAGGTACCGAACCCGGTTGAAAATGGCGAGGCAAGGGCGCTCTTCCTCGACGAGCCCACCGCAAGTCTCGATATCGGCCACCAGATCGCCGTGCTGGAAACGGCGCGGGATTTTGCAAGCGGCGGCGGGCTGGTTCTCGCCATCCTGCACGATCTCAATCTGGCCGCGGAATTTGCCGATCAACTTATCGTCATGCATGGCGGCCGGGTGACGGCCAGTGGCCCATCGCTGGAAACGATCAGCGATGAGACCATTGCAAGGGTCTATGGCATTGGTGGTGTCGTCGGCCGGCTGCCGGCGCGGCATATTCCCTACGTACTTCCGCAGTCTCGCCACCGATAGGGGCTGTCCTCCGCCTCAATTTTCCGGGCGGGTGGCGATGAAGAGCGCGGAGCCCAGCATGACGGCGGCGACGACGGCTGCGCGCAACGGCGGCGGCTCGCTCAGGAACCAGAAAGCGGCGTAGCTGACGGACATGGCCGAAAGCGCCGCGATCTTGGCTTTGCGGGCTATTGCGCCGCGTTCGCGCCATCGCCGCAGGGAAGGGCCGTATCTGGGATGGGCGAGAAGCCACGCCTCGAGTTTTGGCGAGGAGCGGGAAAAACACCAGAGCGCCAGAAGCAGAAAAGGCGTGGTGGGCAAAACGGGAAGAAACGCGCCGACAATGCCGGTCGCGACCATAAGCCAGCCAAGACAGAGGTATAAAAGGCGCATGCCTAGCCGGTATCATGACTTTACCACTCAGGATAGAGCGGTGGGCCGAAAAGGATGGGTCCCGTTGCCGCAGGCTCCACCGCACCGGAAACCGGCAGCTTTTGCCATCACATTTGCCGTGATCTGCGTTCTCCCCGGCCCTGTGTCGCGCCTTTAGGGTTGAAAGCGCCGCACACTGTCTTTATCCCCTTGGCCGCGATGCCCGGAGCATAACCGGGCCGTCAACAGGAAGAAGAAGGAAAACACCATGGCCAAGCTGATCCACTCGATGGTCCGGGTGCTGGACGAAAAGCGTTCGGTGGAATTTTACAAACAGGCTTTCGGGCTTGAAGTGGCGGAACGCGCCGAGTTCGAGAATTTCACGCTGATCTATCTCAGCAATGCCGAGGGCGATTTCGAGCTGGAGCTGACCGTCAACCGCGGCCGCGAAGTGCCCTATGCGCTGGGCGACGGTTATGGCCATCTCGCCGTCAGCGTCGCCGATGTTGACGCCGAGCATCAGCGCTTCAACGAGATCGGGCTTTCCCCCGGCAAGATCATCGAGGCCGATTACAAGGGCCAGCCTTTCGCAAAATATTTTTTCATTTGCGATCCCGATGGTTACAAGATCGAAGTGCTGCAGCGCGGCAACCGGTTCAAATAAGCTCTGATGGAGGCAGGCATGGCAGAGGCAGGCGTTAAACTCGAAGACAGCTGGAAGCGCGTGCTTTCCGCAGAATTCGCCAGCCCCTACATGCAAAAGCTGAAAGAGTTCCTGCTTGCCGAAAAGACAGCCGGCAAGCGTATCTTCCCGAAGGGCGCGGACTATTTCCGCGCTCTCGATCTGACACCGCTCGATGAGGTGAAGGTCGTCATATTGGGACAGGACCCCTATCACGGCGCCGGCCAGGCGCATGGACTGTGCTTTTCCGTGCAGCCCGGCGTGCGCATCCCGCCCTCGCTCGTCAATATCTACAAGGAATTGCAGGCCGATCTCGGCATTCGCCCGGTCGGCCACGGTTTTCTGGAAAGCTGGGCGAAACAGGGCGTGCTACTGCTCAACAGCGTGCTGACGGTGGAAGAGGCCCGCGCCGCCTCGCATCAGGGGCAGGGCTGGGAAAAATTCACCGACGCCGTCATCCGCGCCGTCAACGACGAGTGCGACCATGTCGTCTTCCTGCTCTGGGGTTCCTATGCCCAGAAGAAGGCGGCCTTTGTGAACCAGCGCAAACATCTGGTGTTGCGCTCGCCGCACCCGTCACCGCTTTCCGCCCATAACGGCTTTTTCGGTAATGGCCATTTTTCCAAGGCGAATGCCTTTCTCATCTCCCATGGCCGCGACCCGATCGACTGGCAATTGCCGGAATCGGTGTAAGCCCTCCCTGCATATACTTCCGTCATTCCGGCCGTGAGCCGGAATCCAGCCGACGCGTGTCTGCGCGGCGAGAAGAGTCCTTCGGCCCAAAGACTTGGGCTGGCTGGATGCCGGATCATGTCCGGCATGACGGGATTCAAAACCAAAATGTCTTTACGCGCGGCAGCCTCCGGTCTAAAGAATACTAGACTATGAAGTGAAGGATTATGCCCGTGTCTCTCCTGTCTGCCGAAACCTCCGTCTCACTGCCCGATCCGCTGTCGATCGTCGATGCTTTCGAGGATCATTTTTCCGAGCATATGGAGATGGAGCGCGAAGGCGCGACGGTTCGGTTCAAGACCGAATACGGCCATGGCCGCTTCAGCGCAGAAGGCGGTCGTTTCGCCGCAAGCGTCAGCTGCATTTCCGAACATATATTGATGTCGGTCAAGGCCATGGTGGCCGAGCATATTGTCGAGTTTTCCGGGGAGACGGGGCTGGATTTCCGCTGGAGCGGCCATGGCGCGCAGCAGCGCGAACTGCCCAATCTTTTCGTCGGCAAGATTGCCCGCGCCTATAATCTGACGCCGCATATGCGCCGGCTGGTGGTTTCCGTCGAAAGCGGCATTGAAAGGCTGATGACGGGCGGCATGCATGTGCGGCTGCTTCTGGTCCCGGATCAGGCCCGAGCGCCGGTCTGGCCTTATCTTGCGCCCACCGGGGCCATCGTCTGGCCGGCGGGCGAGGATCTTCTCACGCGCCGCGTCTACACCATCCGTTCCGGCGATATCGCGCGCGGTGAAGTCCATATCGACTTCGTCATGCATGAGGGTGACCACATGCCGGGCGCGACATTCGGCGCAACGGCCAAGCCCGGTGATGTTCTCGGCATCATCGGCCCGAGCGGTGTCTGCCCGGAGGCCGAACGTTATGTCTTTGCCGGCGATGAGACGGCGCTGCCGGTGATGCTGCGCATGGCGGCCGAAATGCCGGCCGGGAAGAAGCTCAGCGTCTATGCCGAGATCGATGACGAAGCCGAGCGGCAGGAAATCGTTTGCGCGGCAAATGTCGAGTGGACATGGCTCTATCGTCGCGGCAAGGCCGCCGGCACCGCCGGCCTTATTGAAAAAGCGCTGCGCGACCATGCCTGGAGCGGGGACCATGAAGGATTGCATGTCTTTGTCGCCTGCGAAAAATCCGAGGCGAGGGCGGCAAAATCCTTCCTTACCGACGAGATTTCCGTGCCGAAAGCTGCTCTGCGCGCGGTCGGTTACTGGAGCCTGGGTGTCGCCGACGATCATTGACTGGCTCATCGGTCGTTGAACAGTCGGTTTTATCGTTCACCATTCGGGAACAATCCGTACCCGTTGTCCACTCTATGCCCGAGAGCACTGTTACCCCATCTTTACGCCATGAAGAGGACGGGCCCAACCATGCGGCCCGCCAGGCAAGAAGGGGTTTATCATGCTCAACCAGATCAAGGGCCTGCACCACGTCACATCCATGGCGGCGAGCGCGCGCCAGAACAACAGTTTTTTCACCGATACGCTCGGCCTGCGCCGGGTAAAGAAGACGGTCAATTTCGACGCGCCTGATGTCTATCATCTCTATTATGGCGATGAAGTCGGCACGCCCGGCTCTGTCATGACCTATTTCCCGTTTCCACATATCGCCCGCGGCCGTCCCGGCACCGGCGAAGTGGGCACAACGCTGTTTTCCGTACCGGACGGGTCGCTCGGCTACTGGCAGGAGCGTCTTTCGAAGGCCGGCGTGGATGGCCTGAAGGCCGACGAAGCCTTTGGAAACAAGCGCCTGCATTTCGCAGGCCCCGATGGTGACGGTTTTGCGCTGGTCGAGGTCAGGGATGACAACCGTGCGCAGTGGATCGGCAATGGTGTTGGTCAGGATCAGGCGATCCATGGTTTTCAGGGTGCGTCGCTGCGACTTCGCGATGAAGGTGCGACGGCCGAGCTCCTGAAATTCATGGGTTATCAGGAAGTCGACCGTCAGGACGGCGTATTGCGCCTTGGTATGCCCGGCGGCAACGGTGCCGATGTCATCGACATCGAAACCATGCCGAATATATCAGGCGCGCGGCTGGGTGCTGGCTCCGTGCACCACATCGCCTTTGCGGTCGAAAACCGCGAAAAGCAGCTGGAGGTGCGCAAGGCGCTGATGGACACCGGTTATCAGGTGACACCCGTCATCGACCGCGATTATTTCTGGGCGATCTATTTCCGCACGCCGGGCGGCGTGCTGTTTGAAGTTGCCACCAACGAGCCGGGTTTCGACCGCGACGAGGACACCGCCCATCTCGGCGAGGCGCTGAAGCTGCCGACCCAGCATGCGCATCTGCGCTCCGTGCTGGAAGAGCATCTGGAGCCGCTGGGGGATGAGAAGGCCGCGTAATCGCTCGATGGCTTTTGGCAGGATGTTGCCGCGTCTTTCTTCTCCCCGGCGGGGAGAAGGTGGCCCGAAGGGACGGATGAGGGGGCAACGCCAGCGATAGACCGCACCCTCGCCCCCTCATTCGGCTGCCGCGGACTTCTCCCCTCGGGGAGAAGAAACAAGCGGCGCTTGCTCCACATGGGAATGTTCCGTTCGGCTGAAAAAGCCGCGTGGATGCCACTGAACCTCTCCTTCCAGAAAGGATTTTTCGATGACCAAGGACAGCTATTTCCACAAGTCCCGCGCCGGTGCTGTCGGTGCACCGCTTTTCGTCCTGCTGCACGGCACTGGCGGTGATGAAAACCAGTTCTTCGATTTCGGCTCGCGTCTCCTGCCGCAGGCAACCATCCTCTCGCCTGTCGGTGATGTCTCCGAACACGGCGCGGCGCGGTTTTTCCGCCGCACCGGCGAGGGCGTGTACGACATGGCCGATCTTGCCCGGGCTACCGGGAAGCTTGCCGATTTCGTCAAGGCCAACCGGGAACATTATCAGGCCGGTCCGGTCATCGGTCTCGGCTTTTCCAATGGCGCAAATATTCTCGCCAATGTGCTGATCGAACAGCCCGGGCTTTTCGATGCCGCAGTGCTGATGCATCCGCTCATCCCGTTCGAGCCGAAGATTTCCCCTGCCAAAGCCACGCGCCGGGTGTTGATCACGGCGGGTGAGCGCGATCCGATCTGCCCGGTGCCGCTGACCAAGGCGCTGGAACAGAGCCTGAAGGCGCAGGGTGGAGCCGTGGAGACGGTATGGCATCCGGGCGGGCATGAAATTCGCTCCAGCGAGATTGATGCCGTGCGGGAATTTCTCTCGGTTTACGGGGAGTGATGCTGTCTTCCGTCATGCCGGGCTTGACCCGGCATCCAGCCACGGCGCGTCTGTGCCGTGAAAAGAGTCTTTCGCGATCAAGGACTTGATCGCACTGGACCCCGGATCTAGTCCGGGGTGACGGGGCGCGGATGATGTGCATTCGCCCAGACTCAAGGTCATCCTCGGGTCAAGCCCGAGGATGACGGAGAAGGGATTTACTGCTCCGTCAAGTAATCCCTAGACCAGCCTCGTCCCGCCCAGCCTCAACGATACCCGCACTGCTGCAACTGCGCCTCGTAACGCAACGCCATGTTGGCGGAGCGGCGGGCAGCCTTCTGGACGGCTGAATTGTTGCGCCAGCTTCCCTTCGCATAACCGGCATGGCCGGAATAATAGGCAAGGTAGAGGTTATAGGGATCGTTCAGTGCAATGCCGTTTTCGCGGCGGCTCTTGGCGTGATACCAGCCGACGAAGTGGATGGCATCGGTGAAATCGGTACGGCTTGCCGACCAGCGGCCGGTTTCTCGCTGGTAAACACTCCATGTGCCGTCGAGTGCCTGGGCGTAGCCATAGGCCGTCGATTGCCGTTTCCAGGGAATGAAGCCCAGCAGCTTGGTGCGCGGAGGCCGCGCATAAGGGCGGAAGGCGGATTCGGTATAGATCGTCGCCATCATGACAGGCACGGGCACGCCGAACTCTCGTTCTGCCGCTTTCGCATCACGCCGCCAATTGTTGAAGATGCCGTTGCGCTGCTCGAAAATCGCACAGGCATTGGTCACCTGCGACGGTGCGGTGGCGCAGCCGGCGAGAACGAGCATCAGGAAAACAACGGCAAATACGCCACGCATAACGGAACCCTTTCGTTCCGTTATTCTTAAATTGCTAACCATTAACGTCGGGTTTTAAGACAAGGTTAATTCAAATGCCGCCGATCGGGCGGGCGTTAACCCGCTGAAAATTCCTGTGGCCGGGATGGGGCGAAACCACCTCCCGGCGCCTTTTTTCAGAATGCGTCATCCCCGCGCGTCCCCGGTGCTGCCAGCCAGACTATACTTTGCCCATACCGGTCATCAGGCGTGCGCGCGGCGCAGGATGGGCGGGGCAGGCGGCCTAAACCGGGGAGTTTCCCGATGTCACAGTCAAGGCGGCCGGCATATGCCCATCCTCCAAACAGGAACCGGTTTGGCGGGCGGGCCATGTGTTTGAAGCCGGGGCTGCATCGTTTGCAAAACCCTCTGCCACCCTTTGATACCCCCGCAGCGATGCGGCCCCTTTTTCTCTTCCCGACGTTGCCGCGGAATCCGCGGCGACGATACCGGCGCATGTTCATAAATCGTGCCCGCTGTACAAAAATGAAAACCGGTAAAATTGTAGCAATCGGCTTAAAGCGGCTGAAAACAGTGTTGTGCCATTGTGGGATCACAGACAGAGAACGTCCCTTGAAAGAGATGCTTCACAACTAAATCGAGACCGGCACAAGCCGGCGGATCGCAAAACGGGGTATGAAAATGCTGAAGAAGATTATTGCTGCCGCCATCTGCGGAATTGCCGTTGCTTCCATGTCCAACCATGCCGACGCGGCTGGCGCTGCCGGTTTTGCCCGCGGTTTTGCCGCCGTCGAGAGGTCCGCCGTTACGCAGATTGGTGTTTCCGCACCTGATGGTTTCGATGGCTGCGTCCTTTCCGCAGGTCAATGCGTTTCGACCATCGCGGCGCCGCTGACGGCCGAGCGCCGTGAGGAACTGTTGCGCGTCAACCGCGATGTGAACACCACCATGGGCGCGCTCGACGATTATTTTTCCGGTCTCGCAACCGATCTTCCGGCAACGCCTTCTGCAAACCTTGGAGATTGCGGTGACTGCGCCGCGATCAAGCGCGCCGCCCTCGCCGGCGCTGGCTGGTCTTCCAGTGCGTTGCGCCTTGCCTTTTCGCTGAACAATGACGGATCGCTCGAAAAAGTGCTGATCGTCACCACCGATAAGGGCGATATCGTCCTTGGCAATGCCGCCCTTTCTCCGGTCGAGCGCGAAACCGCGCTTTAAACCCATCCTTTCATGCCTGCCAGACTGCGCCGGTTTTCTGACCCTGTGGGTTCAGGAAGCCGGCGATTTTTTTCGTTCCGCCACGGCAATGCCGGCCAGCGCCATGATGAGCGCTGCGATCTGGTAGGTGTGCAGGGTCTCACTGAGCACGACGACCGACAGCAACGTGCCGAAAACCGGCACCAGATTGATGAACAGGCCGGCGCGATTGGCGCCGATCTGTTCCACGCCCTTGATGTAGAGGATCTGTGCGATGAGCGACGCAAAAATGGCGGCATAGACCACCAGCACCCAGCCCTTCTGATCCGGCCAGACGACGCTGTCGCGCGACATTTCCCAGAAGACCAGCGGTACCGACGTAAGCAGTGCGAACAAGGCGGGGATGGCCATCAGTGTCCGCCAGTCGACCGTGGGTTTCCAGCGCAGGATCACCGTGTAGATGGCATAAACCAGCACGGCGAGCAGCATGACGGCGTCGCCGACATTCATTTCCAGTTGCAGCAGCGAGACCGGATCGCCATGCGAGGCGAGCAGCGCCACGCCTGCAATGGTCAGGCAGAAACCGGCGATCTGGCCGAGCAGCACCCGGGTACGGAACAGGATGAAGTTCAGAACAAAAATGACCATGGGAATGCCGGCCTGTATGACGGCGGCATTGATGGCCGAGGTGTGCTGCAGGGCCGTGTAGAGAAATACGTTGAAGGCCGTGTAACCGACGCTGCCGAGCACGAAGAAATAGGGCAGGCGTTTTTTCACCACCGGCCAGTCCTTGATCAACTGCGGCACTGAAATGGCAAAGATGATGGCGACGGCGAAGACCCAGCGCAGGAAGGTGAAGGCCATGGGGCTGATGTGGCCGACGGCGAGCTTGCCGGCAACAGTGTTGCCGCCCCAGCAGAGCGTGGCGATGATGAGGGCGATATAGGCTTTCGAAGGCACGCTGATGTTTCGCTTCTTCATAAGGGCGGGAAAACGGTGAGGGGTGAGCGGCGGCCTTGCACCCGCGCTTGGCGGCCCACGGGGCGAGATAATGCGGGAAATCCGCGGCTTGTCACGGAAAAAGCAAAATTCTCCATAAGAAACAGGGTCGCTTTCCGTAAAACAACACAGTATACATTCGCGGGTTTGGGTTTCCCATCGGGTTATCGGGCGTGCAAGCGCCATGAGCAGGAAAGCAAGAAATGACGAATGTTGTGGTGGTCGGCTCGCAATGGGGCGACGAAGGCAAAGGCAAGATTGTTGACTGGCTGTCCGAGCGGGCAGATGTCGTCGTGCGGTACCAGGGCGGTCACAATGCCGGCCACACGCTTGTCATTGATGGTGTCAGCTACAAGCTTTCGCTTCTGCCGTCCGGCGTCGTGCGTCCCGGCAAGCTCGCCGTCATCGGCAATGGCGTCGTCGTCGACCCGCATGCGCTGATCGCCGAAATCGGCCGTCTGGAAGCGCAGGGCGTCAAGGTTACCCCGGAAAACCTGCGTATCGCCGACAATGCCACGCTCATTCTGTCGCTGCACCGTGAACTGGATGGCATGCGCGAGGACGCCGCCTCCAACAGCGGCACCAAGATCGGCACCACACGCCGTGGCATCGGCCCGGCTTACGAAGACAAGGTTGGCCGCCGCGCTATCCGCGTTATGGATCTCGCCGACATGGAGGCGCTTTCCGCCAAGGTCGATCGTATCCTCACGCACCACAACGCGCTTCGTCGCGGCTTCGGTGCGGCCGAAGTCTCGCATGAAACGATCATGGAAGAGCTGGGTTCGATTGCCGAGCGCATCCTGCCGTTCAGCGAAACCGTGTGGCTGCTGCTCGACAAGAAGCGCCGCGCCGGTGCCCGCATCCTGTTTGAAGGTGCGCAGGGTTCGCTGCTCGATATCGACCACGGCACCTATCCCTATGTGACCTCTTCCAACACCGTAGCCGGCCAGGCCGCTGCCGGCTCGGGCATGGGTCCTGGTTCGCTGGGTTATATCCTCGGCATCACCAAGGCTTACACCACGCGCGTTGGCGAAGGCCCGTTCCCGACCGAACTCAATGACGAAATCGGTCAGTTCCTGGGTGAAAAGGGTCATGAATTCGGCACCGTCACGGGCCGCAAGCGCCGTTGCGGCTGGTTCGATGCCGCGCTGGTGCGCCAGTCGGTCGCCACCAACGGCATTACGGGCATTGCGCTCACCAAGCTCGACGTTCTCGACGGTCTGGATGAGCTGAAAATCTGCGTCGGCTACAAGCTTGACGGGCAGGAAATCGATCATCTTCCGGCCAGCCAGGGCGCGCAGGCGCGTGTGGAGCCGATCTACATCACGCTGGAAGGCTGGAAAGAATCTACCGTCGGTGCCCGAAAATGGGCGGATTTGCCTGCTCAGGCAATCAAATACGTCCGGCAGGTGGAGGAACTGATCGGGGCGCCGGTTGCGCTCCTGTCGACAAGTCCCGAGCGTGACGACACCATACTTGTGACTGATCCGTTTGAGGATTAATGTCCTCGGCGATCTAGATTCATAAACCATATCGGGCCGGTACGTCGCCGGTCACGACGAGAAAGTGCTTATGGCGGATTTTGTAGCAGTCATTCGCAAGGCCGTGGATGGCTTGGCGAACAATACTCCCGAAAACCGGGCGAAGGTTTACGACAAGGCGCGCAGTGCGGTTGTGCGCCAGCTCGAGAATATGAAGCCACGTCCGCCGGAAGAATTGTTGCGCCGGCAGATCGCCAAGCTGGACGCCGCCATTGCCGAGGTGGACAGCGAATATGCCGAGGCGCTTCCGGCGCTGGAGGAGGATGACGCGTTCTCCCCCGTCGCGGAAGACGCGGCTGCGCCTTACCACCAGCACGAAATCGAAGAAGACGACCGCGCGGCGCATGCCGCCGAGCCTGTTACGCACGAAGAGCAGGAGCAGGTTTATGAAGAGCCCGCCCCCGTCGAGGCCGACAAGCGCGAGCCGGTCTACGAAGAACAGGCCACCGAAGAAGAACCCGGCCGTGAAACGCCCGTAGCCGAGCGGGATGAGCAGGTTTACGCTGAGCCACACGAAGAGCCGCGCGTGGAACAGCATGGCGAAGCCGAGCCGGAAGAGCTTTATGAGGCGCCCACGCCCGTGGCGCCGGTATCGCCCGTCGCTTCCGACAAGGTGCATCAAACCTATTTCACCCGTGCGGAGGAAGAGCCGGCCTATCGTTCGGCCGACGAGCATGATCGTGAATTCGAAACCGCACCGCTCGCAGAGGATGCGTCCGTTCCGGCCCACTGGGCGCAGCCGGTGGATGAAGATGACTGGCGCAAGCTGGATGAGGCGCGGGACGAGGACCTGCGCGCGGCGGACGATTATGCCGACAGGCGCGCCGAGGCGGATGAGCATCCGCTCGTTGCCGATTATCCCGCGCATCATTATCAGGAACCGGAAGTGACGCTGGATCCCGAAAGGCGGGACGATGCGGATCAGCGGTTCGGCCAGACGCCGGCTTTCGGCGCCCGGGACGAGTTGTCCGAGCAGCGACAGAGCGAGGAGGCCACTCCGAAAAAGGCCGTCGTGGAAGATTTCTCGTCCTATTTTCAGGATGCGGATATCGCCATTCCCGCCAAAGACGCCCCCGTCCTGCCGCGTGCCGATAACGATCCCTTCGGCGATCAGGCGCAGGCGAAGGACAACAGGGAGCGTACGCCCTGGGATGATCTGGACGAGCTGATCGGTTACGACGGCGCGTCGTCCACCACCCGCCAGTCTTCGGATGAAACGCCCGGCCTCGGCGCGGCTGCGGCAACGCCTGCCTACATGGTCAAGAAGAAGCCGCGCCGCAACTATGCCTCCGTGGTGCTGGCACTTGTGGGCGTGGCGCTGCTTGCCGGCGGTGGTTATGCCTTCTGGCTGAACCGCGATGCGCTGAACGACATGGTCGGCGGGCTGGTCAATTCTGCCCAGAACGGTGGTACCCAGACATCTTCGCCGGAGACGGCGCAGACGCAGCCCACCACACCGCCCGCGACCCAGCAGCCGCCTGCGGCCGGCCAGCAGCAACCGACGGCCACACCAAACAACCACCCGAACCAGTCGCATGGCGATGATGGTTCGGTTACCGGCACAAAGTTCACCCAGCGGCTTCTGGCCGATGGCACCGAGCGTGACGAGGGCCAGGCACCGGGCGCGAACGGCCAGCCCGTCACGGCGGAAGGTCAGTCGGTCTACGAGCAGAATGTTGCGCCTCCGCCGGCAGGCGAAAGCCCGGCCGGCAATACAGGTGCACCTGCCGGCACACCGGCTGGCGCACCCGCCGGACAGCAACCTACTGCCGCGGCTTCCGGCGACCGCATGTTCCTTTATGAGGAAGTGCTGGGCCAGACGGTTCCGACCGCGATTCAGGGCAGCGTGTCCTGGTCGCTGCAGCAGGAAAATGATGCCGAAGGCAAGCCTTCGCCTACCGTGCAGGGGCAGATTACCGTTCCCGGCCGTGGCCTCAGCGCGCTGATCACCTTCAAACGCAACACCGATCCGTCGCTGCCGGCGAGCCATCTGATCGAAATCGTCTTCTCGGTTTCGCCCGGCTTTGAAGGCGGCGCGATCGACAGCGTCCAGCGTATTGCGATGAAGAGCACCGAGCAGGATCGCGGCAACGCGCTGATCGCCGTTCCGGCCAAGATCACCGACGATTTCCACATGATCGCGCTCAACGACTTCCCGGATGCGATGAAGACCAATCTGGAGCTTCTGAAGAGCCGCAACTGGATCGATATTCCGGTGTCCTACCGCAATGGCCGCCGTGCGCTGCTGACCCTGCAAAAGGGCAATGACGGCATCGCCGCTTTCGACAAGGCGCTCAGCGAATGGGCGGCATCAGCGCCGGCGACGGGCGGTCAATAAGGATTGAAAGGGCGGCTCAGGCCGCCCTTTTCGTTACATGGCTACGGCGGTGTCTTTGCTGTGTCAGGTGATGGGTTTCGGGGATGTTGGTGGGTGCGGCTCACCCCCCTCTGCCTGCCGGGCATCTCCCCCACAGGGAGGGAGATCGATATGCCGCGAGGTCTCGACCAACTCAACGGCCGAGGATAAAGCGGCGGTAGCGCGTCTTGCCGATCTCCCCGCCTCTGGGGGAGATGTCCGGCAGGGCAGAGGGGGTAAGTGGCATCCTCTGAAGCATCGATATTTTTCCTACCGGTTTTCCTGCAGCACACTCGCGGGTCGCAGGGGCAGACCATTTCCTATCGCCCGCCTTTTACCAACAAAAAATCCCCGGCCGAAGGCCGAGGATGATTCATGGTCAGCGCATTGGCGTCATGAGCGGGCTGTCTTACGCATCCACCACGCGCAGGGCGCGCGCCGCTTCCAGCGCTTCCTTCTGCACCGCTTCCTGCACCTTCTCAAAGGCGCGGACTTCGATCTGGCGCACGCGCTCGCGGCTGATGTCGAACTCGGACGAGAGTTCTTCCAGCGTCACCGGCTCCTCGGCAAGTCTGCGGGCCTCGAAGATTCGGCGTTCGCGGTCGTTCAGTACGCCCATGGCTTTCGCCAGCATGCGGCGGCGGGTTTCCAGTTCGTCCTGCTCGATCAGCACGTCTTCCTGGCTGTCATGGTCATCCACCAGCCAGTCCTGCCATTGGCCGGACTCGCCTTCGGACGCCTTGATCGGCGCATTCAGCGATGCATCGCCATGCAGGCGGCGGTTCATCGAGATGACTTCTTCTTCCGACACCTGCAGCTTCGTCGCGATTTCCTTGACATGCTCCGGTTTCAGGTCGCCATCGTCGATGGCCTGGATGCGGCCCTTCAGACGGCGCAGGTTGAAGAACAGACGCTTCTGGTTGGCAGTTGTGCCCATCTTCACCAGCGACCACGAGCGCAGGATATATTCCTGGATCGAGGCCTTGATCCACCACATGGCATAGGTGGCCAGACGGAAACCGCGTTCCGGATCGAATTTCTTCACCGCTTGCATCAGGCCGACATTGCCTTCGGAAACGACCTCGCCGATCGGCAGCCCGTAACCACGATAGCCCATGGCGATCTTGGCCACGAGACGCAGATGGCTGGTGACGAGCTTGTGCGCGGCGTCGCGGTCGCCATGCTCGGCATAACGCTTGCCAAGCATGTACTCTTCCTGCGGCTCCAGCATCGGGAATTTGCGGATTTCGTCGAGATATCTATTGAGACCGGCTTCGCCGGCTGTAATCGTAGGCAAACTATTGCGGGCCATAAAGCACCCCCTTATCTATGGTCTGGAACGGCACCCTCTTTGATCGGCAAATAATCCGCCGGAGGCGCGCCGTAAGCTGCGGGTCGTTACCGACCCCGCACGAACCCATGTGACAGATATGTACGCTCACGCCGCGTTTCAAGCGAACGCTGCGTTCACACATGCGTTATGTCGAGGCAACCCCTTCTTTGATCTGTTTAACTTTCGAGCGGTAAATTCGTTCCGAAAAACCGCCAAGGCCGGAGCGCACCATAAGCTCATACATCACCCGTCTGCGCATCGGATTGTGCAGACGCACCACCTTCGCGCCGAGGAACTGCGTCTCGACATGGGCAAGCGCCTGCAGGTCCGGATCGATGGCAATGGCCTGAGCATAGATTGAGTGAAATTCGCGGTGGCACACATAGGTCTTGTATTTCGTCATGCCGAAGCAGACGAGGCTGTGGCCGTGGGTGCGCAGGAAATCGGCGACACCCACCGTCACTTCCGGCCAGGCGGGGTTGAAGGTGTCATCGAAAACGATGATGCCGTGCGGCGCGATCACCTCCATGGCCAGTTTCGCATCGGCCAGCACGTGATGCAGGTGATGGCCACCATCGATACTGAAAAAGCGTGCCGGACCGATGCGGGACGTGATGTCGTCTGGTGTCAGCCGCGTGCTGTCACCCTTGATGATGAGGTCCCGATCCATTGTGAAACCCAGCCGGCGGCCGTTTTCCATCAGGCGTTCATACTGGTCGAGGCTGCCGTCTTGCGGCGGGTCCAGATCGAAAAGATCGACGCCCAGCACCTTTTCCTGGCTCTGCGCGAATTTGCGCAGCAGGAAATAGGAGCGACCGTAATAGACGCCGATTTCCGCGATGCCGCCACTAAGGGCGCTTTTCGTCTGCGCCTGCAGAAGTGCCTTGAAGACGAGCGCATCCGGCGGGTCGATGTAACCTTCGACGCTGCGCAGCTCCTGGAATATAAACCGGCGGTCTTTAATCGTCATGCGCACGCGATCCCGTCATCGTGCCGGCTCCGTTCAAGGCAGTTCGAACGTGCGGCGGTTCAAGGCTTTGCGAGGCAAAGGAGGTGCGAGGATTAAAGCGAAATTGGGGCGGTCTATGAAGAGGACCGTCGGCAGAATATCGCGTTCCGCTAATCTTTTTTTGTTATCCGAAGCTTCCGGCGAAATGTGCGGCGCAGTTTTTTGGAACTGCGCCAGGCGTTTTCAGGCACGCAATGCGGCGACCAAGGCTTCCATGTCTTCTGGAAGCTTGGTTTCGAACTCCATCACCTCGCCGGTGCGGGGGTGTTCGAAAGCGAGCAGATAGGCATGAAGTGCCTGGCGCGGAAAGCGCCCGACGATGCCCTTTGCCGGTTCTTCCAGAAGGTTCGCCTTGGTACGGAAAGCCGCGCCATATTCGGGATCGCCGATCAGCGGGTGGCCGATATGGGCCATGTGCACGCGGATCTGGTGGGTGCGGCCCGTTTCGAGACGGCATTCCACCATCGAGGCGAGACAGGTGGCGTCCGGCCGCTCGTGATAACGCTCGACTACCTCGTAATGGGTGATTGCCTCGCGGGCATCATCCGAATCCTCGTGCTTGACGGCGCGTTTGGTGCGGTCGACGCTGCGGCCAAGCGCTGCGTCGATGGTGCCACGCAGCGTGCGCGGGCGGCCCCAGACGACGGCCTTGTAGGCGCGTTCCAGCGGCCCGGTGCGGCCATGGTCGGCAAATTGTGCGGCCAGATGCCGGTGGGCGTTGTCGTTCTTCGCAACGACCATGACACCTGACGTTTCCTTGTCCAGCCGGTGTACGATGCCCGGGCGCTTGACGCCGCCAATGCCGGAGAGGCTGTCGCCGCAATGATGAATGAGGGCGTTGACCAGCGTTCCTGTCCAGTTGCCGGCGCCGGGATGCACGACGAGGCCGGCGGGCTTGACGAGCACGATCAGGTCTTCATCCTCATATTCCACGTTGAGGGGAATGTCCTCGCCCTTGGGTTCCGGGTCTTCCGGCTCGGGCATGACGATCTCGATACGGTCGCCGGAATGCACCTTCTTTTTCGGCTCGGTCACCGGCTTGCCGTTGAGGGAAACCGCGCCCTGTTCGATCAGCGCCTTCAGGCGGCTGCGGGAGAAGTCGCTGCCCACTTCGCCCGCCAGCCAGGAATCGAGGCGGCCTTCGGCGTCTTCCCCGGCAATCAGGACTTTCCTTGCGTCTCCGCCTTGTTTAAAGGGGTCGTTCATTCTTATTTTTCCGATCCATCAGCATTTCAGGGAACCCGATGACGCAGATCGAGCAAGACGAACAGGAAGACAAGCCGCTTGATCCGGCCATGGAAAAAGTTCGCCGCAAGATGATCCGTTTGCAGATCGTGTCGGGCTCCGTGATGTTTATCAGCCTTATGGCTGTCTTCGGTGCGGTTGTCTACAAGGCGATGGGGCCGTCGAAGGCCGTTCAGACGCAGACGGAAGCGCCGAACCTCGCCGTTCCCACTGGTAGTGGCCCGATGGCCGTCACCGCCAGCCTGCCGCAGGGCTTCACGATCGACAATGTCAGCTATTCCGGCGGTGACATGCTGTTTTACGGCCGGCTGGCCAACGGCACGCGCAAGGCGCTGGTCTTCAACGTCGCCAGCGGCCGGTTCCTGGCCGACGTGACTGTTGATGGCCAGTGAGGTCAATAACCTGCTGGATGGCCGGGCGCTGATTCCGGTCGATGACCCGGCCGATCCGCGCATTGCCGCCTTTCGCGATATTCGCGAGCGTGATCTCACCGGCCGGCAGGGGCGTTTCATCGCCGAAGGCACGGTGGTGCTGCGCATGCTGGCCGCCGCCCACAAGGCGGGTGGGGCCTTTGCGGCGGAGAGCATCCTGATCCTGCGCAACCGGCTTTCCGGCGTTGCGGATATTCTTTCCGATTTCCCCGAAGATGTGCCCGTTTATGTGGCCGAAGCGCCGGTGCTGGATGGTATCGTCGGTTTCCATTTGCATCGCGGCATTCTGGCGCTCGGGCGGCGGGTGCGCGATGACGGCCTGGAAGAGATGATTGCAGCGCTTCCCGCGTCGTCTCTGGTGCTCGTTGGCTGCGGCATTTCCAACCACGACAATCTCGGAGCGATGTTTCGCAACGCCGCAGCCTTTTATGCCGATGCGGTGCTGCTGGACGAGACGTGCTGTGACCCGCTCTATCGCAAGGCGCTGCGGGTTTCCGTGGGGTCGGTGCTGTCGGTCCCCTATCATCGCGGCGGCGGGGCAGTGGAGATGCTGGAGCGGCTCGCGGCAGCCGGTTTTGCGATCTGGAGCCTTTCGCCCGGTGGCGAGACCGAAATCCGCGATATTCCCCGCGCTGAACGCATGGCGCTCGTCATCGGCACGGAAGGTGAGGGGTTGCCGCAATCGGTGCTGTCGCGGTTTCATACGGCGCGGATTGCGCAGTCGCCGCAGCTGGATAGCTTGAATGCGGGGACGGCTTCGGGGCTGGCGCTTTATCAGATGGCGGGGGTGATCGGGCGGGTGTGAGGAGTGCTTAACGCCATCTTTGCGGATGAAGTTTACGCTTGCCTTGGTGGGTGGGGTTTACCCCCCTCTGTCCTGCCGGACATCTCCCCCACAAGGAGGGAGATCGGCAAGACGCGATATCGCCACTTCATTCTCTAACGTTGAGATGGGCAAAACCTTGCCGCATATCGATCTCCCCACCTGTGGGGGAGATGCCCGGCAGGGCAGAGGGGGGTGAAGCGGCATACACCGAGTACCTAACGCTTCCGCTTCTCCATCACCACCTTCGCCCGCTTCGCAAGGCTCTCCCGCCCCGATGAACCAGACGCCTTGGCCAGCAGCCCCGGAATAGGCGATGCCTCACCCTCCTGCGCCGCCGTGAGTGCGATCATTTCGGCGGCGATCCTCGCGATTTCGCGGCGGATGGGCTCGTCATTACCGGTACCACGCACATTCAACAGGCGCTCGGTGAGCGCGGTGCCCTGATTGCGGATATCCTCGATTTCCTGTTCCAGACCTTCCGGTGCCGATGCGCCCGGCTGTGCGCCCGGCTCCTCTGGCGGGGAGGCCGGGGCGGCATCCTCTGGGGCTACCGTCTGTTGTGCGTCCGTCTCGATGGTGGGCGCGGTTTCGAGCGTGGCGGCAGGGGCCGGCGCTGCGGCTTGCTGCCGCTCAACCGGCTTTTCGGCGGGAACAGCGGGGTTCGGCAGGCGGATGATCATGTCGTTGCTGCGGCCGCCGGTTGCGGCCAACTGTTCCTTGAGGCGCGCGACCTCCTGGTTGCGCAGGGTCAGCATCGTGTCGAGGTCGGCGTTTTTGGCGATGGTGCTGGCCAGTTGCTCCTCAAGCCTCGTCACCTTGCGGCTTTCGCGCGCCACGGCTTCCATCGCTTCCCGGTTGCGGCTGGCGATATCCTGAAGCTCGCGAGTGACGGTCTCGCCTTCCTTTCGGAAGCGTGTGGCGCTTTGTTTGGCCTGTTCGGCTTCGAGATCACGGGTGGCGGCGAGGATTTTCGAATCATCCAGTTCGCGCGTCAGGTTGGTGAGGCGGGCGGTGAGATCGGACATCTGGCTGGCGCGCTCATTGGCAGCCTGCTCCTGCTGCAGGAGGTTGGCCTGGATGATGCCGGCGCGCTCTTCGCTGGCGTCAAGTGCGGCGCGCAATTCGCCGATCTCCAGCGTCAGCTCTTCGATCTTCAGGGAAAAGCTGCGGTTCTGCTCGCCGAGGCGATAGGCATCGCTGGAAGCGGCCTCGTTGGCGAGGCGGAGCGAGGTGTTCTTTTCCCGCTCCGTTTCCAGTTCCTGGCGGACCTTGGCGTTTTCGGCGGCGTAGAGCGCACGCGCCATGTCCTTCTGGGCGCGGACTTCCTGCGGGCTGATGGGCATTGTCGCGCGTATGCGGTTTTCCGTATAAGCGACGATGCGGCGGTGGATCGCAGGTGCGATCAACAGGGCCAGCAGGGTTGCGGTGAGAAAACCCAATCCGAAGAGAATGGCATATTCGATCACGCTTTACAGTCTCCGAAACTCAGATACGCGCGCATTCGGAAAGAGGGGCGCGAAAACACGTTACGCTATTATTGCAACCGTGGGGAGGGGTTTCCCTTTGGCAATTCGTGGGCGGGACCTTGCCGCTTGTTTCTTCTCCCCGAGGGGGAGAAGTCCGCGGCAGCGGTATGAAGGGGCGAGGGTTATGAGATACGGCAAGGTTGCCCGCTCATCCGACCCTTCGGGCCACCTTCTCCCCGGCGGGGAGAAGAAAGCTGCCGCAATGCCTCATCCTATAGACCACCGTTAGCTCCGGTTAGACCTCAGCGAATCAGAAGGGGTTCCAGGTCGGCTGCTGGGTGAGCTTCAGGTAACCGACATTGATGCCGAGGCGTGCGCCGATGCCGGTGCGGATGGGGGCGAGCGTAACTTCGCTGCTTTTCAGATAGGTCATGCCGACGCCGGCGACGATGAAAGCGGAGCCGCTGACGCCGCCGTAACGGCGATAGAGCGAATCAACCGAGGGCAGATTGTAGACCAGCATCATGGCGCGGGTGCCCTGGCCGCCGTAATCGAGGCCGAGCGACGGCCCCTGCCAGAAGACGGGGTGCTGGCCGGCATTCTTGGTGTAAAGCGTGCCCTCGCCATAGGTGAGGCCGGCAACGAAGGCGCCGGAGCCCTCCTGGCCGAGAATGTAACCGTTCGGAAGACCGTATTGCTGGAAGGCGCGCTCCACCACCTTGGCAAGGCCGCCGGTGGTTTCGCCGAAGAATCCGTGGCCTGCATCCACGACTTCCTGGAAAGAATATTGATCGCTGTTCTGGGCCGCGGCCGGTGCGACCCATATCAGCAGGCTCGCGAGGAGCGCGACGATCTTTCCCAGTCCGAGGCGTGCAATGGTGCGGGTTTTCTTAAGGCGCATCGTCATGTCCGTCCGTCTGTTTCGTTAGCGCGTCGGTTCGAAAATCCGAATCGGTTTTTCGAAAGGGCCGACGCGCAGAGTCAAAGTTCTACAGCATGTTTCGCGCATCCTGACGGATACACGGGGCTCCAGTGTGGCCTGTTAAGGCATTTGGCATTTTGAAACCATCCTATTAACAATCGGTTTACCAAATATGGTGTCATTATGGCTTAACAATTTCCACACCGTCCGCGCCTCCCTTGCGCAGGAGAGAATTTTATGACCAGCAAACTCAATATCACGCTGTCCGGTCCCGATCTGGCGGCCCTTCTGTGCAGCCGTGTGTGCCATGATGTGATTTCGCCTGTCGGCGCCATCAATAACGGCCTCGAACTGCTGGACGAGGGCGGCACGGATGACGATGCGCTCGATCTCATCCGCACGTCAGCCCTTAACGCATCCGTGCGGCTGAAGTTCGCCCGCCTTGCTTTCGGTGCTTCCGGTTCCGCCGGCGCGTCGATCGATACCGGCGAGGCCGAAAAGGCCGCCAAGGATTTTGCAGAGGCCGAAAAGAAGGCGGAAGTCAGCTGGAACGGCCCGCGCGCCATCGTCGCCAAGAACCGCGTCAAGCTTCTGCTCAACCTCTTTCTCGTGGCCTATGGCGCGATACCGCGCGGTGGCAATGTGGATGTGCTGCTTGAAAACCCCGATGGCGACGCGAAGTTCGAAATCACCGTCAAGGGCCGGATGATGCGCGTGCCGGGCAAGTTCGTGGAAATCTACGAGGGCAGGCTGGAAGAGGCGGTCGACGCCCATTCCGTTCAGCCCTATTACACGCTGCTTCTGGCCGAGGAGGCCAATATGACGGTGGAATACAAGGTGCATGACGATCGTATCGTCTTCACGGCAAAGACGATCGCGGCGTGATCGTTTCAATGCGACAGTGATGCCATCAGGGGTCGGGCCGGTTTTGCCAGCGCCCGGCCCTTTTTCGTTTCCAGGGGAGGTCTCATGATTCGTGTCGAAACCGCGCGTCTTTGTCTTCGGCCGCATGCCATCGAGGACGAAGCGCGTTATTGCGCTTTCTGGAGCGCGGCCGTTCAACCCATTCCGGGGGTGAACTCAATAGCGCCGCTCGACCCCGAACTCGCTTTCGCGCGGCTTTTGCGTTTCATCGGCCACTGGTCCGTCTTCGGTTTCGGGCCCTTCGTGGTCGAGGAACTGTCCACGGGACGAATCGTCGGCGAGGTGGGTCTCGCCCATATGCGCCGCGGACATGGCGCGGATTTCGACACCGCACCGGAGGCCATGTGGAAGATCGACAGGGATCTGACGGGCAAGGGCGTGGCGAGCGAAGCCGTGCAGGCCGCGCTTGGCTGGTTCGACACGCAGGGCATATCGAACCGGATCGTGTGCATGATCGATCCGCTCAACGTACCCTCCCTCGCAATCGCCACCCGCTTCGGCTTCCGCCCTTTCCGGGAGACGACCTTCCGGGAAAGCCCCGTGCGGCTTTTCGAGCGGATCAGGACACCCTAACTCCACGATGTCCAAAGCACGGACAAAGGGCTTTGACTCATAGTAGTGGAGGCAACCGCCGAGAGCGGCTGGCACGACTACTTCGATACGGTGAATACGGGCGGGGAGGGTGTCGGCATGACAGGCCATCTCCAGCAGCTTGCAGCGATCTGATCCGTCACGTGAACCTGGCCGTTGCCGCGACGGCCTCGATCACGATCGAGCACGACGACGAGCGCGTTCAAGGTCTCTCCAGCAATCGGATAAGCCAATCTTTTCTCCGTCCAGACCAACGGAGAGACAAACATGCGCATACTGGCACTAGCTGCAATGCTCCTTTTCGCGCTGACCGCAAGCGTGACCGCCAAAGAGGCCGTAGGTTTCAAACAGATTGAGTTGCCGGCTGATCAAGGCGGAAAAACTCTCGCAGTTTCAATGTGGTATCCAACCACGTCTTCCGGGAAAGCGGAGACTGTCGGCGAGAACGCCATATTTTTCGGGCTTGATGTTCTCCGGGACGCCTCCCGTGCCCCGGGTTCTCACCCGCTTGTGCTGCTGTCTCATGGTTACGGCGGCAGCTGGCGCAACCTCAACTGGCTTGCGGGTGAACTGGTGCATGATGGTTATGTCGTCGCCGCACCCGATCATGCTGGCGAAGATTTCGAGGCGTAGAAGGGAAACGAGGTGGTGGCACTTTGGGAAAGGCCACGCGCCATCAGTACGGTCCTGACAGCGCTCCTCAAAGATGAGGCGCTTGCCGGGCGCATCGACAGTCGGCGCATCGCAGTCATCGGCCATTCGCTCGGCGGCTGGACCGCAATGGAACTCGCAGGCGCAAGATATAGTGCCGATCTGGCTCTTGAAGGTTGCGATGTGACGCCGCTGCCGCCGCAATGCAAAGCCAACCGGCTCTTAAGCAAGGTGGGAATTATTGGTGGTGGAAAGGCCGATCCGCGCCTCTCAATGAGTAGGTATGATAACCGTATTCGCGCTGTCGTTTCGCTTGATCTGGGCCCGGCTGCGGGCTTTCTGCCTGAGACGTTGCGACAGGTGGACGTTCCGGTTCTGGTGATGGCCGCTGGCGTGGAAACGCCGGAGATTGCGGCGATCAAAGCCGATTCAGACCGTGTCGCCGCTCTTCTGCCAAAGGCGACGACCACCTATCATGTGATACCGGACGCCACCCATTTGAGTTTCATGCAGATATGCAAGGAAGATGGCGAAAAACGCCTGCTGGAAGAATCGCCCGATGAAGCATTCATATGCCGCAGCGGTGGCGGAAGAGACAGGGCGGCACTGCATCAGGAGATCCGTGGTGCAGTCACGACCTTTCTGCGTGACGCTTTAAAATAAAGACGGGCCGCATAAATGCGGCTCTATCGATCACGTCCTTGCATGCCGATCCCTTCGCACATCATGGCGATAGACCAGATCGGACGGCAGCGGGCGCGGCGCGGCAGTGTCCAGCACCCCGCCGATTCGCTCCGCAACGGCGGCGGATTGGCGGTTGCCTGCGCCGACATAGCTGACGAGGGTTGGAAGCTTCAGCGTATCGAAGGCCCAGTCCCGCAGCGCCGTTGCGGCTTCCGCAGCATAACCCCTGCCTTCATGACCGTCGTAAAGCAGCCAGCCCAGTTCCTTCTCGGGATAGAGGGGGCCGTGATTGATGCCGACCTGACCGATGCATTCGCCGCTCTCGGCGAGATCTATCATCAGCGCGCCGTGACCGAAGAACGACCACAATGCCCTGTCCTGACAGAACATGGCCCATGCGGCGGCAAGATCATGCGGTCCGGCGACGCCGGTGGAGCGCGGTGACGCCATGAAATCACGATAGGCCGGGAAATCCTCCAGTCGCGGTGGGCGAAGGTTAAGGCGATTTGTCACGAGGGTGGGGATTGTGTCCGTCATTTTTTGTCCTCTGGCGCCTCCGCCTGAGCGGGACGCCGTTGCCGACCTGCCGCGACCCGCAGTCAACAAAAAACCCGCCGTTTCCAGCGGGTCTTTCAAAACAGCCCTGTTCCAGCAGGAATCAGGCGGTTTCGAGATATTCAGTCGAGCCATCCGGCTCGCGCAGAACATAACCGCGGCCCCAGACGGTTTCGATGTAGTTCGCGCCGCCGGCGGCGTTTGCCAGCTTCTTGCGCAGCTTGCAGATGAAGACGTCGATGATCTTCAGTTCCGGCTCGTCCATGCCGCCATAAAGGTGGTTCAGGAACATTTCCTTGGTCAGCGTCGTGCCCTTGCGCAGCGAAAGCAGCTCAAGCATCTGATATTCCTTGCCGGTCAGGTGAACGCGCTGGCCGCCCACTTCAACCGTCTTGGCATCGAGATTGACGATCAGCTCGCCGGTGGAGATGACCGACTGCGCATGGCCCTTGGAACGGCGGACGATTGCGTGAATGCGGGCAACAAGCTCGTCCTTGTGGAACGGCTTCGTCATGTAATCGTCTGCGCCAAAGCCGAGGCCGCGAACCTTGTCCTCAATGCCGGCCATGCCGGACAGGATGAGGATCGGCGTCTTGACCTTGGAAAGCCGAAGCGTTCTCAGCACCTCGTAACCCGACATGTCGGGGAGGTTAAGGTCGAGAAGAATAATGTCGTAGTCGTAAAGCTTGCCAAGGTCCACGCCTTCCTCACCGAGGTCGGTCGTGTAAACGTTAAAGCTTTCCGACTTCAGCATCAGTTCAATGCTCTGCGCTGTCGCGCTGTCGTCTTCAATCAGTAGAACCCGCATAATTATCCCCTTTGCCGCCCGCGAACCGGTAAAACATTGCCTCGCGCGATGCGGATCCAGACGTTGCCTGATTTGCAGGCTGCCACCAAATGGTTAACAAATTCTAATTGCCTTTGGCAAGGTGTATCGAATTTATTAAGCAAACTAGGCATTTCGCTGTTTTTGCACGTGAATCCACCATCGCCAAAATTGAAGCTTAACGTGAGGATTTCCCGCTAAGTGATTCAATCGACTCTTACATCGTCTGGCCCATTTTTTTGGACCTGGCATTTACCGACCCTTAAATGATCGTGTTTATCATTAACGATGCCCGTAAACGAAAGGTTAACGGCGGCGGTTTTTTATTAACGCCGGGTAACTTTCGGGAATCATTCCGGCACAACGGGTTAACCCGGCCGGTTGAAAGGGCGGGTTAAACGGGCCGGTCGAGGGGGCATAGTGCCCTTTTTGATCCGGGTCTCGCTATCCATGGAGTATTGCGTATGAAGTCGCGTGACAGCCTGGTTCGCCTGAAGGAATTTCAGGTCAATGAAAAACGCAGGCAGCTTAACCAGCTGCAGCAGATGATGTCCGAATTCGAGCGGATGGCAAAGGAACTGGTGCATCAGATCTCTCTGGAAGAGAGCAAGTCGGGCATTACCGATCCGACGCATTTCGCCTATCCGACCTTCGCCAAGGCCGCGCGCCAGCGGGCGGATAATCTTCAGGTTTCCATCCGGGAACTGAAGGCCCAGCAGGAGGCCGCCGAGGCATCGCTGGAAGAGGTGCAGGCCGAATATGAAAAGGCCGCCGCACTGGAAAACCGCGACGGAGCCATCCGCGCCCGCGCCTGACAGGTGGCGCAGAACTGACGAACCTCGTCCTCATTGACGGCTGCCGGTGGATCAGGAGGCGGCTTTCAATGACGGGACGACATGCTTTTTTTCGAAAGGCCGCTCCACCAGGGCGGCCTTTTGCCTTGCTGCTTCGCCAGCGCGCCACGACGGGGCGGCCGCCCCGATTTCGATTGTCCGGACATGCGGAAAGGCGTATTTTACAGGGGTTCCGACCGTGAGCCGGAGGCTTTTACGCGCACGCACCCGTGCGGGTGCGGGCGGCCATTGCAGGGAGGAAAAAATGGCCGGCCAATATATCGATTGCCGTGAATTTCCCAGTGACAGCAGATGCACCGTTGCCATTTCGGCCGATTCCCAGGAGGAGCTGATGGAGGCGGCCGTGCAGCATGCCGTGGCCGTGCACGGCGCAAAGGATACGCTCGAATTTCGGGAAGAGGTCCGCCGGAGCATGCATGCCGGGACCCCACCGTTGAAGGTGGCGTGACACGCATTTATGAAATGACGCGATATTTGCAACGGCTGTGAGGGATTAAGCGTAAGCCGCTTTTTTCTTCTCCCCGCCGGGGAGAAGTTCGCGGCAGCGGGACGAGGGGGCAAGTTCTCCGCATATTACTGGCGTTTCCCCCTCATCCGACCCTTCGGGCTACCTTCTCCCCGGCGGGGAGAAGAAATATGCCGCGACGCTTGCGACTTCTGCCCTCAGACAGATGATAAAGCGCCCTTAGCCCTGGATAACATCGGCCCAGTCTGGATGGCGCAGGGTCTGGGCCTTGAAGAAGGGGCAGAGCGGAATGATCTTCCAGCCGCCCTTGCGGGCTTCATCGATGGCGTGGGCGGCAAGTGCCTGGCCGACGCCTTTGCCGCGAAGCGCATCGGGCACGCCGGTATGATCGATGATGATGAGGGAAGGGGAGGTGCGGGAATAGGTCATTTCCGCCGTATGGCCGTCGACGGTTGCGAGATATTCGCCGCGCGATCCGGTTTCGGTTGTCTTGATATCCATTATCTCTGCCTTCCCATTGCTGTTCGTATCTCCACTGTAGCGGCTTGCGCCCGAATTGAAACAGCGGGATAGCGAACGCAGCGGACACAAACCGGTGACAATCTCTCACCGTCAGCAGGCATGGTTCTGAATGAAAAATCCGAAATCAAACCGAAAGCCCCGTCGATAAACTGACGGGGCGTTTTGAAAATCCGGCGTTGGGCGCCTTTGGCGCGCCGGCGCACTTTCTCAGTGGCGGTATTGCTGAATGCGCGTGGTGCGCAGGCCGGCAAGGCCATGATCGGCAATCGAGGACTGCCAGGACAGGAATTCTTCAACGGTGAGCGTATAACGCTCGCAGGCCTCTTCGAGGCTCAACAGTCCACCGCGCACGGCGGCAACAACCTCTGCCTTTCTGCGAATGACCCAGCGCCGGGTATTGGCAGGCGGAAGATCCGCAATCGTCAGAGGGCTGCCATCGGGGCCGATGACATATTTAACTCGTGGGCGTATCATTTCGGTCATTGGACACTCTATACAAACTCAAGACCATATGACGGGAACTTTAGCCCCGTACCTTTAAAAATTGCCTAAGCAGCTCGTGACAATTTATTAAGAATTTGAACGGTTTCGCCTGATTTGTTCGAGTCGCCTTATTTTGTCGGGGAAAAATTTTTCCAAAAATCGCAATTTTTCTCTCTCATCGGTTGTCCAGATCAGATCCATGCAAGCGAAAGGCAGGTTTTGCCGTTGCCCTGGGTCAATTCCACCGTTCCCTCATGGTGCAGCCGCAGGCGGTCGCCGGCACCGAGGCGAAGGAAGGCGGTTGCCGACTGCGACGCGCCTGAGTCTGACACATTGCCCGCGATGTCGAAATCGGCCGCCGTGCCGTTGATCAACAGCGTGACCCGGTGGCCGGAAGACGAGACCACAGCAAGCGTCAATATGGCCAGATAGAGGCCTTTCGCTGGCACCACCAGGTCGCGCCCACCATCACTTGCCGCATCACCGAGCGCAAAGCCGCCCTCAGCGAGGGAGAGCACGGAAAAACCGGCGGCAGAGCCATTGGCCGGCTTCGTCGTGCCCGCCGGCAGGCCAGCGACGGCGAGCGGGCGGTTGGGCATCGAGACGCGACCATCGCCGCTGCAGACTATGGCGGTGTGCCATGAGGCGCCGTCCGTGCTGGCCTTGATCGAAAACCCGTCATTCCCCGCCAGGCCCATCTCTGCGCGGCCGCTCCAGCCGGATTGGAACAGCAATGAGGCTGTATCGGCCCGGCCCGCCTTGTTGATCGTCATGCGGTGGCTGCCGTCATCCTGCGCGTGGGTGAAAAGGCTGGCGGGGGAGGCGAGCGCCAGCCGGTTGACGGCGTCGGCCTCCGTGCCGATTCCCATGCTTTCCAGCCGGCCGGTGGCCGGCAGTGGCAGGTCACGCCAGCCGCCGTCGCGCAGGACGCGATATCTGCTTTCGGCCGCAAACCATGCCGTCCAGCCGGGCTGCGGTGTGATCGAGAGCCACGCGCCATCCTGCCGGAAGGCGAGCCTGCCGCCCTTGCCGGCCCAATCGCCGGTAGCGTCGGCGGAGAGGAGGAAACAATCTCCCTCGGCGGCGTTTTCGGGCGGTGCGGCAACCACAGCCTTGACGACCAGCTGCACGATCGCGTCGAGCCGTTGCAGCGCCTCGTTGTGGGTGACGTGTTTCTGCGCCTGCGAGGGGAGGATATAGGGAAGCTGAAGTCTCGCCGTCTGTTCGGTCATGATGTGCCTTCCGCGCTGCGGTGTTTCGTTGCGGGGGCATTGTGAGGTGGTGGCGTGGGGTGGGGATGAGCGGGGGTGGATTATTTTTTTGGGGGCCTTGGTGTGTGTGGCTTTACCCCTCTCTGCCCTGCCGGGCATCTCCCCCTCAAGGGGGGAGATCAGCAGGAAGCGCTACCGCCACTTCATTCGCAAACGTTGAGATGGGGGGAGACCTATCCGCGAGTCGATCTCCCCCCTTGAGGGGGAGATGCCCGGCAGGGCAGAGGGGGTAAAGCCGCACACACCGAAGCTCACCAATGCCGCCCGTCGCAAGAGCCGCAGCAAACGCCGAGCGCCCGTTACCCCGCGTGTTCCACCGCCATCGCCCCTTCGGCAATGAAATCCGGATTGGCCAGCGCATCCTCGCCATCGCCCTTCACCGCATAGGTTAGCGGAAGGCCCGAGCAGTCCAGCGTCCGGCCGCCGGCGGCGCGCAGCACGGCGTCGCCCGCCGCCGTGTCCCACATCATGGTGCGGCTGAAGCGCGGGTAGATATCGGCGGCACCCTCCGCCAGCATGCAGAATTTCAGCGACGAGCCGACAGAAATACAGTCCTTCAGTCCATGTTCGGCCACGAAGGCTTCCGTTCGTGCGGTGCAGTGCGAGCGGCTGATCAGCGCCACGGGGGAAGCGCCGCGCTGGCGGGCCCGGATGGGGTGGCGCGACAGGATGACGCCTTCGGCCGATATGGCGAGTTTTTCGGCGGCGTTGCCCTCGCCGGTCCACGCCTGTCCGCGACAGGGGGCGTAAACCACACCGGCCACCGGAGCGCCGTTGCGGATGAGCGCGATGTTGACGGTGAAATCATCCTTGCCGGAAATGAACTCCTTGGTTCCATCCAGCGGATCGACGAGAAAGAATTCCGCTCCGGTTTCCGGCAGGATGCCACTCGACACGGCCTCTTCGGCAACCACCGGTATATCGGAAAAATGGGCGGCCAGGGCCGCAAGAATGATCGCTTCGGCACGCTGATCGGCTTCCGTCACCGGCGAGCAGTCATCCTTGTACGACACATGCGGGCCGGCACGGTGGACCGCCATGATGGCCTGCCCGGCGTCCAGCGCCGCTTTCGTCAATATGTCGATCATCTCTTTGCCAATTGAATCCCGTCTGCGGGATATCGCCGTTCCGATCTTCGCTACTCCTTTGCCCGCTGCCCGTCAAATAATGGCGTTGGACAATGCTAAAATAAGCATTCGACCGTCATTTTTTCAGCACTTCCTGCCAAAATCATGGCTCTTCTGATCGTGAAAGCGGCAGCTGGTGTGGAAATTCCAAATTTTGTGCAGGATCGCCCGTTTTTGACTTCACATTTTTAACGAACACGATATGCATTTTGAGGGTGGGGGTCTGCCTGCAAGGGCGCCCCTATAATTAACATAACGAGGCGTGGCCCATTTGAGGTCGTGCCCGGGGGAAAGACATGGAGTATTTTATCCAGCAGCTCATAAACGGGCTGACTCTTGGATCGATCTACGGCCTCATCGCTATCGGCTATACGATGGTTTACGGCATCATCGGCATGATCAACTTCGCCCATGGCGATATTTTCATGCTCGGCGGCTTCGCCGCGCTGATCGTTTTCCTGATCGTGACATCCTTTGTCGCCGGCATTCCGGTGGCGCTTCTTCTGCTTCTGATGATGGTCGTCGCCATGCTGATGACCGGCCTGTGGAACTGGGTGATCGAACGCGTCGCCTACCGCCCGCTCAGAGGCTCCTTCCGTCTTGCGCCGCTGATCACTGCCATCGGCATGTCGATCGCGCTTTCCAATTTCATCCAGGTCACGCAGGGTCCACGCAACAAGCCGATCCCGTCGCTGGTGACCGAAAGCTATCATTTCGGCGCCATCACCGTGTCGCTGAAACAGCTGATCATCATGGTCGTCACCTCGGTGCTGCTCTTCGCCTTCTGGTATATCGTCAACAAGACCCCGCTCGGCCGGGCGCAGCGCGCCACCGAACAGGATCGCAAGATGGCGGCGCTGCTCGGCGTTGATGTCGACAAGACCATCTCCATCACCTTCATCATGGGTGCAGCACTCGCCGCGGTCGCCGGCACCATGTATCTGATGTATTATGGTGTTGCCTCTTTCAGCGACGGCTTCATTCCCGGCGTCAAGGCATTTACCGCAGCCGTTCTGGGCGGCATCGGCTCGCTGCCGGGCGCTGTTCTCGGCGGCCTCCTGATCGGCCTGATCGAATCGCTGTGGTCGGCCTATTTCTCCATCGCCTACAAGGATGTCGCGGCTTTCGGCATCCTGGCTTTCGTGCTGATCTTCAAGCCGACCGGCATCCTCGGTCGCCCGGAAGTCGAGAAGGTGTGATCCCATGGCCAATATCGCTTCCGAAAACACCTCTTCCGGCCCCAGCCTGATGGCGACAGCCGTGAAGGAGGGCCTGATTGCGGGCGTCATCTCGTTCGGCATGTTCATTCTTTATGTCGGCATCGTCACCTATCAGGACATCAACAACCAGCTGATCTGGGGCACGCGCTGGGGCCTTCTGGCGATCTTCGTCGCCGTTGCCGCCATCGGCCGCTTCCTTATGGTCGGCTTTATCAAGCCGTCGCTGGATCGTCGCAAGCTGGCCAAGGCCAAGAGCGGCGTTTTGGAGATTTCCGAGGAAAAGGGCTTTTTCCACAAGCACTTTCTGAAGCTGGCGCTGGTTCTGCTGCTGCTTTATCCCGTTATCGCGGTGCAGCTCTTCGGTTTCCAGGGCTCGCTGAAATTCGTCGACAATTTCGGCATCCAGATCCTGATCTATGTGATGCTGGCCTGGGGTCTGAACATCGTCGTCGGCCTTGCCGGCCTGCTCGATCTCGGTTACGTCGCCTTTTATGCGGTGGGCGCCTATTCTTATGCGCTGCTCTCCAGCCAGTTCGGCCTGTCGTTTTGGGTGCTGCTGCCCGTTGCCGGCATTCTGGCAGGCTTCTGGGGCATCATCCTCGGCTTTCCGGTGCTGCGCCTGCGCGGCGACTATCTGGCAATCGTCACGCTCGCCTTCGGTGAAATCATCCGTCTCGTGCTGCTCAACTGGACGGATGTGACCAAGGGCACTTTCGGTATTTCCGGCATCGCCAAGGCGTCGATCTTCGGCATCTGGTCGTTCGATGTCGGCGCGCCGAACAATTTCGCCAAGGCGTTCGGCCTGTCGATGTCCTCGGCCTATTACAAGATCTTCCTGTTCTACGTGATCCTGCTGCTGTGCATGCTGACGGCCTATGTCACCATCCGCCTGCGCCGCATGCCCATCGGCCGGGCGTGGGAAGCGCTGCGTGAGGACGAGATCGCCTGCCGTTCGCTCGGCATCGATACGGTCATCACCAAGCTCACCGCTTTTGCCACGGGCGCAATGTTCGGCGGTTTTGCCGGTTCCTTCTTCGCCGCCCGTCAGGGGTTCGTTTCACCGGAAAGCTTCGTGTTCCTCGAATCCGCCGTCATTCTCGCCATCGTCGTTCTCGGCGGCATGGGCTCGCTGACCGGCATTGCCATTGCGGCGCTCGTCATGGTCGGCGGCACCGAGCTTCTGCGCGAAATGGAGTTCCTGAAGCATGTCTTCGGGCCCGATTTCACGCCGGAACTCTATCGTATGCTGCTGTTCGGGCTTGCCATGGTCATCGTCATGCTGTTCAAGCCGCGCGGTTTCGTCGGCTCGCGTGAACCCACGGCTTTCCTTAAAGAACGCAAGGCCGTGTCCGGCAGCTTTACCAAGGAAGGTCACGGTTGATGGCTTCCGGAACAACAACAATGACACCCAATACCACTGGCGACACGATCCTCAAGGTCGAACATCTCTCGATGCGCTTTGGCGGCCTTATGGCCATCAACGACTTCTCCTTCGAGGCAAAGCGCGGCGAGATCACCGCATTGATCGGCCCGAACGGTGCGGGCAAGACTACGGTCTTCAACTGCATCACCGGCTTCTACAAGCCGACCATGGGCATGATCACCATGCGCCAGCAGGATGGCGAGACGCATCTACTCGAGCGCCTGCCGGATTTCGAAATCACCAAGAAGGCAAAGGTGGCGCGCACCTTCCAGAACATCCGCCTGTTTTCGGGCCTGACCGTTCTGGAAAACCTGCTGGTGGCGCAGCACAATGCGCTGATGAAGGCCTCGGGTTACACGATCCTCGGCCTTCTCGGCCTGCCCGCTTACCGGCGGGCGGTGGATGCCTCTATCGAAAAAGCCAAATACTGGCTGGAAAAGGCCGATCTGATCGATCGCGCCGACGATCCGGCGGGCGATCTGCCCTATGGCGCGCAGCGCCGCCTGGAAATCGCCCGCGCCATGTGCACGGGGCCGGAACTGCTGTGCCTCGATGAGCCGGCCGCCGGTCTCAATCCGAAGGAATCCCTGGCGCTCAACACGCTGCTGCGCGGCATCCGCGACGAGGGTACGTCGCTGCTCCTCATCGAGCACGACATGTCCGTGGTGATGCAGATTTCCGACCACGTGGTGGTTCTGGAATACGGTCAGAAGATTTCCGACGGCACGCCGGACCATGTGAAGAACGACCCGAAGGTCATCGCCGCCTATCTGGGTGTCGAGGATGATGAAGTGGAAGACGTGATTGCGGAAGAACTCGACGGAGGAGCGGCCTGATGTCCGGTGAACCGCTTCTGAAAGTCCAGGGTGTCGAAACCTATTATGGCAATATCCGGGCTCTGGCCGGTGTCGATGTCGAAGTGAAGAGGGGCGAAATCGTCAGCCTGATCGGCGCCAATGGCGCTGGCAAGTCGACGCTGATGATGACCATCTGCGGCAGCCCGCAGGCACGCGCCGGCCAGGTGATTTTCGATGGCGAGGACATTACCCAGCTGCCGACCCATCTGATCGCCCGCAAGCGCATCGCCCAATCACCGGAAGGCCGCCGGATTTTCCCGCGCATGACAGTGCTGGAAAACCTGCAGATGGGCGCCAATCTCGATAACCTGAAATATTTCAAGGAAGACGTCGAGAAGATCTTCGTGATGTTTCCGCGCCTGAAGGAGCGTCAGAGCCAGCGCGGCGGCACGCTTTCCGGCGGCGAGCAGCAGATGCTCTCCATCGGCCGCGCGCTGATGGCACGTCCGAAGCTCCTGCTGCTGGACGAGCCTTCGCTGGGTCTCGCTCCGCTGATCGTCAAGGGCATTTTCGAGGCGATCAAGAAACTCAATCAGGAAGAGGGTCTGACCGTCTTCCTCGTGGAGCAGAACGCCTTCGCCGCGCTCAAGCTTTCCGACCGCGCTTATGTGATGGTCAACGGCAAGGTGACGATGAGCGGTTCGGGCAAGGAACTGCTCGCCGATCCGCAGGTACGCGCCGCCTATCTGGAAGGCGGACGGCACTGAAAGATTTTACTTGCGCCGGAAATTTTGCGGCGCAAGACTGCAAACGGCGGTCCGTCATCCTTTTGGTCAAAACCTGAAGGATCCATGGCGGGGCGTAAACAATAAAATGCCCGGCGGCAAACGACGGGACGACAGACAAGGCAGGGCCTGGGTATTCAGCCCGGCACTGATGGGGAAAGAGATGCAGGGCCTTTTTTTCGAGACGGATAACGGCGTGCGGTATGTTCTGCGCGCGTTGGTTGTTCTTCTGGGTTTCTGGACGGCTTGGCGCACCGGCAAATCCGTTGCCGACGGCTGGGGTGGATATACGCGGGTGGTGATCTACACGCTCGCGCTGGGCGTGGTGATGCGGTTTTTACATCACGCGCTGTTCGATGGGCCGTTCATCAACGGCTTCTACTACGTGTTTGACGTTGTTCTTCTTCTGGTTTTTTCCAGCATCGGTTTCCGCATGCGCCGGACGAGCCAGATGGTCAATAATTACTATTGGCTCTACGACCGCACGTCGGCATTTTCCTATAAAAAGAAAAATTGACAGCCGGTATTTTCCGGGGTCACTAATACTCGGCAGAGTGGAACGTTTCCTGTTCGGTTAAGGTGGGTACTGAACAGGTCCTCGCAAACAACCCATCCAAAGGAACTGGGAGTAAAGTAATGAAGAAGTCTCTTCTTTCCGCTGTCGCGCTGACCGCCATGGTCGCGTTTGGCGGTTCGGCCTGGGCCGATGTCGTGATCGCCGTCGGCGCACCGCTGACCGGCCCGAACGCTGCTTTCGGCGCTCAGATCCAGAAGGGTGCCGAACAGGCTGCGAAAGACATCAATGCCGCCGGCGGCATTAATGGCGAGCAGATCAAGATCGTGCTGGGCGACGACGTATCCGACCCCAAGCAGGGTATTTCGGTCGCCAATAAATTCGTCGCTGACGGCGTGAAATTCGTTGTCGGTCACTTCAACTCCGGCGTTTCCATTCCGGCGTCCGAAGTTTACGCCGAAAACGGCATTCTCGAAATCACGCCTGCCGCGACCAACCCCGTGTTCACCGAGCGCGGTCTGTGGAACACGTTCCGCACCTGCGGCCGTGACGACCAGCAGGGCGGCATCGCCGGCAAGTATCTTGCCGATCATTTCAAGGACGCCAAGATCGCCATCATTCACGACAAGACGCCTTACGGTCAGGGCCTTGCCGATGAAACCAAGAAGGCAGCCAATGCCGCCGGCGTGAAGGAAGCCATGTACGAAGGCGTGAATGTCGGCGACAAGGACTTCTCGGCGCTGATCTCCAAGATGAAGGAAGCCGGCGTTTCCATCATCTACTGGGGCGGCCTGCACACCGAAGCCGGCCTCATCATCCGCCAGGCGGCTGACCAGGGCCTGAAGGCCAAGCTCGTCTCGGGCGACGGTATCGTATCGAACGAACTGGCTTCCATCGCCGGCGACGCCGTCGAAGGCACGCTCAACACCTTCGGTCCTGATCCGACACTGCGCCCTGAAAACAAGGAACTGGTAGAGAAGTTCAAGGCCGCCGGTTTCAACCCGGAAGCCTATACGCTCTACTCCTATGCAGCCCTGCAGGCGATCGCCGGCGCTGCCAAGGCAGCCGGTTCCGTGGAGCCTGAAAAGGTTGCCGAAGCGCTGAAGAAGGGTAGCTTCCCGACGGCGCTCGGCGAGATCTCCTTCGATGAGAAGGGTGACCCGAAGCTTCCTGGCTATGTCATGTACGAGTGGAAGAAGGGTCCGGACGGCAAGTTCACCTACATCCAGCAGGGCAGCTAAGCCTTTTTTGCGACCCCCTATCGAAGCCCGGCATCGCTGCCGGGCTTTTCTTTTGCGCGACAGGCGCCACACTGGAGACAATAAGGCGAGAGACAAAACCTCCCAAAAACTGCAATGAGGGGTGGCAATGGCGATGAAACGGATGGTGTCTCCAATCCTTGGTCTTGCCATGCTGGCGGTTGTGCTCGGTGGCGTTCATCTCTTCAGCAAATCCCGGACGACGCAATTGTTCGGGGAGATCATTCCGAGGGTCGAGACGCCGAAGTCGGTGGTGGCCCTGACGTTTGACGACGGGCCCTCGGTGCGTTTCACGCCTGAGGTCCTAGCGATCCTGAGGGAACGCGGGATCAAAGCGACCTTTTTCCTGACGGGCAAGGAAACTGAAGAAAACCTGCCGCAGGCCCGCATGATCGTCAGCGATGGCCATCAGGTTGGAAACCACAGCTATACGCATTCCAACATGGCCTTGATGGGGTCCGCGCGGATCAGGGACGAGATCGAGCGCACCGATGCGGCCATTAGGACTGCGGGTCATAAAGGTGAGATCATGTTCCGCCCGCCCTATGGCAAGAAGCTGCTCGGCTTGCCATGGTATCTATACCGGCATGACCGGAAAACAATCATGTGGGATGTTGAGCCGGAATCCTATCCAGATATCGCCGAGGATGCAGCGGCTCTTGCGAAGCACGTTATCGAGCACACGAAAAACGGCTCGATCATCATCATGCATGTCATGTATCGCAGCCGCGAGGCTTCACGGCAGGCCTTGCCGCTGATCATCGATGGACTGCGTCAGCGCGGGTTCGAGTTCGTGACCGTGTCGCAGCTGCTGGAAAATCGCTGAGACAGCTGCGCTCCGTCCAGCCGCTCCAAAATGAAGTCGGCACGCTCTTCGACGCCTGATTTCGGAAGGACGACGGTTTCATAGTCGAGAGCTTGATAATCCCTGACGAGGCGGTCGTATTCTGCCACGGCCGCGGCAAAATCATGCCGCCGCTCCGCGTCTGCCTGATAGATTTCCGGCCAGGGCGGGGTAAGGAAGACCAGCCTGTTATAGCGATGTTCGCGTTGCAGCGTTTCGATGACGAGGTCACCGCTGACCTCGCGTAGAGCCGAGGCGGCGTCGATCAGGCCGCGATCGAAGAAGACGGTGCCGTGCTCTGGCGCATGCTGACGGTCTTCGAGCGCCACAGCGATGGCGCGGCGCGCAAAGGCTTCGAGGTCTATCCACGGCAGAGCGTTGCCGCCATCGCGGGTTTCTTCGATGACGATGCGGCGGCCGGGTTCCTCCACGGTGGCGAAACCGCGCCGGGCGAGCTCGGCGAGAAGCGTGGATTTTCCGCCGCCGGAGCAACCGGAGAGGATGATGAAACGGTTCATGGGTGTGCGTTCCTGTATTGGGGTTCAGGGCAGGGGGTGGTGATTTTTTGGGAGGTGGTTGCCGCCTATTTCTTCTCCCCCGCCGGGGAGAAGGTGGCCCGAAGGGCCGGATGAGGGGGCTAGCTCCCCGAATATCTTTGCCCTCGCCCCCTCATCCCGCTGCCGCGGACTTCTCCCCGGCGGGGAGAAGAAACAAGAGGAGGGCGCTCGGCTAATCAGCGAGGGCTCGTCGCTCGGGCCTAAACATATATTAGCTTACCACATCACGCGCCGCTATTCACCCCTGATGCAGAATATGCGCCGCCTTGACCGCGGCAGAGGCGCGGTTCTCCACGCCGAGCTTCACATAGATCTGTTCGAGATGCTTGTTCACCGTCCGGGCCGACAGGCCGAGAATATCGCCGATATCGCGGTTGGACTTGCCCTTGGCGATCCACAAAAGCACTTCCGACTCCCGTGTCGTCAGCGCGAAATGCTCTTTCAGAAGGTGGTCATCCGACTTTTCGTTGGCGGCGGTCAGGCGAAACAGATGCTCATCCGGGCCCATCGCGCCGAGGAAGGAGAGCTGCAAGGCCGGGCGTCCGGCCTGGGTGATCGTCAGCGGTGCATCGCGACCGGTTTCCGACGCCGCCCTTTCGCCAAGCCAGCGGCCGATATGGCTGACGACGATTTCCATGCCATCATCCCGGCCGGTCGCAGCGTTGACAAGCCGCGTTGCCTGGGGTGTTGACCAGTGGATGGCTCCATTGGCGCGCACGGCAAGCAGGTGTCGGCCGGCGGCGTCAAGCGCCACGCGCGCGCTTTGCGCGGAACGGGCATTGGAAAGATGCACGCGGATGCGGGCGCGCAGCTCATCGATATTGATCGGCTTGGTCAGATAATCGACGCCGCCGGAGTCCAGCGCCCGCACCACGTGTTCGGTCTCGGTCAGTCCCGTCATGAAAATGACGGGCACCTGCGCTACCGCCGCATTGGCCTTCAGGCGGCGACAGGTCTCGAAACCGTCCATGGTGGGCATGACGGCGTCGAGCAGGATGATATCGGGCGTAATGCGTTCTGCAATGTTGAGCGCGGCCTGTCCCGATGTGGCGATGAGGGCGGAAAAGCCGGACTGTTCCAGCGCATCGGTGAGGAAACCGAGCGCTTCCGGGCTGTCATCCACCAGCAATACGATGTCTCTCGGGGCCGCCGCCTGAGCGTTCATGCCTTGAGGTCTCCCCTGTCACTGTCTTCGAACCGCTTGAGAAAATGCGCGTAACCGGCCAGATCGAAAGCCTGCACATAGGCGCCGAGCTCCTGCGTGAAGGGCAGGTTTTCCGTGTTGCGGGCAAGATCGGCGAGTTTCGCTTCGATGCCGCGTATGTAGCCTATTTCGCCCAGCCGCTGCAAATCCTGGATGTGAATGGCTCCCGGATGGACGATCTCGGCAGGCGGCTGCGGCTCCGGCGCGGGGGGCAGATCGGTATCGTAAATCCATTTCAGCCCGAGATGCACGGCGAGCCTGTCGCAGAGGTGGCGGATATCGACCGGCTTGGCGATGGCGTCGTTGTGATTGTCATCGCCGGCGCCCGCGACAGTGCCGTCCCCGATATTGGCTGAGAGCATGATGAGCGGGGCCGTCTGACCCGCCTCGCGCAGTTTCGTCACCAGCTGCCAGCCGGTCATGCCGGGCATGGAAATATCGATAAGGAAAAGATCGGGCTTCACCCCTTCGATGAGGGTAAGACATTCGGGGCCGGATTGCGCCGTCAGCACCACGAAATCGAGCGGCGAAAGCACCTGCCGCATCAGCTCGCGGTGATCCTCGTTGTCATCCACCACGACAATGGTGCGGCGTGGACCGGAATAGGAGCGGATGGTCTTTTCCGGCGCCGGCGCCGTGCTTGGCCGGTGCACGGCGGATAGCATGAGGCGCACGCGGAAGGTGGAGCCTTTGTCCTTTTCGCTGGAAACGGAAATCTCGCCGCCGAGCGTATTTGTCAGAAGCCTTGTGATGGTGAGGCCGAGGCCGAGGCCTGGCATCGGGCGCACGCTTTCGGCCTCGCCACGCTGGAAGGGTTCGTAGATGCGGGCGAGGTCTTTTTCGGCAATGCCGCGGCCGGTATCCGACACGGTGAAGCTCGCCACCTGGCTGCGATAACCGACATCGAAGGTGACGGCGCCATGATCGGTGAACTTGATGGCGTTGGAAAGCAGGTTCACGAGGATCTGGCGCAGCCGCTTTTCATCGGTTCGCACATATTGCGGCAGAGCCGGCGAGCGGTCGTGGCGGAATTCCAGCCCCTTGGCCTGCGCCTGCGGGCGGAACATATCGACGATCTGATCGAGGAAATCCTGAATGTTGATCTCGTTGGAATAGACCTGCAGGCGGCCCGCCTCGATCTTGGAAATATCGAGAAGCCCATCGATCAGACCCGAGAGGTGGTCGGCGGAGCGGCGGATGACCTTGATCGCCGATTGCCGGGGAGGGGGAATGGTCTCGTCGCGCTCGAGGATCTGGGCATAGCCGAGAACGGCATTCAGCGGCGTGCGTAGCTCGTGGCTGAGGCCGACGACATAACGGCTCTTGGCGCGGTTGGCGGCCTCAGCCGTTTCCTTGGCATCCTGGAGGGCGGCGTCGGTCTTCTTATGGGCGGCGATTTCCTTCAAGAGCAGCGTGTTCTGGCGGGAGGATTCCTCTTCCGCCACCACCCGGCTGTCATGGGCGAGAACCAGAAACCAGCAGACGATGCCGGCAATGACGGCGAAGACGAAAAACACGATGAGGATGGTGCGGTTTACCACATCTGCCGTTTCCGGCGAGGCGGTGCCGACCTGATGCGCGATCATGGCCAGAATGCCGCCGATGGTGGTGACGGCAATGGCCGCCGCCATGCCGTAGCGCCCGAGGCGGGTGGCGAGTTTTGCTACCAGCTGTCTCGGCAGGAAGGTCTTGGCGACGGTGGCGACCTGATAGTTCAGCTTCGCCTTCGGCTTGCACATGTCGTGGCAGCGGCTGTCCAGCGAGCAGCAGAGCGAACAGATCGGCGCGGCATAGGCCGGGCACCAGGCCATGTCCTCAGGCTCGAAAGGGTGCTCGCAGATGGAGCAGGTGATGCTGCTTTCTTCGCGCCATTGCTGGCGCGGCTTGCGGGCAAGGTAGAATTTGCCTTTGGTGCCCCAGGCAATCAGCGGCGAGGCGATGAAGGCGACGATGAGTGTGAGATAGGGCGCGAGCGAGGCGGCGAGCGGGCCGAAGGTGCCGAAATGCGCCATCAGCGCAATTGTGGCGGAAAGCGCCATGGAGCCGACGCCAACGGGATTGATGTCGTAGAGATGGGCGCGCTTGAACTCAATGCCCGGCGGGGCAAGGCCGAGCGGCTTGTTGATGAAGAGATCGGCCGAGATGGTGCAGAGCCACGCCATGGCGATGATGGAGAAGATGCCGAGCGTTTCCTCAAGCAGCCGGTAGATGCCGAGTTCCATTAACAGCAGCGCAATCGCCACATTGAAGACCAGCCAGACGACGCGGCCGGGGTGGCTGTGGGTGAGGCGGGAGAAGAAATTCGACCAGGCGAGCGACCCCGCATAGGCGTTCATGACGTTGATCTTCAGCTGCGAGACGACCACGAAGGCGACCATCAGCAGCATAGCCGCCGTCTGGTTTGGGATCATGTAACCGAAGGCGGTGAGATACATTTGCGCCGGATCGGCGGCGCGATCGACCGAAACGCCGGAGCTGAAGGTCAGCACGACAAGGAATGAACCGGCCAGCAGCTTCGGCACACCCACGACGACCCAACCGGCACCAGCGAGAAAGACGGCTATGCGGTGGCGAAGCCTACTCTGGCCTTCGGCCGGCAGAAAGCGCAGGAAATCGACCTGTTCGCCGATTTGCGACATCAAAGCCAGAATGACGGCCGAGGCTGCGCCGAATTCCACGAGATTGAAATCCGCGATGGTGCCCGGCGGGCCGGACGCATGGTGAATGCCGGCAAAGGCGCGCCAGAGATCGTATTTTTCCCAGTCCATCAAGGCGATGAAGATGAAGGGCAGGATGTTGAGGACGATCCAGAAGGGCTGGGTGATGATCTGGAAACGGCTGATAAGCCGCACGCCATGGGTGACGAGCGGAATGACCATGACGGCGGAGATGATGTAGCCAATCCACAAGGGAATGCCGAGCGCCAACTCCAGCGCGCCGGACATGATCGACGCCTCGATGGCGAAGAGCATGAAGGTGAAGGCGGCATAGATGAGTGAGGTGATGGTGGAGCCGATGTAACCGAAGCTTGCGCCGCGTGTCAGCAGATCGATATCGACGCCGTGGCGGATGGCATAACGGCTGATCGGCAGGCCGACGGCCAGCATGGCCACGGCGGCGACTAGGATGGCGTAAAAAGCGTTGGTGGTGCCGTAGGAAAGCGTGATGGCCCCGCCGATGGCCTCAAGGGCGAGGAACGATATCGCGCCGATGGCGGTGTGGGAAATGCGGTTGGAGGAAAATTGCCGGGCGCTCTTGGCGGTAAAACGCAACGCATAATCTTCCAGCGTCTGGTTGGCGACCCAGCGGTTATATTCGCGCCTGACGGGGATGATGCGTTGCCGTGCCGCCATGCCTATTGAGCGCCTTTCCGCCCGCGGCCTTTCACAGCCGCACCGACATGCCGCCATCCACCGTCAGCACATGGCCGTTGACGAAGGAGGCCGCGTCGCTGGCCAGAAACAGGGACGCACCGGCAATCTCGTCCGGTCTGCCCCAGCGCTCCAGCGGTACACGAAGCTTGGCAAAGGCCACCATCTCAGGATTTTCGGCAAGGGCGGCGTTGGTTTCGGTGGCGAACATGCCCGGCGCAATGGCGTTGCTGGTGATGCCGCGCGCGCCATATTCCACGGCGATGGCCCGCATCAGGCCCGTCAGCCCCTGTTTGGCGACGGGATAGATCGCATCGCCCGGCCGCACGATGTGGCCAAGAATGGAGGTAATGGTGATGATGCGGCCATAGGTCTTTGCCGCCATGGCTTCCGCCGCATCGCGCGACAGGGAAATGGAGGAGGTGAGGTCTGTGCGGATCAATTCCAGCACGTCCTCGTCGCTGAACTCGGACAGCGGGCGGCGGTCGCGCGCGCCGACATTGTTGACGAGAATATCGAGGTGGCCGAGTTCGCTCATGATGCGGTGGACCAGCGCCGCCCCGGCTCTGGTATCGGCAATATCGAAGGCGGCATAATCCGCCTTTCCGCCCGCTTCGCGCAACGTGTCGACCGCCTGTTGCAACGTCTCGGCATTGCGGCCGGTCAGCCAGACATGGGCACCCGCTTCGGCAAAGGCTTTGGCGATTTCAAAACCGAGACCGCGGCCGCTGCCCGTGATGATGGCGGTGCGCTTCTTGAGGGAAAATTTGTCAAGAATGCCCATCGTTCACCTTTCTGCTCGAAAGCACATGGCCTGCTTTGAGGCACCGGGGCGAACCCTGTCCGGGTCAAGGAAGCGGCGATGCCATCGCTCAAAACCACGCAGATGCCTGCGCCGGGATGACTATGCCGCATATGGCGACGGGCGAAAGGTCACCTGTCCGCCTGGCCGTTCGGTGGACAGAAAAATGGCGTCGCCCGGTTCGGGCGACGCCATCAGTTGGATATCAGGCAGCAGCCGACTTTGCGAGCGGCACTTCCGCGATCGTCTTCAGAACGACGGAAGCGATCTGGTAGGGGCAGCCCTGCGAGTTCGGACGACGGTCTTCAAGGTAACCCTTGTAACCGTTGTTGACGAAAGAGTGCGGAACGCGGATCGACGCGCCACGGTCTGCCACGCCGTAGGAGAACTTGTTCCACGGAGCGGTTTCGTGCTTGCCGGTCAGGCGAAGGTGGTTGTCCGGACCGTATACGTCGATGTGCTCTTTCCAGTTCTTGGCAAAGGCGGCCATGAGGGCTTCGAAATATTCCTTGCCGCCAACTTCACGCATGTACTTGGTGGAGAAGTTGCAGTGCATGCCCGAACCGTTCCAGTCGGTGTCGCCGAGCGGCTTGCAATGGAATTCGACGTCGATGCCATACTGTTCGCAAAGACGCAGCAGCAGGTAACGAGCGATCCAGATCTGGTCGGCGGCGCGCTTGGAGCCCTTGCCGAAAATCTGGAATTCCCACTGGCCCTTGGCCACTTCGGCGTTGATGCCTTCGTGGTTGATGCCGGCTTCGAGGCAGAGATCAAGGTGCTCTTCAACGATTTCGCGGGCAACCGAACCGACGTTCTTGAAGCCGACGCCCGTGTAGTAAGGACCCTGCGGAGCGGGGTAACCCTGTTCCGGGAAGCCGAGCGGGCGGCCGTCCTGGTAGAAGAAGTATTCCTGCTCGAAGCCGAACCATGCATCTTCGTCGTCGAGGATGGTTGCGCGGCTGTTCGACGGATGCGGGGTGACGCCATCGGGCATCATGACTTCGCACATGACGAGCGCACCGTTGGAGCGGGCCGGATCCGGGTAGATCGCGACGGGCTTCAGAACGCAATCGGAGGAGTGGCCTTCGGCCTGCTGCGTGGAGGAGCCATCAAAGCCCCAAAGCGGCAGCTGCTCGAGTGTCGGAAATTCATCGAATTCCTTGATCTGGGTCTTGCCGCGCAGGTTGGGGACCGGCTTGTATCCGTCCAGCCAGATATACTCGAGTTTGAACTTAGTCATTACGAACCTCTCATAGGTAACAATGCGAAGCCTTGAGGCCTCCCGCGGCTTTCACCACCGGAAGCGCATTCGCGTTCAAGGGCTGACCCCTTAGATGCATGCCGCGTGCCAGATTCGCGATATCCGGCGATTTTTTCGAAAAATCTTTCAGGGTCCGTTGACGCAGGGCCTCTGGATTTCCTGCAGAGGGGCTTCTGTTGCGACGCAACAGGGTAAATCACCCCTCAAGTTTCATCATTGAATCCTGATAGATAGCCGGCGCCCGGCAGTCTTATGCGATGCTGCGATGCGGGAAATTCAATTGCGCGCGAGGGATTGGCATTTGCCCTAAAAACCAGCGCTTTCGGAATGGTTTTTCTTGTCGAAACCACTGTCTATGCCTATATTTTCCGCAACGTGATTTTTTTTTAATCAAAGGGAGCGAATCCGGCTTTCACGGGTTTGATTCCATGACCAAGTGCTTCGATGCAAACAGAGTGAGATGACCGAAATGGCGACTGGCTTTCATCGTGAGACGGCAACGATCTACCAATTCCCTGTTGGCGGGCGCGCTGGCGCGTCCAAGTTCCGCACTAATGGCTTGAGCGACCTCGAACGCGAGGCGAGAGAGCCGCATGTGGATTTCGGCTCCTGGTATCATGACGAGGCAATCCGGGACGAAGAGAGCGACCGCAAGCCGCATTCTTGATGTGAAACGTTGCCGCGCCTTTCTTCTCCCCGGCGGGGAGAAGGTGGCCGAAGGGTCGGATGAGGGGGCTAGCTCTCCGTATATCTCTGGCCTCACCCGCTCATCCGCTGCGCGGACTTCTCCCCGGCGGGGAGAAGAAACAAGCCGAGACCTCTCGGTCTACATAGGCCGCTCTGTCCGGTAGTCCCGTCCCCTGCACCTTTCGCCACCCCGACTACGTCAATTGACGTATACGGTTTCGCGCTTACGAGATCGATAGTCCCTCCAGCAGCGGCCGAAGATGCCGCTGAGCCTCCACGAGAGGCCAACAAGGAGAGGGGTCCTTCCGATGATGTTCCGCAAGACGCTCAGTGCCGCGCTGCTTGGCGCAATCCTGTCCACCACCGCCTTCCACGGCGCCTTCGCTGCCGATGACACGATTAAGGTCGGCGTGCTGCATTCTCTTTCCGGTACGATGGCCATTTCAGAAACCACGCTGAAAGACGCCATGCTGATGCTCATCGATGAGCAGAACAAAAAGGGTGGCGTTCTCGGCAAGAAGCTCGAAGCCGTCGTGGTCGATCCGGCCTCCGACTGGCCGCTTTTCGCCGAAAAGGCCCGCCAGCTGATTTCGCAGGACAAGGTCGCCGCCGTTTTCGGCTGCTGGACGTCCTCCTCGCGCAAATCCGTTCTGCCTGTGTTCGAAGAGCTGAACTCGATCCTGTTCTATCCGGTTCAGTATGAGGGTGAAGAATCCTCGCGCAACATCTTCTACACGGGTGCCGCCCCCAACCAGCAGGCCATTCCGGCCGTGGATTACCTTGCCAATACCGAAGGCGTCGAGCGCTGGGTTCTGGCCGGCACGGACTATGTCTATCCGCAGACCACCAACAAGATCCTGAAGGCCTACCTGATGTCGAAGGGCGTCAAGGAAGAGGACATCATGATCAACTACACGCCGTTCGGTCACTCCGACTGGCAGACGATCGTGTCCGACATCAAGAAATTCGGTTCGGCCGGCAAGAAGACCGCCGTTGTTTCCACCATCAATGGTGACGCCAACGTGCCCTTCTACAAGGAACTGGCCAACCAGGGCATCAAGGCTGAAGACATTCCGGTCGTCGCCTTCTCGGTGGGCGAAGAAGAGCTTGCCGGTCTCGATACCGCACCGCTCGTCGGTCACCTCGCCGCCTGGAACTACTTCCAGTCCGTTGATGCGCCAGTCAATGCCGAGTTCATCAAAACCTGGCACGCCTTCACTAAGAACGACAAGCGCATAACCAACGACCCGATGGAAGCCGCCTATATCGGCTTCAACGCCTGGGTTAAGGCCGTGGAATCCGCCGGCACGACCGATACGGACAAGGTTCTCGACTCGATCATCGGCGTTTCCGTGCCGAACCTTTCGGGCGGTTATTCCACCGTCATGCCGAACCACCACATCACCAAGCCGGTGCTGATCGGTGAAATCCAGGCCGACGGCCAGTTTGAAATCGTGCAGCAGACGCCGCAGGTGGTGGGTGACGAGTGGTCGGATTACCTGCCGGACTCCAAGGATCTGATCTCGGATTGGAGGAAGCCGATGTCTTGCGGCAACTTCAACGTGGCTACGGGTAAGTGCGGCGGCAAGGGTAGCTGATTAGCGGGGGCGCTGTGATGGGCCGCTCCCTTAGTGGGGGCGGTTTTATCATTGGAAACTGAACAAGCATGCCCCCCTCTGCCCTGCCGGGCATCTCCCCCACAGGTGGGGAGATCGGCAAGCGGCGAGGCCCCGCATTTCTCCTCCGTTGAGATGGAGCGATGCGAGCGCATCTTGCCGATCTCCCTCCTTGTGGGGGAGATGCCCGGCAGGGCAGAGGGGGGTAAGCCGCATACTCCTCGCCAAAAATACACCGCCGCTCCAAGGAACCCGACATGACGATCCGATCTTTTCTCGGAGCCATCTTCCTCTGGCTCACCATGGGGATCGCCGCCCAGTCCCTCGCGCAGAGCGACCCAAAGGCGCTGATCGACCAGCTCGGCACGGCTGATTTCAAGCAGGCCGAAGCGCTGATCGGGCAGATTGCCGCCACTGGCGATGCGCGCGTGGTTCCGGCGCTGGAGGCATTTGCGGCGGGTGATCTCTACGTGCGCAAGTCAGACAATCTCGTCTTCATGACCAAGCCTGCCGGTTCCGATTTCACGCTGATCGACCCGCTGACGGGTGAAAGCGCCGGCTCGGCGTCGAAGGCGACCGTTACCAAGATCAGGGTCAACAATAATCTTCGCCGCGTCATCCGCGCCGCGATGGGCGGGCTGACATTGCTCAGCCCGGAAAAATCCGTGCGGCTTTCGGCGGCTGACGCCGTCCTGAAAGCCCCAAGCGCCGAAAATCTCGAACTGCTGGAAGCGGCCATCGCCAAAGAAACCGATAGTGAGGTGCGGACCCGGATGGAGGAGGCGCGGGCTGTCTCGCTGCTCTCCTCCGACCGCCCCCTTGAGGTGAAGAAGGAAGCGATCGCGACCATCAAGAAGCTTGGCGGGCGCGATGCGATCAGCATTCTGATGGCGGCGACGCCATCGGTCGATCCGAGCCTGAAACCGGATGTGGACGAGGCGATTTCCAGCATCGAGAGTTCCCTTGCCTTCTGGGATTACGCGCAGAATGTCTGGTACGGCCTGTCACTTGGTTCCGTGCTGCTGCTCGCCGCCATCGGCCTTGCCATCACCTTCGGCGTCATGGGCATCATCAACATGGCGCATGGTGAAATGGTGATGATCGGCGCCTACTCCACCTTCATGGTGCAGGAGTTGATCCGCAGCCATTTCCCCGGCCTGTTCGACTGGTCGCTGGCGATTGCCCTGCCGGCCGCCTTTCTGGTCACGGCCTGCGTCGGCCTCGTCATGGAACGCGGTGTCATCCGCTATCTCTATGGACGACCTCTGGAAACGCTGCTCGCCACCTGGGGCATCTCGCTGATCCTGCAACAGGGCGTGCGCTCCATCTTCGGCCCTACCAATCGGGAGGTCGGCAGCCCGAGCTGGATGTCCGGCTCCTTCAGCGTCGGTTATCTCAATTTCACCTGGAACCGGGTGTGGATCGTCTGTTTCTCGCTCTCCGTCTTCTTCGCGTTGCTGGTTCTCCTGAAGCGCTCCGCCTTTGGCCTGCAGATGCGCGCTGTGACCCAGAACCGCCGCATGGCGTCTTCCATGGGCATTCGCACGCCTTGGGTGGATGCCTTCACCTTCGCGCTCGGTTCCGGTGTTGCGGGCCTCGCGGGCGTCGCGCTGTCGCAGATCGACAATGTCTCTCCCAATCTCGGCCAGAGCTACATCATCGACAGTTTCATGGTCGTGGTGTTCGGCGGGGTCGGCAATCTCTGGGGAACGCTGGTCGGCGCCCTGTCGCTCGGCGTGCTCAACAAGTTTCTTGAGCCGACGGTGGGCGCCGTGCTCGGCAAGATCCTCGTGCTCGTTCTCATCATTCTGTTCATCCAGAAGCGGCCGCGCGGTCTCTTCGCACTCAAGGGAAGGGCGATCGAAGCATGATTACCGGCTTCCTCCTGCGCGCGCTCGATCGCCGCATTTCCATCGCCATCGGCATTATCCTGGCTATTGCCGTGCTGGTTCCCGCCTCCAACCTGCTGCTGCCAGCCGACAGCGCGTTCCGCATCCCGACCTATATCATGTCGATGCTCGGCAAATATCTGGCCTATGCGCTGCTGGCACTCGCGCTTGATCTGGTCTGGGGTTATTGCGGCATTCTCTCGCTCGGCCACGCCGCCTTCTTTGCGCTTGGCGGTTATGCCATGGGCATGTATCTGATGCGGCAGATCGGCACACGCGGGGTCTATGGGCATCCGGTGCTGCCTGATTTCATGGTGTTCCTCAACTGGAAAGAACTGCCGTGGTTCTGGCACGGCTTCGACATGTTCTGGTTTGCGGCGCTGATGGTGCTCGTCGTGCCGGGGCTTCTCGCCTTCGTGTTCGGCTGGTTCGCCTTCCGCTCGCGCGTCAATGGCGTTTATCTCTCGATCATTACCCAGGCGATGACCTATGCGCTGCTGCTTGCCTTCTTCCGCAACGACATGGGTTTCGGCGGCAATAACGGGCTGACCGATTTCAAGGATATTCTTGGGTATTCCGTGCAGGCGGATGGCACCCGCGCCGTGCTGTTTGCCATGACGGCGGTGATCCTGGCTATCTCGCTTTTGATCGCGTCGGGCATCGTCAATTCCAAGTTCGGCAAGGTGCTGGTGGGTGTGCGGGATGCTGAAAGCCGGGTGCGGTTCCTCGGCTTCCGGGTGGAAAACATCAAGCTCTTTACCTTCGTCGTCTCGGCGATGATGGCGGGCATTGCGGGTGCCTTGTTCGTGCCGCAGGTGGGCATCATCAATCCCGGCGAATTTTCGCCCGCCAACTCCATCGAAGTGGTGGTGTGGACGGCGGTCGGCGGGCGCGGCACGCTGATCGGGCCGATCATCGGGGCGGTGCTGGTCAATGGTGGCAAGAGCTATTTCACCGGTGCGTTCCCGGAGTTCTGGCTGTTCGCGCTCGGCGGTCTCTTCATTGCTGTCACGCTGTTCTTCCCCAAGGGCATCGTTGGCACCGTGCAGCATTATCTGGCTGGTCGGCGGGAAAAGCGGGTTGCAAGCGCGGCGCGTGAGGCTGGCAACGACAGCGCGGTTGCGCAACAGGCGGCGGAGTAAGCCCATGAACACGGTTTCCGAAAACAGAGCGAAAAGCCTGCTTTATCTCGATGGCGTCTCCGTTTCCTTCGATGGTTTCCGGGCGCTGAATTCCCTCTCCTTCGTGGTGGAGCCGGGCGAACTTCGCGCCATCATCGGCCCGAATGGTGCTGGCAAAACGACGATGATGGATATCATCACCGGCAAGACGCGGCCGGATACCGGCACGGTACTCTTTGAAGACAGCATCGACCTTACCAAAAAGGACGAGGCCGACATCGCCCAGCTTGGTATCGGCCGAAAATTCCAGAAACCGACGGTGTTTGAAAGCCATACCGTGTGGGACAATCTGGAACTGGCGCTGAACCGCAAGCGCGGCGTGTTCGCAACCCTGTTCTACCGGCTGACGGAGGAAGACAAGGCGCGCATCGAGGAAATCCTCGCCACCGTGCGGCTTGGCCACCGCCGCGGCGATCTCGCCGCCAATCTCTCGCATGGGCAGAAGCAGTGGCTGGAAATTGGCATGCTGCTGGCGCAGGAGCCGAAGCTTCTCTTGGTGGATGAGCCGGTGGCGGGCATGACGGATGCAGAGACCGCTGAAACCGCGGTGCTCCTGAAGGAAATCGCCAAGACGCGTTCGGTGGTGGTGGTGGAGCACGATATGGGCTTCATCCGCGAGCTGGGGGTGAAGGTGACGTGCCTTGCCGAAGGCTCGGTGCTGGCTGAGGGGTCGATCGACTTCGTGTCGAGCGATCCGAAGGTGATCGAGAATTATCTGGGGCGGTGATGGTGGTGTTTGCGTTTGCGTTTGCCGTGACCGTACCCCCCTCTGCCCTGCCGGGCATCTCCCCCTCAAGGGGGGAGATCGGCAAGTGGCTTACACTGCGCCTGATCGCTCCCTCTCGATGGAGTGGGTGGGTGCGGCATCTGATCTCCCCCCTTGAGGGGGAGATGCCCGGCAGGGCAGAGGGGGGTAGCGCCGCCCACCATACCGTCATTGGAGTTTCACCATGCTGACAGTCGACAACATCAACCTCCACTACGGCGCAGCGCAGGCGCTCCGCGGCGTGTCGCTGAAGGCCGAGATGGGCAAGATCACCTGCGTTCTCGGCCGCAACGGCGTCGGCAAAAGTTCGCTGCTGCGGGCCGTGACCGGCCAGCAGGCCACCAGCGCCGGCACGATCCGTTTCGGTGATGCGGCGCTGGATGGGCTCGCACCTTACCAGCGGGCGAAGCGCGGCGTTGGTTACGTGCCGCAGGGGCGCGAGATTTTTCCGCTGCTCAGCGTGCAGGAAAATCTGGAGAGCGGTTATGCGCCGCTGTCGCGCAAGGAGCGGTTCATCCCGGATGATATCTTCAGCCTGTTTCCCGTGCTGCAGACCATGCTGTCACGCCGCGGCGGCGATCTCTCCGGCGGGCAGCAGCAGCAGCTTGCCATCGGCCGGGCGCTGGTCACGCGGCCGAAAATCCTCGTTCTCGACGAACCGACCGAGGGCATCCAGCCGTCGATCATCAAGGATATCGGCCGGGCCATCAAATATCTGCGCGATTCCACCGGCATGGCGATTTTGCTGGTCGAGCAATATCTGGATTTCTGCCGCGAACTTGCCGATTACGTCTACATCATGGACCGCGGTGAAATCGTACATCAAGGCCTCGCTGAAACGCTGGATATGCCGGAAGCGCGGCGGCATCTGACTGTATAAACCGAGACCAAAGCCTGTGCGCGCCGATCACGGCGTGCAAACGGGCGATTAATATTTTGAAAGCCTATGCGCCTCGACATGGCTTTCATGCGTAATTTTAGCATTTCATTGCATAACCGCCTGTGATATTGGCAGCGAAAATGCTGCATGCGAGACACAGGAAAAGTCTATTCGCACGCCGCGACAGTTGATCCCTTACATTCCACGCACGTCCGACGTATTGTCGGAAAACTGTGCCAATAAAGGCGTGTCAATGATTCAAGACTTTGCAGTGGGCCGGGCCTCCCGGTTGGTTCGTTCCGCACGCAGCCTGCTTCTTGGGCTGGCGATCAGCGCAGGCGCAGGAGCTGCAGCGTCGGCATCGACCTGCGGTCAGGGTATTGGCCCCGGCATGGAACCGGGTCGGCATGATTTTTCCATTCTCTCTAACGGGCAAAAACGCGACGGCGTCTATTTTGTTCCATCCGCCTATGATGGAAATAAGCCTCTGCCTGTCGTATTCGATTTCCACGGCTCCAACAGCAACCCGCACGGCCAACTGAACCGCAGCGGCTGGGACAAGCTTGCGGAGCGTGATGGTCTTGTGGTCGTCGCGCTGGCGGGCAGTTTAAATGGCGAATTGCCGGGCACCCATGCCTGGAATGTCCCCGGCGTTACAACACGCCCCGGCGGGCTGGACGAGGTGAGCTTCATTCATGAAGCGATTGCCATGGTGAAGGGCAAGTTCTGCGTCGATGACGAACGTTTTTACGGTTCCGGCTATTCTGGCGGCGGGCGCATGCTGTCGCAATTCATCTGCACCGGAGCCAAGGATTTTAATGCCGCCGGTTTTGTCGCCTCGCTGCGCGCGGGTTATCCGCTGGAGACCGAAGGCAAATGGGCACCGGATGCGGCAAGCTGCACACCGGCGCGGCCGATGTCGATCATCGCCTTTGCCGGGCTGAAGGATCCAGCCAACCCCTATCAGGGCGGCGGCAAATCCTATTGGCAATATAGCGGCGAGACGGCGCTGAAGCGCTGGGCCGAAATGGATGGTTGCAAGGGCGCCGCCAAAAGCAAGGTGGGCGAGAGCTTCACCGTCAATTCTTACGATGTCTGCAAGGCAGGCGCTCGTATCCAGTCCTATGTCATCAACGACTGGGACCACGCCTGGCCGCGCGCCACCATGAAGGCCGAGGTTCTGGCCGCAAACGCCGTTGTTACCCGCAAGCCCGGCGGCGAGCAGACACCGAAGGCGGAGCCCGCCGTGGAGCGCAAGATGCCCACAGGCGAAGTGACGCGCACGGTTGATGCAGCCGAGAGAATGTGGGATTTCTTCCGTAACACGGAAGGGCAGATGGTGGTGGACGCCGTCGTCAAGAAGGATTGCGTCGCCAAGGCCAATTCCGCTTCCGCAACCGCTTCGGAGACCGCGTGCAGCAGCAACAGCAAGCCATCAGCCCTTCCGGTTGCGAAGACGCTCAACCTGTCCGGCAACAGCGCGCCCGTGGCAGAGGACGCATTGTAACCAAGGCAGTTGAAGGACGCAGCCGGCTGGAGGAACTGTTTCAGGAGGGTTGCGCTAAAATCCGTCTTCCGGAAACCTACTCGAACGAAGCCGAAGCCATACTCATCAATTCCTCCGGTGGTTTGACCGGCGGAGACGAACTTGAATGGCAGGCAGTCGCCGGCGCCCGTACCTCGCTTGTGGTCACCACGCAGGCCTGCGAAAAGGTCTACAAGGCGTCGTCGGGCACCGCCACCGTGACCGCGCGTGTTTCCGCCGGGCCGGGTGCGAAGCTGCACTGGCTGCCGCAGGAAACGATCCTCTTCGACCGGGCGTCGCTGACGCGAAGGCTGGAAGCCGATCTTGACCAGTCCTCAGAATTCATCGCAGTCGAAGCCGTGCTGCTTGGCCGCCAGGCCATGGGCGAGTCGATGACGCACGGGCTTTTCCGCGACCGCTGGCGCATTCGCCACGGCGGCAAGCTGATGCATGCCGAAGAACTTCTGCTTGCGGGCGAGGTGGCGGCGCTGACCGCGAAACCTGCGGTTCTGGCCGGGCAGGTTGCCTTTGCCACGCTGCTTTACATCGGGCCTCTGGCCGAGGCGCTTCTGCCTAAAATCCGGGCGATTGCCGGGGAAAGCGGCGGTGCCAGCGAGTGGCAGGGCAAGCTCGTCGTGCGCGTGTCCGCCGCTGATGGTTTCTCCTTGAGAAAATTGCTTTTTCCGATCATTTCGCTCTTGCGAAACGGCGCGCCAGTGCCGAAAGTCTGGAATCTGTAAACCCCTCGGATCGTCTCGTGACAGGCGTTCTTCGGGGTCTGTCAAATGTCGGATCTGGTCTCCAGCAAACCTCGTTTGTGGAGCAGATGCCAAGCCGTGGGACGACGATGAACCTTAGCCCAAGAGAAAAAGACAAGCTGCTGATTTCCATGGCCGCCATGGTGGCGCGCCGCCGGCTGGAACGCGGCGTCAAGCTGAACTATCCCGAAGCGATTGCGCTGATTACCGATTTCGTGGTGGAGGGCGCACGCGATGGCCGCGCCGTGGCCGACCTGATGGAGGCGGGCGCGCATGTCATTTCCCGTGATCAGGTGATGGACGGCATTGCCGAGATGATCCACGATGTGCAGGTGGAAGCGACCTTCCCTGACGGCACCAAGCTGGTGACCGTTCACGAACCGATCCGGTGAGGTCACGTATGGCGCTGGAACTTCGGCCCAATTGCGAATGCTGTGACCGTGATCTTGCGCCCGACAGCCGGGACGCGATGATCTGCTCGTTCGAATGCACTTTCTGCGCCGATTGCGTGACCGGCGTGCCCAAGGGCGCGTGCCCGAATTGCGGTGGCGAGCTGGTGCGAAGACCCGTCCGCCCGGCGGGAAAGCTCATCAATAACCCGGCATCCACACAACGGGTGCTGAAGGCGGAAGGCTGCGCGGCAGCCACGGCCGCATAAGAACGATAAGGGGAACACCGATGAAACCAGGCGAAATCATTGCCGCCGAAGGCACCATCGAACTCAATGCCGGCCAGCCGACCGTGACGATCGAAGTGGCCAATTCGGGCGACCGGCCGGTGCAGGTGGGCAGCCACTACCATTTCTTCGAGACCAATGCGGGTCTCCTTTTCGATCGCGAAAAGGCGCGCGGCATGCGTCTCGATATTCCGGCCGGCACGGCGGTGCGTTTCGAGCCTGGCCAGAAGCGGGAAGTGACGCTGGTGCCGCTTTCCGGCAAGCGGGAGGTTTATGGTTTCCGTCAACAGGTCATGGGGAGGTTATGAAATGGCGACGGCGCATTATCATGGAAGCTGCCAGTGCGGCAGCGTCAGCTTCGAGGTCGATGCCGATCTCGATCACACTGTTGTCTGCAATTGTTCGCGGTGCAAACGTCTGGGCTCCACGCTCGCCTTCGCGCCACGTGACAAGTTCACGTTGCTTTCCGGCGAGGGCACGCTGAGTGAATATCTCTTCAACAAACACAAGATCCATCATTTTTTCTGCTCCACCTGCGGCATTGAAAGCTTTGCCTATGCCGATGGGCCTGACGGTACGCCGATGGTGGCGGTCAATGCCAATTGTCTCGATGGCGTCGATCCGCGGGCGCTGAAGCCGCAGGCTTATGACGGCGCGGCGGCCTGAGCGATGGCGATCAGCAAGAACAACCTCGTCATGACCGCTCTCATCTGCATAACCGCCGGTATTTCCATGCCGGTTGCCGCGCAGGAGCCGAACTGCAAGGAACCGCAGACGCAGGCGGACATGACGATTTGCGCCGGCAAGGATTACGAAAAGGCCGACAAAGAGCTCAATGTCGCTTATCAGAAGCTGCGCAAGCTGCTCATCGAACGTGACAAGGCGGCGGATGCGGATGGAAAGGGTGCAACCGACGCGCTGGTGACTGCCCAGCGCACATGGGTGGCGTTCCGTGACGCCAATTGCGCACTTGCCGGTTTTCAGGCGCGTGGCGGCTCAATGGAGCCGATGCTGATCTCTTCCTGCCTGGCCGAGACGAGCGGCAAGCGGGCGGAAGAACTGCGCCAACTCTCGGAAGGTTTCTGAACCCATGGGGCGGCGGATCACGATCGTCGGAAACGGGGAGCTACCGCCCGGCGCGGCCCTGCATATCGACCGGTCGGATATCGTCGTCCGTTTTAATGATTGCCGGTCTCTTGGGCTGGGCGGTACGCGCACCGATGTGGTGGCCGTCTGCAACACCGGGCGGCCGGGCCGTGAGATGACCGAGGGAAGCGAATGGCGCGAGAGCCATGGTGTGCGCCAAGCCGCCGCCATCTGGTCGGTGCGCGATCCTGCGAAATTTGCCGAAATGGAACCCGGCATCCGCGCAGCCTGGCCGGAACTCACTGATTTCTGCGCCGATTATACCGGCGAATTCGCGGCCATCGCACGAGCTGGCGGCAAGAGCCATGTCGTTATTTCTCGCGGTGTGCATGAGAGGCTCGATACGGCGCTCGAAGCCTATAAGCCCGCACCGTACGTCTGCCCCAGCACCGGCCTCGTTGCCATTGCCCATGTTCTTGAAAATGTCAGCGGCGATGATGACGAGGTGACGATTACCGGTTTCAGCCACCAGGGCTGGAGCGGCCATCCCTTTACCGCCGAACAACAGCTGGTCGATGCCCTTGCGGGAACGGGCCGGCTGACACGATTTTCCCCCATACCGATTTTCTCCGCGTCCGAAGGAGCCTGAACCCATGCCATACAAGATTTCCCGCGCCGCCTATGCCGGCATGTTCGGCCCGACCGTTGGCGACAAGGTGCGTCTTGCCGATACCGAACTCTTCATCGAGATCGAGAAGGACCACACGACCTATGGCGAGGAAGTGAAATTCGGCGGTGGCAAGGTCATTCGCGACGGCATGGGCCAGAGCCAGGCGACGCGGGCAGAGGGCGCTGTCGATACCGTCATCACCAATGCCGTCATCGTTGACCATAGCGGCATCTACAAGGCAGATGTGGGCCTGAAGAACGGCCGCATTCACGCCATCGGCAAGGCCGGAAATCCCGATACGCAGCCCGGCGTGACGATCATCGTCGGTCCCTCGACGGAAGCAATTGCCGGCGAAGGCAAGATTCTGACGGCTGGCGGCATGGATGCGCATATCCATTACATCTGCCCGCAGCAGATCGAGGAAGCGCTGATGAGTGGTGTGACCTGCATGCTTGGCGGCGGCTCCGGCCCGGCGCACGGCACGCTTGCCACCACCTGCACCGGCGCATGGCATATCGAGCGGATGATCGAAAGCTTCGATGCTTTCCCGATGAACCTCGCGCTTGCGGGCAAGGGCAATGCCTCTCTGCCGGCTCCGCTGGAAGAAATGATCCTCGCCGGTGCCTCCTCGCTGAAGCTGCATGAGGACTGGGGCACGACGCCCGCCGCCATCGACAATTGCCTGACGGTGGCCGACGAATATGACGTGCAGGTGATGATCCATACCGACACGCTGAATGAAAGCGGTTTCGTGGAAGACACGGTTGCGGCTATCAGGGGCCGCACCATCCATGCTTTCCACACCGAAGGCGCCGGCGGCGGGCACGCGCCTGACATCATCAAGGTCTGCGGTAATCCCAACGTCATCCCGTCCTCGACCAACCCGACGCGGCCTTACACCGTCAATACGCTGGCGGAACATCTCGACATGCTGATGGTATGCCACCACCTGTCGCCGTCCATCCCCGAAGATATCGCCTTTGCCGAAAGCCGCATCCGCAAGGAAACCATTGCGGCGGAGGATATTCTCCACGATATCGGCGCGTTTTCGATCATTTCCTCCGATAGTCAGGCCATGGGCCGTGTCGGCGAGGTGGCGATCCGCACCTGGCAGACCGCTGACAAGATGAAGCGCCAGCGTGGCCGCCTGAAGGAAGAGACCGGCGAAAACGACAATTTCCGTGTTCGTCGTTACATCGCCAAATATACCATCAACCCGGCCATCGCCCAGGGTGTCAGCCACGAGATCGGCTCCATCGAAGTCGGCAAGCGTGCCGATCTGGTTCTTTGGAACCCGGCGTTTTTCGGCGTGAAGCCGGAAATGGTGCTGCTGGGCGGCTCGATCGCTGCCGCGCCGATGGGCGATCCGAATGCCTCCATCCCCACGCCGCAGCCGATGCATTACCGGCCGATGTTCGCCGCCTATGGCAAGCTGCGCACCAATTCCTCGGTGACCTTTGTCTCGCAGGCGTCGCTTGACGGTGGCCTTGCCCAGCGTCTTGGCGTCGCCAAGAAGCTGCTGCCGGTGAAGAATGTGCGCGGCGGCATTTCCAAGGCCTCGATGATCCACAATTCGCTGACGCCGCATATCGAGGTTGACCCCGAGACCTATGAAGTACGTGCGGATGGCGAGCTTCTGACCTGTGAACCGGCGACCGTGCTGCCGATGGCGCAGCGTTATTTCCTGTTCTGACGGCAGGCGCTCTTGAGACGCCTCACACGATGGATCGGCGGCGGCCTGCTGCTGCTCCTCCTGCTTCTTGTGCTGGGCACGGTTGCGCCGCGCCCGTTTTTTGCCGAGCAGGTGGGTGAAGGCGAAAAGAGCAGGGAAATCCTGCTCTTATCCAACCCGATCCACACCGATATCGCCCTGCCCGTTGATGACGATCTGCGGCGGGTCTTTGCCGCGTTGCAGGAGGGTGGGATCGCGGTCAATCATCCCGCTGCGGCCTATCTGGTGTTCGGCTGGGGCGGCCGCTCGTTTTACATTCAGACGCCCACATGGGCCGATTTGAAACCGATGCCGGTTCTGCGCTCTTTCACGCTGGACAGCTCCGTCATGCATGTGGATGTGACAGGTGATTTTCCCGCTGATCTCGCCGGTGTGAAACGGCTTCGAATTTCCGAAGCGGGTTATCAGCGTATCGTCGCGGGCATCCGGGCGAGTTTTGCCGGAAATGATGACGGTGTCAGGCCGGTATCCGGCGCTGGCTACGGCCTGACGGACGCGTTTTTCGAGGCGAATGGCCAGTTTAATGCACTTGCCGGCTGTAACACGTGGTCAGCCGCGATGTTGCGGGAAGCGGGCGTTCAAACCGGTTGGTGGACGCCCTTGCCGCCGCTGTTGCGCTGGTCGATAGACCTGCACAATTGATCCCCAATTCCGTGCGGCATTTCGCGCATTTGGTGGCTGGAATCCCATTTTTATGCTGCACCGCAGCGCGTCTTGCGCTATGGAAACGGCAAAAGAATTCCGCGCGGATCGATCCCAAGCGATGCCTCGCAAAACGCCAGAACAGGAGACAAGACATGCTCGGCAAAAAAGTGCCCGCCGTAACCTTCCGCACGCGCGTTCGCGATGAGGCCGTTGGCGGCCCGAACCCCTTCCGTTGGCAGGACATGACCTCCGACGATTATTTCAAGGGCAAGAAGGTCGTCCTCTTTTCGCTGCCCGGCGCTTTCACGCCGACATGCTCGACCTACCAGCTTCCCGATTTTGAAAAGCTGGCGCCGGAATTCCGTGCGCTCGGCGTTGATGAAATCTATTGCCTGTCGGTCAATGATGCTTTCGTCATGAACGCCTGGGCCAAGGGTCAGAACCTCGAAAACGTCAAGGTCATCCCTGACGGTTCGGGCGAGTTCACCCGCAAGATGGGCATGCTGGTCGCCAAGGACAATCTCGGCTTCGGCATGCGCTCCTGGCGTTACGCCGCCGTCATCAACGATGGCGTCGTCGAGCAGTGGTTTGAGGAAGAAGGCTATTCGGACAATTGCGATAGCGACCCCTACGGCGTTTCCTCGCCGCAGAACATTCTGGAAAACCTGAAAAGCCGCGCTGCGGCCTGATTTTGGTTTTGTTGTTTGAGAGAGGCCCGGCAGCGATGCCGGGCTTTTTGTTTTCCGAGGCATTGCCGCCCTGAAAACACACCTTGAAATCCCCCCGCCTATCCGTCAAAAATCAGATCCCCAAGACTGTTTCTGAAACGGATCATCCCATGCTGCGCGTCACCTCCTATCACCCGGCCGGAACCCCTGCCGACGAGCCCTCCGGCTATGTCACGCTGGCGCATGACCAGCGGCATCTGCGCCGCAAGCTTCTGCACCTGCAGAATGACGAGATGGTGATGCTGGACCTGAAGGAAGCCGTGCTGTTTGCCCATGGCGACCTTTTGGTGGTCGAAAACGGCGATCTGATCGAGGTTCGTGCGGCGGATGAAAAGCTGTTCGAAATCAAGGCGAAGGACCGCCTTCACCTGATCGAGCTCGCCTGGCATCTGGGCAACCGGCATCTTTCGGCGCAGATCGAGGAGGAGCGTATTCTCATCCTGCGTGACCATGTCATTCGCGCCATGCTGGAAGGTCTGGGCGCCACAGTGCGCGAGGTGGAAGAGCCGTTTCAGCCGGCGCGCGGCGCTTATCACGCCCATGGCGGCCACTCGCATGGCCATGATCACGGGCACGGGCATGGCTACCACCATCATGATCACGGCTGAGGCGTGAGCGGGGAACGCGGCGTCGCCGCGCTGCTGCGCCTGATGGCCTGGATGTCGCCGGCGTTTCCTGTCGGTGGCTTTTCCTATTCGGGCGGGCTGGAAAAGACAGTGGAGGACGGGCGTGTGCGTAATGCCGCCGAGTTGAGCGGCTGGGTGGAAACGCTGCTGCGCCACGGCAGCCTGTGGAACGATGCGGTGTTTCTCGCGCATGCCTGGCGATGCTCGCAGGATGCCGTAGCGCTCAGCGAAACCGCTGATCTTGGCCGCGCGCTCGCCGGTTCGGCGGAGCGTTATCGGGAGACCGTGCTTCTGGGGGACGCCTTCGTTTCCGCCGCCAGCGCCTGGCCGCACGAGGTTCTGGAGCTGTTGCCGAAAGAGGCTCCCTATCCCGTCGCCATAGGCGCTGTGGCCGCTGGCCACGGCGTGCCGCTGCGCGAGACGCTTGCCGCCTTTCTGCATGCAGGTGTTTCACAGATCGTTTCTGCCGGTATCCGTCTCAGCGTCGTGGGCCAGAAAGATGGCGTTGCCATTCTCGCCGCAAGCGAGGCGGTGATTGCCGAGGTGGCGGCACGGGCCGTCCAATCCACGCTTGATGACCTCGGCAGCGCCACGATCATCGCCGATACGGCGGCGATGCGTCATGAAACTCAGGGGACACGGCTTTTCCGGTCGTGAAAGCGACGGCAATCGATGGGGCGAGCGCGTGCCACTTGTTTCTTCTCCCCACCGGGGAGAAGAAACAAGTGGCACGATCCTTGCGTATATTTGAGCTGTAATTTGAGTGGTTGTCGTAAGATTGGACCACAGCATAGTGAAGGGAACAGAGTGATGAAATCGGGTAATGGTCCGCTGCGCGTTGGGATTGGCGGGCCGGTGGGTTCCGGCAAGACGGCGCTGACGGAAAAGCTCTGCAAGGCGATGAGCGCCGATTATTCGGTCGCCGTCGTCACCAATGATATCTATACCAAGGAAGATGCCGAGGCACTGGTGCGCATGCAGGCGCTGCCTTCCGAAAGGATCGTCGGGGTGGAGACGGGCGGTTGCCCGCATACGGCCATTCGCGAAGATGCCACGATCAATCTGCAGGCGATTGCGGGGCTCAACCAGCGCTTTCCCGATCTCGACGTGGTCTTCATCGAATCCGGTGGTGATAACCTCGCGGCGACCTTTTCGCCTGATCTTGCCGATATCACCATCTATGTGATTTCCGTCTGCCAGGGTGAGGAAATTCCGCGCAAGGGCGGGCCAGGCATCACCCGTTCGGACCTGCTCGTCATCAACAAGAAGGACCTTGCGCCCTATGTCGGTGCCGATCTGACTGTCATGGACAGCGATGCGACCCGCATGCGCAACGCCATGCCCTTTGTTTTTACCGACATGAAACGGGGCGATGGCGTGGACCGCATCGTCGGTTTCCTGAAAGAGCAGGGCGGTCTCTGAATAATGACGATGCCCCGCCGTTTCGGCGCTTACGAAGTTTCCCGTTTTGTCGACGGTGTCTACAAGGCACCGGTCAGCCATCTCATTCACCGCCAGGGTGCCGAAGCGCTGGCTGCGGCCCTTGCCGGCCATCACGGCGAAACAGTGGATATGGACGTCAACTGCTTCACGCTTTCGGGACCTGAGGGCATCTGGCTGATCGATGCCGGCTGCGGCACGGCCTGGGGCGAGGCCTATGGCCATGCCCGCGCGGCTATGATTGCCGCCGGTATTCAGCCCGATGATGTCAGCCGTGTCATCCTCACCCATATTCACGGTGATCACGCGCTGGGCCTCATTGATGGCGACCGGCCTTATTTTCCCAAGGCGGAGATATGGGTGCCGGAGGCCGATCTTGCCTTTTTCACCGATGCAGAGGCGCGAAAGGCATTGCCGCCTGCCCGGCAGGGCGGTTTCGATCTGGCTGCCCGCCTGATCGATATTTGCGGCGCGATGTTGCGGCCGATCTCGGTGGGGACGGTTGCCGAGGACATTGAGGCAATCGCGGTGCCCGGTCATACGCCCGGACAGATGGCTTATCTCATAGGAAGAGACGATAAGCGGTTGATGTTATGGGGAGATGTGCTGCATGTCGGCGACATGCAGGCGGCCGATCCCGGAATTGCTTTTGTCTATGATATCGATTCCGAACTCGCCCACGCGACGCGTCTCGAAGCGTTGTCGGCGGCGGCTGACCATGGTTGGCTGGTGTCCGGCGGCCATCTCGGCGGCTTTTTTACGGTCGAGCGGCGGGGCGACAGTTTCGGTTTTATACCGCAGCCTGGATGACTTCCGTGCAATACTCCGAAGGGCGGAATGCCTGATGGCCTCCCGCCCTTCGTCCTCTCCCCGTATTTTCAGATCTGTTTCAGCGCCGCCACGTCATTGACCTGGACGATGCGACCGCGCACCGTGACGCCCGACTTTTTCAGGGTGGAGAAGGCGCGGGAGAGGGCCTCCGGCGCAAGGCCGAGCTTGCCGGCGAGCAGGCTTTTCTGGAACGGCAACCTGAGCGAGAAGGATGTCGCGTCGCGCGGGCCCTGATTGATGAGGTAATGGGCGACACGCTGCGGTGCCGTCTGCAGGCGGTCATTGGCAACGCAGTCCATGGCGGCCAGCAGGCTGTTTGACAGGCAGCGCATGACGGCCTTGGCGATGGCCGGTTCCTGATCGATCAGGCTGCGCAGCCTGGTGAGTTCGAAACGCGCCACGGTGCAGCTTTCCGCCGCCTGCGCGCTGTAACGATAGGTGTCGCTACCGAAGATCAGGCATTCATTGAAGGTATCGCCGGGGCCGCTGACGCGCACGTCCGCCTCGCGGCCGTGCCTGTCCAGCCGGTAGAGCCTGACATAACCCGACAGCACGCAATAGAAATGCTGGGCCAGTTCGCCTTCCTTAAAAAGCACATGGCGGGCATTCACATTGGTGATGGTCGCCGCCTCCATCAGCTTCAGCGCCACCGCGTCATCCGCGATCCCGATCAAGGGCGCTCGCAGCAGAATGTTCCTGTCCCTGTTGCTCAGCTTCACGGTCTTGTTCACGTCCATTCGGCTCCCGCTCAAACCTTTTGCCGGGCTGTCCGAAGCGATACGAAACCGGGGATGTTCCTTGCCCCTCACGCCCATCTGCACTGAACTCATCGCATTATCCTCGACCGGCAATTCCCGATGCGAGAGAGACTAGCAGTTCAGGTGGAAAGCGAATTGATTTCGATCAAACGGGGGTGCGGCCGTTGTGAGGAAGGAAATGATGGGGCTGCTCATGCTTCCAATCACAAGGGAAATATGGAGCGAGCGCGTGCGGCATATTTCTTCTCCCCGAGGGGGAGAAGTCCGCGGCAGCGGGATGAGGGGGCGAGGGTCGAGATATCAGGAGAGCTTGCCCCCTCATCCGACCCTTCGGGCCACCTTCTCCCCGGCGGGGAGAAGAAACGATCTGCTATGTCGTGCTCTCCCAAAGTATATGGAAACGCCGGGCACATGACCCGGCGTCTCAATCTTCAAGCTGCAGCATTCACTCCGCGGCAAGCGGCGGCAGTCGCAATATATTGCTGCCCTTGTCCGCGGCCTTGTCGCCGCTGCCCTTTTCCATACTGGCCACCCGTGCCTCCAGCGAGGAAAGCGCGAGGCTGTTTTCGCGGGCGATCTCCGAGAGTTTCTCGTTGGAGAGGGCCTCTTCCTCCTCTTCCTTCTTGCCGACGAAACGGCCGAAGAGGTGGGCAAGCAGGCGCGACAGGTCGTCCATGATCAGGAAGAAGGCCGGCACCACGATCAGCGACAGCACCGTGGAAACGATGATGCCGCCGATGACCGCAATCGCCATCGGTGCGCGGAACGAACCGCCTTCGCCGACGCCGAGCGCCGACGGCAGCATGCCTGCCGACATGGCGATGGAGGTCATGATGATCGGGCGGGCGCGCTTGCGGCCCGCCTCCACCATGGCATGCACCCGCTCCATGCCGTGACGGCGCATTTCGATGGCGAAATCCACCAGCAGGATGGCGTTCTTGGTCACGATGCCCATCAGCATCAGGATCCCGATGAGAACCGGCATGGAGAGCGCATTCTGCGTGATGATGAGCGCGACTGCCACGCCGCCGATGGCAAGCGGCAGCGAGAACAGGATGGTGAAGGGCTGGATCACATCCTTGAACAGCAGGATGAGCACGACCAGCACCAGCATCAGGCCAAGCAGCATGGCGTTGACGAAGCCCTGCTGCATTTCGCCCTGCACCTTGGCGTCACCGCTTTCGGCAAGCCGAACGCTTGCCGGCAGGTTGGTTTCCGAAACGATGCGCTTGAACTCGGCCGTCGACGTATCGAGCGCCGTGCCGAAAGGCACGTCCGAGCCGATGGAGACGACGCGATTGCGGTCGTTGCGCTTGATCGAGCTCGGGCCTTCCGAGTAATCAATATCGGCCACGCTGTAGAGCGGCACCAGCGAACCGGAGGCGGTCTTGATCTTCAAGGCGCGGATGGTGGCGAGATCGCGGCGGGTATCGAGCGAAGCCTGCACGCGGATCGGGATCTGCCGGTCATCCAGCGAGATTTTCGTGAGCTGCGCATCGATATCACCGATGGTGGCGACACGCACGGTCTGCGAAATCTGCTGCGGCGTGATGCCCAGGCGGGCGATCTCATCCTTGCGCGGGCGGATCTGCAGTTCGGGACGGGGCAGAGCGCCTTCCGAACTGACATTGGCAAGGATGGGCGAAGCGCGCAGGCGGCTTTCGAGAATGCCCACGGCGTCGTTCAGATCCTTCTCGTTGGTTGAAAGGAAGTTGAAGGAAAGCTCGCGTTCCGCGCGGTCGTTCAGCTTGATGATGCGAACATCCGCAATGCCACGCACCTGCGCGAAAATATCCCGCTCGACATCCCATTGCGGACGTGTACGGCCCTTCTCCTCCAGCTTGGGAAGATATTGGCCGATGAGCGGAATGGAGCCGAGCCCCTTGTTGACGAGGGTTTTCAGCAGCGAGTGATCGATATGCTCAAGGATGACATTGACCGTGGCGCGGCGCAGCTCCAGGTCCCCCTTGGGCGAAGCGCCACCGAGGATGAAGACGCTTTCCACGCCGTTGATGTCACGGATCGCCTGGTAGATCTGCGTCGTCGTGCGGTCGGTCTCATCCAGCGTCGCATTGGGCGGCAGTTCAACGGACAGGGTGACGCGCGAGGCGTCATCAGGCGGCAGGAAGCTGCCGGGGACCTGGCTCAACAGCATCACTGAGGCGATGAGGAAGGCAATCGCTCCCAATAGCGTGAGATAACGCGCCCACCATTTCCGCGTGGTGGCGGTCACCATGCGCGTATAGGCCTTCATCAGCTTGCCGTCATTGTCGTGGTGATCGTCCATCGCGTCTTCGGCGCGCATCAGATAGGCCGCCATCAGGGGTGTGATGAGACGGGCCACTGCCAGCGAGAAGAATACAGAGAAGGCGACAGTGAGGCCGAACTGGATGAAGTACTGGCCCGGAATACCCGGCATGAACGAGACGGGCACAAAGACGGCGATGATGGTGAAGCTGGTCGCGATGACGGCAAGTCCGATTTCATCGGCTGCTTCGAGGGCCGCCCGATACGGCGTCTTGCCCATCTTGATATGTCGGGCGATGTTCTCGATTTCCACGATGGCGTCATCCACGAGAATACCCGTGGCGAGCGTAAGCGCGAGGAAGCTGACGAGGTTGAGCGAAAAGCCCATGATATCCATGATCCAGAAGGTCGGGATCGCGGAAAGCGGCAGCGCCACGGCGGCGATCAGTGTCGCGCGCCAGTTCCGGAGGAAGAGAAGGACCACGATAACGGCGAGGATCGCGCCTTCGATCAGCGTGTCCAGTGCGGCCTTGTAGTTGCCATAGGTGAAATAGACGGCGTCATCGACCATCTCAATCGAGACATCGGGGTGGTCCTTGCGGACCTGATCGAGACTTTGCGCGACGGTTTCGGCGACCGAAACCTCGCTCGCGCCCTTGGAGCGGAACACCGCAAAGGTGACGGCCGGATTGCCGTTGAAGCGCGAGAAGGACTTCTGCTCTTCATATGTGTCCGTAACCGTTCCGAGTTCGGAAAGCTTGACGAAGCGGCCGTTGGAAAGCGCAATCGTGGTGTTGGCAAGCTGGCTTACATCGCGTGTATCGCCCAGCGTGCGGATGGTCTGCTCGTTGCCGCCCACCTGGCCGCGGCCGGAGCCGAGGTCGATATTGGTGCCGCGCAGCTGGCTGTTCACCTCTGTCGCGGTGATGCCATAGGCATCGAGCTTTTCGGGGCCGAGCGAAACGCGCACCTCGCGGTCCGCGCCGCCGTAACGGTCGACCTTGCCGATGCCAGACTGGCCCTGCAGCGAGCGCTTGATCGTGTCATCCACGAACCAGGACAGTTCCTCCAGCGTCATGTTCGGCGAAGAAACGGCGAAGGTCTGGATCGCCTGTCCCTCGACGTCGATCTTGCTGACGACGGGCACTTCGATATCGGAGGGAAGATCGCTGCGGATCTTGTCGATGGCGTCCTTGGTGTCCTGAACCGCTTCTTCCGTCGGCTTTTCGATGCGGAACACGACCGTTGTCGTCGACTGGCCGTCGACCACGGTGGACTGAATTTCGTCGACGCCACTGATGGCGGCAACGGCGTCCTCGATCTCCTTCGTCACCTGCATCTCCAGTTCGGAGGGCGAAGCCCCGCTCTGGGTCACGGTGACGGCGACGACGGGCACGTCGATATTCGGGAAACGGGTGATCGGCAGCGTATTGAACGCCTGCATGCCGAGCATCATCAAAAGCGCGAAGCCGAGAAGCGGCGCAATCGGGTTACGGATTGACCATGCGGAGAAGTTCATTTCATTCCCTCAGTCAGTTGGACGCAGCCGTCTGGGCTTCCACCGGTCTTATCCGGTCACCATCACGCACGAATGCTCCAGCTTTCTCGACAACCTTGTCTCCAGCGGCAAGGCCGCTGACGATCTCGATGAATCCACCGTCTTCTATGCCGGTCTCGATCTTCACCTGCTTGACGACGTCGCCCTCCACCTTGCGGGTGGTCGAGCCTTCACGCCCTGAAGTGACAGCCGAGAGCGGCAAGGCGAGCGCATTCGTCTCCTCGATCACGATCTCTGCGCTGGCATACATGCCCGATCGCGCCGGGCTGTTTTCCGGCAGCACCACATGAACGGAACCGAGGCGCGTCGTCGGATCGACGGTCGGCGAAACGAGGCGCACCTTGCCTTCTATTTTCGCTCTTCCGCCAGCAACCGTCAAATAGGCTTTCTGACCGACTTTCACGTTTTGAATGTCGGTTTCGGAAAGATCGGCAACAAGTTCGATGGCGCCGTCCTTGATGACGGTGAAAAGCGGGTTTCCGGCGCCGCTGGCAATCGCGCCCACCTTGGCGTTCTTGGCTGAAACGATGCCGGCGACCGGGGTTTTCACGCCGGTGCGCGTGAGCTTGAGATCGATATCGGCGATCTGCGCGTCAACCACCTTGATGTCGGCTTCGCCGGCGGAAACGGCCTGCTTGGCCGCATCGAGGCGAGCCTGCGCCACCTGCGCGAGGGCTTCGGTCTTTTCCGTTTCGGAAATGGAGCCTGAACCGGTCTGGCTGAGCTTGGCGGCGCGGTCGCGCTGGCGAAGGGCGTCGGCCAGATTGGCCTGCGCCTCCAGCACCTGCGCCTTGGACTGGGTGACGGAAGCTTCGGCCTTGGCCTTGTTGGCTTCGAGCTGGCTCTTTTGCAGGACGAGGCTATCGGAGGACAGGACGGCCAGAACCGCATTCGCCGCCACCCGATCGCCGATATCGGCGTTCAACGTGTCGATCGACAGGCCGTCGACCAGGGGCTGGACGTAGATTTCGTCCACCGGGCGGATTGTGCCTGTCGCAATAACACGGTCCACGAGGTCGCGCTTTGCGACATGCGCGACGATGATCGAGGGCACGTTCTGCTGTTTCACCGGCGCCTGTGCCTCTCCCTCCGCGGCTGCTGGAAGGGGAAGCGCCGTTGCGGACAGAAGAAGAAGAAAAAGAATGCGGTTAAACGTGACTTTATGCTGCATATGTCTTGGCTCGCGCAATATCCGCTTACATGTCCTGCAGGCTACGGCCCGTATCTTAAAAGGTCATGCGATGGCGAATGTGAAACAAGGGATCACAATACTCCCTTTTCGATCCTCCCGATTCAAACGCCCCTCAACGCGAATCTCAAGCACCTTTGCCCTGTGCTTTTTCTACAAGATCAAATTTGGCAGTCTTGTGGGCGGGACTGTAATTCTTGTTGTCGTGCAAATCAATCCGCATAGCCACGAGGGTTGATATACATTTTTGTATAGGCCGAGGTGTTGTAATTGATTTGATGGGTTACCACTGCGTGACGCGGCCTGGAATTCTGACAACGCCTAATACGCCGTCGTCCTCGGGCTTGACGCGGATCCAGGCACGTCGCCGCAATCGAAATGTCGGTAGATCCTCGGGTCAAGCCCGAGCGTGACGGAAGAGAGGTTGTCATTCAAGAAAATCGCGCGGTCATCGCCGCGCGATACAATCTTTTCGCCTGCGCCTACTTCAACGCAGCGTCGGTAATTTCGGTCGTATATGCGCCCGAGGGCTCCTTGGTGATGACGGGGTCGGAGCCGCCGCCGAGCAGGGTCTTTACTGTTCGCTCGTAATCCGCCTTGTCGAGAGCACCCTTCGAGCCGGCCGTCAGCTTTGCCACTTCGCCCATCATGCGCTTCTGGTGCTTTTCGGTCTGCGCGCCGGAGGCGTCGTTTTCGAGAACGATATCGGCGGCCTCGTCAGGGTTTTCCTCGGCCCATTTCCAGCCCTTCATGGAGGCACGGACGAATTTGACCATGTCCTCCTTGAACTTGGCGTCCTTCAGCTTGTCTTCGAGAACGTAGAGCCCGTCTTCCAGCGTCGCCACGCCTTCGTCTTCATATTTGAAGGTGACGAGGTCATCAGGCTTGATACCGGCATCGAGGACCTGTCCATATTCATTATAGGTCATGGTGGAAATGCAGGCGGCCTGTTTCTGCAAAAGCGGATCGACGTTGAAGCCCTGTTTCAGCACGGTAACGCCATCGGCGCCGCCGGTGGTCGGAATTTTCAGGTGCGCCATCCACGACAGGAATGGATATTCATTGCCGAAGAACCAGACGCCCAGCGTCTTGCCTTTGAAATCATCAGGCTTCTTGATGCCGGTTTCTTTCAGGCAGGTCAGCATCATGCCCGACGATTTGAACGGCTGGGCGATATTGACCAGCGGCACGCCCTTTTCACGCGTGGCAAGCGCAGACGGCATCCAGTCGACGATGACATCAGCACCGCCGCCGGCCAGAACCTGCGCGGGCGCAATATCCGGGCCGCCCGGCTTGATATCGACATTGAGGCCCTCGGCTTCATAAAAGCCCTTGTCCTTGGCGACGTAATATCCGGCGAACTGCGCCTGGGTGACCCATTTCAGCTGCAGGGTGATCTTGTCGGCGGCCTGAGCGCTAAATGCGGTCAGCAGTGACGCCCCGGCAAGAAGCATGGATGCAAGTTTCATTTTCATCGCTGTTCCCTTTTTCGTTATTTACGTTCGTCCCCCACGGACGGACGGATGCCAGAAGGTGACGGCCCGTTCTGCGAGTGCCACAAGACCGTAGAAACCCGAACCTGCGAGCGCCGCCACGGCAATCTCGGCCCAGACCATATCGACATTGCTGCGGCCCATCTCTGCCGAGATGCGGAACCCCATGCCGACGATGGGCGTGCCGAAGAATTCCGCGACGATGGCGCCGATCAGGGCGAGCGTGGAATTGATCTTCAGCGCGTTGAAGATGAAAGGCCAGGCGGCGGGCAGGCGCAGCTTTATCAGCGTCGGCCACCAGCCGGCAGCATAGGTGCGCATCAGGTCGCGCTCCATGTGGCTGGAGGCGGCAAGCCCCTGCACCGTGTTCACCAGCATCGGGAAGAAGGTCATGATGACGACGACGGCGACTTTCGACTGCCAGTCGAAACCGAACCACATGACCATGATGGGTGCCACGCCGACGACCGGAAGGGCGGAGACGAAATTGCCGATGGGCAGAAGCCCGCGTTGCAGGAAAGGCGAGCGGTCGATGAGGATGGCGACGAGGAAACCGAGGCCGCAGCCAAGCACATAACCCGTCAGTACGGATTTGATGAAGGTCTGGCGGAAATCCGCCCAGAGGACCGGCAGCGAGCCGAGAAGGCGGGCGAGAATGGCGCTCGGCGCCGGCAGCAGGATGGGCGGCACGGAAAATCCGCGGACCACCCCTTCCCAGAGAACCAGAATGGCAAGGCCGAACAGCAGCGGCACGGCGAGGCGACTTATGCGTTTCGCGGTCTGGGAAATAAAGGCCTGGCGCACCAGCCATTCGTTGAACGCCCAGGCGGCAAGCCAGAACAGGATAGCGCCGATAAACCAGCCGGGGTTCGTCATGGCCTTGCTCCCATTCGCTTGAGGACAGCGGCATGGGCGATGCCGATGATCGATACCAGCAGCGCCGCCACGCCGGCTGCCATGAACAGCGCCGCCCATATCTGCACCGTCTGGCCATAATAGGAACCGGAAAGCAGGCGCGCGCCGAGACCCGCAACAGCGCCTGTCGGTAGTTCTCCGACGATGGCGCCGACGAGCGCAATTGCAATCGCGATCTTCAGCGATGTGAAGAGATAGGGCAGGGCGGCGGGCCAGCGCAGCTTCCAGAAGATCTGCGCCGGTGACGCATTATAGGTGTGCATCAGGTCAAGCTGCAGGGTTTCGGGGCTTCTTAAGCCCTTCACCATGCCGACGACGATGGGAAAGAAAGAGAGATAGGTCGAGATCAGCGCCTTCGGCAGCAGTCCGGAAATGCCGATGGAGTTCAGGACAACGATGATCATCGGCGCGATGGCGAGAATGGGGATCGTCTGGCTGGCAATGATCCACGGCATGACGGAGCGGTCCATGGCGCGGTTATGGATGATCGCGACCGCCAGCAGGATTCCCAGCACCGCGCCGATGGCGAAACCGAGCAGCGTGGCCGAAAGCGTGACGCCGGCGTGGTAGACGAGGCTGCGCTTGGAGGTGACGGCCTTGTTGACGGTGGTATCCCAGAGTTCCGCGATGATCTGATGCGGCGCGGGGAGGACCGGGCGCTCCTGCGCGAAGGTTTGCGGCAGGAGTTCGAGGAAGCCCGCCGTCTGGCCAGCGCGGGTGGCCTGGTCGCGGGCGAAGGGCATGTTGAGGTAGATGACGGCGAGATGCCAGAGGATGAGGATGGCGAGGAGGACGGTGAGGATGGGGAGGACGCGGCGGCGGAGGAGGGTCATGGGGTTTTGCTCCGCTGCGTGCATTGAGGGTGATGGTTAGCGGTGACCTGTGGGTGAGGCTTACCCCCCTCTGCCCTGCCGGGCATCTCCCCCACAAGGGGGGAGATCGACTCGTGGCATGGTCGCGGCCATCTCAACGCCTGTGGAAAGAGCATTGGTAGCGCTCCTTGCCGATCTCCCTCCTTGTGGGGGAGATGTCCGGCAGGACAGAGGGGGGTAACACCTGCCGCAACGGCGTCTTTTCCAGCATCACCCCTCATAGCCATGCCCCGCCTTCAACCCCTCACGCACCCGATGCGCAATCGCCAGAAACTCCGGCGTCTCGCGAATTTCCAGCGGCCTTTCCCGAGGCAAACTGGATTCGATCACATCGGTCACCCGGCCCGGCCGCGGCGACATCACGACGATCTTGGTCGAGAGATAAACGGCTTCCGGAATGGAATGGGTGACGAAGCAGATGGTCTTGCCGGTCGTATCCCAGAGTTTCAGCAGCTGTTCGTTCAGATGATCGCGTACGATCTCGTCCAGCGCGCCGAAGGGTTCGTCCATCAGAAGCAGGTCGGCATCGAAGGCGAGCGCGCGGGCGATGGAGGCGCGCTGCTGCATGCCGCCGGAAAGCTGCCAGGGGTATTTCTTGCCGAAGCCGTTGAGGTTGACGAGGTCCATGGTGCGGTCGATGCGCTCGCGCTGTTCGGCCTTGCTGTAACCCATGATTTCGAGCGGCAGGGCGATATTCTTTTCGATGCTGCGCCATGGATAGAGTGCGGCGGCCTGAAAGACGTAGCCGTAGGACCGGTCCTTGCGGGCATTTTCCGGCGTGGTGCCGTTGACGGTGATCTCACCCGACGTGTGTTTTTCGAGATCGGCGATGACCCGCAGAAAGGTCGTCTTGCCGCAGCCGGAAGGGCCGATGAAGGAGACGAAGTCGCCCTTTTTCACGTCGAGATCGACATTGGACAGAGCGTGAACCGGGCCGTCCCCCGTTTCGAAAGTGAGGCCCAGTTTTCTGGCGGAAACGACGGAATAGGAAGAGGCCTGGTTCATCGCGACTTGGTTTCACTTTCCGTAAGTGCGGCGCGCGCCAGCGGCAGCATCTGGGTTTCCGTCAGTCTGGCGATGGTGACGCCGGGGGTGCGGTCTAGATCGAGCCAGCGGACTTCCTCGATTTCCGCCTGCGGGGTGACCTCGGTACGAAGCCTGGCGGTGAAGGCATGGGCGACGACATCGGCGCCCGGCTCGTTGGCGGCTTCCTCGCGAAAGATGCCCTCATAACGCGCGGCATTTTCGGGCAGCGTCAGGCCGATTTCCTCGGCCAGCTCGCGGTGAAGCGCCTGTTCCGGCGTTTCGCCCGGATCGATCTTGCCGCCCGGCTGCATGAACTGCGTGGTGCCGCGCTTGCGCACCACGAGCATCTGCCGCTTCTCGTTGAGCAGGATGGCGGCGGCGATGAGGATTTCGCGTTTCGGCTCGCTCATGATCACACGCCCGATGCCGGAATGCCCGTGCGTTCCACCTTGCGTGGCGATACGAGCTCCTTCCAGGTGGAAAGCGCCTGGCTGACGGCCGGATAGGGATCGCGGGCGATGAACTGGCCGTGGCCGGCCTGTGTCTCGATGGTGCCTTCCTCAACGCTCACCAGCCCGCGCGAGAGCGTGTAGCGCGGCAGGCCTTTTACCCTGTGTCCTTCGAACACGTTGTAATCGATGGCCGATTGTTGGCTCGCGGCACTTATGGTCTTTGTAAGCGCCGGGTCCCAGACAACGATATCGGCGTCGCTGCCGACAAGGATCGCGCCTTTTCTCGGATAGATGTTGAGGATCTTGGCGATGTTGGTGGAAGTGACGGCGACGAACTCGTTCATCGTCAGCCGGCCGGTCGCCACGCCGTGGGTCCAGAGCAGCGGCATGCGGTCTTCCAGCCCGCCGGTGCCGTTCGGTATCTTGCGGAAATCACCGAGGCCGAAACGTTTCTGATCTGTGGTGAAGGCGCAATGGTCGGTCGCCACACATTGCAGCGAGCCGGAGGCGAGACCCGCCCAGAGGCTGTCCTGATGCTGACGGTTACGGAAGGGCGGTGACATGACGCGGCGGGCGGCGTGATCCCAGTCGGGATTGGCATATTCACCTTCGTCGAGGATCAGGTGCTGAATCAGCGGCTCGCCATAAACCCGCATGCCGTTTTGCCGGGCGCGGCGGATGGCTTCATGGGCCTGTTCGCAGGAGGTGTGGACGACGTAAAGCGGCGCACCGGCCATATCGGCGATGATGATGGCGCGGTTGGTCGCCTCGCCTTCGACGGAGGGCGGGCGGGAATAGGCGTGCGCCTCCGGCCCGACATTGCCTTCCGCCATCAGTTTTTCCTGCATCTGCGCGACGATATCGCCGTTTTCCGCATGCACGAAGGGAATGGCGCCGAGCTCCGCGCAGCGCGAGAAGGAGGCGAACATCTCGTCGTCATTCACCATCAGCGCGCCTTTATAGGCCATGAAGTGCTTGAAGGAGTTGATGCCCTTTTCCTGAACCACCGTCTTCATCTCATCGAAGACCTGTTCGCCCCACCAGGTGACGGCCATGTGGAAGGAATAATCGCAATTGGCGCGCGTCGCCTTGTTGTCCCAGCGTTGCAAGGCATCGAGAAGCGATTGCCCCGGCTCCGGCAGGCAGAAATCCACCACCATGGTCGTGCCGCCGGCCAGCGCCGCCCGCGTGCCGCTCTCGAAATTATCGGCGGAATAGGTGCCCATGAAGGGCATTTCCAGATGCACATGCGGATCGATGCCGCCGGGCATCACGTAACATCCGGTGGCATCCAGCACGGTGCCGCCGGTGAGATCAGGGCCGATCTCGGTGATTTTGCCATCCTCGATCTTCACATCTGCCTTGTAGGTGAGGTCGGCGGTGACGATGGTGCCGTTCTTGATGATGGTGGCGGTCATTGAACTATGTTCCCGGTGGCGAGGGCTGGCGAATAACGGTCGGGATGATCGGGCAGGAATATCTCGGCGTTCAAGACAGCGAGGATGGTATTGAGCGTGGAGGAGAGGTCTTCGAAAACGTCATGGTTCCAGAAACGTAGAACGGCGTAGCCGTGGCTGTTCAACCAGCGCGTTCTTTGCAGGTCATGCCTGGAGGCGGCGTGCTGCGATCCATCCAGCTCGACGATCAGCATTTTTTCTCGGCAGACGAAATCGGCGACGTAAGCGCCAAGTGGGACCTGTCGACTGAATTTGAAACCGTTCAGCCTGCGGCCCTTGAGTTCATACCAGAGGCGGTATTCGGCGTCGGTCTCCCTGCGGCGGAGTTTTCTGGCCTGCGCGGTTTTGCCTGGATGGCGTTTTGCTGCTTTTTTAACGGTGTGATTGACCATGACCCTTGCCCCCTCATCCGGCCCTTCGGGCCACCTTCTCCCCGGCGGGGAGAAGAAATGGGAGGCACCGTCGCAGGTTTTTACGACGCTAGTGATAATGGCAAAAACATCGCCGCGGGTTTCTTCTCCCCGCCGGGGAGAAGGTGGCCCGAAGGGCCGGATGAGGGGGCCTGCCATCGTGGGCACGGTCATTCCACGATCTCCGCAGTCTCCAGCACCGCATGCAGCAACACGTCGCAGCCGGCCTTTGCCCATTCGGGTGAAATTTCTTCGGCCTCGTTGTGGGAAAGCCCGGCCACGCAGGGGCAGAAGATCATGGTGGAGGGGGCGACTCTGGCCGTCCAGCAGGCGTCGTGGCCGGCGCCGGAGATGATGTCCATGTGGCTGTAGCCCAGTCGTTCGGCGGCGGCGCGTACGCGCCCGACCAGTACGGGATCGAAGGTGACGGGGTCGAAATGGCCAATGGCTTCGATCGAGCAGCCGACGCCGAGTTCTTCGGCGATGGCGGGCACCTCGCGTTCGAAGATGGCGCGCATGCTGTCGAGCTTTGCCTGCGAGGGGGTTCTGAGGTCGATGGTGAAGACCACCTTGCCGGGCAGCACGTTGCGGGAATTGGGCGTGAAGATCATCTGGCCGACGCCGGCGACGGCTCCCGGCTGGTGAGCCATCGCCACTTCCTGCACCTTTTCCAGAATGCGGGCGGCGGCAAGGCCGGCATTAACGCGCATGGCCATCGGGGTGGAGCCGGTATGGGCTTCCTTGCCGGTCAGCGTCACTTCCAGCCACCACAGGCCCTGGCAATGGGTGACGACGCCGATCTGCTTGTTTTCGGCCTCCAGAATGGGGCCCTGTTCGATGTGATATTCGAAATAGGCATGCATCTTGCGCGCGCCGACCTCTTCCTCACCCAGCCAGCCGATGCGTTTCAGCTCCTCGCCATAGGTTTTGCCGTCGGTATCCGTGCGGCTATAGGCGTAATCGAGATCGTGAATGCCGGCGAAGACCCCCGACGCCAGCATGGCAGGCGCAAAGCGGGCGCCTTCCTCGTTCGACCAGTTGGTGACGACAATGGGGTGTTTCGTGCGGATATTGAGGTCGTTCAGGCTGCGCACGACTTCCAGACCAGCCAGCACGCCAAGCACGCCGTCATATTTGCCGCCGGTCGGCTGGGTATCGAGATGGCTGCCGATATAAACGGGGAGCGCGTCCGGGTCCTCGCCGGCGCGGGTGGCGAACATGGTGCCCATGCGGTCGACGCCCATCGTCAGGCCTGCCGCTTCGCACCAGCGCTGAAAAAGGCGGCGGCCTTCCGCATCCTCATCCGTCAACGTGCGGCGATTATTGCCGCCGGCAATGCCGGGGCCAATCTTCGCCATATCCATCAGACTATCCCACAGACGGTCGCCATTGACCGTCAAGTTCTTACCCGCCGTCATGAAGTGTCGTCCTCACCTGTTTTGTTTTTATCAAAGCAAAGCTTGTGCCGTTCCCTTTTTTGCCGGTTAAGATAACAGCCATTGCCTTGTGGCGGCGATGATGGATAAATTGACCGGCTGGTAAACATTGCAAATTCGCGATGGCGTCAGCAAGGGAATTTGTGACGAAACGCAGTAATTTTGCCTAAGCTATGAACGTCGATTATTTTTTAAGCATACTGTAGCGGCAATTGCATTGAAAAGAAACAGAGAGCTGAGAATGGCCATACCGCGCGCAGCGAAAACACAGAAGCGGACCCGCATTCAGGAGGAAAAGCAGGAAGCGATTCTTGAAGCCGCGCTCAGTGTTTTTTCCACGAATGGGTTCCGCGGCTCCACCATCGACCAGATTGCGGAAGCGGCCGGCATGTCGAAACCGAACGTGCTTTATTATTTCCGCACCAAGGAGGCGATGCATCGGGCCCTGATTGAGCGGGTGCTGGACACGTGGCTCGACCCGCTGCGCGCTTTCGATGCCGAGGGTAATCCTGAAAGCGAGATCCGCTCCTATATTCGCCGCAAGCTGGAAATGTCGCGCGATTTCCCGCGCGAAAGCCGGCTGTTTGCGAACGAAATACTGCAGGGCGCGCCGCATATCGAGGATGAATTGAAAGGCCCGTTGAAACAGCTGGTGGATGAGAAGGCCGAGGTGATCCGCGCCTGGGTGAAGGCCGGGCGGATGGCCAAATGTGACCCTTACCACCTTATTTTCTCGATCTGGTCGACCACCCAGCACTATGCCGATTTCGATGTACAGGTGCGGGCGGTTCTGGGCGACAAGAATGGCGGCGAGGGACGTTTCGAAGACGCGGCCCGCCATCTGGAACAGCTTTTTATGGGCGGGTTGAGGATAAACGGTTGATCGGCCTGCTTCTCGCGATTATGTGATAAGCCCTCCGCATAAAAACATGAGGAAATTTATCACCTTTATACTTTACTCCAAAAATCATCTTTATTATGGTGCCGGCATCCCGAACGTCGGGGCCCGATATCGGGGTATCAAAAACCAACCGGCAGGTGAGGGAATGGCACGCAAGGAAAAGAAGAAGGCCGAACGTGGCGGCAAGCAGGGCAAAGGCGCTCCCCAGACCGAGCGGGACGTGGCCGAACAACAGCTTTCCGGTCCGAAAAGCTTTCTTTATGTCGGCGGCCGTGACTGTCAGGTTGCCCATCTTCGCCAGATCGCCAGCAATTTCGGCGCCGAACTGATCCACCACGACGGCGGCCTGCGTGAGGCGGTGTCGCGCATCGATACCGTGCTTCCTTCCGTCGACTGCGTTTTCTGCCCGATCGACTGTATCAGCCACGATGCGTGTCTGCGGGTGAAGTCCGGTTGCAAGAAGTTCGGCAAGACGTTCATTCCGCTGCGCAATGGCAGCAAATCAAGTCTGGAGCGGGCGCTGCAGACGATGAATGAACGGAGCCCCAGCGATGAGCGACGAGCGCAATAATTTTCCCGACGAGCACCGCACGGCGGACACGCCGTGTGGTGTGGAACTGCACAAGATGGCCGAACAGGCGAGCGATCCGGCCACGACGGAATTTTATGACATCATCGGCGAACGCGAAAGACGCAGCCGCGTTGCCGGAAGCGGCGGCAATGTGGTGACCTTTCCTCATCAGCGCGCCCGCCAGCCGGGTGAAACGACGGCCTTTCAAACAGGTGTGGCGGCTGAAAAAGGCCGCAACATTCTGCCGTTTCGCTGGACGCGTGGTTAGCGTTAAATCCTTGCCGAGAGGGCAAGATCGCGCCAGGTGTGAGGGAAGCTCCGCTCGCACTCCGGGTCACGATGCAGATGCCCTAAAAACAATCAGCCTTTCGGCTTCAGAAACGCTCCCGCGCACAACACCAGCCAACCCGCGATCATGCCGATCCCGCCCAGCGGCGCAGCGTATGGAAACAGGCTGTGGCCGGAAAAATGCCTGATAACGAGATCGCCGGCGAAGATCGCCGTGCCGAGACCGAGGATCAAGCCCGCCGGAATGGCGGTCCTGATGCGATCCGCACCGATATGGAGCGCGATAAGAACCGGCGCATGCGCCAGCGCCATGGCGGAGGCATTACCGAGCATATAGGTTTCGCCGGTATGGGTGGCAGCGGCGGCAAGCATGACGCCGGCAGCACCCAGCAGGCTGCCCAGCAACAGAATGAAGGCCCGTAATCTGGCCCCGGGCACGGTCGCTATGGTCGCGTTCTGCGTGGTCATTGGCTGTCCGCCTCCCGGTTCTGCATGTGAAAGGCGAGCCTCTCGATCGGGGGCCATATGATCTCGCGCAGCTTCGGATTTTCGATCGTCTCCTCCATGGCGCGGCGGAAGCAGAGCAGCCATTCATCCCGCTCGGCAGGGCCGATTGGGGCGACGAAATGGCGGCGGCGCAGCATCGGGTGGCCGTGCTTCTCGACGTAGACCGGCGGTCCGCCAAGATATCCGGTCAGGTAATCGTAGAACTTCGCTTCGCTGCCGGAAAGATCGGCCGGGTGGATGGCGCGGCAGCGGGCTGCTTCCGGCAGGGTATCCATCAGTTGATAGAAGCGCCGGGTGAGCGCCCTGACGGTCGCATCGCCACCGATCGCTTCATAAAGGGTAATGGTTTCGCCGGTCATAATCCGCCTCTTGTGGCCCTCCGGCTCTTATCGCTCCGTGAAGCCGGAAGAGCAACAGGCACGGGCAGGGTGCGACATTTGGGACAGATTAAAAAGGGCAGATGCCGGGCTTGCCCGGCATCATCCAAAAATCATCCAAAATTTCGGATAAGGTCGAGCCCCTTGCTCAAAAGCGTCTCGGCCTCATCCTGATTGGCAGCTTCGACGTAGCAGCGCATTTCCGGCGCGTTGCCTGACGGGCGGAAGTGGATGGTGCTGCCGTCGGTCAATGACACGCGCAGGCCGTCGATGTCGCTCAGGCCTTTCACCGTGCCAACCGGCGCGAGGAAGGCTTCGAGATTGGTGCGCGAGGCGCGCAGATGAGCCATCAGCGCGGCGCTCTTTTCCTGCGCGAAATTTTCCAGGCGGTCGGCGGCGGCGACCGGAAGGTTATAGGCGGCGGCGATTTGCGACAGCGGTTTTTTCTGTTCCGACGAAAGAAGCAGCACGGCAAGAACGGGCAGGAAGCTGTCACGCGTGGGCAGCGGCGAGAGGGGCCTGCCGTTGAGCGTGAAGGAAGAGGCCGTCAGCAGGCCGCCATTCGCCTCGAAGCCCATCACGCCGTTCTTGCCGGCTGAAAGGGCGTCTGCCATGCCGGCAATGACGAAAGGCGAGCCAACCTTCGTACGAACGACCTCAAAGGAACCATTGGCCTCGATGCCGGAATTGGACGTTACAGGGGTGACAACGACGCCTGCGCCAAGGAAATTGGCGGTGATGAGGCCAATGAGGTCGCCGCGCAGCGGTACGCCCCTTTCATCGGCCAGCAGGGGACGGTCACCGTCGCCATCGGCGGAAACAATGGCGTCGAGACTGTGCTCAGGAGCCCATTTTTTGAGAAGCGAAAGCGTCTCCGGCGAGACCGCCTCCGTATCGACGGGGATGAAGGTCTCCGAGCGGCCGAGCGGAACGACTTCGGCGCCGTAATGGGCGAGAACGTCGACAAAGAGATCGCGCGCCACCGTGCTATGCTGGTAAACACCGATCTTGAGGCCTGAGAGAGCCTTTTCCGGCAACAGCGCGATGTTGCGTTCGTAGAATAGTTCGGCCGCGATGGCGGAATGGTCTTCGGCAGCCGCCGTTTCGTCGCTGATGCCTTCCGCTTCGATTTCGGCGGCGAGGGCTGCGATGGCCGTCTCGTCCTGCTTGTCGATTTCTCCATCCGGGCGGTAGAACTTGATGCCGTTGCGGTCGGCCGGGATGTGGGAGCCCGTGATCATCAGCGCGCCCGCCTTCAGCGACAGAGCATAAAGCGCCAGAGCCGGGGTGGGCACCGTGCCGCAATCGAACGGCGTGAGGCCTGCCTTTTTCAATGCCGCGATGCAGGTGGCGGACACATCGGGGCTCGAATCGCGGAAATCGCGGCCAACGAGAATGGGGTCGCCCGCCTTTGCCTGGCCCGATGTGAGAAGGTGCTTCGCAAATGCCGTGGCATAAACGGCCGACGCTTTTCCTTTCAGATCGACGGAGAGGCCACGAAGGCCGCTCGTTCCAAATTTCAGGCTCATTCTCAACTCCGCTTCCGTAAAATCCTTGAGGGCCAAATGGATAGTTCAAAAATGTAACGCTTGAAAGAACCGTATCGATCCATTCACGTCAATCCTCCCCTTCCCTGTAGGCCGCGAATAGGCAATGATGACGGCAATGATGCGGGTAACCTAAAATTCACCCGTCATATTTAAACTTGCCCGTCGATAGCGGCTATGGCGACGATGAGCATCATCGGTTGCCGGCTTTTTTTGGTTCGTTCGAGTTGGATTGGCTGATGTACAGGCTTCAAAAGGCGGGACATAAGCAGGTACGTCCGCTCGATGAAAAAACGGCGCCGGCCGCGAAAACTCATGGTTCCCTGCTGGATGATCTGGTGGACGACGACGAGGTTTTCGAGCGCACGGTGCTGAAAGAGCATCTCGAGCCGAAACCGGCGGCGGCTGCCGTCGAGCCCGCTCTGGCCGCGAGACCGGTGAAGGCGTCGTCGCCCAGCGGAAGTCTGGCCGCAGCATTGCCGGGCCTCAGCCATATCGACAGGATCGGCGTTGACGACGTCCTCATCTGGCTTCGCAGGGGCATCGTCTGGATCGTTCTGGCAATCATTCTCTGCGTCGCGGCTGCGCTCAGCTATGCGTATATGACGCCGCCACGCTACACGGCCTATACGGATATCGTCGTCAATCCCTCCAATCTCAACGTTGTCAACGACGGCGTGTTCTCGCCGAACCAGCAGCGTGACACGCAGATTCTCGAAGTCGAAAGCAAGCTGCGCACGATCACGTCGCGCAACGTGCTGGCGCGGGTGGTGGAGGAACTGAAGCTCGATCAGGATCCGGAATTCATGAGCCCGCCGCCGCTCGCCCGGCTGAAGGCGATGTTTTCATCCAGGCCGGAAGATGGCGACAACCGGCTCGGTGCACTCCGCTCCCTCGGCGACCGGGTCGCAGCGGAACGCGACCCACGCTCCTTCGTGGTGACGCTTTCCGTCTGGACCAATGATGCGGACAAATCCGTGACGGTCTCAAAGGCCATCGTGAAGGCGTTTGAAACCGAGCTGTTCCAGACGACCTCCGACAGCAGCCAGCGTGTCGTCGACGATCTCAGGAAGCGGCTTGAGGAAATGCGCGAGAATGTGACTGCGGCTGAAAAGCGGGTGGCCGATTTCCGTCGCGAAAACGGCCTGCAGGAGAATAATGGCCAGCTTGTCAGCAATCTGGCCTCCGGTGAGCTTAATGCACAGGTTCTCGCGGCCCAGCAGCGCGTCATCCAGGAAGAATCCCGGCTGAAGCAGATGGAGGCGGCAATCGCGCAGAACCGCACGCAAAGCGATGCGATTTTCGATAGCCAGACCATGAACACGATCCGGGCGCAATACAGCACCCTGCAGCAGCAGATCGGAGCCATGACGCTGACTTACGGCGCGCGTCATCCGCGGCTGGCGACCGCAGGTGCGGAACGGGCCATGCTGGAACGCGGCATGGCCGATGAGGCGCGGCGCATTCTGCAGGCAGCAAAGACAAATGTCGCCGAAGCGCGCTCCTCGCTCGATGCGCTGCGACTGAAAGCCGTGGCGGAGCGTGCCAATGTCTTTACCGATAACGAAGCGCAGGTGCGGCTGAGGGATCTTGAGCGCGACGCCCGCTCGGCAGCGGCGATCTATGAGACCTATCTTACCCGGTCACGCCAGCTCGCCGAACAGCAATCGATCGATTCCACCAATGTCCGCGTTATTTCGCAGCCGGTTGCGCCGAACTCCAGAAGCTGGCCGCCGGGCAAGCTGGTCTTCCTCGTCGCCGGCGGCGCGGGCGGCCTGTTTCTCGGCCTCGCCATTGCGATCGCACTCGGGCTGTGGGGTTATCTGCGCCGCGACGATCATACGGAAGCCGCGGCGCGTTAAATCTGGGACCCCGCGCCGACTTATTCTTCCGAGATCAGGCCATCATAAACTTCGAGGAGAGCGGCGGCGATGGCCGCACCCAGCGCATTGCCGGCATCGCGAATGCCTGCCTCGTCGCCATCACGGACGGAAACGGCGAGATCGGACGCCTCGTTGGCAACGATTTCCTTCGCACGTTCTATTGCCCAGAGGCCGAAATCGCCGCGGTTGTCGATTGAAATGGTTTCCATGGCCGGGACCTTTGTCATTGATGTTTCCGTCCATTAAACCATCGGACGCCAAACGGGAATAGGCGAGGGGAAGGTCATTCAACCAGCGGGCGTGCAATTTCCCTGCCTCAAGCGGAGGATTTATAAAAATATTAATGATAGTTCTTCGTAGTGTTTGAAGCCTTCTATTTTATGCATATGCGTGACCATAACAATGAAACGATGCCTATCTTGGACGCCGGACAGATTATGACAGGGAGAGAGATGCCGCAGACGGAGGAGACTGGTCATTCCTGGCCGGTTATTTCTCTTGCGTCCCTACCCATTACTGACGCAACCATCGATGAAACCGCGCGGGATTTCATCCTGCGTGCAACGACGGAGCGTACGCCGGGTGCAAGGCCGTTTTATTCGACATCCGCAAACGGTCAGGTCATCGCGCTCTGCCACCACGACCGCGAATTCGACGCCATGCTGCGGCAGGCGGACCAGATTCACGCCGACGGCATGTCGCTGGTGATCTTCTCCCGCAAGTTCTGTGCCCGCGCGTTGAGAGAACGGGTTGCAACGACGGATCTCGTCCATGCGGTGGCCAAGCGCGCCGAAGAGACGGGCAGCCGGTTTTATTTCCTTGGCGGTTCCGAAGAGGTGAACCGTGCGGCGGTCGAGGAAATGCAGAGGCTTTATCCGCGCCTCGTCTTTTCGGGACGCCATAATGGTTATTTCAGTCCGGGTCGCGGGGACGAAATCATTGCCGATATTGTCGCCTCGAAGACCGATATTCTTTGGGTCGGCTTCGGCATTCCGCTCGAGCAGCGCTTCGTTTCGCGCAATCTGGACAGGCTTTCCGGCGTCGCCGTGATCAAGACCTGCGGCGGCCTTTTTGATTTCATTGCCGGCAAGAACAGCCGGGCGCCGCAGTGGATGCAGGATATGGGGCTGGAATGGCTCTACCGGGCGATGCTTGAGCCGAAGCGTCTTGGAAAACGTTACCTGCTGACCAATCCGATCGCCATATATTCGCTGCTGAAGTATCGCTTTGGCGCTTCGGGGCAGAACCGCTAGATCATTGCGCCGTCTTGCCCGATAAATGTAAGGTTTTTCTAACTTATTGAATCAGCGCGCTACGGCGCCGAAACCCGTTGCAACTGCGAACGGGTGCGCTACACTGCACAAATATTACAAATTTATTCGAATCAGAGATATTTTGAGGCCACCAATGGTGATTACGTCCATTTCTCTTTTCATATATGGAATTGGCACCGTTACCTCTCTCGCCATGACCTATATTGAAGGCGCCCGCCGCGACAAGAGCTGGGATTTTTATCGGGTAACCGGCATTGTCCTTTGTTTTTTCTGGCCGGTGCTCGTGCCGCTTCTCGTACTTGCGACGGCCTTTTCGTCTTTCGGTTTCCAGAAACGGCCCGCGAACCCGATGTCGTTCGGCAGGCAAAAGACACTGGGTTAACCGTGACGGTAAGATCGGGCGTCAGCTCTTATTCGCCGGTGCCTTATAGGGCGTGAGCGTGATGCCGAGGCTCGCCATCACCCGGCCCACGGACATGAGGGGCGGATGGGTTGCGGGCAGCAGCGAACCGGTTTTCAGCAATGCTGAAACGGCGCGGAAGAGCGACAGGCACAGGCTGACGGCATTTTTGGCAGCGAGCAGCAGTCCGCCCTTCAGGCCCGGGCGGCGGGCGCGATCGATGCTGTAATTGATGATGCCGGTCCGGAGCGAGCGCTCCATGATCCAGCGCGGCGCCATGCGGCTTTCCGGCACGTATTCGATGATGAGGGCGTTCGCATTCCATGCGAATTTGAAACCGGCCTTGCGGCAGCGTGTGAAGAAATCCATGTCGCCGCCGCCGAGGAAGTTGAACCGCACGTCGAATTCCGGCTTCGGCAAGGTTTCGAACACTCGCCGTGAAATCAGGCAATTGCCCGAGCCGTGGATCTGGTCGACCGGGCCGGTCGGTGCTTCTATGGAACCGAACAGCGGATGCGAAAGAACCGCCCTGGAAGCCGGGGCGTCGAATTCGCGATTGACGGGTCCGCCGACGATATCGGCGTCGAAGGATTTCGCCGCCGAGACCATTTGCCCAAGCCAGACGGGGGAGGCGGCCTCGTCGTCATCGATCATCAGAAACCATTGCGCCGAAGGATAGCTCTGCCGGGCGGTGCGGAACGCCGTATTGATGGCGTAACAATTGCCCTGCGTCGGTTCTACCAGGGCCAGCCCGGCCATGTCGTTTTCGGCAAAAAAGGCGCGCGCAACAGCGAGACCCTGCTGGCCTGCACCATCATTATCGACCACGACGACCGCGAAGGGAAAATCGGCCTTCTGGGCTGCAAGCGATGCAAGTGTCTTCTTCAGGCCTTCCGGCCGGCGGAAACTGGGGATGCACACCACCGCTTCCGGCATGATCTCGGACATGGAAACTCCTAAATTCCGGCAAGTGCTGCGGCGGAAAAAACGACGGCCCGGAGGCTCTGGCGCGGGCGATGGATGACGGTGTCGGCCAGTGCCGAAAAGGCTTCCCGGTAACGGCGGGCACGAAACGCCTGGGCAACGGTATAGGCGTTCATATGGTTTTCGGATTTGCGGCGAAGCCGTCCGAGCTCCTGCGGGGGTATGGCTGCGACGATGGCGGGATCGGAAAACACGGCTTCGATTGCCGGTTCGCAATCGCGGAAGGTCAAGAGCCGGTTCATCATAACGCTCGTCCGGTGAACCCGATAATCGAGGACGTGGCGGCCGGGAAGATAAACAAAGCGGCCCGCGGCGGCCAGTCTGCACCAGCCGTACCAGTCTTCCGCATACCGCAGGGTCTCGTCGAAACCGCCGAAATCCTGAAAGATTCGGGTTCTGACCAGCATGATGCCGCCATTGACGATGAAGTTTCCGCCGAGCAGCGGCCGAAGGATGAACCCGTCAGGCTTTTCGCGGCGACGGATGAGGTTGCGACGGCCGATCTTTGCACCGTTTTCATCGATACGCTCGTAATCGCCATAAACGGCAACGACATCCGGGCCGGTGACGCCGGCGCAAAGCGCTGCGACGGCGCCAGGCTTCAGGCGGTCATCGGCATCGAGAAACATCGTCCACTCGCCACGTGCCTGCGAAAGACCGAAATTGCGAACGGCGGAAACGCCTTGCCGTCCATGCGGCCGGGCAAGCAGTTTAACGCGCGGATCGGAAAAACCTTGCACCTTTTGCGCGGTGCTATCAGTGGAACCGTCATCGACCACCAGCACCTCGCAGACGGTTTTGCCCTGAAGCAATGCGCTTTCGATCGCTTCCACGATGTAACGCTCGCCATTGCGAACGGGGATGACAATCGAAACGGATATCAAGCTTTAAACTCCGTGAGGCATGGGCCAAGAATTCGCACGGCGAAGTTACTACCGGATTAAGCGGCGCTGGCCAATTATGACGTGGTATAGCGGCGGTTAACCTTGCAAATCTTTAATATCCTTTTGGCATGATCAGAATGTTATGTTTTGAGAATGGAGCGTGCCGGGTCCATCCGGATGTGCGGAAACGCTCCGACATTTTGGGCTGCGCATCGTTGCTGGCGAAGATCGATCCCGGTTTTCCCTCGATGCGCCGGGGTTGTGGAGGCGGATGAATGCGGATCGGGCGGCGGAATTTTCTGGGCGGTGCGGCAAGCGCGGGCCTTTTGCACGCCGTGACCGGCACGGCCTCTGCCGCGCAGAAAAAAACCTCGACCAAAACCGCCCCTTACGGCGCGGCCATTTATCTGCCTGACCTCACCGCCGATAGCCGCATCGGCGAGGCGATCGTGAAATATTGCTCGCGCATCACCCCCGTGACTGAAATGAAATGGGAGGTCATGCGGCCATCGGAAGCGGTGTTCGATTTTGCGCCCGCCGATGCACTCGCCAACTTCGCGCGCCAGCACAAGCTTTCCATGCATGGCCATCCGCTGATCTGGTACGCCTCAAATGCCCCCTGGATTGCCGGCATCGGTGGCAGCGGCAAGGTCGAGAAGCTGATGGAAACCCATATCGTCAAGGTGATGGAGCGTTACGGGGATGTCGTCCACAGCTGGGACGTGGTGAACGAACCGATCCCGGATGTTCCCGGCAATGTGCGCGCCCGGCGTGACGCCTGGTATTACGGCGCCGGGCCGGACGCCATCAAGAAGGCCTTCGATATCGCCCATCAGGTCGATCCGAAAGCGCAGCTCGTTCTCAATGAATATGACGTGGAATTCGCGGTCGAAAAATCGCCGGCCAAGCGCGAGGCGTTCCGCAATCTCATTCTCGAGCTTCTGGAAAAAGGGGCGCCCATCAACGCCATCGGTCTGCAGGGGCACCTGCGCGGCGGCTGGCCGATCGCCAAGGACGAGCTTGCCGCCTTCGTGACGGAAATGCGCGGTTACGGCCTTGCCGTTCTGGTGACGGAGCTTGATGTGATGGACCAGACGCTGCCCGGTCCGGAAGCGGAACGCGATTTGCTGATCAACGGCCAGGTCCGGGATTTTCTTGAGGCGGCCTCGGCCGGCGGCCCGCTTTCCTCGATCACCACATGGGGTATTTCGGACCAGTATACCTGGATCCGCTGGGCCTATCCGCGTCGTGACGGCACGGCGAACCGACCGTTGCCGCTCGACTGGAGCTTCAACGAAAAACCCATGATGGCCATCATCAATGAATTCCGGAACCGTGGTGCGTGACTATGAATGCTGAAATGCCGCTTCCTCCCGTCCAGAAAGCGCTGCAGGTCAATCTGCATCCCTTCGACGCTCCGCATGCCGCATTGACGTTGCCGCATCAGCTACGGGTCTGGGGCGGACAGGTGGACCGCATTCTGCTGACGGTCGATACCGGCCAGGTGGGGGCCGGTCGCTACAAGGGCAAAGGCTTCGAAGCGTCGCGCAAACGACTTTTCGACATGCTGGAAGAAATGCAGATCAACTATCCGCATCTCGTCGTCGATATCGTCGATTACAGTGATGAGGCGCGCAAGGCGGTGTCCGAGACCTTCTTTTCCCGGTCGGCGGTTCCCTATCCCGCCAAGGCTTTCGACGGCGGTCCTTTCCACGTCTATTTCCACGGTCTTAAACGGGCCAACGCCCGTTACGTACTGCACATGGACAGCGACATGATGTTTGGCGGCGGTAGCCAGAGCTGGTTTTCCGAGGCGATCGCGCTGCAGAAAGCCAATCCGGATGCGCTGTGCATCACGCCGTTTTCCGGGCCGCCGACAGTGCGGGGCGATCTCGATATTTCCCGCCATGTCGGCATGCCCGGCGTGAAGAACATTCCTGAGCCGCGCAAGTTGCCGTCGCGTATTCCCACCTGGCGCTTCGCCACCGTTTCCACACGTCTTTTCATGATCGACATGGAACGCTTCGCCAAGCGGATCGGTTCGCTGGAACTGCTCAGGCCCGATGTCAAACGGCGCATCCGCTCCTATGCCTATAATCAGCAGCCCGTCTCGATGCCCGCTGAGGAGGTGCTGAGCACCAACATGATGCGCCGCGGCGTCTACAGGCTGGATTTTCTCGGTACGGGTAAAGGCATGTATTCACTGCACCCGCCTTATCGCTCGCCGGAATTCTATTCGGCGCTCGCTTCCATCGTCGAGCGGATCGAAAAGGGCGATATACCCGAAGGTCAGCTCGGCGATTTCGATATCAACGGATCGATGGTGGACTGGACCAGCGCGCTGGCGGCCAAGACACGCTCCAAACGTTACGCGAAGGCCCTGCGCCATCTGATATCGGCCAATGTGGGTCGTTTTACCAAGGCTTGAGGCGGCGGCCCGGCTCGTGCCGGTCTGCGCGGGGCCTCAATAATCGGTGATGAGTTTGCTCCAGCTCTCCGAGCATAGTCCGCCTATATAGATATCCCCGGCCAGCGCCCTTTCCCTCAGCAGATCGTCCCGGGTGGCCATGCAGAAATATCCGTCATGGCGGAAGCTCATGTGGTTCTGGCGGTAAAGCGCGTTGATCAGAAAAGGCTGCGCCATGCCAGTGACATGGGCGTAATTCTCATTGTCAAAATGGTGGAACAGTGTGTTGAGGACATCGTTTTCGCGGCCGGCATCACAGACGAGATTGAGCACATAGGCGGTTCGCGCCGGCTGGCCGAAAAACAGGGCGGCTCCCATGACATGACCTTCGGCCGTCTCGATCGTCAGGCTTTTCAGTTCGCCCAGGCTCTCATTCGTCCTGCTCATGCCGATCAGCCAGTGAAATTCGTCATGGGACCATTCCGGGCGGACGGAAAAACGCTCGATCATCGGCAGCGCTGCGCGGCGGAAGGTTTCGAAATCCACTTCTTTTACCTTGGCGCCCGGAGCCTGTTGCGGCCTTAGGCCTTTTTTCCATTTGCGCAGGACGCCGTCCACGAAGCCGAGCGCCGCCAGGGCAAGCGTTGTCTTGGCCAGTTTCGAACGGCGCGGCATGCGCAGTGCGATGGTTGAGAAGGGCTTCAGCGCCTTGTGCCATTGCAGGCTTTCGATGGGCAGCATGTTGCCGCCGGTCGCAACCCAATGGTCGGCGCTGACAGGCGAGGCTGTATCCGAAAACAGCATGTCGTGTTTCGATGCCCGCATGCCGCGGGACAGGCGCGCGGCCCCGAGTGCGCCAAGTTTTCCATCCGACGCGAAAGCACAGAGCAGGCGCGCCGTAACGGTTCTTCCATTGGCGACAAACCGCATGGGCACGGCCAGAATGACGCTTGTCACGCCATTCTCTCCCGCATCGTAAACCACGCTGCCGTAATCCGGATCAAAAACGGGGCTGCTGAAGAACAACGTCTCTACATAGGAACGAAAATCGAAGCTCGTCGTGGGCCCTGTCTTCCTGAATGCGCTGTTCAGCACCCGCTCGACAGCCGGCACGTCGTCCCTGCGCATGGGGCGGACGCCGGTTGAGCTTTGCGGCGCCGGGCATCGCGTCGACTGACCGTTATCGCTATCGTCCGTCCTGGTGTGCCTCGGAACGTCCACCCTGGGTCTCCAGCCTATGCGCATTTACGAAATCAACCCAAAGATATATCTTGAGTTGTTAATATACGCTAAATAGAGTATCTGCTGGCTGCGTGAGTATACCTCCGGCATGCGAAGACGGTTCTCTTGTCGTGCAAGTAGAGGCGGGCTTTCCGGCCAGGAATTTCGTGGTAAATATTAAGGAAATCAGCGCATTAAATTTTCGATGCGAAGTTAACGCCTGAGAGCCGTTCTTCAGGGCGCAGCTTCTTTCCCGGCAGTCCTTCTCCGTTTCTAACCCTTTGACCTCGTTCCGGAAGCGCGGTAGGAAATGACGGAATTACTATTCTTCCGTGCATTATATATAACTAAAAAATAGGATTTTGGGAGGATATTCGGGTAACCGGATGAAGCATCGGACGGGATGCCGAGGCGGTGGAAAGAGGAAGAGAAAAACCCCTTATGGATGCACCGCATGACGGACAGGGGCGTGGCTACTGGCGGGACGCATTGTTTTATGTGACGTTCCTGTACTTCACAGTCGGTTTTTCGCCCTATATCTCGCTCTCCTCCACCTATCTGGGGTCCGCCATGGCGGCCGGGTCCAACCTGCTCAACCAGCTCACCGCAGTCATCCTGCTCTGCAGTTTTGTGGCATTCATGGCCAGGGAGCGCTCGTTCTCCATCATCCTTGCGCCGCGCCTGCTGACAGCGGCAATTTTCGGCTGGTTTGCCTTGACCTCGCTTCTCGGTGAAGCACCATCGTTTTCTCTACGTCGGCTTGTCATGTGCGTCATCATCTGCGTGCTCGCCGGCGGGTTCCTGCAGCTGCCGCGCACCGAGCGGCATTTCACCACGCTGCTCGCCACCTGCGTCCTCATCATATTGTTCCTGTGTTATTTCGGCGTCGTCGCCCTGCCTTCGCGGTCCATTCACCTGGCAAGCGATGCGCTGGAGCCGCTGCTGGCCGGCAACTGGCGCGGGGTCTTCCAGCACAAGAACGAGGCCGCATCGGTCATGGCGGTGCTGATCATCGTGTCGATTTATCTTTGCAGGCGCTGGTCCTTCATCGGCGGCCTCTCGGTGCTGCTGCTGTCGGTTTTCTTCCTGGTCAAGACAGGTGGCAAGACGGTGCTTGGCCTGATGCCGATCATCGTGGCAACCGGCTGGTTCATCGTTCGCTGGCCCCGGTGGCGTTATATGGTCGTGACCCTGCTTCTTTTGTTCTGCGCGGCCGTGACCGTGGGCACCACGGTAGACCCGGTGTTTTCACAGATGCTGACGAAAATGGGCATCGACGCCAGCTTTACGGGCCGAACCGATATCTGGGCTGTCGCCATCGATTACATCCGCAAAAGCCCGATCCTCGGATATGGCTACCAGGCCTTCTGGCGCAGCGATACGCTGATGTCGAGCTTCACCGAGGACAATAGCTGGGCGACTACCGCGCCGGCTTCCCATAGCGGCTATTTCGACCTGCTGCTGGAAGGTGGCGTGCCGGGGCTGGTTCTGGTGCTGATATGGATTTATCTGCTGCCGCTCCATAATCTCGGCAAAATGGACAGCGCCACGCGCAACAGTCCTTTGACGCGGCTTTATGTCGGCGTCTGGCTTTACGTCCTGCTATACGGCTTTCTGGAAACTCTGTTTCTTCTGAGCGCGGGTTTCGTCTGGTTTTTCCTGCTCGTCGCGATGATGGGCCTGCATCTGCAGGCCCATGCCAGCCTCGTCGAGGAAGAGGCGGAGCGGGAACCCGGCCAGTCCGGCGGCCCCGTGCGCAGTGCAGCGAAGCCGGGCGGGCCGCCTGCCGCACAACCGCAGGTCCTGCAGTCCCGTTGACGGTTCGAGATGCGCCGCCACCGCCGGCCGCGCTGCGTCGGGTAATGATGCAAGATCACTGCTCCATACTTGTTCCGTCATTTGATATCGCGGGCAGCAGCTGCACCGCGAATCCCTGTCGGCACCTGCAATTTTTCGGCGTGAAGAAATTATAAAGTTTTTGATCATAATTATTTTGCGATAAAAGGAATCACGAGCAGCCCATTGATCGGCTCTGCTCAGCTTTTCCTCAAGATGCGGCCTGGCGCCTGGCCTTTCAGGGGCGCCATGCCACGGGGGGAGACGACCTGTGCGTATTGCAGGGACAGGCCCGGACTTTCTTCGGCGTATGCATGATGCAGAGGCAATCCCAGCCGATGATGCGGCTATCGAAGCCCTGATGACCGGGGTCCTCGACGTGCCATGCCAGCCTTGCCGAACACCTCCTGTGGCACGGGGAAGGAGCGGTTTTTTCATGACGTGAGGTTTCCGTGTCCTTTCTCCAGAACGCCAGCATCCGCACCAAAATTCTTTCTCTCATTCTGCCGATCTGCATCGTCGGTCTTGGCGCCACCGGCTTCATGTCCGAACGCTACAAGCAGGCGGACACGGCCTATTCCGATTTTATCGCCAAAGACAACGCCGCCCTGGTGGAGCTTGCCCGGGCAAACCGCAACCTGCAGTCCATGGCCTATGGTGCCTATCAGATCATGGCTTATGACGCCAATAGCCCTGACTTCAAGATCGTGAAGCAGGAATATGCGGGGGACAGGGCAGAGGTGGTATCGCGCCTGGATGTTGTCAAAGCCATTTTTCCGGAAGAGACAGCAACACTCGACAGGCTGTTGCGAGACGTCAAGGCCATTATCGCCATGACGGATAAGGCCGTGGAGTTCGGTTCGGCCAACCGCAACCAGGAATCCGCCGCGGAGCTTCTGAAGGCTGACGTTGCCATGCGCGCTACGGGCGCCGACATCGCCAGTCTTCTTGACAGGCTTGCCAAGGGTGTCGTCAAGGGAAGCGACGACCTGACCGATCAGACCAATTCGACCATCCTCACCTCGCTGATGGCTGTCGGCGTTACTTTCGCGACCGGCATTATTCTGGCGCTTTTCGTGGCTTCGCGCGGAATCACCACGCCGATTGCCCGGCTGCGCGAGCGCATGGTCTCGCTGGCCGCCGGTGAAACGACGGCGGAAATCGACGGAATGGCACGCAAAGACGAAGTCGGCCAGATGGCGCGGGCGGTTCAGATTTTCCGTGAAAATTCCATAGAGCGCATTCGTCTCGAGCGGGAAACCGAAGCAAACCGCAGCCTGTCGGAACAGGACCGGATCGAACGTGAGCAGCAGAAGGCGAAAGAAGCGGCCGACGTCAAATTCGCCGTCGACAACCTCGCTGCCGGTCTCTCGAAACTCTCCGACGGCGATGTCTCCTACCGCATCCGCGAGCCGTTCACGACAACGCTCGATACCGTGCGCAACGATTTCAACACATCGGCGGAAAAGCTGCAGGCTGCCCTGACCCGTGTTGCGCAGAACGCCAACGGCATCGGCGCGGGGGCAAACGAAATCAAATCGGCCGCCGACGATCTGGCGAGACGTACCGAACAGCAAGCGGCGGCCGTGGAGCAAACCGCGGCGGCCCTGGAGGAGATAACCACGACCGTGCGGGATTCCACCAAACGCGCGCAGGAGGCGGGCCTGATCGTCAGTCGCGCCAGGGCGGGCGCGGAACAATCTGGCGAAGTGGTGCGCCGCGCCGTGGTCGCCATGGAGCAGATCGCGAATTCTGCCAATGAAATCAGCAATATCATCGGGGTGATCGATGAGATCGCCTTCCAGACCAACCTGCTTGCCCTGAATGCCGGCGTGGAGGCCGCCCGCGCCGGTGAGGCCGGCAAGGGCTTCGCCGTCGTGGCCCAGGAGGTGCGCGAGCTTGCGCAACGCTCCGCCCATGCTGCCAAGGAGATCAAGGCGCTGATCACCACCTCGAACGATCAGGTGCAGCAGGGCGTGCAGCTGGTGGGTGACACCGGCAAGGCGCTGGTGACGATCGTATCCGAAGTGCAGGAAATCAACCGCCACGTGGTTTCCATCGTGGAGGCTGCGCAGGAGCAGTCCTCGGGACTGCAGCAGATCAACACCGCGGTCAACCAGATGGATCAGGACACCCAGAAAAACGCGGCGATGGTCGAAGAAACCAATGCCGCAAGCCACAGCCTGGCCAAGGAGGTGGCCTCTCTCAACCAGTTGCTGTCGCAATTCCGCCTCGGCGACAGCGCCCATCAGCCGCAGAGCCAGCCCGCGCCGGTGCGCACCGCCGCCGGCGGCGAAAGACCGGTAGCATCCCCCGTGCGTGCGCTCGGCCACAAGCTCGCTGCCGCCTTCGCGGGCAATGCCGCCCTCGACAGATCGAGAGATGAATGGCGTGAGTTTTGATCCTGCGACTTCATTCGCCTGAAACCAGCGCCCGGTGCTTCGACCACCGGGCGGCTTTTTGCCTCTGGGTTGTCGAAGAACGGATAGCTTATCTCAGACCACCACTGATCCGCCGCCGCCAGCCTCGCCCATCGCCTTCAATGCTTCAGTAATATCGATCGGGACGGAGTCTAACGGCGTTTTCGGGGAAGACTGTTGCGACGCGCAATTGTCAAGCACGCTGCCTAGTGGATGCGGCAACGCCATACATGCTTTCCATAGGCTTCCGTCAAAAACGATGCGTGGCAATCCGGGGTGATACGTTCTGCGAAAAATGGCGCACCCGGCAGGAATCGAACCTGCGACCTTTGGAATCGGAATGCAGCGGTTTCATATTAGCTGCTGCTTCCTCTTGTTTACTGCAACGATATTTTGCTATGTGTTTCAGCCGGTAAGTGCTTTCCGCAATTACAACGGTTGGGGCTGAGTTGTCCAGACTTTGCTTCCTTCTGCTTCCTATGTGCTTCCTGAATGGGATCGGTGGACAAGATGGCAAAGCTCACGAAGCGAACGATAGACGCTCTCCAGCCCCGCGAAAAAGATTACTTCGAGTGGGATGACGAGATGCCCGGTTTTGGCGTGCGCGTGTGGCCAACTGGCAAAAAGGTGTATGTCGCTCAGTATAGGGCAGGACGGCAAACCCGAAGGTTCAAGATAGGCAGCCACGGCGCTCTGACGGTCGAAGAGGCCAGGAAGCAAGCTAAAACTGTGCTTGGTGACGTGGCGCGAGGTGAAGACCCTCAGCAAGATAGATCCACCCGCCGCAAGTCCATGACCGTGAAAGACCTGTGCGACACTTACTTCGAAGCCGCTGACAAAGGTCTGATATTTGGCAAGAGGGGCAAGCCTAAGAAATCATCTACACTCTATGTCGACCGGGGTAGGGCGAACCGCCATATCATCCCGCTTCTAGGCAACAAGCTTGTGCAGGATTTGACGACCGCGGATGTCGTGAAAATGATGCGCGATGTCACTGTCGGCAAGACAGCGCTCAATGAGAAGACTGGCAAGCTTAGGGGCCGGGCAATCGTTCAAGGTGGAGCCGGTACTGCTTCCCAAGCCGTCACGCTTATGAGCGCCATCCTCACCTACGCTGCGTCTGAAGGTATCGTTCCTCACAATGTTGCCAGAGGCATCCAAAAGCCCGCCGTAGGGCGCCGTACGCGGCGTTTGACCGCCGACGAGTATTTTGCTCTTGGCAAGGCATTGGACGTGTCAGAGGGCGAGCCATGGCAAGCCATTGCCGGAATCAAACTGTTCTTGCTCACGGGCTTTCGCCTTCAGGAGATCGCCGCTCTAAAGTGGACTGAGGTAGATGAGGCCGGCAGTTGCTTCAGGCTTGGCGACAGCAAGACCGACGAGAGTGTTCGCCCGATCGGTAGGCCAGTCTTCGATGTTCTCAGAGCTCTGGACCGTGTGCCTGGGAACCCTCATGTCCTTCCGTCTCCTCGGAAGGAGGACGGGCATTACACGGCCCTCGACACGGCCATGGAGCGCGTTACCGAGGCTGCAGGGATATCCGGGGTGACCTCGCATACCTTGCGCCACAGCTATGCCTCTGTGGCTGGCGATTTAGGATTTACCGAAATCACTATCTCCGCGCTTCTTGGGCACGCGGCCGGCAACGTCACGCAACGATATGTGCATCATCTCGACACGGTGCTGATCGCAGCGGCCAACAAGGTTTCGGGAGAGATAGAACGGATGATGACGGGCAAATCTGCTCAGGTCATTGAGTTGCCCAGGCGGGCTTAGGCGTTCTTATCATCAGGCAAGTTGTCGACGTCATCTCGATGTAATTCAAAAGGGTCTGCGAAAGCCTCATTAGGATAGGCTGGAGTGGTGTACCGATCATCGTCAAACGGCCTATCATTGAGCCGTTCCATTTCTTCCATATCGAGTTCCTCGACGAACTTGCTCACCTTCTCGGCAAAGCCAGTGGTGACCGACAATCTGTCGTCAGCAATGTCTCTGAGAGTTTTTTCGATCTGATCTGTGATTTCATCGATTCGAGACTCAAGCTCGCTTCCTCGCTTCAGCGCCGCCACCATTTGAGCCAAGCTTTCCACGCGCTGCTCTAGAGTCGCGGGCGCGGGGAAGTACTGTTCGAGGCACCAGACAATTGCTTCATTCATCGACATATCGGCTCGATCAGCTTTCTCTTTGATGCGCTCTCTCATCCCCGGAGGCAGCCTAAGCTGGAACTGATCGTAGTCTTTGACCATCGTTTTCTTCGCCATCTCAGACACCCTTTCAGCAATCATATCATGCGTGCTACATTGTTATTGACTTAACCATGGCATTACCAGATAATCCAGTCATAGCATCGTTGCTATGATTAATTCTGACGAGGTGGTTAATATGCTTAATGCAGCCAAGCCGCGGTTACGCCGTTCGGAGGTGCCAAGCTATCTTCTGGAAAAGCACGGCATACCGATCGCGGTAAATACTCTGAACAAGATGGCTTCGGTCGGTGGTGGTCCTGACATGCGCTATGCTGGCCGGATTCCCCTGTATGACGTCGACGAGCTGGACAAGTGGGCGGAACAACGCCTTTCGGGGCCGGTCTCGTCGACATCGGGGAAATGCGCATGACCAGTCCCGATCACCAACAACTGACTGCTCTTTGCATGGCTCAGCTTGAGGATCTCGGCCGTTCCTCAGGACGATCTCTCTTCCAAAGACTGTTGATGTCTGAGCTGCCGGAAGACAGTCTCGAAGAGCAGGTAGACGCAGCCGTGCAGGATCTGGAGGACCATTTGATTGCGGGTGGCACCTGCGACAACGATCTACAGATCGCATGCAACAAGTTTAGGCTCGCTCTTCTTCAAGAGGGACGGCGGCTGATCGCTCTCATTCCCGATCAGGTTTACGAGGGAGGCCTTCAGTGACAGGCACCGACCACGAACACAGCGAGGCTGTCATCCAAGCAGCGCAATGGCTGGCAGAGCAGAACCCAGCCCCGACGCCGATCATCCCCGCGATCAAAGAGCGCTTTGGTCTGAATGCTCTTGAAGCATGTGAGGCAGCGGCCTTGTCGAACAGGTATAAGGTTTGGCGGAGGGCGCACGGCTGATGGTTCACGCCCAACACATCGTCGAGCACGGAGAAGAGAAGAGCAAATTCCTCTTCACCAAAACCGCTCGGAAATTCCCGATCGTTGATGCGCGGCCTCTTCGCTGGCCGAACAGCCCAAAGGCCGCTGATGAGCTTGTAGATTACTGGCGCGATCGTGCTGGTCTGGCTCTCGGTGCTCTGAAGCTTTCGAAAAGGGCAATGATGATGATTGCTTCTCACACATCGAGAAGAGACGGCCGGTGCTCTCTGTCTGATGCATCTCTATCCAGCAGAACGGGACGGTCTATTCCATCCATCAAACGCGACATTTGCAGGCTAAAGAAGATGGGTTTTCTCATAGCCGAGACGACCTCCGATGTTGCCTATCGGAAGCGCCGGCGCGTTCTCTTTCTGTCGATCCCCGACGTGCTGGATGAGGATCAACGTATACCCCGAAATGACGATCAACGTATCGATTTAGAACTTGGCCATTATTCAGGATCAACGCATACCCCATACGTTGATCCTTCTGATAAAGGAGAACGCCGAGATGTCTGAGCAGCTATCTCTCCTCGATTGGTATCCGCCGGCAGATGTTTTGCCGTTTCCTTTTCATCGCTCCCACGGCGCCACGATCGCCGTCGCGAGATCGATCGTCAACATCGAGACAGCAAAGCGCTCAGGCAAGCTCAACAGCATTCGTGCGCAGACACGCAAGAGACTCGAGCCTCTTATCGGTATCGACCAGGCCGACAAGGCTGCTGACGATCTCATTCGCGCCATCAAGGTCGGATTCGCTTATTGTGAGACGCCCCACTTTCATAAGCAGAAGATCCAATCTGAAACGGTCATTTCTTTCTCGACGAGGCAGCAACTTAAAGCGCTTCAGCATGGTGACGGCGCTGGCGAAGCCAGTGCTTTGGGTCAAGGGACGAAGTTCCTTGCGGGTTTGGGCGGAGCCCAAGAAAGACCTGAGTATGACGCTGCGCGCGCGCGCGAAGGCGGTGCTGCATGAATTTGCAATCGGGGAGATCGTATCTCGATAGCGCTGGCCGAAGGTTTGAGTTCTACGGATTGGGCAAGCATACAGGGTTCGCATTTGGTCAAGCTTATGACCCTCGGCCAAAGAGGTGGAAAAAGAAATCCACCGGATATGACAATAATGGACGCGATGTGAATGGCGGCAAAGGCATCCTGATCTGCCCTTATCCAGTCAACGATTATCACCCTTCAGCTTTTCCATTTTACAGACACGGCAAGCACCGTGGATTTTGTTGCAACTTTCAAGGAAGGCGAGTCGCATGAGTGAACAGAGTGAGACCGGTGAGAAGATTACCGTTATCCCTCACCAGGATTATGTCACCTTTGAAGTTTTCGACGACACTATCTGGATCACCCAGGAGGGATACGTCGAAGGTGATCAGACGATTTCAATCATTGGCCGGGCCAACCTCGATTTGATGATTTCGGCCCTGTCTAAGGTGCGGGAGAAATGGTCATGATCGTAGTTGAGCGCGGAATAGGAAGTGGCACTGGTTACTTCGTTGTTGACCACCCTGAAGGAGTAGAAATCGCGGGGCCATTCAACACCCATAGTGCTGCTTGGCGATGGGTCGACCGGAACGAAGGACAACCCGTCTCACGCAGCGAATCTCTCGGCATATTCATTCGCGAGAGCAATGGAGGCGTGGCATGAGCGATCAGGTAGCGAGAATGCCAATTATCACTGATGAAGCACCAGCGGCGGATTATCGCACGCTCGACATTCTCGGGTGGGCCGTGACCGACAAGCAGACACAGGAAGCCTATCGGAAATGCACCGGTGAAGATGCCGGCCCGGTTCTCGATCGCTACGTCTCTTGGGCGCGCGAGAACATCATCGGTGGCGCCGTTTGAGCAATACCGCCCTTTCCCTCCTCGACCATGACGAAATGCAGCGTGGCATCGCCGGCGGCCGAAAGCTGCCGGTGCCAATGCTGCCGTCAGAAATCATCAGGATCGAGACGGCGATGCATTTCGCCTGCGTGGGCGACAAGACTATTCGAGAGTGGGCAAAGAAATACGGAATAGGCAGGCAAGCCGATCGCCACGCGCCGCTCCAGATATCCTTTCCCGCGCTTCTCATGAAGGTTGACGGCGAAATTCGGACCTTGGATCGCTTTAGAGCCGGTGACAGACAACATCCATCGGTGACGTTTTATCTCGATCGCGCGATTATGCTTCTGGAAGAGCTTCGGAAGCCACGGACGAAACGCTGAAAAGCGTTGAAAAACTAGCACATAGTTCCAAATTCTTCGAATACCGCCGAGGCTCGGGGCATGGTCTTATGGTTCTCAACAAAGGAGAACCGAATGAGCAAGGAAGCCGCCAGCCTGGATGATCGCATTGCCGATGCATTCGCGGGCGAACAGACCTCCCAGACCATTGCCGCACTGCTTCAGGAAGTCCAGCAGACGAGCGCCGACGCCAAGGCCAGCAGCCAGGCCGCAGAACAGCGCGCGCTCAATCCCCGCCTGCGCCCCGCTGAAGTCGATGCAGCCCGCAAGGAGATGGAAGACGCCAATTTCCGAAGCAAGCGCATGGACGCCGCCGCCGATCAGTTGAGCGACCTTCTACGGACCGCAAAAAGCAATGAGGCAGCCGCTGCCCGCGCCGCCGAGTATGAAGCGGCCAAAGCAGAGCGCGACCAGCTTGTGAAGGATCTGGCGGCTTACGAGAAACACGCCTCCGCCATCGTTCAGTTGCTTGACCGGCTCGCAAAGAACAGCGCCCGCCTGCAGCGCGCCAATGCTGGCCAGAGCGCAGACTCCTGGCTCTACTCCGCCCAGAAGATTGCACGCGATGCCGGCTTTGAATTTGGCGTCCAGCACGACTCCCAGCTTCCGAACCTGATCGACGGCGTGCGTCTTCCGAAATTCCGCAAGAACGAAAATTCGGTGCACGGCTTCATGTGGCCGCCGGCCGCTTACTGACGAGGAACCGCATAATGCTTTTCAACCGCAAGAAAGAAGATGGCACTCATCAGCGCGTCGGTCTGAGCGATGGCGTTGAGGCAAAGGTTGCCGAGTTCGTCAAGGATTGGGCCGCTCTCCAGCGTGGGCACCGCCAGCCGGTGGCCGACCGGAAGGAAGAGCCGCTGAAGCTGCTCACTGACGCTGACGTGGCATATTTCGTCAAGGCTATGGAAGACGAGGCAGCGCTTATCGAAGCTGAGATCGAAGACGCCCGGAAACGACATATCGCTGATATCGCGCAGAAAGACGCCCAGATCGCCGCAATCAATCGCGAAATCGAAAGCAGGAAGGCGAAGCTGCAGGATCAGGATGGTGAAATTCATCGTCGCGCGCTTGCCCTTGTCGACACGAAAGACATCGCCAAAAAAATCTACCCCGCTTTTGACGCTGACAATTTCGCGAGCGCTCTCGATGTGAAACGGGAAGTTGTTCGCCGCCGATGCGGTGACGGCGCCGTGGATGGCAAGACTGAAGCCTACATCGATGAGCGCTTTGAACTCCTCGCAGCGCGCGTAAACACCGATCCGTTTGCGGTCGTGATGGCCGATGGCATCAGGCGGAATGATCCCAAGGATGCGGCCGAAAAAGCCTACCAGGATTCCGTCCAGCGCCTTCGTGACGCCCACAAACAACCACCGGAGAATTGATATGCCCGCGACTGGTAACCGTCGGCATGAGGTGGCGGGAAGATGGGTTGTCTCCGCCCGAGGGCTTCCCGCCACCGCTCAACTTGAAAGGAACTGAACATGCACCTTCAGGACAAATTGACGATCGACGGCCAGCGCCGCACTCGCGACGGATATCTCACGGTCAATGCCAAGGTCGCCCGGGCGAACAATGTGCAGCTTTACGCGGGCTCAGAGGTGGGCAAGCCGGAGATGCCCGTGGTTCGCGTTTTCCGGCCCGCTGAGGAGGTTTTTAGCAGCGACACGATGCAGAGCTTCGCTCACCGTCCGGTGACGCTGGGGCATCCTAATCAGGCTGTGTCGGCCAACAACTGGAAAGACGTTGCAAAGGGCTGGAGCGACGGCGAAGTGGCGCGCGATGGCGAGTTTGTCCGCGTGTCCATGCTGCTGGCCGACGCCGGCACTATCAGAGAGATCGAGGACGGCACCAGAGAGCTCTCCATGGGCTACAGCTGTGATCTCGACTGGACGGCTGGCGTATCGCCCTCTGGCGAGGCCTACGACGCGATTCAGCGCGGTATCCGCAGCAATCATATCGCCGTTGTCCCGGCCGCGCGTGGCGGCTCTGAACTGCGCATTGGTGACGGTGCCAACCGGAAGGAACCTCAGGCGATGACCGATGCCGAACGCCAAACGATGAAAGACAGCGTGAAAGGCATGCCGCTCGACCAGGCTGCAGCCCTGCCTCTCTATGACGGCGTGCGCGGTGTGGTCACCTCAGGAATGTCGGCCGAGAGGTATTTCGCCATCCTCGACGGAGCGGACGTAGGCGCCCCGAAGGTTTCCGACGCCGAGGCAAAGTCCATGGCGGCTTACGACCAGATGGTGGACGACCTGAACGGCTCCTGGCGGCGCGATCAGTAATGATAACCGTGTTTATCGAGAGGAATTGAAGATGATCCGGCACGCATGGGCAGTGGATATCAGTGACAGCTCCCTCAAGGACGGCGAGTGGGCAGGCGTGCGGCCTTCGACCATGGCTGAGCGCCGGCTGGTCTCTGCCGGCCGCAGGGATATCTGCTGCACCTTCGCGTTCCGGCAATGCCAGCGCGTGCTTCGCCTCGTCGTCTCTCAGGAAGGCGTCAAGCAGCCCTTCTTCTCGACAAAGCGCAAATTTGAAAAAGCTGTCCAGAGTCTAACCTTCGCGCACGGCGTCGAAGCGACAGAGCCTTATTCCGCGTCCGTTCTGGCGTCTGCCGCGGTACTTGTCCCCGGAATTTTATCGGACATCCACAGACTTAGCGACATCGGCAGTTGCGGCGCTTGCACCTGCATCATGAAGGATCACGGGATGCTCGATGAGGGTAGTGCCACAGAGGTTTTTGTGCTCGACCAGTTGATAACCACTCGCCAGGAATTGGAGTCCCGCTCATGATCGTAGAAGAACTGATAGGCCTTCTTGGTTGGAAGCTGGAGGGTGAGCAGGATCTAAAAAAATTCAAGTCCGGCATGGACGACGCCGAGGTCAGCGCCAAGAAGACTTCCGATCGCGTGAAGGCGCTAGGAATAGCAGCAGGGGCAGTTGCGACTGGCGCCATCGCCCTCGGCACTTCAGCGGTAAAAAACTATGCTTCTTTCGAGCGTGCGATGCTCCGCATTGGCAACACCGCTGGAGCTTCCGCATCAGAGACTGCAAAAGCTTCTGATGACGTTCAGGCGCTGGCAAAAAAGTTTGCGCTACCGTTGGATGAAGCCGTTGCCGGCTTGGACACTCTGACCGCCTCGGGAAAAGATCTAAACGAGGCCATGGCCTTCTTGCCGACGGTTCTTGCAACCACTCAGGGGTACGGAGCGGACGCAAGGGACATTGCTAACGCCGCCCTTAAGGCGTCATCGGCGCTCAGAATTGAGGCCTCCGAAATTGAGAAGACCTTCGATATCATGGCCGTTGGCGGCAAAGCTGGCCAGTTCGAATTGAAGGATATGGCGTCGTATATACCGGTGCTTGCAAATCAGTTCGCGAACTTAGGGTACAACGGCAATGAGGGTTTGAAACGCCTGATCGCAGTGTTGCAGACGTTGCGCGAAGATACCGGTACAGCAGGACAGGCTGCGAATTACGCAGAAAACCTATTCTCCAAAATGTTTTCTGGAGAAGTTGAAAGAAACTTCAAAAAGTTCGGCCGCAATATCCGAGAAGAAATGGCGAACGCTACGGCAGCAGGCGAAGATGCTATTGACGCTTATGTCAGATTGACGAAAGAAGTCTTAGACCAGAACCCGACAGCGCGCCTTTCTGACATTTTCGTTGATATCCAGCTTCAGAACGCCATGTTGTCGCTGACGACGAGTACGGACGCGCTTCGGAACTTCTTTGATATCTTGAATGGCACAGAGGTGAGCGGCACAGTTTACCGCGATGTCAAGCAGTTCACTGACGACACCACCGCCGCCATACAAAACATGACAAACGCCTGGGATTCCTTCATGAAATCGCTTGGCGGATCAATAGCGCCTTCTGCCACGTCGGCCCTGAACGCGCTCACCAACGAGATCAGCTATCAGGATGCTGTCTCCAAGGAGCTGGAGAAGCAGGGCTACAGCTTTCTGGGGCGTCAGCTCTGGATGGGCACGAAAGAGCAGAAAGATGCCCTTGCACGCGCTGGCGGCTATGTTCCGAACAATGATCCAATCGCGCAGGAGGCTGCGAGAAATGCTCCAGAGGCCTACAAGGTTCTAGGGCGGCGAGCCACAAGACCGATAAGCAAGACGCCCGATACCGCGTATGGTTACAACGAGCCCGCGCAGAAAGAGATTCCGGCGAACGTCTTTGCCGGTTTCGAGGCGCGCATGGACAAGCTCGCGGCAGTCGCGACCAGCACGCCACCAGAGGTTACCAACACAGTCAACGATAGCCGAGATCAGTCTGTGACGGTGCAGGTCGGTGGCGTGACTGTCCAAGGCGTGCAGAACGTAAATGCAGCCGTTGGCGGGGCAATAGGTCGGGCTGTTGGACAGGCGGCTGTGGGTAGAGTTTCACGTTTTGAACGGGACGATGCTTTCTAATGTTGACGATCAAGTTTCAACGTCGAAAGAAGGGAAAAGGCGCGGCCGGTATATCCTCGCTCTTTCCAGGCCCCAACCATGTGAAAGTCGGTTTCCCCGCTGGCGAAGCAGATGCCGAGAACATCCAGAAAGCCATCTGGAACGAGTTCGGCACGAGCCGGGGAATTCCAGAGCGCCCATTTATGCGGAATACGATGCGCAAAAAGCGGGCTGAGTACAAAGCGGCGATGAAAGCCGCGGCGGCTACAATCATCGAGCAGGCAGCCCTTGGTGAGTCCGTAGCCAAAGAGAAACGGAAAGCCCTCAAGAAACTTGGCATCAAAGCTCAGGGTGACATCCAAGCTGAGATCACCGCGTTGCGCACTCCGCCGAACGCGCCATCCACAATCCGACAAAAGGGCAGCTCCAACCCCTTGATCAATTCAGGGGAGATGCGCGCGGCCGTCTCATTCAAAGTTGAGGAGAAGTGATGACTAGCGATAACGGTCATTCTCACGATGAAAAGCTGAAGCGCGTTGCGACGGCAATCGATCGCCTTGCAGCCGGTGAGACACCCGAACAGATCAAGGCCGGGCCGCGGCCTGAATACGATCCGACGCCGACTGAAAAAGAAGCCATGGCCGAGTTTATGCAGCTTCCGGATGGCCTGCCGCAATACATCAAGGTGCCTGATCTCCCACAAATGTTGAGGTTTCAACACCCCCGGCAGGAGGTTGCTTTGGCGGTCGTCATGAAGGCTTTGGGGATCACGGATCAACGTCTCTACGCATCGATGATATCGCAGATCACCAATGCGCTCTCGCGCGGGCAGGAAGCGGAAGTTGCTGAGTTGAATGCTGCCATAGCTCTGGTCGCCGGCATCGAGCCCAGAGACCACCTTGAGGCGATGCTGGCCTTCCAAATGGCGACGGTTCATGTGCTGTCTCTCCGCCACACAAGATCGCTCGTCACCTCGGATCGGGTCGATCTCGTGGACCTGCATGAGCGTATCGTTAACAAGCTGATGCGGACCTTCACAGCCCAGATGGAAGCCCTGCGGAAGCATCGCAATGGCGGCAATCAAAAGGTCGTTGTCGAGCACGTTTATGTTGGCGAAGGCGGACAGGCGATCATCGGCAATGTCACCCACGGGGGGCGGGGTAGAAACAAAAAAGGTGCACAATCCCATGGACAAGATGATTTATCCGTACCAGCTCGCGCCGCGGTGCTCGGCCATGTCGAAGCGGACAAAGTGCCAATGCCAGGCGCCGGCGGAGCGAGGGAAGACGGTTTGCCGGTTCCACGGAGCCCGCGCCGGAGCGCCAAAGGGGAAAAAGAACGGCGCTTATAAGCACGGTCGGTTCACCCGCGAAATGATCGAAATACGCAAGGAAATTGCCGAGATCGGTCGTCTGCATCGCGACATGATGGCGCTTCTTTCCGGTGGCGACCGGTAGCACTTTATCAGCACAATTCAACACATAAATTGATATGGTTGCGGCAACCTATCATCATCTGTTATACATCTGCCAGCGACCACGGATGAACTGGCGCAAAGGATTGGCCGGCCTTCCGAGGTGACGGCCTTTCTTTTTGCCCAGCCTGGAGATTTAGCCTTGCCTCATTCCAATGAAGCCGACGCCCGCCGCCTCTGCGCAGAGTTCGATATCGAGATCATTCCCGCCAACGAGATGCCAACGCCTGGACAGACAAGAGCCATAGGCACGATCTGCCGGATCCTCGGCAAACATGGCGATGCCCATATGCGCCTCGTGCTGTCCACGCTGGCGGAGACGAAGAATAACCAAGGGCTGCTCACGGAAACATCGCTGTGGGCTGTCAGTGACCTTGTGCTGTCCTGCAGCGAGTGGATCGAGACTGACCTGTCTTCCTGGTATGAGGCATGGGACGCAATACCGCTCGGTCACATCCTCTGGCATGTTCAGGAACTCTCAGGCAAAAGCCACATGCGTCACGCGCTCGCCGGCGCCGTCTACCTGATGCTGGTCTATTACAGCAAGGGCAAGAAGGCGGACAAGGAAATCAGCTATTCCTTCCTCCGCCGCGTTCAGAAGGCCGAGGGCGATCTGTCCACGCAGCAACTCGGCCGGCAGGAGGCAATCGAGATCGGCAAGGAGTTCCTTGAGGTCAAGAGCAGCATGTCCCGCGGCGAATGGCTTCCATGGGTCAGGGAGAAGGCGGGCTTCAGTTATGGCACGGTGCAGCGATATATGCGCATGGCGCGAGAAGCTGGGTCGGTCGCAGCCTAAGGGTTGCGCATCTCGCCTTTTTGAGACAGCATTCGGCTCTGAGATACAGGAGACGACATGAAACTGATCATTGGCGCCGTGTTTGCATCGTTGGCAGCGTCCTCGGCGTGGGCAGATGCAAATGAGGATTTTGTATGGGCGACCCAGATCGCCGCTGTGATCGGAAGCGCCGACGCGTGCGGCTTCAAACTAGATGATGCAAAGGTGAAGGCTCTCGCGACCGAAAAAATCGCCAAGATGGACTCAGGTACACGAAGCAATTTTTACGCAACCCTCACACTTACGCCGAATGAGCTTTCCCAGCTCACAGCCACAGCGAAGGTCGCTCAATGCGCCCTGCAGAGCGAGGTGGCGAAGCGCGAGGGGCTCGCTCCGTAAGGTATTGATAATGGCCCTTATCACTAGCGAGTAATGGGCTGTCTGCACAGTCAACCCGTTGGCAACCCTTTCAAACATGTGCGCAGCACGCTGCACACTTTCCTACTCATAGTGTCCGCCGCAGCGGACAGATTGGTCATACGGCAAAGCTCCAAATGGCTTTCGACGGACTCTATGAACTTGCCGGGAAATGTTCACCGAGTGAACATCCGCGTAGGGCCAAACGGCCAGCAAATCTCACTACTTTGGTGGACAAAGATGGACGTTGACCAGGCGTTAAACCGGGAATTTTCCGGTTTGAGAGGATGAGGTAAACCCGGGTCATTCCCAGAAATTCCGGGACTGAACCTGAGCCACACACAGGTTATCATGATGACAAATGATGACTTCCCGCATGCTGCTTAAATGTGCCTGTGAGGCATATTATCGTCTGTCACAGGAAACCATCTCCGGCATGATCCTTGAACCGGTCGGCACGGCGCACATAGGTCTCCACCGTGCGCGGATCGCGGTGTCTCGTCACTTCCATGATGCGGGATATACTCGCCCGGTTCTCTGCCGCCGAGGTGACAAAGCCAGCTCGAAGCGAATGGCCGGACAGGCTCGCCACATCGAGGCCGGCAGCATCGGCATACTTCTTGACGATCAGCGCCACGGCTTGATCCGTCAGCGTCTCTTCCGTCAGACGGTCGCCACGATTGAAGCGGCGGAAGATAGGGCCAGAGGTTATCCCAGCCGCCTGAAGCCACTCCTTGAGCCTGTCAGCGGGTTTCAGGGCCTTGCCGTTGAGGATGGCAACCGATTGGCCTTTTGCCTCCTGGTCAGTCTTGGACTTCGGCAGGAACACATCCACGCCTTCTTCACTGAAGGTCAGATCCTCGACAGTGATCGCCACAAGCTCCGATCGACGGAAGGCGCCAGCGAATCCGAGCAAGATCAATGCCCTGTCACGCTTGCCCTGGAGGCTGTCAGCGTTGATCCGCGCCATCATGGCATGAATGACATCAACAGTTGCCGGTGCCTTCTGGCGGGCCGCTGTGCCCACTGTGCGACGTATGCCCTTCAGGATGGCCGCCACACCCGCATTGTCGGTGGGATTGTCCAGACCTGCGCCGCGGTGGAAGAAGCGAATGGCGGCCAGCTTGCGGGCGATTGTCGGCACCTTTTTGCCCGCCTCCGCCAGAAACGATGCGTAGTTTGCCACGGTCGCAGGGGTGGCCGGCAGATGCGATCGGTCGCGAGCCGCACACCAGTCTTGAAAATCCTGCCAATCGCCTCTGTACGCCCGCATGGTGTTGCTGGAGAGCGCAGCGCGGCCATAGTCCAGCGCAGCGTCAGAAAGATCGGAAGCAGCCTCTATTCCCGGCTGTGAGGAGATCAACGTCAATGCGGACATTCAATGCTCTCCTGTCGAAGGTGTTGCCATGCTGGCAATCCCTTGGGTGCCTGTATGATGCAGGTGCCTCAAGGTATGTGTGTCATGCACATGCAGAGGTATTCGTGTCATACGAACACCCCCGAGGAATGGTCATGATGACCACACCTTTGGTAGTGATAAGTGGTCTTCTCGTTAGTCGCCCTGGGTATTGTGATCAAAACGCACGCCAGCGCCGCCGGCTTTCATCTCATCTGCCGCAATGAATATCACGCCGCCTTTTTCCAGAGCTTCCTGAATATCATCGAGGGTCCGTTCATACGGGGATCGTTTGCCAGCCTCAAAGTTAGCGATGGTAGCTTTTGCGACTTTCGATTCTTCCGAAAGCTTGTCTTGCGACCAGCCGATAAGGGAGCGAGCGGCACGGCACTGAGCAGGAGATATCGACAATTTTATATAACCTTGCATTAAAAGTGTTGACTTAGGTTTGATGTAGCCTTATATCAATAATGCAACATGATAACAAGGGAAATCGAACAATGACACACAATACAGTTAACGTCCGCCTTTCCAGCCTCTTTACCAACCCGGCTTTGAAGGCCGCTTTCGAACGCGCTGAGCGTGACAATGGCGCGGCTCTGGTTGTCCCGGCTCCTCGTGAGCCGCAGTTGACCGGCGGCGCTGCTCTCGATCTCGCATAAAGACTGCCTCCCTTTTTAGGGAGTGACAAAACCCTCTCGACAATTTGGAGAATGACAATGCCGAACACGATTCCGGCCGCTGGCGAAGCCATGCCAGAAATTACCCTGGAAGAAATGATTGCGCGGCACAACGCAGCGATCGAAGCAGCGAATAACCGCAATGGCCCTCTCGAAGACAGCCCCGAGGAAATCGAGATGCATTCTGCAATGAATGCGTTTTTCGAGAGCTCGGCCCGGCTCACGTCTTTTGACGGACTGATGGCTGCGCTTCGTCTTGCCGACAAGGAGAACGAAGATTTCGACTGTTCCGTGGTCAGCGCCACGCTCGTGAAAGGCGCGCTTGCTTATCTGGAAGGCCAGACAGCCCGCGAACGGCTTTCCGACCTCCTGCAGCAGGCAGGGCAGATCATTCGCGATAACCCCGATCTGGCCGTCGACCGCATCACCATCAACCACGATGGCGTCCACACCCTCATCAAAATCCCGGTTACAGAGGAGCATTCAGCATGAAAACGACCCGTCGCACCTTTCTCGGCGGCGTAGCTGCTGCCGCGCTTCCTGTAGCCGCCACGGCCTGCGAGGCTGTAACAGCCGCCCAGATCGAACCGTCGGCGCTTGCCGATCTGATTGCAACCTATAACGAAGTCACCGCCGAAGCTGATCGCATTGACGGTTTGTCTGAGGCACTCTGGGAGAGCCCCAATCGCCCGCCAGTGGCGAAGCTCGATAGAGCCGAACTGACGCACAGTTACCGTTGGCACATGATGAAGCAGAAGTTTGTGATGTCGCGCGAAGCTGTGAATCATCTCTTCGACTGCGAGGCGAAGGTTTTCAAGATGAACGCCGAGTTCTGCGGAGACGCACACAACTTCGCGCCTCAATTTGCGAGGATCGAAGCCGATCGAGAGCATTACCTTGCGATATTCGATGCCCGTGAAGCGCGTTATCAGGAATGGGCCACATCAAGCGGCTTCCATGATCTGGGCAGGGAGCAGGATCGTCTTTCCGGTCTGGAAAATGACCTGAACGAAGCCATCATCGCGCACCCCATCAAGACGCTAGAAGACGCCCGCATGAAGGCGGCGCATATCAAGAAGGTTTACGGCTCGTCCATGAATGGCCAGGATCAGGCTATCTTCCTCGCAACCCTTGTCAATGCGGGAGAAGAAGCATGAAGGCTCCTATCGAGACCTCCCGCGCACGCCTGGAAGCCAAGATCGAGGAACTTGTCGCGCTTCTCGATCTTCTCGACGGTGACGAGAACCTTGAACCCTATTTGGCAGATACCTATCCAGAAATGGAGGATCGGGAAGACGACGACGAGCGCGAGCCCGACGAAACCGACCAGAACGGCGACGAGGAGGATTGCTGCCGGTCTGAGGACGAGTGGCGGCCGTTCAGCGGCGATCTGCAATTCGATGGATCGGGCAATAGCATCGCTCGCGGCATGGTGCGTGAGCGGCGCAGGAGGCAAGCATGAACACCGTCGTCTGTTTCCCTGTCCATCGCCAGCGCAGCGAGATCAAGCGTTGCGCCGGCAATCTCGACCGGCTGCATGGTGAGGCAGCAAGCCGATACTGGCGGGAGGAAATGCGCCACCTGGCCGCCCGCCTGTCAGCGATCGGCATGTGTGAGGCCGAAGTGTCGAGGCAGGCTTTGCTCTTCACCGGTGCCGTCATGGAGGAGATGCAGCGCGCCTACGCCGAAAAGAACCAGCCATCCCAGAACGGCAAATAATCACCGCGTGCTTCCTATATGCTTCCTGTGGGAAATTCGTAGGGGCTGTGAATTTGCTGAAAGCCTTGAGAAATATGGCGCACCCGACAGGATTCGAACCTGTGACCTTTGGAATCGGAATCCAACACTCTATCCAGCTGAGCTACGGGTGCAGCGGTCACGCTTGAATCGCGTGCAGCGGTTGGTTCATACCCTAGCTTTCTTTCCGCATCAATGACTAAAAATCCAAGATTTGCGAAACCTTGCCAGTTTTCGAGACCGCAGGGTGAAGAGGGCCGGAAGTGGGGGCGTGCGGGTTTTTGGCTTCTTTGCGCGCGGGGCTGCGTCGTTTGGCGTCCCAGGTCTTGCGGAAATCGATTTCACTTATAAGTAGTAGCTTGTCACGGGTCCCGCGCGCAGTTTCAGCATGTTCATCCGTCGTGGGCCGGAGTGCCCGTATGCCTGCCAGACAAGGGTGGCCCCGCGGTTCCGGCCCCTCAAAATTGGCGGGTAAATAGTCATGCTTTCGGCGCAGATTTTGTCGCCAGATGGCGGGCAACATTGGGTTTCCGGCCATTAACTGTCAAATTCTTATACAATATTAGTATCATCTACATTTATTTAGGATACAGTTTCGTGACATTGTCAGTTATGATTTCGGCAGGGTAAAGGACGAATCAGGCGGGGGATCGGATGGCTTTGCGATTGGCACATAGCAACGGGCCGCGGACGGAAAAGGTCGAAAGCGGCAGCGCGCAAACGACGAATCTTACGGCGATCGATTACGGTTTGCTGACGACTGCGATCAGCTACCATTTGCGGCACTCGCAACTTGCCGTGGCAAACGGTTTTTCCGATGTGCTGGCGGAGCAGGGATTGCGGCCGGCCGATTTTTCCGTTCTCGTCATCGTTGGCGGAAATCCGGGTCTTAAACAAAGCGATGTGGCCGAGGCGCTCGGCATCCAGCGGGCCAATTTCGTTGCCATCGTCGACAGCATGGAAGAGAAAGGTCTGCTCGTCCGCCGCAGGTCGGAAGAGGACAGGCGCGTTCATTTCCTCGACATGACGGCCGAGGGTAGCCGTCTTCTCGAGCGCCTTTCCGATGTCTGGCGCGACCGCGAGGAAAAGCTGATCGACCGTATCGGCGGCAAGAAGGCCCGCGACCAATTGCTGGCGCTGCTCGGCCGCCTGCGCGACTGACGCTCCGGCGCCGATGTTTCCCCATGCTCAGATCGGCAATGCTGGGCGGAAGGGGCGGCGGATTTCATCCGTGGTGGCACGGCACCCCCGGTTTCCGGTGATCTCCATCACGGCAGCCTGATATCCCTCGGTCCGATTTGCGTTGCAATTTGTCTGCGAAACGGTCAAGACGCATGGAATTCCCGTGCCATGCGGTGCCGCGCGGCAGCGAGCGACTGACCGGAAAAGCCAGAGACGGAAACACCATGCTGAATATCGATACGAGTCATCCGCTTTATCGTCCCCTGTGGGTGCGGTTGCTCATCGTCGGTTTCTGTGTGGCATGGGCTGTCATCGAATTCGTCAATCGCGAGTTTTTCTGGGGAACCGTCGTGGGCGGCATAGGCGTCTATGCGGCCTATGAACTGTTGGTAAAATTCAAACCCGCAAGCGACGGCGACAAGGGTGGGGACGGGGCGGTTGCGCCCGCCGCCGAAAATCCACCCACCGATAAGGACGATGCCGGCTGACGCGTCGCGATTTTCCGTTCATCGCCTGTCTTGAGCTGCCCGCCTCTTACAGGAAATGCTCTCGCATCCGAAGCATGCGGAGCGCCTGGTCGATCAGGAGATTGGCTGCCGTCATGCGCAGTGTCGCATTGTGCCGGAACTGCGGTTTCACCCGGTCGGGATGATTGAGGCGGGCGAAGGCGCGGCGCTTTTCCGCGAGCGTTGCCGCAGTGTCGGTCTCCTTGATCGCCAGTTCCGCCGAAACATCGGCAAGTGAGGTCTTTTCGAGGTGGGCCGGCATCGGTTCCGGTTCGCTCTCCGGTTCCGGCTGGGGTTCCGCCGGTGGCGCGGCGTCTTCCAGGAAGGCGAGATAAGCGTCGAGATTGCCGTTCGCAGCCGCCGGCGCTTAGATATGCGTATCGACAACGAAGCCTGAGCTGAAGCCGGCAATGCGGGTATCCGCGGGCGGGGGCGGCTCTGCGCCTTCGTCTTCTTTCTCCTGCTTCAGTCTTTCGACGACAGACTGGAAAACGGATTGTCCGAAGAGCATACGGCTGTTCCTTCGCCGGTCACGATTTCCGGCCCTTGTAGTGGATGAAGGTGGCGTCTGGCTTGCCGCCGTCACTGGGCAGTCAGCTTGCGGCTTTCATCCAGCACCAGATCGTAAAGCAGGCGGGCGCTGGGCGGCAGGACGCGCCCCTTGGTGGTGATGATGCTGTAGGGCTTGACGACCAGTTCGAAATCCGTCGGCAATATGCGGGTCCGGCCGATATCGGCCCGCTGGCCGGCCACGAATTCGGCCATGTCCTGCGCAATCGGCGCAATGGCATCGGTGTTGCAGACAAGCGCAAGCGTGAGAACCACGGATGGCGTGTTGATGACGTTGCGCGGCATGGCGACGCCGTGGGTAAGGAAGACATCCTCCATGGTGCGCCGCAAAAGCGCGCCAGGGGGCTGGAACACCCAGTCGTAACCGGAAAGATCCTGCAGGGTGACGGGATCGCCGCCCAGAAGCGGGTGACCTTCGCGCACCACCAGACAGGCGCGCTCAATGCCGATTTCGTGGATGGAGAACAGGCCTGGATCAAAGTCATCCGGTATGCGGCCGATGATGAAATCGTGGCGCGCAGCCAGCAATTCCCGCGCCAGCACGTTGCTGCTCTCCACCTGAACATTGATTTCAATGCCGGGATAGGTGTCCATGGCCCGTCTTATGGCGGGAACCACGAGGCTGATGGCGGGCGCGGTCACCGCGCCGATGAAAACGGATCCGCCGCTGCCGGACTTCATCTGATTGAGTTCGCGACTCGCCTCACGCAGCTCCAGCAATATGGTGCGCGCCCGTCGCGCCAGCGCCTCGCCGAACTTCGTCAGAACCACACCGCGCGATGCTCTCTGACAGAGCGGCGATTTGACGATCGCTTCCATTTCCGAGAGCATGCGCGAGGCCGCCGGCTGCGTCATGTTCATGGCGGCGGCAGCCGCGCTGACCTGCCCGTGCTCCTCGATCATGACCAGCATGCGCAGGTGGCTCATCTTCAATCCGGCCCGCAGCAACGGGTTGTCTTCAAAGACAAAAAGGGCATCCGTTGTTTGCGCCTGCTCATACACTTTCTGGTTGCTCATTCGCGATTTTATACCCCTCATCGGTTTTTGTATCGATTTAATATATCACAATTGATATATGGAAACTGATTTATTCTATTTGACAGTTATATGGATTCAGAACAATTTGCGGAATGCCGGGGAGGAGCGGCAGCTGTTCCATTTCGCAATTGCGAAAAGGGAGCGAGCAGGGCGCGGCTTCTTCCTCTGACGGCATGAATTTCCTGGTGCACCGCAACATGCGGGTCCAGAGAAGGGCTCAAGGGAGAGAGTTAATGAAGTCCATTATTTCGCTGATGGCAGCTTGTGCCATCGGTGCTGCGTCTTTCGCAGTGCCGGCTTTCGCACAGGACAAGGGCGCTGTTGGCATCGCCATGCCGACCAAGTCTTCCGCGCGCTGGATCGATGACGGCAACAACATCGTCAAGCAGCTTCAGGAAGCTGGTTACACGACCGACCTGCAGTATGCCGACGACGATATTCCGAACCAGCTTTCCCAGATCGAAAACATGGTCACCAAGGGCGTCAAGGTCCTCGTGATCGCCTCGATCGATGGCACCACGCTGTCGGACGTGCTGAAGCAGGCCGGCGAGCAGGGCATCAAGGTCATCGCTTATGACCGCCTGATCCGCAACAGCGGTGACGTCAGCTACTACGCCACCTTCGACAACTTCCAGGTTGGCGTTCTGCAGGCGACTTCGATCGTCGACAAGCTCGGTCTGAAGGATGGCAAGGGTCCGTTCAACATCGAACTCTTCGGCGGCTCCCCTGATGATAACAACGCCTTCTTCTTCTACGACGGCGCTATGTCTGTTCTCCAGCCTTACATCGACAGCGGCAAGCTCGTCGTGAAGTCCGGCCAGACCGGCATGGACAAGGTCGGCACGCTGCGCTGGGATCCGGCAACGGCCCAGGCCCGCATGGACAACCTTCTCTCGGCCTACTACACCGACGCCAAGGTTGACGCCGTTCTGTCGCCTTATGACGGTCTTTCCATCGGCATCATCTCCTCGCTGAAGGGCGTTGGTTATGGCACGAAGGATCAGCCGCTGCCGGTCGTTTCCGGTCAGGACGCTGAAATCCCGTCCGTGAAGTCGATCATTGCCGGCGAACAGTATTCCACCATCTTCAAGGACACCCGCGAACTCGCGAAGGTTACCGTGAACATGGTGAATGCCGTTATGCAGGGCAAGGAGCCTGAAGTGAACGACACCAAGACCTATGAAAATGGCGTCAAGGTTGTTCCGTCCTACCTGCTGAAGCCGGTTGCAGTAACCAAGGAGAACTACAAGCAGGTTCTCGTCGATGGCGGTTACTACAAGGAAGACCAGCTGAAATAAGCCTGATACACATGCGGGGATGGCTTGGCGTCATCCCCGTTTTTCCATAAAAATAAAAACGCCGGAATTAATCGGGCGCTGGATTGCGATATGGCCAATACCATTCTCGAAATGCGGAACATCACCAAGACGTTTCCGGGCGTGAAAGCGCTTGAGAACGTCAACCTCAAGGTTAAGGAAGGTGAGATCCACGCACTCGTCGGTGAGAACGGCGCGGGAAAGTCGACCTTGATGAAGGTCCTTTCCGGTGTTTACCCCGCCGGCACCTATGAGGGCGAAATCCACTATGAAGGCGCAGTGCGAAACTTTCGCGCCATCAACGACAGTGAAGATATTGGTATCATCATCATTCACCAGGAACTGGCGCTCGTGCCGCTCCTGTCGATTGCGGAAAACATCTTCCTTGGCAACGAGGTCGCCTCGAACGGCGTGATCAGCTGGCAGGAGACCTTCAACCGTACCCGCGAACTTCTGAAGAAAGTGGGCCTGAAGGAATCACCGGAGACGCTGATCACCGATATTGGCGTCGGCAAGCAGCAGCTGGTCGAAATCGCCAAGGCGCTGTCGAAAAGCGTGAAGCTGCTTATCCTTGATGAGCCGACCGCTTCGCTGAACGAAAGCGATTCCGAGGCGCTGTTGAACCTGCTGATGGAATTCCGCAAGCAGGGCATGACCTCGATCATCATCACCCACAAGCTGAATGAAGTGCGCAAGGTGGCCGACCAGATCACCGTGCTGCGCGACGGCATGACCGTGAAGACGCTCGACTGTCACAAGGAAGAAATCAGCGAGGACGTCATCATCCGCAACATGGTGGGCCGCGATCTCGAAGATCGTTATCCGCCGCGCGACGTGCCGATCGGCGAAACCATTCTCGAAGTGAAGAACTGGAACGCCTATCACCAGCAGCACCGCGACCGCCAGGTTCTGCATGATATCAACGTCACCGTGCGCAAGGGCGAAGTCGTCGGTATTGCCGGCCTGATGGGGGCAGGGCGCACCGAATTTGCGATGAGCGTGTTCGGCAAGTCCTATGGCCACAAGATCACCGGTGAAGTGCTGATCAACGGCAAGCCAGTTGACGTCAGCACCGTGCGCAAGGCAATCGATGCCGGTCTTGCCTATGTCACGGAAGACCGCAAACATCTCGGTCTCGTGCTCAACGACAACATCCTGCACAACACCACACTCGCCAATCTTGCCGGCGTCTCGAATGCCAGCATCATCGACGACATCAAGGAAATGAAGGTGGCGAGCGATTTCCGCACGCGCCTGCGCATCCGCTCGTCGGGCATCTTTCAGGAAACGGTCAACCTTTCGGGCGGCAACCAGCAGAAGGTTGTGCTCTCCAAATGGCTGTTCTCCAATCCCGACGTGCTGATCCTCGATGAACCGACCCGCGGTATCGATGTCGGCGCGAAATATGAAATCTACACCATCATCAACCAGCTCGCTGCCGATGGTAAAGGCGTTCTGATGATCTCATCGGAAATGCCCGAACTGCTCGGCAATTGCGACCGCATCTACGTCATGAACGAAGGCCGCATCGTCGCTGAATTGCCGAAGGGAGAGGCGAGCCAGGAAAGCATCATGCGCGCTATCATGCGCTCAGGGGAGAAGAACTCATGAGTTCGGCAAACACAACAAACGAAGAAAGTAACGTCGTCTCGGTCACATCCTATATTCGCTCCAATATCCGCGAATATGGCATGCTGATCGCGCTCGTCGCCATCATGGTTTTCTTCCAGTTCTACACCGGCGGCATCCTGTTCCGCCCCGTGAACCTGACCAACCTCATCCTGCAGAACTCGTTCATCGTCATCATGGCACTGGGCATGCTGCTTGTCATCGTGGCCGGGCATATCGACCTTTCGGTCGGTTCCATCGTCGCCTTCGTCGGCGCGATCGCGGCCATACTGACCGTGCAATGGGGCATGAACCCCTTTCTGGCGGCGCTGATTTGTCTCGTCATCGGCGGCATCATCGGTGCGGCCCAGGGTTACTGGATCGCCTATCACCGCATTCCGTCCTTCATCGTGACGCTGGCGGGCATGCTGGTGTTCCGCGGCCTGACGCTCTTCGTGCTCGGCGGCAAGAACATCGGTCCGTTCCCGACCGATTTCCAGATCATCAGCACCGGCTTCCTGCCCGATATCGGCGGCATTGAAGGTCTCAACACCACCTCGATGATCCTGACGGTGCTGATTACCGTCGTGCTGTTCTACCTCGCATGGCGTCGCCGTGTCGTGAATGTGAAGCATGGCATCGATGTCGAGCCTTTCGGTTTCTTCATCGCCCAGAACCTGTTGATTTCGGCCGCGATCCTGTTTCTTGGCTACCAGCTTTCCACCTATCGCGGCCTGCCGAATGTGCTGATCGTGATGCTTGCTCTCGTTGCGCTCTACAGCTTCGTGACGCGTCGCACGACGATCGGCCGTCGCATTTACGCCATGGGCGGCAATGAAAAGGCGACCAAGCTTTCGGGTATCAACACCGAACGCCTGAGCTTCCTGACCTTCGTCAACATGGGCGTTCTGGCTGGTCTCGCCGGCATGATCATCGCGACCCGCCTGAACTCGGCAACGCCGAAGGCCGGCGTGGGCTTCGAGCTTGACGTGATCGCGGCCTGCTTCATCGGCGGTGCTTCGGCATCCGGCGGCGTTGGCAAGATCACCGGTGCGGTCATTGGCGCCTTCATCATGGGTGTCATGAACAACGGCATGTCGATCGTCGGTCTCGGCATCGACTTCCAGCAGATGGTCAAGGGCCTCGTGCTGCTCGCCGCCGTGTTCTTCGACGTCTACAACAAGAACAAGGGCTGATCGGCTCACCCCTATCGCAGTCCAAAAAGTGGCCGGTTTCCGGCCACTTTCATAAGATGCAGGCGCAAGGCGCCGCGTAGAAGAGATAAAGGCGCACTGCGCCGGAGGAAGGAAATCCCGTGCTCATTTCACAGATTAAAGATGCCAGCGGCAACATCACCGTAGCGGTTCGCGAAGAAGGCGGAGAGGCACGCGCAGTCAAGGGCGCAGAGTCCGTTTATGCGCTTGCCATGGAAGCCGCCAATGGCGGCAAGAACCTTGCAGATGTCATTTCCGCGCATGGTCTGGGCGATGCCGTCGATCTTGAAAAGGCTTATGCCGAAGGTCGCTTCCTGCCGCCGATCACCCATCCCGATCCGGCTCATCTGCATCTGACCGGCACCGGCCTTACCCATCTCGGTTCGGCCGCGACCCGCGACAGCATGCACAAGAAAACCACGGAAGCCGCCGAGGAAAGCCTGACGGACTCCATGAAGATGTTCCGCATGGGTCTGGAAAACGGCAAGCCGAAGGCCGGTGAAAAGGGCGTTCAGCCCGAGTGGTTCTACAAGGGCAACGGCCATGTGGCGGCAGCGCCCGGTGCGGCGCTCACCTCGCCTTCGTTTGCGCTGGATGGCGGCGAAGAGCCTGAGATGGCAGGCATCTACGTGATTTCCGACAAGGGCGAAGCCGTGCGTATCGGCTTTGCCGTCTCGAACGAGTTTTCCGATCACGTCACCGAGCGGATCAACTATCTCTACCTCGCCCATTCCAAGCTGCGCCCGGCAAGCTTCGGTCCGGAAATTCGCGTCGGCGCTCCGCCGTCCGATATTCGCGGCACCTCGCGCATCCGCCGCGGCGATAAGGTCATTTTCGAAAAGCCGTTCGTATCGGGTGAAGACAACATGTCCCATACCTTCGCGAACCTCGAATATCACCACTTCAAATACGGCCTGTTCCGTGCGCCTGGCGATGTGCATGTGCACATGTTCGGCACGGCAACGCTTTCCTTCGCCGAAGGTATCAAGCCGGAAGCGGGCGACGTCTTCGAAATCGAAGCCGCCGGTTTCGGCCTGCCGCTGAAGAACCCGCTGGCGGTCGATGCGGAAGAAGAGATCGTGGTTCGGCAGATTTGATCTGCGAAAGTAGCACGTAAAGGGTTGAGGTGTGGTCTCGGAGTATTCCCACCTCTCTACGTCATCCTCGGGTCAAGCCCGAGGATGACGCTAGAGTTTAGGTTTTGTGTCCAATCGTCCCTTTGCGAGGACGATTTTCAAGCGGGCTCTTGTCAGCCATCACCGTTAGTCAGATGCGAAACATCCGCCAGTGAAACGACGGCGCGGTTCTGCCAGTAATCGTCTTCCTTCAAATGCGTTATGCTGCCGGAGCGCGCCGGAAAGCTGACATAACCGGCGCTGTCGATCGGCATCTTGATCCATGCCGCGATGACGAAGGTCAGGGCGAAGCCATGGGTCACGATTATCTGCGTGGCGCAGGGCCGCGCGATGATCATGTTTACGGCTCGATACACCCTTTCAGCAAATTCGCGTCTCGTCTCGCCATCGGCAATACCGCCACGATGGTCAAGGCGATTATGGTGCGGTGCCGGGATTTGACGCTCATCAAGCCATTGCTGCGACATGCCTTCGGCCTCACCAAAGCTCATTTCTCTGAGGTCACTCATGATCTCCATTTGCTGCCCGAAGCGTTCCGCGATGATTTCTGCGGTCTGCGAGGCGCGAAGCAGGTCGGAGCTGAAGATTTCCACAGGCTCACCACCGACCAGCGTCGCCAGTCTGGCAGCCGCCGCCCTGGCATCGGTCCTGCCGTGCGGCGTCAGTCCGGTATCATACCAGCCGCCGACCCGGTTCTCGATATGGTGGACCGACTGAGGATGAGTTACGACATAGATGTTCTTCACGGTGGCGTCCTGTTTCTTTGCGGTCAGCCCTGTTCAAATCCCCAGAGCTTGCCTTCTCCCACTTCCACCGAGTTCCCGGAGGGGTCGCGGATATAGACGGAATAGCTATCATTCGGCCAGCGGTGATAGTGCTCGATAGGAATCCCGAGCGTTTCGAAGTGCGCTTTCCAGCCGTCTACCTCCGATTTGTCCCTTGCGTAAAAGCAGAAGTGGCCTTCACCTGCCGTGCCATGGCGAGGGATGGGATGATCGGGATCGGCCTTGCGCGACTTCTCGGGGTCGAAAACCAGCAGTACCTGCCGCCCGCACCTGAAAAAGACGAAGCTTCCGGGCACCTTGCGGATGATCTCCAGACCGAAGACATCGCAGTAAAAAGCCTCGGCGGCTTCGAGATCATTCACATAGATCGCGGTTTCCATGATGGCTGTTGGCGGTTGCATGGTGCCTCCTATGGTCGAGATGTGGTGAGGAATGATGGGTAGGCGGCGGGCGGCGTCAGGTCTTGTAGGTCAACACCGTAAGATCGTGCTTGCCGACGCCCCGTTCGAGGATGGTCCAGCCGCAGTTGAGGTAATAGTCCTCAAGACTTGCCTCGCAGCAGAGGTAGCAGGTCTCGTGACCGAGGTCGGCGGCCCTTTTTGTTGCGGCCTGCATCAACGCGCGCGCCACGCCAGAGCGCCGGCGGTCTTCCTCCACCCACAGGGCCGCGACCCAGGGAAGATAGTGCGGGCGCTCCTCGAGATCGCAATGAATGAGAAAAGCGGAGCCGACATAGGCGTCGCCATCATGGGCGACGAAACCGGTGGGGAGGGCGTGAGGATTTGTCATCTCTTTCAGGTGCTCGAGGACATCGCCCACCTTGAGGCCGCTATCCTGCCACCAGGCCGTCCAGACCCTTTCTGCTATGATGGGTCCATGCGACTGGCAGTCGCGATAGTCGGAAATGCTGTACAATGCCGTCTCCCGGCCGGTTTTGTCCCAAAAGGATAAACCGGATCATGCTTTCAATTGAGAACGGCGATTAAAACGGGTGCTGCGCCTTTTTGCAACCGTCAACCTGTCGCGGTTGGTCAGTGCTTTTTGGCCGTGACATGCAGCCAGTCTGTCGGCAGCTTGTCGTAACCGCTTCCCTGCCGGGCTTCGATCTCTACACCCGTCCAGTCATAGTGCCCATAAAGCTCCTCAAGCCATGACCTGGACGGATAATTGTAATAGCGGCCGAACGTATCGCGTCCTTCAGTCTCTCCGGCCTTGAAGCTCGCATAAAAGACGCCGCCCGGTTTCAGTGCTGTGTGGATACGGCCGATGATGCCGCGCAGGGCAGGGCGTGGCACGTGGAGCAGGCAGGCATTGGCCCAGACGCCGTGATAGCGCCCGACCTCATCGATATTTTCGAACAGCAATGTCCTGACAGGAATGCCGAGTCGGGCTTCCGCAGCCTTCGCTATATCGGGCGTTCCATCGGTGGGATGCACGTCGAAACCGGCTGCCAGCATATATTCGCTGTCCTGCCCGCCACCGCATCCTAGCTCGAGAATGCTGGCGCCTTTTTCCAACTGCGACAGGAACGTTTCCAGATGCGGGCGGTCTGCTGCCTGCCCGCGGGTGGTATAGGCGGTTGCGTTGTCAGTATAGAAACCGATCGTATCGTCGTCTCTGGCGGCCATGATCTCAGCTCTGGGACTGGCTCTGGCTCTGCGATTGCTGCACGGTGACTGAAACGCTCAGCGTCTCACCGGCCGGGCCGATGCGCATGCCAGATATAGGCGCGCAATCGCGGTAGCAGAGACCGGATGCGATGCGGACATAACGGTCATCGGGGCAGATATTGTTGGCGGCGTCGAAGCCGACCCATCCAAGGCCCTGCAGATGCACCTCGGCCCAGGCGTGGGTAGCGGTTTGTTCCTCCACCGCCTCCATCATCAGATAACCGGATACATAACGGGCAGGCAGGCCCATCTGCCGGGCAGCGGAAATGAGAATATGGGCGTGGTCCTGACAGACGCCCCTGCCAGCCTCCAGTGCCGCTTCGGCCGTGGTTTCGATGTCGGTCGAGCCGGGCACATACTCCACCTTGCCGTGAATGTTTTCCATGAGATTGTGGAGGCGGGCAAGCTCGCTCTCGCCGACGCTCGCCTTCACCAGTTCGCGTACCAGCTTTCCGGGTTTGGTGCGTGGCGTTTCGCGCAGGAAGAGCCAGAGCGGTGCGTTGCCGATGTGGTGACCGAACACGCCGGCCTTGTCCTGCGTGTTCACCGTGCCGCTCGCCACCACTTTGACCCGCTGCTGTGGGCCTTCCGTTTCCACCAGCGCGACGCGATTGCCGAAATGGTCGTCATAGGTCACTTCAACGGTGGCGCCATCGACCGAGACATCCCAGTCCTCCACCGTCTGGCTCGGGCCGGTCTGCGGTGTCAGGCGCAACCGCTGCAAGGCATAGGGCATCGGCTCGTCATAGACATATTCCGTCGTATGGGTGATTTTCAGACGCATAAGCTGTCCCCGTCTACGCGCTCATTGATAGAAGCGGTAGCCTTCCGTTATTTCCTGTCCCAGTTGCCCGTTGCGATGGACGAATCTTTCCAGAAACTCGTGCAGGCCCTCGTCCATGACCCGGGCGATGGTGGTCGCGCGCAGACTGTCGCGGATGCTTTCCGCCGTATCGTGTGCCTTGTGCCGCTCGCTGTAGTCCTCGGCGATGTAATTGAGGTTGCTGGCGATCTTCTCGTAACAATAGGCAAGCGAACGCGGCATGCGTCCATTAAGAATGAGGAAGTCGGCGATGTTGGCCGGTTTGTATTCCGCATCATAGACCCAGCCGTAGGAACGGTGGGCCGAAACCGAGCGCAGAATGGATTCCCACTGCGCATTGTCGAGCGATGAGCCGACATGCGCCACAGCTGGCAGCAGCACGTAATATTTGACGTCGAGAATGCGCGCCGTATTGTCGGCGCGTTCGATGAAGGTGCCGATACGGGAGAAATTGTAGAGATCGTTGCGCAGCATTGAACCGTGGAAGGCGCCGCGCACCAGACCGGCACGGTGTTTGATCACGTCGATGGTCTGCGGCAGTTCCGCATGGTTGAGCTTGCGGCCGAGGATGTTCTTCAGCTCGATCCAGAATTCGTTGGTCGCTTCCCATGTCTCGCGCGTCAACGCCGTGCGCACCATGCGGGCATTGTTGCGCCCCGCTTCGATGCAGGACATGACGCTGGATGGGTTCGATTTCTCGCGGAGAAGATAATCGATAGCATTTGCCGCCGTCACCTTTTCGCGTGTTTCGAGGAATTCCTCGTGCACGCCCGCGCTTTGCAGCACGCCGTCCCAATCCTCGTCGCCGCTGCCTGAGCGCGTCAGTGAAACGCGCAGGCCCGCATCGATGAGCCGGGCGATGTTTTCAGCGCGCTCGATATACCGGAACATCCAGTAGAGCCCGTTTGCCGTTCTGCCCAGCATGGCTTAATCCTCCAGTACCCACGTATCCTTGGTGCCGCCGCCCTGGCTGGAATTGACCACCAGCGAGCCCTGCTTGAGCGCAACGCGGGTCAGGCCGCCGGGAATGATCTGCACCTTGTCCGAAACAAGCACATAAGGACGCAGATCGACATGGCGCGGCGCGATGCCGTTCTTGACCATGATCGGCACGGTGGAGAGCGACAGCGTCGGCTGTGCAATATAGTTGGAGGGGCGCGCCCGCAGCTTTTCGGCAAACAGCGCCCGCTCCTTTTTCGATGCGGTGGGGCCGACCAGCATGCCGTAACCGCCTGAACCGTGGACCTCCTTGACGACGAGATCGGCAAGGTTGTCGAGAACGTATTTCAGGCTGTCCGGCTCGGAACAGCGCCAGGTCGGCACGTTTTCTAGGAGCGGCTTGCGGCCGGTATAAAATTCGACGATCTCGGGCATGTAGGAATAGATCGCCTTGTCGTCGGAAATGCCGGTGCCGGGGGCGTTGGCGATGGTGATGTTGCCGGCGCGATAGACATCCATGATGCCGGGAACGCCAAGCGCCGAATCCGGCCGAAAAGTCAGCGGGTCGAGGAAGTCGTCGTCGACGCGGCGGTAGAGAACGTCGATGGCCTCATAACCGCGCGTCGTGCGCATCTTCACCTTGCCGTCCATGACGCGAAGGTCGGAACCTTCCACCAGTTCCACACCCATCATGTCGGCGAGGAACGAGTGCTCGTAGTAGGCGGAATTATAGATGCCGGGGGTCAGCACCGCGACGCGCGGCTTGCCGGTGCAGCCCGGAGGTGCGAGCGAGGCAAGCGACTGGCGCAGCAGATAGGGGTAATCCTCCACCCGTCGCACGCGGTTTTCATGGAAAAGTTCCGGGAACATCTGCATCATCGTTTCGCGGTTTTCCAGCATGTAGCTGACACCTGACGGTGTGCGGGCATTGTCTTCCAGAACATAGAACTGGTCTTCGCCGGTGCGGACGATATCCGTGCCGACGATATGGGTGTAGACCCCGCCAGGCGGCGTGAAGCCGATCATTTCTGGCAGGAAGGCTTCGTTCTTTTCGATGATCTCACGGGGGATGCGCCCGGCGCGGATGATTTCCTGTTTGTGGTAGATATCGTCGAGGAAAGCATTGAGGGCGAGAACACGCTGTTCGATGCCCTGGGCCAGTTTGCGCCACTCACGGCCGGAGATGATGCGCGGGATAATATCGAAGGGTATCAGTTTTTCTGAACTATCGGCGTGGCCATAGACTGCGAAAGTAATGCCGGTTTTTCTGAAGATGTTTTCCGCGTCTTTTGATTTCTGGATCAGGTGTGCCCTGTCCTGCCGGCTGTACCATTCGTTATAGTTTTCATATGGGCTTCGCGGCGTGTTGTCCGCATTTATCATTTCGTCAAATGCCAACTTCGATGTCCCCTTTTTTGCCATATGAATACAACGACAAATGCAATGCAAGAACTATGCAGGCCTCCCCGAGAAGATTTTTTGTCGCCCTAGAGTTTTAAAAAAGAAGCGTTTTTTCGGCTTCCGCCTATAAATGCGGCATCGGCAAATTGGTTGCGGGGCGACGAGCGGTGTAAGCGGGCGGTGGCGCTGTTTGCGCCGTGGGCGAATGCATAAATTTTGTTCTCTCGCTTTCGGTTGATGAATGTCCGGCGTCGCATCAGAAAATCTGAAAGATGTGATCACCAAAACGCCTTTGACCTTTTGCCGGGATGCGGATACCGCCATGCTGAACACCCGGCTCGACTATTCGCCGGTTCGCGTGAAGCCGCAGAAATATCAATTCGCCGTCTGTTCCGCACCGGTAGCGGACATCATGCTACACAGAGGATGCGCCCATGTCGCTCGACCGTTTGGCTCCGGCCATCTTCGTCTTTCTCTGGTCGACGGGCTGGGTCACCGCCAAATATGCGGTCTATTATACCGGGCCGCTGACCTTCCTCTGTCTGCGCTATCTTCTGGCGGGCGTTTTGCTGTGGGCGATCTGCCGCTTTTCGTCCATCCAGTGGCCCGAAAGTCGTGTCGATATCTTCCGGGCGATCCTGTCAGGCGTCTTCCTGCACGGTCTTTATCTCGGCATGATCTGGTGGGCGATAGGGCAGGGCGTGCCGGCGGCGATCGGCGGCATTATCGCCGGCCTGCAGCCGCTGATGACGGCGGTGGCCGCCCGTTTCATGATCGGCGAAAGGATTTCGCCGCTGCAGCGCGCCGGCCTGCTCATCGGCTTTGCCGGCATCGCCATCGCGGTGCTGCCGAAGGTCATGGCCGCGGGTGCTGGCGGGCTGTCGGTGCCGCTTTACGCCGTGGCGGTGAATGTGCTGGGCATGACCTCGGTCACCTATGGCACGCTCTACCAGAAGAAGTACGTGCATGGCGGCAACATCATGGCGGTGGCAACGCTGCAATATGTCGGCGCACTGCTGGTAACGGTTCCCTTCGCGCTTCTGCTGGAAGATGGGCATGTGGACTGGAGCCTCGGCCTTGCCGCCACGCTCGCCTGGTCTGTCGGCGCGATTTCCATCGGGGCCGTGGCGCTGCTTCTTTATCTGATCCGGCGCGGCCAGGTTTCACGCGCCGCTTCGCTGATCTATCTCGTGCCGCCGCTTGCCGCGGTGGAAGCCGCCCTGCTTTTCGGCGAGACGCTGACGCCTGCGATGATTGCGGGTACGGTTCTGGCGGTGACAGGCGTTTATCTCGCCAATCGCAAACCTGCCGCATCGGTTGCGGCTGGTTAATTACTGCAACCTCATATTAGGGGTTTATTAACCATAAAATTATACCTCTCGTTAATCACATGATTTGGCGGGGGTTACATGTCTATTTCACGTCGTGGTGTTCTGTTTGGATTGCCGCTGTTTCTGGCTGGCTGCGCAAACACCGGCATCGGCCAGCACAGGCTGGATTACGCGGCGAAGCCGGAGGAAAAATTCCCGCTTCCCGCCATGCATCTCGATAAGGTGAAGCCCGAACTGCGCCGGCAGGAGGTGGCCTATGATACGCGCCATCCGGCTGGAACGGTGGTTGTGGATACGCCGGCGCGGCGGCTTTATTATGTTCTCGGCGACGGTCGCGCAATGCGCTACGGCGTCGGTGTAGGCCGCCAGGGTCTTGCCCTGAAGGGTGACGCCTATATCGGTCGCAAGGCGGAATGGCCATCCTGGACACCAACCGCGAACATGATGCGCCGCGATCCGCGCAATCTGAAATTCGCAGCCGGCATGCCCGGCGGCCCGAACAATCCGCTTGGCGCCCGCGCGCTCTATCTTTATCGCGGCGGCAACGACACCATGTTCCGCCTGCATGGCACCAACCAGCCGCAGTCCATCGGCCACGCCATGTCGAGCGGCTGCATCCGCATGCTGAACCACGACATTATCGATCTCTATAGCCGCGTGCCTGTCGGTTCGAAGGTGGTGGTGCTGCAGGCGTGAGGCGGGACGGTTTTTCCGCCTGTTGCGATCGAAAAAATGTCTGAAGCCCTGAGTTGATTTTTCTGTAAGAAAGTCAATTTTCTATGGTGAAATCAACTATTTGTAGAAAATGGCGTTTTGAGTATTTTAGGTAGTTCTGCAATATCGGAAACGTGATTTCCGCTATTTCGGAGGTGTATCCATAAACGTGCCATCGCGCTCTTATCGGCGCTTCACCACTTCAACGGGGACACATCAACATGGCAATTTTCGATTCTCTCTCCCGCTACCGCCCACAGGCACTCGGGGCGCTGCGCATCATGACGGCGCTGCTTTTCATTTCGCATGGAACGCAGAAGCTGTTCGGTTTTCCGGCATCGCAGATGGAAGGCTCCCTGCCGACGATGCTGCTGGTGGCGGCGATTCTGGAATTCGTCGGCGGCATTCTCGTGCTGGTCGGCCTTTTCACGCGTCCGGTCGCATTCATCCTGTCCGGCCAGATGGCGGTTGCCTATTTCATCGCGCATGGGCCGAAGAGCTTCTTCCCGGCACTCAACGGGGGTGATGCCGCCATCCTGTTCTGCTTCATCTTCCTCTATCTGTTCGTGGCCGGTCCGGGCGCTTTCTCGGTGGATGAGCGCCGGGCCTGATCTGCCTGACCGGACATCGATTTGTTTTGCCGAAACCCTGCGTGGCCAACGCCGCGCGGGGCTTCTTTTTAGAGCAGGGTCGATACTTCGGCCGCGGCCGAAGCATAGGCGCCTGTTTTCCGGTTAAGAACGGGTCACCCTCAATGCAGTTGGAAATCGATCCGTGACCTCTGAGAACCCCATCGCCCGCGAATTGCTGCTTCTGGCCGTGTTGTCCACGCTGTGGGCCGCATCCTACACTTTCATCAAGATCGGGGTGGAGACCATTCCGCCCCTTACCTTCATCGCATCGCGCACGATGATCGCCGGTCTGCTGCTCTTCGCGGTGATCCGGCTGCGCGGGTTGCGTCTGCCCACGGATTTAGCGACATGGCGGCTGTTCTTCATTCAGGCCTGTATCAACAGCGTTCTCCCCTTCACGCTGATCGCCTGGGCCGAACAGAGCATCGATGCCGGCCTCGCCGTCATTCTCAATGCCACGACGCCGATCTTTACCTTTCTTCTCACGGCGCTCGTGATCCGGCATGAGGCAGTCAGCGGGCGCAAGCTGTTCGGCACGATTGCCGGCATGACGGGAGTTTGCCTCATTATCGGCATGGAGGCACTTGATGGGGCGAGCGAGGCGATATGGAGCCAGCTCGCCGTGCTGACAGCGGCATTTTCTTATGCCTGCGCGGCCATTTTCAGTAAAAATTTCAGAGGGCTCGATCCGATCATGCCGGCCGCCGGCTCGCTTATCTGCGGTGCTGTCCTGCTGCTGCCCGTGAGCCTGATTGTCGACCGACCCTGGACCTTGTCGCCTTCGGCGGCATCACTGGCGGCACTGTTGTGCCTCAGTGTGTTTTCGACCGCGCTCGCCTTCATGATCTATTTCCGGCTGATGCAGACACTCGGTTCCGTCGGTACCACCTCGCAGGCCTATCTCAGGGTGCCGGTCGGGGTCGCCATCGGCATGGCGTTTCTGGGGGAAATGCCGACGCCCGCCATGTGGGGTGGGCTCGTCTGCGTCATTGCGGGCGTGCTGGCGATGACCCTGCCGTCACGGCGTCGTCCGGTCGCGCAGGGGAGCTGAAGGCGAAGAAAAGCCCCGCTACCGGGTGTGGCTGCGGGGCTTGATTATTGGCGAGCGCGTGCCGCTTGTTTCTTCTCCCCGGCGGGGAGAAGGTCGCGGCAGCGGGATGAGGGGGCAAGGGTGATGAGATACGGCAACTTTACCCCCTCATCCGACCCTTCGGGCCATCTTCTCCCCGGCGGGGAGAAGAAACGCCCGGCAATGCCGCGGCGTCCTCAATCCATTCAGAGCGCCTTAACGGTTGCGGCCGCGATGGCCGTTACCGGAAGCGCGTTTTTCCTGGCCGTTGCCGCCGGCAGGGGCGTGGCGGTTGGCGCCGCTGCCGCCGGGCTTGCGGGCCGGACGACGATGCTTGCGCGGGCCAGCCGGGCGGCCTGCGTCGCCTTCGGCCTGCTTCACGCGCTTGAAGTCGGACGTGACTTCAAGATCATTGTCCGCATCGCGCGGCGCGTGGTGGCGAGACGGGCGAGATTCGCCGTTGTGGCGTCCGCCTTCGCGCGGGCCGCGCTGTTGGCCGCCATTGTTATTTCGTCCGCCGCGGTTGTTGTTGGGGCGCGTCGGGCTGGCAAGACCGGCCGGGCGTTCACCAGAAGCAACCGGAATATCGATCTTCATCAGCTTTTCGATGTCATGCAACAGGCGGGTCTCGTCCGGTGCGCAGAAAGCAATGGCGATGCCATCGCGGCCGGCACGGGCGGTACGGCCGATGCGGTGGACATAAGCGTCCGGTACTTCCGGCAGGTCGTAGTTGAAGACGTGCGTCACGGCCGGGATATCGATGCCGCGGGCCGCGACGTCGGTTGCGACCAGAACCTTGATCTCGCCGTCCTTGAAGCCCTTCAGGGCGCGCTCGCGCTGGCCCTGGCTCTTGTTGCCGTGGATGGAGGCGACCTTGAAGCCGATATGTTCGAGATGCTTGTAGAGCTTCTCCGCACCGTGCTTTGTGCGCAGGAACACGATGGCGCGGCCATCCGGGTTCTCGTTGAGCGACTTCTTCAGAAGCTCGGTCTTGTCGTTCTTGCCGGCGACGAAGTGGACATATTGCTCCACCTTGTCGGCTGCCTTGCCGGGCGGGGTCACTTCGACCTTCAGCGGATCGGTCAGGTAGCTGTGGGCAAGATCGGCGATCGCCTTCGGCATGGTGGCGGAGAAGAGCAGCGTCTGGCGCTTGGCGGGCACCATCTTCGAGATCTTGCGCAGATCGTGAATGAAGCCGAGGTCGAGCATCTGGTCCGCTTCGTCCAGCACCAGATAGGTGACCTTGGAGAGCGAGATGGCGTTGCGGGCGATGAGGTCAAGCAGGCGGCCGGGGGTTGCCACCAGAATGTCCGTGCCCTTTTCGAGCTGGAGCTGCTGCTTGTTGATCGATGCGCCGCCAACCACCTGGTTGATGCGCAGCGGCGTCTTCTTCACGAAAGCGCGCAGGTTTTCGCCGATCTGGTTCACCAGCTCGCGGGTCGGGGCAAGGATGAGCGTGCGGCAGGTGCGGTTTGCCGGGCGGTCCGCCTGCTTCATCAGCATTTCGATGATCGGCAGGCCGAAAGCGGCGGTCTTGCCGGTTCCGGTCTGTGCGAGGCCGATCAGGTCGCGGCCTTCGAGCAGCAGCGGAATGGCTTTTGCCTGAATGGGGGTCGGGGTCGTGTAGCCAAGCTGGGTAACGCTGGCAACAATCTTTTCGGAGAGGCCGAGTTCGCTAAAACTGGTCAATATAATGCCTTTCGGGGCGCCAAAAACCAATCGTCCGGAGCAGGGCTGCTGTCCGGCGGTTTCGGCGTCAAGAACCCCGCGTGAATTGGGAACTTGTGGGTTGGAATAACTTTCTGCGCATCAGTGCGGCACATGCCGTCTTCTGTATTCTCTGCGCTTTTCCTTCATGCGGGCCAAGTCTCTCTCGGACCAAGTCTTCTCAACATACGCTGCAGCTCACGCGGCTGCCGAAGGTGAAAGCTTGACCGGCATGTGGGCGTTTTACTCGCCAAAGTCAAGCGATAGTTTCATGACATGGCTGCCGGACGGCGCATGGCAGCCATGCGGAACGCCGCCGCCAGCTGGCCGAAGAGTTGAGTCGCAGCGAATAATTATGGTTAAAAAAGTGTATTGCCGGGCAGGGCGCATAGCAAAAACAGATTTTCTCACATAACGTTTTTGCGAGTCATCTAGAAATATTTGATTCGACAAAAGTGAAACTGCACGCTGTGGAGTATCGATTGACCGAGGGCAGCGGGTTGCTGGAAAAGGCTTGCAGGGCTGTGGCCGCCCTGAACCTGCCCGCGTGCATCAAGGACAGCGAGCTGCGCTATCTCGTGGTCAACGCCGCCTACGCACGGTTGATGGGGCGTCCCCTCAGGGCGTTCGAAGGCCACACCAGCCTTTCCCTCTCGGCTGATATCCGTGATGCGGAGCGGGAGGACAGGGAGCGCCGTTCACTCGTTTTTGCAACGGACGAGGTGATCGCCTGCCATGCCTCGGTTTCCTCCCTGCCATACACGCTTCGCTGCGAGCGCTTCACCGATGATGACGGCAGCCTGTTCCTGTTCGAAACGGTGGAAGACATGCCGTTGGGCGTTCTGACGGGGACGGCGGATATCGGCGGGGCGTCGGACCTGCTGTTCAGCAGCGGCCTCATGGATTTCATCGATGCCGGCATCGTCGTCTACGATGCGGAAAACCGGCTGGTTTATTGCAATGCCCGTTTCGCGGAGTTCTATAGCGGTTTTGGCGTCGAGCTGAAGCCGGGCATCCGGCTCGAGGCGCTGATGGAGGCGCTCTATTTTTCGAGCGGATATCGTCGCGTCAAAGAAGACGACCCTGCGTTCGAAGGCTGGATGCGGGAGCAGTTGCGCGATTTTTCCCTGCCCTATCTCGAACGGGTGGAGCAGTTCGCCGATGGCCGCTGGGTGCGCATGGTCAACAAGCGGCTGGAAAACGGCATGCTGGTTGGCCTGCGCATCGATGTGACCGAGTTCAAGGCGCACGAGACCCTTCTCAGCGCCCAGATCCGCGAGACCTGGTTGCTGCGCGCTGCCCTCGAACAATTGCCGGTGGGGGTTTTCCTGAGGGATCAGGACAGGCGGCTGACCTATGCCAATGCCGCCTATGACGCATTTCTCGGCGGCAATCTCGCCGACTATATCGGCAAGACCGAATCCGAAATGTTTCCGCAGAATGGCTCCCAGTTCCAACAGGAAAACGAACGGATCTTGCAGACCGGGGAGGCGCTCGAACGCACGGGAAACATGCCTCAGCGCAACGGACGAGCCATTCCCGTCATCACGCGGCTCGGCCGCGTTGCGACACCGGATGACGAATATTACCTCGTGGGCTCCGTCACCGATGTCAGCCTCCTGCAGGAGCGGGAAAAGGCGCTGATCGCGACACAGGCCGAAGCCGAGGCGCTGCATCGCCAACTCGAGGCGGTGCTTCACGCGCTGCCCGTGGGGGTGCTGCTTCTCAGCGCCGATCTCGTCATCGAATATGTCAATCCGTTCTTCTACCAGGTCTGGGGCGAAATCGGCGGCGAGAAAACACTTGTGGGCAAAGACTATCGCGAATTCATGAGGATGAATTTCGATAGCGGCTTTTATGATTATGGCGATCGGCCTTTCGACGAGGTCTATAGTGAGCGGGCGCAGCGGCTCCTTAAGGATGGGGCCTTTGCCCCCCGCGAGGTGCGCAGCAAAAGCGGCAAGGTGACCGTCATCTCCAAAACGCGCCTCGAAGGCGGAAAAATCCTCAGCACCTATGCCGATGTGACGGATGTGCGAATGCGCGACGCCGAAATCAGCAAGGCGAAGGCCGAGCTGGAGCGCGTCGGCGAATATATGCAGGGCGCGACGCGCGCCATGGCGCAGGGCCTGGTGCTGGTGGAGCAGGGCACGATCATCATGTCAAACGAGGCGATGGCGCGGATGTTCGACGTGCCGCCCGAGCTGCTGGAAAAGGATCGCGACTGGTCCGGCTTCTTCGCCCATTGTGCCGCGCGCGGAGATTTCGGCACGGCCGAGGAAGCGGCCGCGATGCTTAATGCCTGGAAAGACAACATTGCCGCCAACCGGCCGTTCTCCTGGCTAATCCATGTCGCCGGCAAGAGCTGGCTCAACCTGGAAGCCACCAACAGTTCCGGCAATTACTGGCTCGTGATCGTCACCGACGTGACCGAGATGAAGATGCGCGAAGGCGAATTGCAACGTCTGCTTTCGCGGGCGGAAGCGGCGGACCGCGCCAAATCGGAATTTCTGGCCAATATGAGCCATGAAATCCGCACGCCGATGAACGGCGTGCTTGGCATGGCGGAGCTTCTGGCCAAATCCAACCTCGATACGCGCCAGAAGACTTTCACCGACATCATCGTCAAGTCAGGCAATGCGCTTCTGACGATTATCAACGACATCCTCGATTTCTCCAAGATCGAAGCCGGGCAGATGAAACTGCGCAGCGTATCTTTCGATCCGGCGGAAGCCGTGGAGGACGTGGTTTCGCTCCTTTCCTCGGCGGCGCTGGAGAAGAACATAGAGCTGGTGGTGCGGATCGACCCGTCGGTTTTCGGCAAGGTCATCGGTGACGCCGGACGCTTCCGCCAGATTGTTACAAACCTCGTCGGGAATGCCGTCAAGTTCACCGAAACCGGCCATGTGCTGGTGGAGCTTTCTGCGCAGTCAGCGGAAGCTTCGGAGGCTATCCTGTCGCTGCGTGTCGAAGACAGCGGGATCGGTATTCCCTCCGACAAGCTGGAGACGATCTTCGACAAGTTCAGCCAGGTCGATAGTTCCGCCACGCGCCGTCACGAAGGAACCGGGCTCGGCCTGGCGATCACCGTCGGCCTTGTCGGACTGTTCAACGGCAAGATCGATGTCGTCAGCGAAGTGGGCAAGGGGTCGAGTTTCGAGGTCAACATCCCGTTTCAGATGACCGAAAGGCGGAGGGATGTCCCACCTCTTTCGGTGGCGATCGAAAATATCCGGGTGCTCGTCATCGATGACAACGATGTCAACCGGCGCATCCTGACGGAGCAGCTGCAAAGCTGGGGCATAGACGGCCATGCCGTCGAGGGTGGGCCCACGGGCCTTGCAGTGCTGCAGGAAGCCGTAGCGGTGGGTCTTTCGATCGACGCCATCATTCTTGATTATCACATGCCTGTCATGAACGGCCTGGACGTCGTGGAGCGGATCAGGGCGGATCGCCGTTTCGACGACATCGCCATCATTTTCCTGACGTCCATGGATGTCGTGGGTGACGAGACGCTCTTTACCGATCTCAACGTGCAGGCCCATTTGATGAAGCCCGCGCGGGCGCGGCTGTTGCGCTCCACCCTGTTCGACGTGGTGCGCGACGTGCGGCTAAAACGCGCGCGGCCGGAAGCTTTCGCAGGTGTCTCGGACGGCGGTTCGTCCCGGCCGGAAGGTCCTGCTTCAGAAAAGAAGCGGCGGGCAGAGGTGCCGACAGTTTCCGTCCGGCTGCGGCCCAGCCTGATCGATGTGCTGGTGGCCGAGGACAATGACGTCAACCAGATTGTTTTCACGCAGATTTTGCAGCAGACGGGTCTGCGGTTCCTGATCGTCGGCAATGGGAAAAAGGCCGTTCAGGCGTGGGAGGAATATAATCCCGCGATCATCCTCATGGATGTCTCCATGCCTGTCATGAACGGGCATCAGGCAACGCAGGCGATCCGGACGGCCGAACTTGCGGCCGCCGAAGGCCGGCATGTGCCGATCATTGGCGTGACGGCCCATACGCAGGATGCTGACCGCGATCTATGCCTGCAGGCCGGCATGGACGATTATCTGTCGAAGCCCATCAGCCCCGAAATTCTCGAGGACAAGATCGCCCAGTGGCTGGGTGAAGATATTCCGCGCCGGGTATCTGATGACGCAACCGGTCGCTGATGTCGTTTTGGTCAAACCGGGGGCCTGGTGCCGCAGAGCATTTCCCGTTTTCCTGCGAAACCCTTGCGTCGTTCCACATCAAAACCGGCGGCGATGAGATTGCGGCGGACGAAGCCTGCGGCGGCATAGGTGGCGAAGGTGCCTGCCGGCGCCGTCCTGGCGAACAGTGCCTGCATGATCTCGAGCGACCACATGTCCGGGTTGCGCGCAGGTGCGAAACCATCCAGGAACCAGGCATCGAAGGTTTCGTGACTGTTGGAAATACCGGTGAGCGCCTCGCCGCAGACCACCGTCAGGCGTGTTTCACCATCGAGTTCAATCTCTACCTTCCCCTTCGGTTCGGCGGGCCAGAGGGCGGCGAGCGCCCTGCGTTCGGCGTCCACCTCCGGCCAGCGGGAAAGTGCCCGGCCGATCTCGTCCGCCTTCATCGGGTAGAGTTCGAAGGAGATGAAATGCAACGTGGAGCGGCCGTTGCGGACCTCTTTCCATTGGCGCCATGTCTCGCACAGATTGAGCGCGGTGCCGAAGCCCAGTTCCCCGATGCGGAAGACGCCTTCGCGTTCCCGCCAGCGTTGCGGCAGGCCGTTTCCTGACAGGAAGACGTGGCCACATTCCAGCCTGCCATCCGTCTGGCAATAAAAATGGTCGTCAAAAGCCAGCGAATAGGGCATATCCCCGTCACGCCAGTCGAGTGCAGTGTGGGTTTCGCCGGTTGCCGAACCGGCCTGTGCGTCAGTCTCTCTGATAGTGTCGTTGGAATCTTTCATGGCTAAAGCCGATAATCCCGCTTTCGAACAGGGTCAATCACCAAGAACGCCTTTGCCTGCTTCCGTCCCTCTCCTCATCGTCGGGGGTGGTATCATGGGTCTATGGGCTGCGGTTAAGGCGGAACGGCTCGGCATCGATACGTTGCTGGTGGAGGCGGATCATCCCGGTGGCGGCGCGAGTGGCGGGCTGCTCGGCGCGCTGATGCCTCATATGCCGGACCGCTGGTCGGACAAGAAGCAGTTCCAGTTCGACGCCCTCGTGGCGCTGGAAAAAGAGATCGCCGGGCTGGAGGCGGAGACCGGGCTTTCCGCCGGTTATCGCCGCTCTGGCCGGATCATCCCATTGCCGAAGCCGCATCTGCGTCCCATCGCCGAGCGGCATGAAAGGGATGCGCAGGAGAACTGGGTCTCGGGTGAGCGCCGGTTCGATTGGCATGTCGGTGACAGCCCTGCGGTTGCGGGCTGGGTGGATGGCGCGGCTGGCGCAGCGGGTTTCGTGTTCGATACGCTGGCGGCGCGGGTGGCTCCGCGTGCAATGATTGCGCTTCTTTCGGCATTTCTCGGCAAGGCGCGGCATGTGCGGTTGATCAAGGGCTGCCGCGTCCTTTCGCTTGACGCGGAGACAGGCCGGGCGGCGCTGTCTTCGGGTGACGAGGTCGTGTTCGGCCACGCCGTGATCGCCAATGGGCATCGATCCTTTCCGCTGATCCGGGACGCACTGGGCCTCGACACCGGGCTGGTGCTCGGGCAGCCGGTGAAGGGGCAGGCGGCGCTGCTCGACGCGGCGGTCGATCCGGCCATGCCCGTGGTGTTCCTGAACGGTCTTTACATCGTGCCGCACGAAGACGGAACGGTCGCCATCGGCAGTACCAGCGAAGATTGTTTTTCCGACCCCTTCGATACGGATGAGAAGCTGGAAAAACTGCTTGCGGATGCGGCTGCGATTGTCCCCTGCCTTGGCGGGGCGCCGGTTCTCGAGCGCTGGGCCGGGCTGCGGCCGAAGGCTGCGGGCAGAGACCCCATGGTGGGAACGGTTGCCGGTCACCCGAAGCTTGTGGCATTGACGGGCGGCTTCAAGGTGAGCTTCGGTCTTGCCCATTCTCTGGCCGATGCCGCGCTACAGGCCGTTTGCGGAAAGGCACCGGACGTGCCGCGGAGTTTCCAGCTTCAAGAACACGTGAACATAGCCATGGCGGGCATCGGAAAGTTCTGACCAGACCGCTTACGTCGTTAATCTGTCACGCAAATCACTTATTTGCTGGCCTGAAACGAGGCAGGTTTGTCCGCTTTTGCGGCGAGGTGACAGCGCATGCGATACGCCATTCATTTCACGCCTTCCCCCAATGACCCCCTGACGCAGGTGGCCGCTGCGTGGCTGGGGCGCGATGCCTATTCCGGTCAGGCGGTTGAGCCGCCCGGTATGATCGATCTTGGCATGCAGGAGATTTCCTATCACACGGCCCTGCCGCGCCGGTATGGTTTCCATGGCACCATCAAGGCTCCTTTCCGCCTTGCCGAGGGTCAGTCCGAAGCGGCGCTCCTGCGCGACCTGATGTATTTTTCCGGCAGGCAGGAACCCTTTCCGTTGCCGCAACTTGTGGTGGCGAGGCATGATAATGTCTTCAGCCTCGTCCCCGAACGGCCCTGTGAAGTGCTGCATTTTTTCGCGGCCCGCGTCGTGCAGGAATTCGACCGTTACCGGGCGCCTCTGACAGAGGCGGAGATCGAGCGTGCCGATCCGGACCGGCTGTCGGCCTCGCAGCTCACCAATCTGCACCGCTGGGGCAGCCCGCATGTGATGGACGAGTTCCGGTTCCAGATGTCTTTGACCGGCGGTGTGGAACCCGCCAGCAGCCAGAGGATCGAGCGGGCGGTGCGCAAGGTGTTCGAGCCGCTGCTGTCCCGGTCCTTGCAATTTTCCAGCCTTGCGCTCTTCATCGAGGATGAGCCGGGAGCGCCTTTCCGGGTGCACTCGCTTCATCCCATGGGCCGCGTTTCCGCCCGCAAGATTGCCTGACTGGCGCGCCATCATAATCGTATACAAAAAAGCATCGGAATGTCGGCAAAATTGATCTCGACATTCCGGATGCGAATGCTACCGTTCGACATCGCATATTCGAAGCGCGCTGCGTCATCCGTCTGGATCAGGCATCTTCGAAGTTCTGTTTGTGTCTCCGAAATCGGTTGCCGATTGGGAGAGATGGTCTGGGTGGCTGAATGATTTCCGAAAACTACTCCCGCAATCTGGTGGGCTATGGCCGCAATGTTCCCGATCCGAAATGGCCGGGCGGTGCGCGCATTGCCGTGCAATTCGTCATCAATTACGAAGAGGGCGGCGAAAGTTGCATTCTCGACAATGACAAGGCGTCGGAATCGCTGCTGTCGGAAATCGTCGGCGCCCAGCCCTGGCCTGGCCAGCGCAACCTGAACATGGAATCGATCTATGAATACGGCTCGCGCGCCGGCTTCTGGCGGCTGTGGCGCATGTTCACCGGGCTTGGCGTCACCACCACCGTTTACGGCGTGACCGCAGCCATGGCCCGCAACCCGGAAGCGGTTGCGGCGATGAAGGAAGCGGGTTGGGAAATCGCCAGCCACGGATACCGCTGGCTGGAATACAAGGATTTTTCCGAGGAGGAAGAGCGTAAGCACATCGTCGAAGCGGTCCGTCTGCACACGGAGGTCACCGGCGAACGTCCCTATGGCATGTATCAGGGCAAGCCCTCGGACAATACGCTGCGGCTTGTCATGGAAGAGGGTGGTTTTCTCTATTCGTCGGACTCCTATGCCGACGATCTGCCCTATTGGGTGAAGGGTGTGAAGGATGAGCCTTTCCTGATCATTCCCTACACGCTTGAGACCAACGACATGCGGTTTGCCACACCGCAGGGCTTCAATTCCGGCGACCAGTTCTTCACCTATCTGAAGGACGCTTTCGACGTGCTTTATCAGGAGGGTATCGAAGGTGCGCCGAAGATGATGAGTGTCGGCCTGCATTGTCGTCTTGTCGGCCGTCCCGGTCGCGCAGCGGCACTTCGCCGCTTCATCGAATATGTGCTTGGCCACGAAAAGGTGTGGATCCCGCAGCGCATCGAGATCGCCCGTCACTGGCATGAGCATCACAAGCCGGAGGCGCTTTGATGCTGACGCGTGAGGACTTCGTTACCCGTTTTGGTGGCGTGTTCGAACATTCGCCATTCATTGCCGAAAGGGCCTATGACGCTGGTGGGGCCGGGCTGGAACTGACGGCGAAGGCGGTTCATGCCGCGCTTAGCGCGCAGTTTCGCGCGGCTTCCGAGGCGGAAAGGCTTGGCGTTTTGCGGGCGCATCCCGATCTCGCCGGCAAGCTGGCAATTGCCGGCGAGTTGACGGCAGACAGCCGCAACGAACAGGCCGGTGCCGGGCTCGACAGGCTTACCCCGGAAGAGCACGCCCGCTTTACCGAATTGAACAGCGCCTATACCGATAAATTCGGTTTTCCTTTCATCATCGCGGTCAAGGGGCTGAACAGGCACGATATACTCTCGGCCTTCGAGACACGCATAGGTAACGGCGCGGCCGAAGAATTCGCGACCGCGACGGCGCAGGTTGAAAAGATCGCCTGGCTTCGTCTTTGCGCAATGCTGCCGGAGGGATGATTGGCGCGTTGCGGCCATTCTGCTAGAATCGCGCCGTGTGGAGATGACGATGAGACCTTCCGAGGTGCTGGAAAAGAACAGGGAAGCGATCCGCGAAGCGACGAAACGCTTCAATGCGGCAAATCCCCGCGTGTTCGGCTCCGTCGCCCGCGGCGAGGACAGGCCGGACAGCGATCTCGACATTCTGGTGGACGCGCTGCCGGGTACGACGCTGTTTGATCTCGGCGGTTTGCTGGAAGAACTGAAGACGATGCTTGGTGTCGAGGTCGATGTCGTCACCTCGGGCGGCTTGCATTCGGATATTCGGGCGCGCGTTCTGAAGGAAGCCAAAGCGGTATGAGTACGGATCGGCTTCTGCTCTATCTGAAGGAGATGGATGTTGCTGCTTCCAGGATACGGGATTTCATTCAGGATATGGATGAGGCCGCTTTTTCTTCCGACACGCGCACGCAGATGGCGGTGATGATGGGTCTTGCCCTGATTGGCGAGGCGGTCGCCAAGCTCGACAGGCACTACCCAGCGTTTTTACAGCAGCACCCGGAAATCCCCTGGATCAAGATGAAGGGTATGTGCAATCTGATCGTGCATGATTACTTCCGGGCAGAGCTCTCGGTCGTCTGGAAAACGATAACGCAGAGTATTCCGGATTTGCAGGCGCGCCTCTCCCTTCTCCGAAACTGGCATGCCCAAGGTGAATGACATTTGACTGATTTTCTCAACATACAACCTCTTACCAAGGAGGCGTTTGCGTCCTTCGGCGACGTGATCGAAACAACACCTTCTTCCATGCGGTACATCAATGGCGGCCAGACGGAGCGGCATCATGCGCTCGCAGCGCCGGAGGCGGCAGGCGAGGGGGCACGTGTGATCCTCAATATCTTCCGCGGGCAGCCGCGCGCCTTTCCGCATGAAATCGAGATGATGGAGCGGCATCCGCTCGGCAGCCAGAGTTTTTCGCCGCTTTCCGGCCGGCCCTTCCTCGTCGTCGTTGCCGAAGACGATGGCGGCCGGCCGGGGCGGCCTCGGGTGTTTCTGGCGCGGGGCGATCAGGGCGTGAATTACCGCCGCAATGTCTGGCACTATCCGCTGATGCCGTTGCAGGCGGTTTCGGATTTTCTGGTTGCCGACCGTGACGGGCCGGGCAACAATCTGGAAGAGTATTTTTTCGACAGGCCCTATGTAATCGCGGAGCCCAGCCTATGACCGGTCTGACAACCCATGTTCTCGACGCCGCGCACGGCACGCCTGCCGAGGGGCTGGTGATCGATCTCTACCGGCTCTCCGGTGATCGCCGTGACAAGCTGAAGACGGTGCAGACAAATGGCGACGGCCGTGTCGATGGCGGGCCGCTGCTCGTTGGCGACAGTTTCAGGGCCGGTGAGTATGAGCTGGTTTTCCATGCCGGCGATTATCTGCGAGGAAAAGGTGTCGTGCTTCCGAAGCCGGCCTTCCTCGATATTATCCCGATCCGTTTCGGCATTGCCGACGAGAGCGGTCATTACCATGTGCCCTTGCTGCTCTCGCCTTATAGCTATTCCACCTATCGAGGAAGCTGACACCGATGATCTTTGCCGCCATTGCCGATATTCACGGAAACTGCGCCGCGCTGGAGGCGGTGCTTGAGGATATCGCCAGGCTCGGTATCGAGGACATTGTCAATCTCGGCGATTGTTTCAGCGGTCCGCTGGAGGCCGGTTTTACCGGCGACGTGCTGGTCGGCAACTGGATTCCCAGCATCCGCGGCAATCACGACCGGGAACTGATCGAGCGTGCGCCGGAGGAGATGGGGAGCTGGGAAAGGCCCGCCCATGCGCAGCTGAGCACTGCGCACCGGGACTGGTTGCAAACTCTTCCGTTCAGCATGGTGTTCAAGGACGTCGCTTATTGCTGTCATGGTTCGCCCCGTGACGATCTGGAATATTGGCTGGAAACGCTGTCGCCTGAAGGTGTCCTGAAATTGCGGCCTCTGGCCGAAATCGAAGCCATGGCTGAGGGTATCACGCAGCCGCTGATGCTTTGCGGCCATACCCATATCCCACGCGCCGTGCAGCTTTCAGATGGCCGGCTGATCGTCAATCCGGGCAGCGTCGGCTGTCCTGGGTGGAGGGACGATACGCCTTTCGATCACCACGTTGAAGCCGGTCACCCGCTCGCCACCTATGCGGTTCTCGAAGAAACCGCACGCGGCTGGCAGGTCTATTTCCGCAATATCCGTTACGACAACCTGGCCATGTCCGAAATGGCTCGGGTCAACGGTATTCCTTATCTGGCCGATGCGTTGGAAAACGGCTGGCTGAAGCGCTAGGGATCACCCCTCACTGGTCATCACCACACATGCATAAGAGCGTGCCTTCAGCGCCTTGCAGGCCGAGACTGCCGAGGACTGGTCTTCGAAGCCGGTGAAGCGGGCTCTGTAGAGCGTCGCCGATCCGCTCTGCACGGCTTCGGTGTAGGGGGCGATGCCGGAATAGTTGCCGATATTGGAGCGCGCATTGGCGAGCAGCGAGCGGGCGGCGGCTTCGCTGTCGGTGGCGGCGATCTGCACTTCCCACCGGCTGCGCTGGCCGGCAGGGGCCGCGGCGGGAGCAGGCTGCGGGATGGCCGAGACCTGCATCATGTCCGCCACATCGGCGTTTGCGGTGGCAATCTGCATGGCAACCGGATCTGCCCGGCGCTCGGCGAACATCGGCAGCGGCACGGCAGCCGGCGGCACGGCGGCGGCAACATCGAAGGTGCGGCTGACATTGGCACTGGCGACGAGCTGTTCGGTGTTGCGGCCTCTCGATGCCTGCGGCACGGCCTTGTCGAGAAGTGCAGCCATCTGGGCATCGCGGCTGCGCGCGGTCTTGCCACCCAGCACGACGCCGACGACGCGGCGGCCATTGTGATTGACGGCACTGACGAGATTGAAGCCGGAGGCGTTGGTATAGCCGGTCTTGATGCCATCCATCCCCTGATAACGATACATCAGATTGTTGTGGCCGCGGATGCGCTTTCCACGAAAATTGAAGGATTGCGTGGCGAAGAGGCTGTATTCTTTGGGAAAATCCCGTTGCAAGGCAAGACCGAGCTTCGCCATGTCGCGTGCCGTCGTCACCTGCGACTTGTTGGGCAGGCCGGACGCGTTGCGGAAGACCGTTTTGGTCATGCCGAGCTGGCGGGCCTTGCGGGTCATCATCTCGGCGAACCGTGCCTCGGAGCCGCCGAGGTGATCGCCCATACCTTCGGCCATGTCATTGGCGGATTTGACGATCATGCCGTAGACGGCTTCGCGCACGGTGAAGGTCTGGCCCTGACGCACATAGAGCTTCGAGGGGATGACCGATGCCCCATTCTTGGACATGGTTATCTTCTGGTCCCAGCGAAGTTTGCCGGCATGCAGCGCCTCAAAGGTCAGGTAAAGCGTCATCATCTTGGTGAGCGAGGCGGGGTGGTTCAGCACATCGGCATTGCGGGCGGCCAGAACCTTGCCGGTATTGGCGTCCATGATGAAATGGGCATAGCCCGCCTGCGCCGGCGACGCATGGAGCGAGAGGATCGCGCAAAAGAAGGCGAGTGCAAAAATCCAGGCACCCGCCATTCCCCGTTTGATCATTCCCGACATAGTTCACCCCTTTTGTTCGATCGCAGCGCTGGGCAAAGTTTTACTGACACTTTCCGGCAACAAAACCGCTAAAACTTTAGAGATCGCTTTCATGCTTAATTAAGTATGAATTTCAACCCGACAGCTGCCCTCACAATTTCCTTGAAAAGAAACCAACCATCCGGTATGTTTTATAACATGACAAACGCTCATGAACGCAAGAAGCAGCCTGAGGTGGTGCGCCGCAATCTACTCGATTGCGCGGCGAAACTTGCTGCTGAGCAAGGGGTTGCAGCACTTTCCGTGCAGGCGGTGGCGGATGCGGCGGGAGTGACCAAGGGCGGGCTGTTTCACCATTTCCCTTCCAAGCAGGTGCTGCTCGAAGCCGTCATGACTGACCTTCTGGCGGCGCTGGACAACGAGATCGATGCGCTCATCTCACAGGATCGTGAAGCTTCTGGAAGCTTTACGCGGGCCTATGTAAACGCGGTTTTCTCTGATCGGGGCAGGGATTCGGGTCGGCAATGGGCAGCGATCTCCGTTTCGATGGTCGGCGAACCGTCGCTTCGACGCATGTGGAACAGCTGGATCGAGGGTCGTCTTGTCCGTCATAAAGAAACGGATGACGGGGTGGTACTGGAGATGGTGCGGCTGGCTGCCGACGGCATCTGGTTTGCCGATCTGCTGGCCGACGACGGCAAAGCGGGTGGCGACAGGGCGGCTCTGAGGGCCCGGATGATCGCCCAGACGAAGAAGGATACGTGACGATGAATACCGCGGTCTTCACTTATGGCGCGCTTGTCGCAGCCATTGTCTGCGAGGTAATCGCCACCTCCTTCCTGCAGCAATCGCAGCAGTTCACCAGGCTGGTGCCGACAGTGCTGATGGCGTTGTTTTACGGTGCAGCCTTTTATCTTCTGTCGTTCACGCTGCGGGCGCTGCCGGTCGGCGTGGCCTACGCGATCTGGAGCGGGCTTGGCATCGTGCTGATTTCCGGCATCGGATATTTCGTGTTCCGCCAGACGCTGGATATTGCCGCCGTCATCGGCCTCGGCTTCATCATCACCGGCGTGGTGATCGTGAACGTGTTTTCGAAAACGGTCGGGCATTGAGGGGCTGGGTGGTGTAGCGCGAAGGCTATACCGACCGCCTCATCCCGGCTTTGAGCCGGGATCCGGCGCGATCAAGTCTTTGATCGCGAGAGACTCTTTCGCGGCGCAGACGCGCCGCGGCTGGATGCCGGATCTAGTCCGGCATGACCGTAGAGAGGTCCGCGAGCTGTGGTTGCCATGCCGGAAGTTCTGCCCTTCTGACATCACGCCAGAATGCTGCGATCCACATCGGTAATCAGCCGCTTGCCGCAGAGCGCCATGCTGACATCCATTTCCTTGCGGATGATCTCGAGCGCTGTCGTCACGCCCTGCTTGCCATCCGCACCGAGGCCATAGAGAAAGGGCCGGCCGATATAGGTGCCCTTTGCGCCAAGCGCCACGGCCTTCAGCACATCCTGACCGGAGCGGATGCCGCCATCCATGTGCACCTCGACCCTGCCGCCAACGGCATCGACGATTTTCGGCAGCATGGCGATGGAGGAGTGCGCGCCGTCGAGCTGGCGGCCGCCATGGTTGGAGACGATGATGGCATCGGCGCCGGTATCGAGTGAAGCGCGGGCGTCTTCCTCGTCAAGAATGCCCTTGAGGATAAGTTTGCCGCCCCAGCGTTCCTTGATCCATTCAACGTCTTTCCAGGACAAACGCGGATCGAACTGCTCGGCCGTCCAGGAAGAGAGCGACGAGAGGTCGGAGACGTTCTTGGCGTGGCCGACGATGTTACCGAAGCTGCGGCGCTTGGTCCGCGTCATGTCCAGGCACCATTTGGGCCGGGTCGCCATCTGCCAGATATGTTTCGGGGTGAATTTCGGCGGGGCCGAGAGGCCGTTGCGCAGATCCTTGTGCCGCTGACCAAGGATCTGCAGGTCGAGCGTCAGCACCAGCGCCGAGCACCCGGCGGCCTTGGCGCGGTCAATGAGGTTGTTGACGAAGTCGCGGTCCTTCATCACATAAAGCTGGAACCAGAAGGGTTTCGAAGTGACGGAGGCCACATCCTCGATGGAGCAGATGCTCATGGTGGAGAGCGTGAAGGGCACGCCGAATTCCTCCGCCGCCTTGGCAGCCAGCATTTCGCCATCGGCATGTTGCATGCCCGTAAGGCCGGTGGGGGAGAGTGCGACCGGCATAGAGACTTTCTCGCCGACCATTTCGGTGGCGAGCGATCGGTCGGTCATATCCACCAGCACGCGCTGGCGCAGCTTTATCTTCGCAAAATCATCCTCATTGGCGCGGTAGGTGCTTTCCGTCCAGGCGCCGCTATCGGCATAGTCAAAGAACATTTTCGGCACGCGGCGCTGCGCCTGGTTTTTCAGGTCAGCGATGGTCAGGATTTTGCCCATGGATAAAGCCTTCACATTTGAATGATGGCTTCACTTAACATGAATAGCAGGGTTGCGACATCGAAATCGTCGTTGGTGTTTCACCAAAAAGCGCGCAGGGATAGTTCGCAGCCAAGCACGAGCAGGCAGATGAGGAACCCGCGCCGAAATGTCGCCGGGCTAACGATATGGCGGATTTTCTGGCCAAGCCACATGCCAAGAAGCGCTGGCAGGACGGCGAGTGCGGAAAGCGACAGATGCTCGACATGAAAAGCATTCTGAGAAGCAAGGCCCGCGGCAAGTGCAAGGGTGGAAATGGTGAAGGAAAGGCCGAGTGCCTGCACCAGATCGTCTCGGCTAAAACCCAGCGATTGGATATAGGGCACAGCGGGTACGACGAAAATTCCGGTGCCGCCGGTCAGAAGGCCCGTCACCAACCCCATGATGGGGGAGAGTTTTGGTTCCAGCCTTGCCGGTATTGAGATCGGTTTGGCAAGCAGGCTGTAGGCTGCGTAAACCGCGAGGCACAGGCCGAGCGCTGAGGTGGTCCAGACGCCGGTGCCCGCCGTCATCAGCCGGATGCCGATGAGGGTGCCGAGGGTGATAGCGATCATCATCGGCCATAGCCGCTTCACGATGGCCCGGAAATCAGGCCCGGCCAGCAATTGCCAGATATTGGTGATAAAGGAGGGCAGGATGAGCAGGCCGGCGGCGATGACCGGGGGCATGAAGAGGCCGAGCACGCCCATGGCAACAGTCGGCAGCCCCATGCCGGTCACGCCCTTGACGATGCCGGCAACGATAAATGTCGTGAGGATCATCAGCAGGGTGGTTGTGTCTAGATTCGGCACCGGGCACTCCAGAGGTCATTCGCATTTCGTCCGAAATGGCGTCAGGCAATCATGTGGAGCGAGCGAGTGCCGCTAGTTTCTTCTCCGCGCCGGGGAGAAGGTCGCGGCAGCGGGATGAGGGGGCAAGCTCTCCGAAATCCGGCAACGTTGCCTCCTCATCCGACCCTTCGGGCCACCTTCTCCCCGGGGGGAGAAGAAAGAGGCGGCACACGCTCGATCCAATAGGTGACGGATGTAAACGAGTTAGCCGCTTTATGTTTCGGCCGCAGCCGAACTATGCCAGCACGCTCTTCATCGGCTGGCCGGCCACATAGGTCTCTACCACTGTGCGGTCGTCGCCCATGGTCAGCATCAGGAAGAGTTCTTCCGTGAGGCTTTTGACCACCTCCATCTTCAGGGCCATGGCTGACGTCGAGGAGGCGTTCAGCACCGTGATGTCGGCATCCGTGCCGGCCTCCAGTGTGCCAATGCGGTCGACCATGGAGAGCGCTTCGGCATTGCCGCGGGTCATCAGATACCAGCTTTCCAGCGGGTTGAGACGTTCGCCCAGCAATTGCTGGATTTTGTAGGCCTCGTCCATGGTGCGCAGCATGGAGTAGCTCGATCCGCCGCCGATATCGGTGGCAACCGCAATACGAACAGGCTTTTCGCGCCTTTGCAGCTTTTTCATCGGGAAGAGGCCGGAGCCGATGAAGAGGTTCGATGTGGGGCAATGCACTGCCACCGCGCCGGTTTCCGACAGCACATCCGCCTCGCGATCGGACAAATGAATGGCATGGCCGAGAAGGGTTTTGTTGCCCATCAGGCCGTAACGCACATAGATGTCGGTGTAGTCGGTCGCTTCAGGGTAAAGCTCGCAGGTATATTTGATCTCGTCCAGATTTTCAGACAGATGCGTCTGGATGAAGAGATCGGGAAACTCCTGCGCCAGCGCCTGTGCTGCTTCCATCTGCTTCGGTGTGGAGGTGATGGCGAAGCGCGGGGTGATGGCGACGTGGTTGCGGCCCCTGCCGTGCCAGTCGGCGATGACCTGGCGTGTCTCGTCATAGGAGGTTTCCGGTGTGTCCAGCAGGCCCTGCGGGGCGTTGCGGTCCATCATCACCTTGCCGCCGACCATCAGCATGTTGCGCTTCATGGCTTCCGCGAAGAAGGCGTCGGCGGAGGTTTTGTGCACGGAGCAATAGGCGGCGGCCGTTGTCGTGCCGTGGCGCAGAAGCTCGTCGTAGAAGTGCGTGGCGATGCGTTGAGCATGCGCGGTTTCGACGAAGCGGCATTCTTCCGGGAAGGTATAGGTGTTCAGCCATTCCAGCAGGTTGGCGGCATAGGAGCCGATGACCTGCATTTGCGGGAAATGCAGGTGCATGTCGATGAGGCCCGGCACGATAAGGTGCGGGCGGTGGTCCTTTTCCTCGACGTCTTCGGGTGCTGTCTTACGGATATCGGCGTATTCGCCGATGGCGGCGATCTTGCCGTTTTCGAGAAGCAGGCCGCCATCTTCGATATAGAGATAGCTTTGCGTATCGTCGATTGCGAGCGGCGCGCGGCGGAAGCTCAGCAGGCGGCCACGCAGCAGAACCAGGCTCATTCAGTCTTTCCTTCGGCTTTTCCAGCCCCGGAAACCGCACTTTCATACCATGCGGTGAGCACCTTGCGCTCATCCGGGGTGATGGCGGTGATGTTGCCGGGAGGCATGGCATGGCTGCGCCCGGCTTGCAAATAGATTTCGCGCGCGTGAGCGGCGATCTGTTGGTCGGTTTCGAGCTTTACCGATTTCGGCGTGAACGGCACGCCTTCCCACGCCGGCTCGGCGGCATGGCACATGGAACAGCGACCCTGAACGACGTCACGGGCCTTGGTAAAATGGGCATCGCTGACGAATTGCTGCTGCATGGGTGAGAGGGTGGCAGCCTTCTCTTCCTGTTCGCCGGTCAGCACTTTCGGCACGGTGGAAAGCCACATGATGACGATGAAGATGAGGGCGGTCGCAAGCCATGTCCATGTCGGCTTGCCCTTGCGGGCATGGGTTGTGTTGAACCAGTGGCGGATAGTGACGCCCATCAGGAACACCAGCGCTGCGATGATCCAGTTAAAATGCGTGGCAAAAGCCAGCGGATAATGGTTCGACAGCATGAAGAAGATGACGGGCAGCGTCAGGTAGTTGTTGTGCAGCGAGCGCTGTTTGGCGATGCGGCCATATTTCGGGTCCGGCGTTCGCCCGGCGATCAGGTCTGCGACGACGATCTTCTGGTTGGGGATGATGATGAAAAAGACGTTCGCCGACATGATGGTGGCGGTAAACGCACCCAGATGCAGGAAGGCGGCGCGACCTGTGAAGACCTGCGTGTAACCCCAGGCCATCGCCACCAGCGCGACATAAAGCACGATCATTAGGCCCCAGGTATTGTTGCCGAGCGGCGATTTGCAGAGGAAATCATAAAATAGCCAGCCGATGGCGAGCGATGCCAGCGACAGGGCGATGGCCTGGAACTGGGTGAGATCAAGCACGGAATGGTCGATGAGGAACAGGTCCGCGCCGCCATAATAAACGATGCAGAGCATGGCGAAGCCGGAAAGCCAAGTGACGTAGCTTTCCCATTTGAACCATGTCAGGTGCTCGGGCATCTGGGCAGGGGCGACCAGATATTTCTGGATGTGGTAAAAGCCGCCGCCATGCACCTGCCATTCCTCGCCATAGGCCCCCGGCGGCAGATGCGGCCGCTTGACCAGCCCGAGATCGAGCGCGATGAAATAAAAGGATGAGCCTATCCAGGCGATGGCGGTGATGACGTGGAGCCAGCGGACGGCAAAGGCCATCCATTCCCACGCAATGGCGTATTCGTACATGCGGTTCCCCTGATCCTTATGCAGCGCACCTTGCGAGAAATTTGGCCTTTAGGGAAGGGGAAAGCAGAGGCCGGGCAGAGATTGTTCACAATGCAACGCGGTTGTGTCTGCAATCCTGGGCCGGTCCGTTCCGGCCTGGCGATCAAGCCCTCGAAAGCTGGAAACGGCCAATCCTGTCGTCGAGTTTGTGCTTAGCTGGCTAAGGCGACTCAGCTATGATCCTGTGTGCAGCCTGCTGATGTGCTAGAATATGAGGCTGTGGACTCTCGCGTCGATGCGCGGATCCCATGACATGTTTCGCTGGCGGTTCTTCCGAAAGCGGGCGCTGCGAACCCTGGGCGGAGCAGATCAGGGGGCAGGTGTCGCAGTTCCCGGTGCCATTGTGTCCGGGTGTGAGTGATATGAGATTTTAAGTCAAGGGACGCAATGATCTTCCGGCTGCCGCCGTTGTTTTCAACGGAGACCGTGCCGATGCGCCTTGTTCTGACGGTTCTTTTTCTGCTTTTTGCATTCAGCGCCACCGCGCTTGCCCATGAATCCCACAAGGGATTCAAATATGAAAGCTACTGCTGCAACGGCGATGCCGAAACCGGCGACTGCCAGATGATCCCAACACGCAGCGTTCGGGTGACGTCTGATGGTTACGAGGTCTCGCTTGCGCCCGGCGATCACCGCATGGTCACGCGACGTCACGTTTTCAACTGGTCCCAGAGTCAGGCGCGTCGATCCGAAGACGGCGAGTACCACCTCTGTCTGTTTCCGGATGAGGATACGCCGCGGTGCTTTTATGCGCCGGATATGGGGTATTGAGGCTGCTGCTGCGGCCGGCTTTCCTCGATCCGCTTCAAAATCCAGTCGCGGAACAGCCTTATCTTGCGAATGTTCCGGCGGTTTTCGGGGTAGACCAGCCAGTAGTTCTTGCCCTCGCTGCTAAGATGCTCGAAGGGTTGATAAAGGCGGCCGAGCGCAATCTCATCGGCATAGAGTTCCGGGGTGAGCATGGCGACGCCCTGGCTGGCGATCGCCGCTGCGGCCTCGAAGGCCTGCACATTGAGACGGCTGCGGGGATAACGGTCGAGACCGGGATTTTCAACGCCCACTTCCTGAAACCACTGGCTCCACCAGATATCGCCGGGATCAATGATGCGCAGGCGCAGCAGATCTTCCGGGCGGTGCAATCCGCCGATGCTGTCAGCAAGACTTGGATGCAGCATCGGCGTATAAACGCCGCGCAGCAGTTGATGGTAGATCAGCCCTTTACCGTTATCTTTGCTCCAGCGAATGGCGACATCGCAGTCTGATTGGGAAAAATCGATCAGTGAGCTCGATGTATCAAGCCGCACCGCGATTGAGGGATGTTCAAGCTGGAAAGCGCCCAGATGCCGCGAAAGCCAGCGCGACGCAAAGGTGGCGGTTGAGTGGATTGTCAGCGTTGCATCGGGCGCGTCGCGCACGCTATCGACAGCCTCCTTTAAGGTATTAAAGGCTTCCGCAACTTTCGGCGCTAATTTTTCTCCAGCCTCGGTCAGCGAGACTTGCCGCGCCTTTCTTATGAAGAGCGGCTCTCCGATATTCTCCTCCAGCAGTTTCACCTGATAGCTGACTGCCGTCTGCGTCATGCCCAATTCCTCGCCGGCCTTGGTGAAGCTCATGTGTCTTGCGGCGGCTTCGAACACCCGCAGGGCATTCAGGGGGAACTGGCGTGACATTTTCATGGATAAGTTCTCTTTATGCCAATTGCCGAAGGTTTCATTGGTTTTAATTCGGAAATCAGAGCATTTTTAGCGTAATTCATCAACTGAGCTTCTGACATTTTTGAACGGAGACGAACATGCGCACAGCACTCTTGCGCGCGTGGTCCCGCCTGCGCGCGGGCCTGCGGACAGCGGAACAGTTTACCCTAGAGAGCCTCCAACCCGACAATCTGGCGGATGAAAGCCTGCCGGACGCGCTCAAGCGAGATCTAGGCCTTGAGGATGGCCGTATCGATTACCGCTGCGGCGGGTTTCGGCAGCGGAAAATGCTTGAAGCAACTCGGCTGCCACAAGGGCCGCTATAACGGCGGGACGCTTGTCCCTGACGCTGCTGCCGCCGATGGGCAGAATGAGTTTTGCAAGGCGGGAAGGCGGCTCTTCTTCCCGCTCCAGCCAATGGGCAAAGGTAGCGCGTTTGGTCTTCGAGCCGATCATGCCGACATAGGCGAGATCGTTGCGGGCGAGCGCCTCCTTCGCGATCATGAAATCGAGTGCATGATCGTGGGTGACGATGACCGCGGCCCCATTTGCCGGGATTTTCCGAACGAATGCTTCCGGCATGGGGGTGAGTATGGACGCCGCTGCCGACGGAAGATCGCGCAGTTCGTTTTCGCGTGTTTCGACCACGGTCAGGGTCAGGGGCAGCAGCGACAGGGCCTCAGCCAGCGCCTTGCCCACGTGGCCGGCACCAAAAATGAAAACGGCGGGCTGCTGCTCGGCTTCGCCCTTTTGCCTTGCCTCAAGCGCGGCGGCAATATCCGCCGTGACCAGCCGAAAGCGCAGGAGCGTGCGCCCGCCGCAGCATTGGCCGATTTCGGGGCCAAGCGGGATATCCATACGGTCTTCGGTAGCGCCTGTTCGCAGCATGGCGCGGGCATGGTCTATGGCCATATATTCGAACTGGCCGCCTCCGATGGTTTCCCAGATGGCCTCCTGGCTGACCAGCATGAAGGTGCCGGCCTCGCGCGGTGACGAGCCTTTCACGGCTTCGATTTCCACGAGGATTGTGGAGGTGTAGCGGGCGAGGAAAGTGGAGAGGGAGGCGTCAGGCATTGGGGCTGGCCCCCTCATCCGGCGCTGCGCTCCACCTTCTCCCCGTCGGGGAGAAGAAACCCGGAGCACTGGCTCCGTCCATCTTACGTGCTTGCAGGAAGGGTGAGGCGATGCGGCATCTTTCTTCTCCCCGACGGGGAGAAGGTGGCCCGAAGGGACGGATGAGGGGGCTCGGCCGCATGGGTACGTCCTCCCTCAAACCTTCTTCAACCGTTCCACCGCCATCAGCACCCGCTCCGGCGTTGCTGGCGCGTCGAGGCGTGGGCAGACCTTGTAATCTGCCACGGAAGCGACGGCCATGGAGAGGGCTTCGAGAACCGAGATGGCCAGCATGAAGGGTGGTTCGCCCACGGCCTTGGAGCGGCCAATGGTGGGTTCGGCATTTTCCGACCATTCCGCTAGCCTGACGTTGAAGCTCTTCGGCCGGTCGGAGGCGAGCGGGATCTTGTAGGTGGAAGGCGCGTGGGTGCGCAGCCGCCCCTTGCCGTCCCACCACAATTCCTCCGTGGTCAGCCAGCCCATGCCCTGCACGAAGGCGCCCTCGATCTGGCCGATATCGATGGCTGGATTGAGCGACTTGCCGACATCGTGGAGGATATCGGTACGTTCCATCAGATATTCGCCGGTCAGCGTGTCGATCGATACTTCCGAGCACGCCGCGCCATAGGCGAAATAATAAAACGGCGTGCCGCGGCCGGCGGCGCGATCCCAGTGGATTTTCGGCGTCTTGTAAAAACCGGCGGCGGAAAGCTGCACGCGGGCGAAATAGGCCTTTTTGATGAAATCATTGAAGGCGATTTCCTCAAGGCCGATGCGGACCCGGTTCGGCAGGAAGACGACTTCCTCTTCCGGCACGTTCCAGTTCTCGGCGGCGAATTTGATCAGCCGATCGCGGATCTGGCGGGCGGCGTCATAAGCGGCCATGCCGTTAAGGTCGGTGCCTGACGAGGCGGCGGTGGCTGAGGTGTTCGGTACCTTGCCCGTGGTGGTGGCGGTGATTTTCACCCTGTTGATATCCACCTGGAAGGCATCGGCCACGACCTGCGCCACCTTGGTGTAAAGGCCCTGGCCCATTTCGGTGCCGCCATGGTTCAGATGGATGGAGCCGTCATTATAGATATGCACCAGCGCGCCGGCCTGGTTGAAGGCGGTCATGGTGAAGGAGATGCCGAATTTGACAGGGGTGAGCGCAATGCCCTTGCGGATGACCGGGCTGGTTTTGTTGAATTCGACGATCGCCTCGCGTCGTGCGCGATAGTCGCTTGACGTCTCCAGCTCCTCGACAACGCGGGCGATGATGTTGTCCTCGACTTCCTGATGATAGGGCGTCGTGGTGCGGCCGGAACCGGTCTCGCCGTAGAAATTCAGCTTGCGGATATCGAGCGGGTCCTTGCCGACGGCATAGGCGATTTCTTCGATAAAACGTTCCGCGCCGAGCATGCCCTGCGGGCCGCCGAAACCGCGAAAGGCGGTGTTGGAGACGGTGTGGGTTTTGAGCGGCCGCGAGGTGAGGTGCACATGCGGATAGAAATAGCTGGAATCCGCATGGAACAGCGCGCGGTCCGTGACCGGGCCGGATAGATCGGAGGAAAAACCGCAGCGGGCGGCATAGGTGGCATCGACGGCGTGGATGCGGCCCTCGTCATCGAAGCCCAGCTCGTAATCGACGCGGAAATCGTGGCGTTTGCCTGTTGCCGTCATGTCCTCGTCGCGGTCCGGCCGGATTTTCACGGCCCGGTTCAGCTTCTTGGCGGCGATGGCGCAGAGCGCGGCGAACTGGTTGCCCTGCGTTTCCTTGCCGCCGAAACCGCCGCCCATGCGGCGCACCTGCACGGTAACGGCATTAGATGGCACCTGCAGGATGTGGCTGACGATGTGCTGGATTTCGCTCGGATGCTGGGTGGAGCTCCACACCGTCACATCATCGTCTTCGCCCGGCACCGCCATGGCGATGTGGCCCTCGAGGTAAAAATGTTCCTGTCCGCCGATCCGCATCGTGCCGGTGAGGCGGCGTGGCACGACATCCATTTCCAGCTTCGCATCGCCACGCTTCAGCGTCATCGGATCGATGACGAGCGCGCCGCCATTTTCAATCGCTGTATTGATGTCGGTGAAATGCGGCAGATCCTTATAGGTGATCTTTGCTTTCCGGGCGGCCTTGCGAGCAATATCGCGCGTCTCGGCGAAGACCGCGAAGATCGGCTGGCCGTGGAATTCGACCTTGGTTTCGGCAAGCAGCGGCTCGTCGTGACGGCCGCCGGAGGAAATGTCATTTTCGCCGGGCACGTCCTTACCGGTCATCACCCAGAGAACGCCCGGTGTGGCTTCGACCTCGGAGAGGTCTATCGACACAATTTCCGCGTGGGCACGGTCCGCCATGCCCAGCGCGCCGTGGATGAGGCCCGCGGGTTCGGGAATATCGTCGATATACTCGGCGCTGCCCGTCACGTGCTTGTGGGCGGAATCGTGCCGGAGCGAGGTGTGCATCGGGCCGTCGATTTCGGTCTTGGTCTTGTCGAAGCTTGTGGTGTCCATGGTTCAAGCTTCCTCCAGCGAGAAGCGGGCAAGTTCCTGCTTTTCCCCTGCTGTCTCGAGGAAAAACCGTGTCAGCAAATTCTTGGCCGTCAGTTGCCGATATTCGGCGGTCGCCCGCCAGTCGGTCAGCGGGGTGAAATCCTCATCCAACGCATCGCGCGCGGCATCAATCGTGTCCTGCGACCACGCTTTACCGAGAAGCGCCGCCTCCAGATGTGCAGCGCGTTTCGGCGTACCGGCCATGCCGCCGAAGGCGATGCGGATGTCTTCGACTGCGCCCTCAGCATCAAGCGTCAGATTGAACGCTCCGCACAGCGCGGAAATATCCTCGTCGCGGCGTTTGGAAATTTTGTAGACGGCATAGTGGCTTTCCGGCTTCTGGAACGGAATCAAGAGCTTTTCGACGAATTCGCCGCTGAGCCGGTCCTGTTTGCCGTAATCGATGAAATAGCTTTCCAGCGGCAGGCTGCGGTTTCCTGAGGAAGAACGCAGGGTCAGCGTCGCGTTAAGCGCGATCAGCGCCGGCGGTGTATCTCCGATAGGCGAGCCATTGGCGATGTTGCCGCCGATGGTGCCCATGTTGCGCACCTGCTCGCCGCCGAGACGATCGAACAACCGGGCAAGCGGCGGGAAATGCTCTGCGATGGTCTTGAAGGCCTGGCTGTAGGTGACGCCCGCGCCGAGCGTGATACCGTCTTCGCCCACCGTGATGGTCTGCAGGTCGCCGAGATTGTTGATGAAGATGACAGGGTTCAGCGCCCGCATCTGCTTCGTCACCCACAGGCCGACATCGGTTGAGCCGGCAACGATGGTCGCTTTCGGCTCCGCGGCGTAGATTTCGGTAAGATCAGCAAGCGTTGCCGGAATTATGGTGCGGTCTTCGCCGCTGACGATGGTGATCGTCTCGTTTTCGCGGATCGCCCAAAGCCGTGCCATGATATCGGTGCGGTCGCGTTGCAGCGGGTCGAACAGGGCGCTCGGGCGGGCGGCGGCGATTTTTTCGGCGGCCTTTACGATCGGCTCGTAACCCGTGCACCGACAGAGATTGCCTTGCAGCGCCTTCTCGATATCGGCGCGGCCTGGGTTTTCGCTGGTCAGCCACAGGCCGTAAAGCGACATGATGAAGCCCGGCGTGCAAAAGCCGCATTGCGAGCCGTGGAAATCCACCATGGCCTGCTGCACGGGATGCAACGTGCCGTCGCGGGCTGCCAGATGCTCCACTGTCACGATATGGGTGCCGTGCAGCGAGCCCAGAAAACGGATGCAGGCATTGACGCTTTCATAACGCAGCGAACCGTCCAGCAGCCGCCCAACCAGCACCGTGCACGCGCCGCAGTCGCCTTCCGCGCAGCCTTCCTTGGTCCCGGTCAACCGCTTGCTGATGCGGAGGTAATCGAGAAGCGTGTCTGTCGGTCCGAAATCCCTAAGCGAGATCGTTTCGCTGTTGAGGATGAAGCTGATCGCGTCGTTCATGCAATGCCTTGCTTTTTGTCCGGCCGCCGAGCCGGTTTCTTGTTGTTCATCTATGCACGCCCCGGCAGGCATATCGATTTCCGTTTTGGCAATTCATTCTTTCCATAACGGAAAGAAAATTTGGCGATTATTGTGCCGTCCATCCACCGTCGACGGAAATATGCGTGCCGGTGATGTTGCTGGCGGCGTCGCTGGCCAGGAATATGGCCGCGGTCGCGACATCATCGACGGTGACGAATTGCTTCGTCGCCTGCAATTCCAGCATCACGTCGTTCTTCACCGCCTCTTCGCTGATGCCACGCACCCTGGCCATCTCAGGTATCTGTTTTTCCACCAGCGGGGTGAGCACATAACCGGGACAGATGGCGTTGACGGTAACCCCGGTCTGCGCAAGCTCCAGCGCCGCCGTCTTCGTCAGGCCCATGATGCCGTGTTTGGCCGCCACATAGGCCGATTTGAACGGCGAGGCGACGAGGCCATGGGCCGAGGAAATGTTGATGATGCGGCCTTTGCCAGCCTTCTTCATCAGCGGTATCGCGGCGCGCATGGTATGGAAGGAACTGGTCAGATTGATGGCGATGATCCAGTCCCATTTTTCCGTCGGAAACTCCTCGATGGGCGCGATATGCTGGATGCCGGCATTGTTGATGAGCACGTCGACCGAGCCGAGCTTATCGTGCGACGACTGGATGAGATCGGCGATCTCGTCCGGTTTCGTCATGTCTGCGGGATGGTAAAGCACGCGCCCGCCGCTTTCGGCTTCCAGCACCAGACGGAGTTTTTCGATCTCGTCCTCGTCGCCGAAACCGTTCAGCACGACATTTGCGCCCTCCCTTGCAAATCGCTGGGCAATGGCAAGGCCGATGCCGCTCGTGGAGCCTGTCACGATAACTGTCCGATGCATGCTTTCCCCTTTTTGCATTACTTCGCACATATTTAAGCAGCGTATGCCCAAGAAGGCAGGCTGGCAATCGCCATTTCTGTCCGGGGTCACAGGACACGGATCCGGCGGCGCCCATCCATTTTTTCGAAGCTAAACTTCCATATTATGCGTTTGTCTGCGGGGGCCTCAGTCCCTATCTCTCGGACAGGCAAACAGAGGTATGTTCATGGAACTCGGTCTTTACACTTTCGCGGATGTTAACCCGAACCCCGCCGATGGCCGGGGGCCGGAAGGCGCGCGCCGGCTCAGGGAGCTTCTGGAGGAAATCGAACTTGCCGACCAGGTAGGTCTCGATGTGTTCGGGCTCGGCGAACATCACCGCCCGGACTATGTTGTGTCCTCGCCCTCCACCGTGCTTGCGGCGGCGGCGGTGAAGACGAAGAACATACGTCTGACGAGCGCCGTTTCGGTGCTGAGTTCGGATGATCCCGTTCGCGTGTTCCAGCAGTTTTCCACCGTCGATCTCCTGTCGAACGGCCGTGCCGAGATCATGGCGGGGCGCGGCTCCTTCATCGAATCCTATCCGCTGTTCGGTTATGATCTGGAAGATTACGACGTGCTGTTTGCCGAAAAGCTCGATCTGCTGCTGGCGCTGCGCGAACAGGAAATCGTAACCTGGTCGGGCACCAAGCACCCGGCCATCAACGGTCGGGGCGTTTATCCGCGACCGCTGCAGGAACGTCTGCCTGTCTGGATCGCCGTTGGCGGCACGCCGCAATCTGTCGCCCGCGCCGGCGCCATGGGGCTGCCGGTAGCGCTCGCCATCATCGGGGGCGAATATCGCCGGTTCGCGCCGCTCTTCGATCTCTACCACGAGGCTGCCCGGCGGGCCGGTCAGGACAAGACGACGCTGCGCACCAGCATCAACGTGCATGGCTTCATTGCCGATACCACCGACAAGGCGGCCGATCAGTTTTACGGTCCGCAGGCGGAGGTGATGAACCGCATCGGCCGCGAGCGCGGCTGGGGGCCGACCAACCGCGCCCATTTCGATGCAGCGCGTGGCCCGGAAGGCAATCTTTTTCTCGGCGAGCCGGAGCTGGTGGCAGAAAAGATCATCAAGGCGCATGGGGTATTCAGGAATGATCGCTTCCTGCTGCAGATGGCCATCGGCCTGATGCCACATGATCAGATCATGCGCGGCATCGAGCTTTATGGTACGAAAGTCGCTCCGATCGTCAGAAAAGAATTGACGGGGAGCGCCGATCCGGTGAAAGCCACGGCCTCATGATTACCAAGGCGGGCGCCACGAGACCCGCCATTCACAATGACGGAAAGACATATGGTTATCTCCACCGACGAAGAACTGGTCATGCTGAAGGATATCGGCCGTATATGCGCCGTTGCCATGCAGACCATGGCGGATGCGCTGGAACCGGGCATCACCACGGCCGAACTGGATGCCATCGGCCGCAAGGTGCTCGAGGATAACGATGCGGAATCGGCGCCGGAGTTCTGCTACAAGTTTCCCGGTGCGACCTGCATCAGCGTCAACGAGGAAGTGGCCCACGGCATTCCGGGAGCGCGCATTATCAAGGCGGGCGACCTCGTCAATATCGATGTCTCGGCTGTGAAGAACGGTTTTTTCGGCGACACGGGTTCGTCTTTCGCCGTGCCGCCGGTCAAAAAGGAAATCGAGCGGCTGTGCCGCGATGGCAAGCGCGCCATGTGGACAGGCCTGCAGCAGGTGAAGACAGGCCGGCCCTTTGCCGATATCGGTAATGCCATCGGCGCTTTCGCCAAGAAAAACCGCTACACGCTGATTACCAATCTGGCGAGCCATGGCATTGGCCGTTCGCTGCACGAGGAGCCGAAGGAACTGGCGACCTGGCCGGACAAGGATGAGCGACGCATCATGCAGGAAGGCATGGTCTTCACTGTCGAGCCATTTCTTTCGACGGGGGCTTACTGGGCGGAAGACGGCGATGATGATCCGTGGACGCTCTACAGCGATCCAAGCGCGCCGACGGTGCAATATGAGCATACCGTGGTCGCGACCAAGAACGGACCGCTGGTCCTGACGCTCGCGGACTGACGACGTCTCCTTTGCCGCCTCGTTTTCGCTGTCGGAGCGGGCGCGTGCCGCTTGTTTCTTCTCCCCGAGGGGAGAAGTCCGCGGCAGCGGGATGAGGGGGCAAGCTCTCCGAAATCCGGCAACCTGGCCCCTTCATCCGACCCTTCGAGCCACTTTCTCCCTGGCGGGGAGAGGAAATACGCGGCACCCTCGATGCTCACCGCTTGACCGATAACGACCGCTTATAACGCCGATCAAAATAACTCGCTTGTCCCTTATCCTCCCCGTTGCGATAAGCCATGCATGAGCATCGACAAGCCACTTTCCGCCAGACATCTGACAGCGCTCGGTTTCGCCGGTGCCCTGATGATGGCCTCCGCCATGGGCTTCGGCCGTTTTTCCTTTACGCCGATCCTGCCCGGCATGATGGCGAACGTGCCCCTGTCTGCGGGGGATGCGGGGATCGTGGCGGCTGGTAACTTTGCCGGTTATCTGGCGGGTGCGGTTCTCGCCGCCTATTCATGGGGCTCGGGACGGGAAAGGCTGGTGGCGCTGAGCGGCCTGTTTGCAACCGGAGCGCTTTTGTTGGCGATGGCGGCTTTCAATTCCGTCGCCGCTTTCACAGTCATCCGGTTTCTCGCCGGTATCGCCAGTGCGCTGACCATGATCTTCACCTCGCAGATCGTCATCGGCCATGCCGTCAAGGCCGGCAGGGACAATATCCAGGCGTTGCATTATGGTGGCGTTGGCGCGGGGATCGCAATCTCCTCGCTTGCGGTCTATCTCATCGGTGTCGTCTTCGATGGCGGTGGCGCCTCGTGGCGGGAGGAATGGATCGCCGGCGCCGTCTTCTCCTTCCTGACCTTTATGCTCGTCTTCAGGATATTGCCGGCAGGCCCGCCGCGACATGCTTCCGCGGTGGCGGAACCGCCGCTCAGCTGGACACGACCGCTTTTCCTGACGACGTTGGCCTACGGTCTTTTTGGCTTCGGTTATGTCATCACAGCCACCTTCATCGTGGCGATAGCGCGCATGGCAGCAGCCGGTGTTTTCGTGGAGTTCCTCGCCTGGTTCATCACCGGCTGCGCCGCTGCGGTATCCCTGTTCCTCTGGAAGCCGCTATTGAGGGCGCAGGGGCTGAAACGTGCTTTCGTGATCGTTCTTGCCGTGGAAGCCGTCGGCGTCTTCGCCTCCGTGATGCTGCCGCCCGTGTCCGGTGTGCTCATGGGTGGTCTGCTCCTGGGGCTGACCTTCATGGTCATCACCGCTTACGGGCTACAGCTCGGCCGGGAATTTGCGGGTCCGAGCCCGCGTCGCGCCTTTGCGCTGATGACGGCCGCTTTCGGGACGGGCCAGATCGTCGGGCCGCTTGCCGCCGGCTGGATTGCAGAGGCGACGGGAAGTTTTACCGCGCCCAGCGTTCTCGCCTCCGCCGTGCTCGTCGTCAGCATTCTGCTGATGCTGCCGGTGCTCGCCACGGAGCGGCGTGGTTAAGGCCGCGGGCCGCCGTCTCTTCCCCTTTCATCCTGCGTTTCCACTGGGTATCGTCCACGGACTCTGCCTTACATCTTGTTAAGGTCAGCGCTTCGCCGTTGCTGTGCACAAATTTCTGCCCTAGGTTCGGGCGATCTAGTGCTTCGCCAATAATGGCTGATTTCAAACGCGCGTGAGTTCGAAACGTGTTTCATTCCTTCTTTCCCAAACCGAAATTGTTCTTCACGTCTGCCTTCGTCTGGGCGATGGCCATGATCGGCGTTTGGTATGCCGGCGGCCGCAATTGGGGCGCCGCCATTGGCCTGCCGCCTTTGCCTGCCGGACAGGAGCCTGTCATCGGCGTTTCGGTTTTCTGGTCCACGCCGTTCCTGTGGTTCTACATCTATTACGCCGTTGCCGCGCTGATCTTTTCCGCATTCTGGTTCTGGTATCGGCCCCATCGCTGGCAAAACTGGTCAGTGCTCGGTTCGGCGCTTATTATTTTCGCGACGTATTTTTCGGTGCAGGTGAGTGTTGCGGTGAATGCCTGGTACGGGCCGTTCTACGACCTCATCCAGCAGGCTCTGGCGCGAACGGCGCCTGTTACGGCTGAGCAGCTATATATGGGGTCGCTTGGTTTCGCAGGCATTGCCTTCGTCGCCATCTTCGTTGGCGTTCTAAATCTGTTTTTCGTCAGCCACTACATTTTCCGGTGGCGCACGGCGATGAACGAATTCTACATGTCGAACTGGGATCGTCTGCGGCATATCGAAGGTGCCTCGCAGCGTGTGCAGGAAGATACGATGCGCTTTTCCTCCACGGTCGAGGGGCTGGGCGTGGGCTTCGTGCGCGCGATCATGACTCTGATTGCATTTCTACCTGTCCTGTTCACTTTCTCGGAAACCATCACGGACCTGCCGTTTTTCGGGACCGTGCCGCATGCGCTGGTATGGGCTGCGATCGTTTGGTCAGTGTTCGGAACCGTTTTCCTGGCGCTCGTGGGTATCAAACTGCCCGGCCTCGAGTTCCGCAATCAGCGCGTCGAAGCGGCGTATCGAAAAGAACTTGTCTATGGTGAAGACCATGAAGATCGCGCGGATCCCCTGACCATCAGCGAGTTGTTCGCGAATGTCCGGAAGAATTATTTCCGCCTCTATTTCCACTATCTCTACTTCAACGTCGCCCGCATCTTTTATCTGCAGGCGGACAACATCTTCGGCACACTGGTACTCATCCCGTCGATCGTTGCCGGCAAGGTAACGCTCGGGCTGATGAACCAGGTACTCAACGTCTTTGAACAGGTCCGTGGCTCGTTCCAGTACCTCGTCAACTCATGGACGACCATTGTTGAACTCCTGTCGATCTACAAACGTCTTAAAGCTTTCGAAGCGGCCATCGAAGGGCAGGAACTGCCTGAAATCGACCAGCGCTACCTGCTTCGGGAAGCAAGAGGCGGCGAGCTGGATGCTGATCGCCCATGACCAAACAAAAAGGCGGCCAATCGGCCGCCTTTTTTCATGAAGAGGTTCAGCCCTCGGTCTTCGCCTTCTTGCGCGCCTCGATCATCGGCATGGCTTCAGCATAGCTCACACAGGCGACATCGGTCTTGTGGCAGACCTCGCGCAGCAGCCTTTCATAGGCGTTCCAGTAGGCGCCGCCATTCATTTTCACGAAGTGAAAGCCCATCTGCAGGGGAATGCGTTCGCCATTGTACTGCCTGTCGAAAGCGTTGCGGAAGGCAGTGTAGGCGCGCTCTTCGAACTCGCTCGAGCGATCGGGCGTTTCGACGCCGACGGAGTGGCGGATGAAGAGGTTGTAATCCATGGCAATGATCGGGCGGTTGCCCGGGCCTTCGGGTATCAGCGGCAGGCCGAAATGCTGGATACCTTCCCGCTCCACCGGCCATTCCGGTCCCTTGGTGATGCTGGTGGCGTCGTAAACGAAGCCGTGCTTTTTCTGCGCGGCGGTCAGCGCCGGACCCTGCGACAGATAGGGCGCGCGGAAACCATTGATCTTTTTGACCATGTCGCGCCAGCCTTCGGGCTCCTCGCCCTTCTTGCCGATCATCTGCCAGGCGTTTTCCAGCGTGCTGGTGAAGGTGGTGAATTCGCCGTCCCACTGTTCGGCGGTCCATTGCCCGCCGTCGAAATGGCCGCAGGTGTGGTTGGCGATCTCGTGGCCTTCGCGATAGGCGGCCCAGATGTTTCTAAGCCTTGCCTCCACCTCATCCGGCGACTGGCCGAAGCCGACATTGGAGCGGCCGGCCTTCTGGCCCGGTCCCTGATAGGTCTTGGCGCTGGTCTTGCGATCCATCACCAGCGTACAGGCGAGAAAATAGGTGAAATGCGCCCCGACTTCTTTCGCCGTCGCCCGGCTTCTTTCCCACAGCGTATTGTCGCCCGCACCGTCGAAGGAAACGATGACAAGCTGCTTCGGCTTCTGCACCTCTTGTGCAAAAGCGGGAAGGGCGGCGAGAAGCGACAGGGAAAAGGCGGCAAAGGGGCGAAACATCAGTCTTCCGTCATATGAACACCGTGGCCTTTTGCGGGTGGAATAAGGCGAAGCTTTGAATAGTCTGGCGTTTTCATGACTTTCAGCCTAATTCCTGTTCTTGACTGCGGTGATTGAGCCGCTTCGTTCCACTCCGGGGGCCGTGTTCCATGCTTTTTCTCGCACTCTGTCTTGCCTTGTTTTTGCTCACCCATCTTCTGAAGGTGATCGCACCGCAGTTTCGCGCGCGCATGATCGCGACGATGGGTGAAGGGCCATTCAAGGGCGTTTATTCCGTCGTCAGCCTCATCACGCTCGGCCTTGTCATCTACGCTTTCGGCGAAGCGCGGCAGGAGACGGGCATGCTCTGGTATCCGCCGGTCTGGATGAGCCACATCGCCATTACCCTGATGTTGCTGGCGATGATCTGTCTCGTGGCCAGCCTCATCCCGGCTGGCCATATCGCAACGAAGACCAAACATCCGCTCATTCTGGCCGTCAAAATCTGGGCGCTCGCGCATCTTCTCGCCAATGGAGAAACGTCTTCGATCCTGCTTTTCGTGTCGTTCCTTGCCTGGGGCGTGGTGATGCGGATTTCGCTGAAGCGCCGGGAACGGGCAGGTGAAAAAGTGGTCCGGGACTTCGTTTCAAGCCGCTACGATCTGGTGGCGGTCGTCGGCGGCATCGTTCTGTGGGGGGCTTTCATCCTGAAACTGCACGAATGGTTGATCGGCGTTCAGCCCATCGCCATGTAGGAAATCGACGTTTCCCCCTTACATATCAGGCAAAATAGGCTAGAAGGCCGACCATGACCCGGTTGGCCTTACTTTTGCCGATCCGGGTAAGCGGCTTGGTATGTCCGCGGACGGATGGATCGGGACACGATCTCCGCGCGGGTAACGGAGAATTTGATGGCAAACGAGAATGATACCTTTATCCGCGAAGTGAACGAGCAGATCCGCTCCGAGCAGCTGTCGCGTTTCTGGGGCCGTTACGGTATCGTGGTCGTGGGTGCCGCCGTCCTCGTTGTTCTCGGTGCCGCCGGTGCCGGCATCTACGAATACTGGAACACCAGCCGTGCCTCCAATTCCGGCGATCAGTTCCTGGCGGCCCTGACGCTCGCTTCCGAAAACAAGACGGATGAGGCGCTGAAGGCCTTCGCCGATCTCGAAACCTCCGGTCACGGCAACTATCCCGTTCTGGCGAAGTTCCGTTCGGCAACGCTGCTGTCACAGAAGGGCGATGCGGCCGGTGCGATCGCCGCCTTCACCGCGATCGGCAACGATAATTCCGCGCCGCAGGTCTTCCGTGATGCCGCCAAGGTTCGCGCCGCCTGGCTGCTGGTCGATAATGGCACCTATGATCAGGTGGCTACGCTTGCCGAACCGCTCAGCACTGACGGCCAGACCATGCGCGCTTCCGCCCGCGAGGCGCTCGGTCTTGCCGCCTATAAGGCTGGCGATTTCGCCAAGGCCAAGCAATGGTTCGAGCAGATCGTCGGCGACACGCAGGCGCCGCGCAACGTCACCAACCGCGCGCAGATCATGCTCGATAACATCACCGCTTCGGGCAAGGCTGCCTAACGCCGCTGCCCCGCCCGAGATCGCGCCGACAATCTTCGCATTGCCAAAGCGATCCAACGCATTATTTTACGCATGTCCTTTGCCCAAAACAGGTAACGTTTTGGGCAGACGTGCTTTAAGGAACCAGGATCAATGAGCTTCACCGTCGCCATAGTCGGGCGCCCCAATGTCGGCAAGTCCACGCTTTTCAACCGTCTCGTCGGAAAGAAGCTGGCGCTGGTGGATGATACGCCCGGCGTGACCCGCGACCGCCGGCCTGGCGAGGCAAAGCTCGTCGACCTGCGTTTCACCATCATCGATACCGCCGGTCTGGAGCAATCCGGGCCGGAAACGCTTCAGGGCCGCATGTGGGCCCAGACGGAAGCGGCGATCGACGATGCCGACGTGACACTCTTCGTAGTGGATGCAAAGGCGGGCCTGACGCCGGCCGACGAGACGCTGGCGGAAATGCTGCGACGTCGCGGCAAGCCGGTGGTGCTGGTGGCCAATAAATCCGAAGCGCGCGGTTCCGACGCCGGTTTCTACGATGCCTTCACGCTCGGTCTTGGCGATCCTTGCCCGATCTCGGCCGAACACGGCCAGGGAATGATCGACCTGCGCGACGCCATTGTCGAGGCGATCGGCGAAGACGTCGCCTTCCCGCCGGAGGTGGACGAGGCGGAAACGGATATCGTTCTGCCACGCAGCGAGCCCGGCAGCGAGGACGAGGAAGACGAAGAGCCCGTCTATGACGAGACCAAGCCGCTGCGCGTCGCCATCATCGGCCGGCCGAATGCGGGCAAGTCGACGCTGATCAACCGTTTCCTCGGCGAAGATCGCCTTTTGACCGGCCCCGAAGCCGGTATCACCCGCGACAGTATTTCCGTCGAATGGGACTGGCGCGGCCGCACCATCAAGATGTTCGATACGGCCGGCATGCGCCGCAAGGCCAAGGTGACGGAGAAGCTGGAAAAGCTCTCGGTTGCGGATTCGCTGCGCTCCATCCGCTTCGCCGAAACCGTCGTCATCGTGTTCGACAGCACCATTCCGTTCGAAAAGCAGGATTTGCAGCTGGTCGATCTCGTCATCCGCGAAGGCCGCGCCGCCGTGCTCGCCTTCAACAAATGGGATCTCGTCGAAGACCCGCAGGCCTATCTGGCCGATCTGCGTGAAAAGACCGAGCGTCTGCTGCCGCAGGCGCGCGGTATTCGCGCCGTGCCGATTTCCGGACAGACGGGGTATGGTCTCGACCGGCTGATGCAGAATATCATCGATACCGACAAGGTCTGGAACCGCCGCATCTCCACCGCAAGGCTTAACCGCTGGCTCGACGCGCAGACCACGCAGCACCCGCCGCCGGCCGTCTCCGGCCGCCGCCTGAAGCTGAAATATATGACGCAGGTCAAGGCCCGCCCGCCCGCCTTCATGATTTCCTGCACGCGGCCGGAAGCCATTCCGGAGAGCTATACGCGTTATCTCGTCAATGGCCTGCGCAAGGATTTCGACATGCCGGGCGTGCCGATCCGCGTACATTATCGCGGCTCGGACAATCCGTTCGAGAGCAAGGCGAAGAAGAGACGTTGATTTTGGCGTGAGACGTCGCGGCAATTTTCTTCTCCCTGCCGGGGAGAAGATGGCCCGAAGGGTCAGATGAGGGGGCAAGCTCTCCGTATATCGCTGGCCTAGCCCCCTCATCCCGCTGCCGCGGACTTCTCCCCCTCGGGGAGAAGAAACAAGCGGCGGACGCTCATCCAACGCCTTGTTTTGAAGAGTAAAAATCATGCTGATCAAGCAGACCGACTATCAGCGGATCTACCGCGTCATCAACAGCCTGCTCCTCGCCCAGAATGCCGATCCCGCTTCGGCCTCGATGTATTTCAGCACTTTCGGCGCCTTCATCCTGCAGCAGCACTACAAGGTGAAAGCGGTGCCGAAGGGCGGGCTTGCGGCCTATAATCTTGGCGGAAAGGTGCTCCTGTTCGCGGATCATCGCGACGATGGTTACGTGACAGGTGCGGGCGAGAATTTCCACTGCTGGATCGATGCCGATGGCTGGGCGATCGATTTCATGGCGCCGGCTTTTGCCGATAGCGCCCGGGGGCTGTCGGTGCCGGCAAAAATGTTCCAGCGGCCACTCTCCGCCATGGCGGCATCCATCAACGATCTCGGCCAATCCGGCGATTTCTTCTATCGTTCGGAGCCGGAAGCAACAGCCAAGCGCTTTGCCGAATGGCACAAACACGCGATGATCGGCGATATGGCAAGCGTCGCCGCTAACTGGTTCCGCAAGTCACCCAAGCAGATGGCGGCGTTGCTGTCGGTGACGGATCGGGACGGTAAGGCGCGGACAGTGCCACTGACAGGCGAATCTCTGGTCGGTGCCTGGTAGGCACCGGTTTATCGGACTAAAGGACGGCCAGCGTAATCCCGCGGCAGCCGCCTGACGTCAATCAGCAGCCCGACCCCGTTCTGAAGATAACGGCAGTCGCGTCCTGATCGCCTTGTGACATTCCCGATCGGTTTCGTCCACTATCCCTGAAGAAAATCTCGGGGATCGACTCATGCAAGTTGGGAGCGGGAGAGCAGCGGCAGCGATTTGCCAGCGGCATGAATGACATTGTCGAGGAATTGCCTGGATGCCTTTTCCCAGCTGTAGCTCCTGGAGAGCGCCAGCGCCGCCTGGGGCGAACAATGAAGGGCGGCAAGACAGGCATCGCGAAGATTGTCGTCCAGCGCTCCGGCCGCCGGGTTGCCGCCAAGGATGTCGATTGGTCCGGTAACGGGGAAGGCGGCCACGGGCACGCCGCTTGCCAGAGCTTCCAGAATGGTGTTGCCGAAGGTGTCTGTCTTGGACGGGAAAACGAAGACATCGGCCTGCGCATAGGCGTCGGCAAGATCCTCGCCGGTCTTGACGCCGGTGAAAAGGACGTCAGGGTATTTTTCCTGCAATTCATGGCGGGCGGGGCCGTCGCCGATGACGACCTTAGATCCCGGCAGGTCGAGATCGAGGAATTCCGGCAGGTTCTTCTCCACCGCTACACGTCCCACGGTCATGAAAATCGGTCTCGGCAGGTCGAAGGGCAGCTTTGCCTTCGGGCGGGGATGGAAAAGCTCGGCGTCGATGCCGCGGCTCCAGCGTTTGAGGTTGCGCACGCCGCGCGCCTCCAGTTCTGTCTCAAGGCTTGGCGTCGCCACCATGCAGGTGTTGCCGCCATTGTGGAACCAGCGCACGAAGGCATAAAGCCAGCTTTCCGGCACGGGAAAGCGCGCCGCCACATATTCGGGGAAGCGGGTGTGATAGCTGGTTGAAAAACGCATGCGGTTCTTGACGCACCAGCGCCGCGCCATGAAACCCAGCGGCCCTTCTGTGGCAATATGCACGAAGGAGGGCTGGCTTTTTTCGATCTCCGCCGCCACGCGGCGATAGCCGGCAACCGAAAGGCGGATTTCCGGATAGGTGGGGCAGGGGATGCTGTAAAAACTCTGCGGCGTCACCATGCGCACATCGACGCCGAGCCGCGCGAGTTCGGTATTGGTGTTTTCGATCGAGCGAACCACGCCGTTGACCTGCGGGTGCCAGGCATCTGTGACAATCGTGATTCTCGTCATGAACACCGATCCTGCTCATCTGCGCACGGGCGAATCCCCATTGCCCGGCTTCCGCCCGTATATGCGGCGCGCGTGTTACAGGATCATGTCAGGGTCTGTGACGGCTGCAAAACCTTGTTTGCTGGCCGGGCGTGGCGGCTATCCGACGAGAGGGAGCAATTCGGGGCTGATCAGCGCGCCGTGGTGGCCAATCACGGTTGCCGCCGCCCTAGCGGCAAAAGTGGCCGCTTCTTCCGGAGAGCTTCCGGTCACATAACGGGCGAGGAAGGCGCCGTTGAAACTGTCGCCGGCGCTCGTCGTGTCCACCACCTCAACGGCCTTCATCGCCGGGGCGTGGCTACGGTTGCCGCCGAAATCGAGTGTTGCGCCCTTGGGGCCGTCCTTCACAACGATGTTTTCAACACCGAGCGAACGGTAACGGGCAATGGTCGCTTCCACGGAGGTATCGCCGAAATGGCTCGCCTCGTCGTCGAAGCTCGGCATGACAAGCGTCGCGGCGCGGGCGCCATTGGAGATCGTCTCCAGCATGATGTCCTTGTCCGCCCAGAGGCGCGGGCGGATGTTGGGATCGAAGACCACGAGCTTGCCCGTCGCCCTGGCGCGGCGCAGTTCCGCAAGGAATGTATCGACATCATGGGCAGAGGCGAGGATGGCGAGCGTAATGCCGGAGAAATAGACGACGTCGGCGTTTTCGACCGTTTTGCGCAGGTGGTCCGCGTCCGCAGCGAGCTGTCTTGCCGCCGCGGCATTGCGCCAGTAGCTGAAGGTGCGTTCGCCGTCTTTCAGGTTGATCAGGTAAAGGCCGGGCGTGCCGCCCTTGATGCGGCGGATTTTTTCCGTGCCGATGCCGGCTTCCGCAATGAATGCCAGCATGTCTTCCGAAAGCGGATCGTCGCCGAGTGCGGTGAAATAATCGACGGACCAGTCCTCTGGCAGGCAGGCGCGCGCATACCAGGCGGTATTGAAGGTGTCGCCGGCAAAACCCTTACGCAGCAGCCCGTTGCCGGCCTGCGACAGTTCCACCATACATTCGCCAATCGACAGAAATCGTCCGCCCACGCCGTCATCCTCCCGTTTTTTCCAGCCATGCGGCTTACGACGAGTGCGCGCTGCTGACAAGGTGGTTTTGGCCGTTTGTGCAGGTGCGAAGTTAAGGTTTACGCGGAGGCGGCGGCTTTATATTCTCTGCGTCAGACACGATCAGGAGATTGCCGATGACGTTATCCCATGCCCCGGTCCACAAACCCCAAGCGCAATCGGACTGGTGGAAGGGAGCGGTGATTTATCAGGTCTATCCGCGTTCGTTTCAGGACACGACGGGCGACGGCTATGGTGATCTCGCCGGCGTGACCAAGCGCTTGCCATACATCGCCTCGCTCGGTGTCGACGCAATCTGGCTTTCGCCCTTCTTCACCTCGCCCATGGCGGATATGGGCTATGACGTCTCGGATTATTGCAATGTCGATCCGCTGTTCGGCACGCTCACTGATTTCGATGCGCTGATGGCCGAGGCGCATCGTCTCGGCTTGAAGGTCATCATCGACCAGGTCATCTCGCACACGTCGGACCAGCATCCATGGTTCGTGGACAGCCGGGCGAGCCGGACGAACAGCAAGGCTGACTGGTATGTGTGGGCCAATCCCAAGCCGGACGGCACGGCACCGACGAACTGGCTTTCAGTTTTTGGCGGGCCGGCCTGGGAGTGGGATGGCGTGCGCAAGCAATATTACATGCACAGCTTCCTGACGTCGCAACCGGACCTGAACTTCCACAATCCCGAGGTTCAGGATGCGCTGCTGGAAACGGTACGCTTCTGGCTGGATCGCGGCGTGGACGGTTTCCGGCTCGATACCGTCAATCACTATTTCCACGACAAGCTCCTGCGTGACAACCCGCCGCTGTTCGACGAGGAAAGCTTCGGGCTCGACGCTTCCGACGTCAACCCCTACGGCATGCAGGACCATCTTTATGACAAGACCCGGCCGGAAAATATCGGTTTCCTGAAGCGCTTCCGCGCACTGCTCGATGAGTATGAGGGCCGCGCCACCGTGGGTGAAGTGGGTGACGGCGCGCGATCGTTGAAGACCGTTGCTGCTTACACGTCCGGCAACGACAAGCTCAACATGTGCTACACCTTCGACCTTCTGGGGCCGGATTTCACCGCCAAACACATCCGCGGGTCGGTCGAGACTTTCGGCAAGGTGGTGACGGACGGGTGGGTCTGCTGGGCCTTTTCCAACCATGACGTGGTGCGCCATCTCAGCCGGTTTTCGGAAGGCGCCGAAGAACAGACGCGGGTTGCCAAGCTTGCCATCTGCGTTCTCGCCAGCCTGCGCGGGTCCATTTGCCTCTATCAGGGCGAGGAACTTGGCTTGACGGAGGCTGAGCTGGCTTTCGCTGATTTGCGTGACCCCTATGGCATCCGCTTCTGGCCAGCCTTCAAGGGGCGCGATGGATGCCGCACGCCGATGGTCTGGGAAACAGGCAAGCAGAATTCCGGCTTTTCGACCGCTGAAAAACCGTGGCTGCCGGTGCCCTATGCGCATGCCATGCACGCCGCGGATGCGCAGGAACGAAGGCCGGACTCGATCCTGAACCATTACCGGGCGGTTCTGTCGTTCCGGAAAAGCCATGGCGCGCTGCGTGACGGGGACATGACGTTCCTGAAAACCAATCTCGACGTGCTGGCCTTCACGCGTTACAGGGGCGAGCATACGCTGCTTTTCGTTTTCAACCTGACGCGCAAGCCGGTGGAGTTTCCCATCCCCAGGGGCATGAACGTGACGACAATCCTGCCGATGCCGGGTTTCGAGCCGCTGTTTGATGGCGGCATCGTCAAGCTTGAGGGGCTGGACGTGTTTTGCGGGAGCGTTGAATGAGCGGGACTTTCGACGTCCGAAATGCTGGCGACTATCCGGATGACTGGTGCCTTCTGCGACACCGTCTCTGGCCCGATACGGCGCCTGAAGACCATCGGGCTGAGTTGCAGGACGTTTGCGAAACCGGGGCTGGATTTATCGTTCACGATCTTGACGGATCGGCCATTGGTTTTGCCGAGGTCAGCCTGCGGCGGGATTACGTCAACGGCTGCGATACGTCACCCGTGGCGTTTCTTGAGGGAATCTACGTGGAGGAGGCGTTTCGCAGGCAGGGCGTCGCCGCCCTTCTGGTGGAGCAGGTGACCCGCTGGGCCATCGACCAAGGCGTCAGCGAACTTGCCTCCGATGCCGATATCGCCAATCTCAGCTCCCATCGCATGCATGCGGCCCTGGGATTTGAGGAAACGGAGCGCGTCGTTTATTTTCGCAGGTCGCTGATCCCGAGGCGATAAGCTGCCTGTGCTGATCCGCGAAGAGTCTCTGGCTGCGGGGCGGGTTGCCACCGCCGCATGTGACGTCATGGCTTTGTCTTAACGTCGTAACGAAGCTATTTAAGTATATTCATAATTTAGAATGTTTATATTGTCGTTTTTCCTCCGCATAAATAATGGTTTCGCATTTATTTCGGCTGTACTGCAAGTCCTGGGCAAGCTTTCGGCGTCAAACATCGTGTCCTGCATATTTCCATCACCACTCGTTAGTGAAGCAGGAATTGTCATGTCCGTTTCAATCAAGAATTTCAATCAGCCCAACAGCGGTAATACTAGGTCCTCAGGCGGCAAAGCCAAGGCTGCCCTTCCGTCCATCCGCGATGTATTTCCTTCCGGGAAATCGGCGGCCCGCACATCCTCATCGACACCAGCGGCAAAAACCTCTTCGGCCGACTATATCGCGTCGCCCGCTTTCATGCGGAATCTGAAAGCGAAGCTCGCGTTGGCTGGCGACGATCCGGCGCAATATCTGCGCGCCCGGGCAATGGTAGGCGCTCTCGAGCGCGGGGCCCTGCAGGTTACCAATCCCACTCAGGGTAAAACGATCAATGCGTGGGATCCCAACCAGAAAAAAGCAACGCCGACCACAGCTACCGATACCGCCAAGACCAACTGGGTCGACTTCCTCAATACTCAACTGAAGCGCAGCGAAGACGGTGCGCTTTCCAAGGACGGAAACGGGAGTTATGTCGAAAAGGCGACGGGAAAAAATGCCTATTTCGGCAGGGTCGCGGGCAAATATTATTATGTCACCTGGCCTGCGGAGACGAAGGCATGAGGCCGCGCCAGCGGCCTCAAAAACGGAGGCGAAGCGTTCTTCGCTGCCGCTAGTCGCCAAGCCACCATCAGATCAGCGTAAACCGGTCCACATCCACCATGCCCATGTCGGAAATCTTGAGATGGGGGATGACGGGCAGGGGCAGGAAGGCGACCTGAAGGAAGGGTTCTTCCAGCGTGGTGCCCAGCGCATAGGCTGCTTTTCTCAGGGTGTGCAGCGTATCGCGAACGGTCTCGTAGGGTTCAAGGCTCATCAGCCCGGCGACGGGCAAAGCGATTTCGCCTGTCACCCTGCCGTCTTCCACCACGACAAAACCGCCCTTGATTTCGCCCAGCCGGTTAGCGGCCAGCGCCATGTCGTCTTCGCTCACCCCGACAACGCAGATATTATGGCTGTCATGACCGACGGTGGAGGCGATGGCGCCCTTTTTCAGGCCGAAACCTTGAACGAAACCATTGGCATGGTTGCCGTTCTTGCCGTGGCGTTCGATGACGGCGACCTTGATGATATCGTTTTCGAGATCGACGGTGGTCTGGTTGCCGTCCGTCGGCAGTCTGTAGCGACGGTGCTCGGTAATGATCTTGCCGGGAAGCACGCCCATGACAGGGCTTTCGCCTTCCGTGACCGGCACGCCAAAATGCGAGGCGAGCACGGGTCTTGCCTTGACGCTGTCGAGACCGACCGGTGCGACCGGTTTGCGCGTGGCAAAGAGCGCATCGTTGACGATCCGGCCGCCGGAAAGAACCATGCTGGCTTTGCAGCTTTCCAGGCTGTCGATCACCACGAGATCGGCGCGCCAGCCCGGCGCGACCAGGCCGCGATCGCGCAGGCCAAAGGCTTTGGCGGCGGAAATAGAGGCGGCGCGATAGATGGCGAGCGGTTCCACGCCGCTGGCGATCGCGGTGCGGATCATGTAGTCGAGATGGCCCTGTTCGGCGATGTCGAGCGGGTTGCGGTCATCGGTGCAGAGCGCCAGATAGGGCGACAGCCGCTCGGTTATGATGGGCATCAGGGCATGCAGGTCTTTCGAGACCGAGCCTTCGCGCACCAGAATGTGCATGCCCTTGCGGATTTTCTCCAGCGCTTCCGTTGCACTCGTGCATTCATGCTCGGTGCGGATGCCGGCAGCGAGATAACCGTTCAGCGCTGTTCCGGAAAGAAGCGGTGCGTGCCCGTCGATATGCTGGCCCTGAAAAGTCTCCAGCTTCGCCATGCACACCGGGTCCTTGTGGATGACACCGGGGAAATTCATGAATTCAGCAAGGCCGATGACCTTCGGGTGGTTCCGGAACGGCAGCAGCTTTTCAATCGGCAGGTCGGCGCCAGCGGTTTCCAGGTGAGTGGCGGGCACGCAAGAGGAAAGCTGCACGCGGATGTCCATGATGGTTTCCATGGCGCTGTCGAGGAAGAACTGAAGCCCCTCCACTCCGAGCACATTGGCAATTTCATGCGGGTCGCAAATGGCGGTGGTGACGCCATACGGCAAAACGCAGCGATCGAACTCATGCGGTGTCACCAGCGACGATTCGATATGGAGATGCGTATCGATGAAACCGGGGACGACGATTTTGCCGGAAATATCGATTTCCCGGTAACCCTCATAGCTTTCACCGGTTCCCACGATCGTATCGCCACAAATGGCGATATCCGAGGCAACGAGTTCTCCGGTGACGAGATCGAAGAAGCGGCCGTTCTTGAGAACCATGTCTGCCGGTTCACGGCCCGTACCCTGGTCGATGCGCTTTTCAAGTCTGGAATTCATGCGGCTTTCTTCGGCTCCTGATTTACGTCGTATGCGAGAATCTTCATTATTTACATTCGAGGGTTGTTTCCGGATCTATTCGAATTGATTCTTTGAGTTTTAAATATATCGAGAGTAAAAAATTTTCATATTTGTGGTATCTAATCTTCAAGGTTCAAGTTTAGGCGGGATTGGGAAGGCTTGACTTCACCTTTATAGTTCATCCGGTTGTGCGCCGGCATTTTTACGAATTGCGGTTTTAGGTTATATTCCCGGGAAGGAAAATAAAAGCGTCTGATGCTCAAACGAATTTCCACCCAGCAACTGACACTTGGCATGTTTATCGAAGCGGTCGAAGGAACGCTTTCGAATCAGGGATTTTTAAAGCGGCACCGCTTTCTTTTGCGGCAGGAGGAATTGATGCGGCAATTGAAATCAAGCGGCGCTGAAAGCATCATCATCAACACGGCCAGGGGATACGATACCGAAGGCGGCAGGCGTTCGGCTGCGGTTTCGCTGGCGCCGGACAATTGCCCGGAAACCATTGCCGCCGTAACCCATGCGGTCCGATCAGCCGCAGGCACTATTTCCGAGACCTTTGCTTCCGCAGAAGCCGGCGGCCTTGTGTCGCTGAAGGGCATGGCGGCGGCGGCGGGCAAGATTTCCGATGCCGTGCAGTCGAACCCGGCGATCTTCATCGGGGTCACCCGCCTGAAATCGAAAGATGAAACGACTTTTGTGCACTCGGTTTCCGTCAGCGGGCTGATGATCCTCTTCGGTAATTATCTCGGGCTCGACCGCGGAACGGTCGATCTGCTCGGCGTCAGTGGCCTGCTGCATGATATTGGCAAGGTGGAAATACCCTCGTCCATTCTCAACAAGGCGGATGGGTTGAGCACCGACGAACGCAAAATCATCAATCTCCACCCGGCATTCGGGCGGGAAATATTGTCGCGAAACGAGCAGATGCCTGAGATGGTGCTTGATGTCTGCTTCAATCATCATGAGCGAATTGACGGCGGCGGTTATCCCAGCGGGCGTGCCGGCAGCGAGATCAGCCTTTACGCGCGTATCGCGGCCATCTGCGACGTTTACGACGCCGTGACTTCGGTCAGACCCTACAAGAAGCCATGGACGGCGAATGACGCGCTGACCTGGATGCTGCGTCGGGAGGGACATTTCGACCTGCAGCTGCTGAAGAAATTCGCGCTTTGTATTTCCGCTGCGCTGCCGAGGGGTTAGTTGCCGAGGATGATCGCCATGTTCAGGCTGTCGATATAGCGCCCGTGGATCAGAACGGCATCGCGGGCCCGGCCCTCATGCACAAAGCCGATTTTTTCGTACAGCGCTATGGCTCTGGCGTTGTCCGCATGCACGCTCAGCTCGACACGATGCAGCCCGCATTGACGGGCGGAATCGAGCGCTCGCCGCATCAGCTGCGCGCCAAGTCCCTTGTCACGGTAGGCCGGTAGGATACCAATGCCGAGTGTGCCGCAATGGGCGCGGGTTGCTCTGTCCTGGCGGCGAATGTCGCACCAGCCCGCCACTTCGCCATCCGCAACTGCAACGAATTGCGGATGGTTGTTTTCGATCATGTCGAGAACGAAGGCGCGCACCGCATCGAGCGGCGGCGCCTCCAGGAAGCTCAGATATTTCCGCTCGCGCGATACCGCATCGAGAGCACGATGAAAGCTCTCAACGTGCTCCGCCCGTATCGGCTCGATGTTGGTGGTATCGGCGGCAGCCATCACGCGGCTTTCGTCTTCGCCTTGCGGGTCAGATGCACCACCACGTTCTCGATCATGCGCATGCCGGCGTCCTGGCCAAGCGTCATGATCGATTCCGGGTGGAACTGAACGGCAGCCACGGGTTCCTTGGCATGTTCGATGCCCATGATCGTGCCGTCCTCGCTTTCGGCCGTGATGATGAAATCACGCGGCAGGGTGGAGGGGTCGGCAAAGATCGAGTGGTAACGGCCAACGGTCACTTCCTTGCCGAGACCGGAGAAGACGAGGCCCGGTTCCAGCACGCGGATGCGCGAGGGTTTGCCATGCATCGGCACCGCAAGCTGGCGAAGCTCGCCGCCATAGGCTTCCGCCAGAGCCTGAAGGCCGAGGCAGACGCCGAAGACCGGCAATTCGCGGGCGCGGGCCGCCTTGATCGTCGCCTTGCAGTCGAAGTCCGTCGGGCTGCCCGGTCCGGGGGAAAGCACGACGAGATCGGGCTGGAAGCGATCGAATACGTCGGCTGCGACCGGCGATCTGACGGTGGAGACGGTCGCACCTGTCTGGCGGAAATAATTCGCCAGCGTGTGGACAAAGCTGTCTTCGTGATCGACAAGCAGGATCTTCACGCCAGTACCGACCTTGGCCGCATCGCGCTTGGTGGAAGCGGCGTTGGTGGCTTTCGCGTCGCGAATGGCTGATATCATGGCGGACGCCTTGAGTTCGGTTTCGGCTTCTTCTTCCTGCGGATTGGAATCGTTAAGCAGGGTCGCACCCGCACGCACCTCGGCAATGCCGTCCTTGATCCGGATGGTGCGCAACGTAAGTCCGGTGTTCATGTCGCCGTTGAAGCCGACCATGCCGATGGCGCCGCCATACCAGGCGCGCGGGCTCTTTTCATGGCCTTCGATGAAGCGCATGGCCCAGAGCTTCGGTGCGCCGGTGACGGTCACGGCCCAGGCGTGGCTGAGGAAGCCATCAAAGGCGTCCATATCGTCCCGAAGGCGGCCTTCAATGTGGTCCACCGTGTGGATGAGGCGCGAATACATCTCGATCTGGCGGCGGCCAATGACCTTGACCGAACCGGGTTCGCAGACGCGGCTCTTGTCGTTGCGGTCCACATCCGAGCACATGGTCAGTTCGGACTCATCCTTCTTCGAGTTGAGCAGCTTCAGGATCTGTTCGCTGTCGGCAATCGGATCGTCGCCGCGCTTGATGGTGCCTGAGATCGGGCAGGTCTCGATGCGGCGGCCGGAGACGCGCACGAACATTTCCGGCGAGGCGCCGACCAGATATTCCTGATGGCCGAGATTGATGAAGAAGGAGTAGGGGGACGGGTTGATCGCCTTCAGGCGGCGGGAAATCGCCGATGGGTTGCTTTCGCAGCGTTCCATGAATTTCTGGCCGGGGACGACCTCGAACAGATCGCCGCGGCGGAAGCTTTCCTTGGCCTTCACGACAAGTTCGGAATATTCGCCGGGACGATGATCGCCCTTGGGCGGGATCGTATCGGTTGTCTTGAAGGGATCGGGTGCTATGTCGAAGGACTTGCCGTCCGTCGTCACGCCGCCCTTTTCGAAATCGTAACGGTCGATCCAGGCCTTGGCGGAATAGTGATCAACGACCAGGATTTCATCGGGCAGGAACAACACCATGTCGCGCTGGTCTTCCGGGCGTGCCAGCGACAGCTTGATGGCGTCGAACTGGAAAGCGAGGTCGTAACCGAAGGCGCCGAACAGGCCGATTGCCGAATCCGCGTTCGAATAGAAGAGGTCGACTATGGCGCGCAGCGCAGTGAAGACGGTCGGGATTTTTGAGCGTTCTTCTTCAGTGAAGACGCGGTCCGGTTCGTTGACGGTAAGATCAAGACGACGCGTGGTGGAAGCGCCGAGCGTGAGATCGGGCGTCGCCTTCAGCTTTTCGGTGATGAAGGAAAGCAGTACTTCGCCGCGGCCATTATAGGCCTCAATCCACATCTTGCGGCCAAAACAGGAAATTCCGAGCGGCGGGTCGATGATGGCCGTGTCCCAGCGCGTGTAGCGGCCGGGATATTCATAGTTGGATGAGAAAACCGCGCCGCGATGGGAATCGAGCTTTTCGACATAATTGTCGATGGCGTTGGCATAATCGGCAGGCCGGCGCTTTCGGCTGACCTTGATGCCGCCTTTCGTCTCGTAGGTTTCCGCTCCGTCATCCTGAATGATCGTTACCATTTCTTTCGCACTTCCCGTTGTTCAGGCCCGATGACAGGCGGCAAGATAACAAAAAAGCCGCCTGAAAATTCGGGCGGCTTGGACTTTGTCTGAAGACATGACTGGTCAAGGCCGCGTAAAGCTGCTCCACCACCAGTTAGCAATGTTCTTAGACACGATGTTCATGCGAAAATTGTTAGCGTGCACGATCCGCCTTGGCAAGCGGATTTCGGCAAGGGAATGAACCTTACGGGCCGCCGCGGCGTTGCACCCCTGCCGAAACGGTCAGGAGTGCCCCGTAAAATGCTTCATCGCCTGTGTCTTCTGGTAACCACCCTCGCACTGATTTCTGCCTCTGAACCGCCGGCGCAGGTGCCGGTGCCGCAGCCGAAACCGGGTGAGGGGCAGTCCTCCACCCCCTCGGAAAAGCCATCCGACAAGACGCCGCAAAGGGCGGCGGAAGCACCCAAACCCGTTCCCAAGCCGCAGCCCGAGGAGAAGCCGGTCGCGAAACCCGATGCTTCCGGAAACCAGCAATCCGATGGTGAAAAGACACCCGCTGACAAGGGTTCCGATGACGCCAAGAAGGAAGGCGAGGACAAGGATGGCGTGGAGCAGAAGAAACCGACTGTCGAAGCGGCGAAACCTGAGGAGAAGCCACCGGAGCCGGTGAAGCCGGAGGACCCGGCCGCACTCCAGGCATGTCTTGCCTCGTTGAAGGAGATTGGCGCCGAGTTCAAGCAGCTTGAGCCGATCCGCGATACGGAGCAGGGGTGCGGCATCGACGCGCCTGTCGAGCTTTCCGTGGTTCTGCCTGGCATCAAGCTTGAGCCATCTGGAACCATGCGCTGTGAAACCGCGCTTGCGCTTTCACGCTGGACCAAGGAGATGATGGTGCCGGCGGCCGCTCTGGCTTTGCCGGAGAAAAAGGTGACGGCGATCGCCAACGCTTCGACCTACATTTGCCGCAACCGCAACAGCGCGGAAAACGGCAAGATTTCCGAACATGCCAAGGGCAATGCCGTGGATATTTCCACCATTTCCTTCGATAAGGGCGAGCCGCTGGTGATGAAGCCGCGCGGTGAGGACGGGACGCCGGAAGGCGCTTTCCAGCGCACGATTACCGCTGCCGCCTGCCTGTTTTTCCGCACGGTCCTTTCGCCCGGCAGCGACGCAACCCATCAGGATCACCTGCATCTCGACGTGCTGGAGCGAAAAGGCGGCTATCTCTATTGCCGCTGACAAAAAGGGGCGACCCGAAAGGCCGCCCGACTGGAGTTGATGCTTCCGCCCCGGATTTAGAACTTCTGGGTCAGGGAGATTTTGAAGGTGCGGCCTGCTTCCGTGTAGAAATCGACCGGCTGATTGACCGTGCTGACCGAATTCGGGTTCACGTCGCGGACGCCGACGGCATTCCAGTATTTCCTGTCGAACAGGTTGTAGATGCCGGCGTGGATGCGCAGGCCCTTGGTCTGCTCGGGTTCCCACCAACCGGTCAGGTTGAAGACGCCGTAACCGGGGGCGTCGAAAGTGTTGGCCACCCTGTCGTCACGCATGCCGGCGGAAAAAACGCCCGTCAGTTCCGTGCCCCAGACATCCTGCGCATAACCCACGCCGAGGACGGACTTGAACGGTGCTACCGTGCGGATGAACTCGTTGGTGTCGGTGTCCTTGCCATAGGCGTAGGCAAGCGAGGCGTGGGCGAAGAAGCCGTTTGCCAGATCCTTGCGGACCTTGGCCTCCACACCGGAGATTTCGACGTTGTTGCGGTTGCGATAGGTAAAGAGCGATCCGTTGCCCCTGCCGCCGAAGCCGGGGAAGAGCGTTGTCGAGGTCGTATATTGTTCGATGAAGTTCTTGTACTTGTTGTGGAACAGCGTCAGGCTTCCCGTCAGGTCGCCGGAGGCGTAGTTCGCACCGATCTCGAAACCGTTGCTGGTCTCGGGATTGAGGGCGGAGTTGCCGACAACAGCGTAACCGGAGCTGACGTTGGAGAAGTTCAGATACAGTTCGTTGATCGTCGGGGCACGATAGGCCATCGACCATTGTGCGAAAAGCTGTAGTTCGGGCGTGACATCATAGGTGGCAAGAAGCTTCGGCGAGAAGCGCGAGCCGCTATTGCCGCTCGGCAGGCCGAATGTTCGGTAGCCGCTGTTGCTGGAAACGGAGCCATCGGGATCGTAATCGTAGGAATCGAAGCGCAGGCCGGGGGTCAGTCGGAAGCCGTTGCCGAAGGCGATTTCGTCATCGAGATAGAGGCCGAGGCTCTTGCCGCTCACGTCAGGCATGTCCGATTGCGACGATGAGGTCGAACCGGCCGTATTGGCGAAAAGCTCCTGGCTGAAATCTGTGGTCATGGCGTTGCCGCCGAAACGGACGGTGTGCTGCACGCCGCCAAGCTCGAACCCGGATTCCAGGCCGCCGACGATACCGAAGGCGCTGTTGCGCATGCTGTCTTCGCGAATATAGAGGGAATTATTGGTCAGCCGGTCGCCGGCGCCGGATTCCTTGGAGAGGCGCGTCCAGTAGAGCGACAGATTGGCGGCATCGATCATGCCGTCAGTCGAGGGCGCCTCGTATTCATAATCAAGCGAGACGCGGTCGCGCTCAGTGTCCTCGTAACCGCGGTAATCACCGATGCGATAGGTCGAGCCCGATACGCTGACACCCTGAAGGGTTTTCATGTCGCTGCGGTCTCTCAGCGAATACCGTTCGGCAGTAAGTCCTATGCGGTGGCCACCTTCCAGATCCTGGCGGATCTTGAACATCAGGTTGCTTTCATAGGTGTCGGCGGGGTTGGGCTTGGTGCGACGCGTGCCGTAGATGTCTGCCGTACCCTTGTTGTCCGTTTCATTGCCGCGTTTGTAGGAACCCTGGAAAAGGACCGAGGTGTTCTCGATCTTCCTGGCGACGGCGAGCGATCCGCCCACGCTTCTGTCCTCGCTGTCATAGGTGGTCTTGGCGACACCGCCCCAGTCCCTGCCTTCACCGATCAGGTCCTCCGGCTCGAGCGTGCGCAGCACCAGCGCGCCGCCGAGAGCACCGGAGCCGATGCGGCTGGAATCGGCGCCACGCACCACATCAACGGTCGAAAGCGATGAGAAATCAAAGCTCGAATTCGTATTGCTCAATGTGGTGGTGGCCTGACCCTGCCGGGCGAAGTTTTCGAAGAAGGGAACGGGAATATTGTCGATCAAGGTGACGACGCGTGCGCCACCGAGGCCGCGAATGAACAGGCCGCCGGGCCGGCCGGGTTTGGCGTCGACGTAATCGACACCCGGTTCCGTGCTGTTGCCGAGGTCCTTGATGCTGCCGATGTCCTTCTTGCGGATGTCTTCCGCAGTCGTCTGGCTCGCCAGCGGCGTATCGGCGACGGCATTGGCGCTTTTGACGCGCTTGCCCTTGACGACGATTTTTTCGAGCGTGGTGGTGCCGTCCGCCTGCGCCGCGGCATCCTGCGCCCGCACGGGGCCGGCGAGCGGCAGAAGAGAGATGGCAGTGCACAGAAGCAGCGCGGAATGCGTGCGCGAAATGGACATTAAATACCCCCAGGTAGGCGCGCGAATAGGCCACGGCGTGCGAAAGCACGCCGCGTTTGCCGTCGCGGCTGAAACTGTTTTGATTGTTACGGGCGAGCCGGTAAGCGAGGACTAAAAAACATGATTATAACTGTCAACATTATTATATATGACTTTTAGCATCATGTTTTAAAGCGGGGCGCTATGTTGCAAAAATATTACGTTTGCGGGCCGCGGCCAAAAAAGATGGGTCAGGGCGAAAACGCCACGATGCGGTCAAAGTGCCGACATTGATGCTTGCTACGATCTTCGCGGCCAGTTTACATGGCGAAAGAAAGCATACCCGAAAATAACAGTTTAATAATCGGATACGGAAATGAAGTCTCTTGAACTGCTCGTCGAGCGGATCATTCTCTCCAGCCGCTGGCTGCTGGTCGTTTTTTATCTCGGCCTCGTCGCGGCGCTGGCTGTCTACGCCTTTTCTTTCGCGCTCAAGTTTCTGAAAGTTGCGAAGAACGTTTTTACCTACGACGAAGCCGACATGATCCTCGCCATGCTGGGCCTGATCGATGCGGCACTCGTCGCCAGCCTGATCGTCATGGTGATGATTTCCGGTTACGAGAACTTTGTCAGCCGTTTCGACGATGCCGATGCGGAGGTTTCGTTTCTGGGCAAGCTTGATGCCGGAAGCCTGAAAATCAAGGTCGCGTCGTCAATCGTGGCCATTTCGTCCATTCACTTGCTGCAAATCTTTCTCAATGCCAATCAGTACTCGGACAGCAAGCTGATGTGGTTCACGATCATCCATCTGGCTTTTGTCGCCTCGGCGGTCATGCTTGGTTTCTTGGAGAAACTGATGGCCAAGCCGAAGGACAAGGCCGAAAAGCCGGTGCTTTAGCAGGGTAATCCAGACGATATGAAGGTCGCAACCCCGTCATGGCCACGCATTTTTTCGCTCCTGGCGTCAAGACCCGGCGCGGAGAAGGGGCGTGAATGGTGAAGACGGAGCGTCAGGCGAGGCTATGCGATGATCTGTCGGCTGCTGCCGACAAGTCCCAATGGCTGGAGGCGCTGCAGGAAGTGATGCACGCTTTCGGTTACGCCTATGTGACCCTGCTGCTCCTGCCCGGCGGCCAAAATGCCTATGGTTTGCCGACGGTCATTGAAAGCAGCCTGCCAATCTGGGTCGTGAATGCGATGACCAGCGACGGTGCGCTCGGGGATTGTCCCGTCATCAGGCGCGGCGCATCATCGATGATGCCGCAATATTGGTCGTTGCAGGACCCGGACATTGCGTGTGAAACGCTTCAGGATGCCGTATCCTCCGTGCGCAGCATGGGCATTACTTCGGGTCTCATGGTCCCGGTACACGGCATGAACGGCAATCGGTATCTGATGAATTTCGCAGGCGATCGCGATACCCTGCAACAGGCCGCGCTGAACGAGCTGGGCATGATCGCGCTACACGCGCTGGAGGTCTATGACCGGCTTTGCCGCACTGGCTCCAGAGGGCCTTCACCGCTGACGAAGCGGGAACTCGACGTGGTGCGCTGGACGGCGCAGGGGAAGACCTCGGTGGAGATTGCCGAGCTTCTCTCCATCTCGGAACATACCGTCAACGCCTATATGAACAACGCCATCCGCAAACTCGACTGCGTGAACCGCACCCAGCTGGTGGCCAAGACCATACGCCTTGGCCTGATCGTCTGATCAGTCCCGCCCTTCGGGAAAACCTGCGCCTTATCGGTCGAGAACCGAGCGAAGCTCGACGAGATTGGAGCGAACCCGCAAAACGTAAAATCCCATGGTTGCCAGGTGCGACGGCATGATCCAGCCGCTCTCCTCACCATTGGAGATGATCGCCGGCTGGATACGCAAGGCTGCGCGGGTCTGCAGGAGCGTGTCGTTCCACAGGTTGGTGAGGTTGCGTTCGCGGATGACCTGCGCGAAGTCGGATCCGGCTGCGGAAAGTACGCCGTAATAACCGTAAAGCTGACCATAGGCGAACCAGAAACGGTCGTCGGCGCGGGTATCGAACCAACCGCCATTATAGTTTTCCGAACGCTCACGCAGGATGGCCGATGTCGAGCCGATATCGCCGGCAATGCGGTCGATGAACTGGATCAGGTTGTCGGCGCGGGTGTCGAAGACGGCCTTGCAGGCGACGAGCTCGCCATTGAAGGCCTGGAAGCTGCGGATCGCGGCGCGGTAATAGCTGGGGGTCGGCGTCTTCGGGCCGAAAGGATCGAGACCAAAATACCAGGAATATTCGCTGAACTGCATATTGCCACGCGCTTCCTGGAGGTTGTTGTTGATGCCCGATGTCCCGCGCACGCGCCCGAGCGTATCCACCAGCTCCACTGAGGTGCGGCGCACAGCCTGGTTCACGCCGCGCTGGAATGAGGCCTTGTTGTCGAGAAACGGTGTGCTATCCCAGTCCATGCCGAAGAGACCGAGGCGATAGAGCAGCATGGAGGAAATCCATGCATTCTGGTTGACGTTGAAATCGGTGAGATCGGCGGCAGCGTCAACGATGGCTGAGCGCTGGCACACCGGCGCGGATGTGTTGGCGGCTGCACCGGTTGCGCCAGCGGGCGACGTCGGGGAGGCGGCCGGCAGTTCCTGTCCGGGCGGCACGGTCCGTTCAGCAAGCTTGTAACGGGAAATGTAATCCGGATCGAAATTGCTCCAGACCTGCGTTTGCCAGACGAAATATCCGTAGAAGCCGGCAAGCAGGATGAGAACCAGAGCGATCGGGCCCTTGATGAGCCAGTTGCGGCCGCTGTACCAGCCATGGGCGGCCATGAAGGGCCATAAAAGCCAAGCGACGAGAAGACCGGCGGCCCTGCCGATGGCACTGAAGGCTGCCTGAATCGTGGCGGTGATCCGGTCTATCATGTCGTCATAGTCTCCTCTGCCCGCGGGGCTGGATGCCGGAATAAAACCGCCATCCGGTGGGGCGCCCTTCGGCGCCTGGTCGGACTCCGGTCATTTACTGTCCTGCAGATATGTCCCGGTCAACCGGGATACAACATGATTGCGAAACTTTTCTCAACCTGCGGTCCGCGCCGGCCATCATCGCTCTCCATACGGACTGCGACGTAACGGCCGCCGCGGAGCCGGAGGGCAAGCAGTCAGAGGCCGAGCCTGGCGATCTCCTCATTCAGCCGGTCGCGTGCCTTTTTCGGCAGTTTGCCGCTCTTGACGGCATCGAGGTTGGCCGGCACGGCGTCGCCCACGACAACGAGCGCGACCATGCCCATGCCGAGATGCGGCGTGCATTTGACGACGTAGGCGCCTTCCTTCTCGACCGTCAGCTTCACCGCCTCGTTCATCTTGCCCTTGAACTCGGAAACCCCCTCGGGGATCATATCCTTCACGGCTGCCGCGTCATGGCCCTTGTCCACCGGAATGAAGGTGATGACGTCACCTACGGCAGCCTTGACGGTTGCGGGCTCGAAGACCATCGCCTGACCATCGCTGCCCTTGTTGAGCATCTTCACTTCGATTTCGGCAGACAGGGCGGGGAAGGCAAAAAGTCCAGCAATGACGAGGCTGGCAAATCCGGCAATTTTGTTCTGCATAATTTTGCTCCTGAGAGAAAGCACATCCAAGCGGATGTCCCCGCCGTTCTAGCGCAGGAGCCGGGCGGTCATCTTTGCGAAAAATCAAATGCGGCAACCGGACGCAGCCGTTCAGCCGCCGTTGAACGTCTCCACCCAGTGGCGGCGGCAGAAGGAAACATATTTTTCGTTGCCGCCTACCTCAATCTGCGCGCCTTCCGTGACGACATTTCCTTCATTGTCGAAGCGGGCCACCATCGTCGCCTTGCGGCCGCAATGGCAGATGGTGCGGATTTCGCGAAGCTCGTCGGCAATCGCAAGCAGTTCTTTCGAGGCAGGGAAGAGCTTGCCCTGGAAATCCGTGCGCAGACCATAGGTCATGACCGGGATGTCCAGCCGGTCGACAATCTCGGCAAGCTGCCAGACATGGTGTTCTGAGAGGAAATTGGCCTCGTCGACGAAAACGCAGGCGACGGGCGCCTGTACATGCAAGGCCGATACTTCAGCGAACAAATCGGTATTTTCATCGAAGGTCAGGGCGTCGGAGGACAGACCAATGCGCGAGGCGACACGGCCGACGCCGGCGCGGTCGTCAAACGCGGCCGTGAAGATCAGCGTGCGCATGCCGCGCTCCTGATAATTATAGGACGCCTGAAGCAGCATGGTCGATTTGCCGGCATTCATCGTCGAATAATTGAAATAGAGTTTTGCCATTATCCACTCCCGGAGCGCCTTCGCGCCTTTCGGCCGCCTCGCAACCTCACGAAACGGCGCGCCGGATTTCACCAGGCGATCACAAAGCCCGATCCGATGCCGCATCAGGCGTCTTTTGACGAGGAAGATGTGGATTGAAAAGTGCGCAGGCGCGAAAAACACAGATTTCTGCTGTCTGCTTTTTCCCATTTGCAGGTTCGAATCCCGACGTTTTTGCCGTTTTTGTCGCAAACGGGCGGGCCAAAGCACGCAAATGCACGCGAGTTGATTGTGGCCGGAAGATATTGATAATGGCAAGGGAACGAAAAAAAGGGAGCAAACAATGTTTGCAAATAGACGTCGCTGTCTGGTTCTGGCCGCAGCAATCTCCTCCATGACGTTCAGCGCGGCCGGTGCCGCCGAACCGGCAAGTTGCGGCACGGTGCGGTTTTCCGATGTGGGCTGGACCGACATCACTGCCACAACGGCCACCGCCACGGTGCTACTGAAAAGCCTAGGCTATGAAACTGACGTCAAGCTTCTCTCTGTTCCCGTTACCTATACATCCCTGAAAAACAAAGACATCGATGTCTTCCTCGGCAACTGGATGCCGACCATGGAAGGGGATATCGCGCCTTACCGCGAAGACAAATCGGTCGAAACGCTGCGGGAAAACCTGACCGGCGCCAAGTATACGCTGGCGACCAACGCCAAGGGTGCCGAACTCGGCATCAAGGATTTCAAGGACATCGCCACGCACAGCGACGCGCTTGGCGGCAAGATTTACGGCATCGAGCCCGGTAATGACGGCAACCGCCTGATCCTCGACATGGTGGCCAAGGATACATTCGGATTGAAGGCGTTCGAAGTCGTCGAATCCTCCGAGCAGGGGATGCTGTCGCAGGTCGCCCGCGCGGAAAAATCCGGCGAGCCGATCGTTTTCCTCGGCTGGGAACCGCATCCGATGAATGCGAATTTCAAGCTCACCTACCTGACGGGCGGCGATGAGGTCTTCGGTCCCAACTTCGGTGGTGCGACGATCTACACCAATGTTCGCAAGGGTTATGTCGAGGAATGCCCCAATGTCGGCGCCTTCCTCAAGAACCTGCAATTTTCCCTGCCCATGGAAAACGAGATCATGGGCAAAATCCTGAATGGCGGGCTTGAGGGCGAAGCTGCCGCCACCGCATGGCTGAAGGCCAATCCGGCTGCGGTCGAACCCTGGCTCGCCAACGTCAAGACCAAGGATGGCAGCGCCGACGCCCTGCCCGCCGTCAAGAAGGCGCTTGGCCTTTAAAACGCAAGACTGTGCATGACTGTATCCGGCCTGTGCGACAGGCTGGATTCAGCGGGAAATATCGATGCCCATGCATGACCTTGCCCGCGCATTTTCAACGCATTGCAGGTCATGCGCCAGCACCGCGTCCGGCCGCCGTCTGCCGGTCGTTGTTTCTGCATTTGTTTAAGAAAGGTCTTTTCTTACCGTGGAATGGCTCAGCGCTCCTGAAAACCGCCTGCCCGTCGGCCGATATGCCAAGGAGGCCATCGACTGGCTGACCGGCAATCTCGCTTTTTTCTTCGATTGGCTTTCCTTCATTTTCCAAAGCGTCATCAACGCCCTGCTTTATGTGCTCCAGGCGCCGCATCCGCTGGTCATCGTGGCGATTGTCACGGCGCTTTCGGCCTGGACGCGACGCTCGATCGGCATGCCCGTCTTCACCGCACTCGGCCTGCTGCTCATCATCAATCTCGGCTATTGGAAAGCGACGACGGAGACGCTGGCGCTGGTGATTGCCGCCAGCGCCGTGTGCATGATCATCGGCATACCGCTTGGCATATTGGCGGCGAGGCGCAAATGGATCTATGCCGGCATGCGCCCGGTGCTGGACCTGATGCAGACCATCCCCACCTTCGTTTATCTCATTCCGGCGCTGGTGCTGTTCGGCCTTGGCATGGTTCCGGGGTTGATCGCCACCGTCATCTTCGCCATTCCGGCTCCGGTGCGGCTCACACGCCTCGGCATTGTCTCCACGCCGCCGGCGCTGGTCGAGGCGGCCGTCGCCTTCGGAGCAACGCCGTCGCAGGTGCTGCGCAAGGTGGAGCTGCCCTTCGCCGCGCCGCAGATCATGGCCGGTCTTACCCAGACGATCATGCTGTCGTTGTCGATGGTGGTCATTTCCGCGCTTGTCGGCGCCAATGGTTTGGGCGTGCCTGTCGTGCGCGCCTTGAACACCGTCAATATCGCCATGGGCTTCGAGGCGGGATTGTGCATCGTCATACTGGCGATCGTTCTTGACCGGCTTTTCCGCCTTCCCGGTACGGAGGATGATCTATGAGTGACGCCATCATCTTCGGAAATGTCGATATCGTCTTTGGCGACCGGCCCGATGCCGCGCTGCCGATGATCGACAGGGGCAGTACGCGCGACGAGATCAATGCCGAGACCGGGCTGGTGCTCGGTGTCGCCAATGCATCGCTGTCCGTCAGCGAAGGCGAGATACTCGTGCTTATGGGGCTTTCCGGCTCGGGCAAGTCGACGCTGCTCAGGGCCGTCAACGGGCTTGCGCCCGTGGTACGTGGCAATGTGGGGGTGAAGACCAAGACCGGCTTTGTCGATCCCTATCGCTCAACGGCCAAATCGCTCCGCGACCTGCGCATGCATACGGTTTCCATGGTGTTCCAGCAATTCGGTCTTCTGCCGTGGCGTAACGTGGCCGACAATGTCGGTTTCGGGCTCGAGCTTTCCGGCGTACCGGAAGCGGAGCGCAAACGCATGGTGGCCGAGCAGCTCGAACTGGTCAATCTTTCCGCCTGGGCCGACCGCAAGGTGGGAGAGCTTTCCGGCGGCATGCAGCAGCGTGTGGGACTGGCGAGAGCGTTTGCCACCGGCGCGCCGATCCTGCTGATGGACGAACCATTCTCGGCGCTCGACCCCCTTATCAGAAGCCGCCTGCAGGATGAGCTTCTCGAATTCCAGAGCCGGCTGAAGAAAACGATCCTCTTTGTCAGCCACGATCTGGATGAGGCTTTCCGCATCGGCAATCGTATCGCCATGATGGAAGGCGGACGCATCATCCAGTGCGGGACGCCGCAGCAGATCGTCAAGCAACCGGCCACGCAATATGTCGCGGATTTCGTGCAGAATATGAACCCGATCTCCATGCTGACCGCTGCGGATGTGATGAAGCGGGGCGTAGATGAGCGCAACGGCCAGATGACCGTCGCGGCCACCGCCCGCCCGTCATCCCCCCTGATCGACATTCTCGATGCGCTGGCCAAACATTCCGGCGCAATCGGTGTCGTCGACAATGGCGCAATCGTCGGCACGATTTCCGCTGACGAAGTCGTGGCAGGGCTGACCCGTCATCGCAAAAAATAACTGGCTTTTGCCAGGAAACAAAAGGGACCTCCCTCACCGGGGGGTCCCTTTTGTTTTTCCGCAGATATTTCGGGCAAGTTACCTTCCCCGTGTTGGAAAGAGTATCTTTGACATCATAAGTTATGCATGAAAATTATTACTAATAAAAACCATATTGCAAATTTCGAGAAAATTGCGCAAAGTAAAACTAGATTCTGTAGCCCGTTGCTAAATTTAAGGTGGTATAAGCTTAAAGCCTCAAAATCGGTCGCGGGTTATGGTGATTTGGGAGCTGAAATTTTTATCATTTGTTGCTTATGAATACTTATTCTAATACATGTTTTTATTGTCAATGGGATAAAAATCAGGCAGAACGCCGATATTTTAGGTGAAGTGTCTTAGAGTCTGATTCAAAACTATCTCGTGTAATTTCATGCTCTTGCGATACGGCGTGTGAAGAGCTGGATTGATGCGATGAACAGCCAGGCGGTTGCTGAGGCGATGGTTTGTTCGAAGTCCTTGGCGAGACGTCGGTTGCGGCTGAGCCATGCGAAGGTTCGTTCCACCACCCAGCGGCGCGGCAGCACCTCGAAGCCTTTCGCGGCGTCGGACCGCTTGATGATTTCGATGGTCCATTTGCTCTTTCCGATCTTGCGCAGTGCCTCCCGGAGCTTGTCACCGGCATACCCACCATCGGCGAAGACGTGCCGCAGCCACGGGAAGCGGCGGATTATTTCGGCGAGGACGAACGGTGCCCCGTCGCGATCCTGGATGTCGGCGGTGTGGATCACAGCATGAACCAGGTTGCCGTCTGTGTCGGTCAGGATGTGGCGCTTGCGCCCCTTGATTTTCTTGCCCGCATCGTAGCCCCGAGGCCCGCCGCTCTCGGTGGTTTTGACACTCTGGCTGTCGATCACTCCTGCACTGGGCGACGCTTCGCGCCCTGCCGCTTCCCGGCCGATCAGAAGCAGAGCATGATTGAGCGAAAGCCACAGACCATTGTCGCGCCACAGGTAGAACCAGCGTCGTACCGTCGAGACCGGAGGAAAGCAGGGCGGCAACATCCGCCAAGGCAGCCCTCCGCGCAGCAGATACAGGATCGCCTCGACGATGCGCCGCAGCGGCCACTTCCGCGGACGCCCAACCTGTGAAGGCTGCGGAAGAAACGGCTCCAGCACGGCCCATTCCGCGTCAGTCAAATCGCTTGGCAAAGTCAGCTGTGCACGGGCATACTGCGCCCGAGTGGTGTCGGTCCACATCGTCGAACTCCGGAAGTTTGTTGCAAAACCCCGTGAATCAGCGACTTGGGATGGCGTCAAGCTAACCCGCTGACACCACTCAACTTAATTTCGGATCAGGCTCTTAGATGGATAATTAGTGAAGAATAGTCTTTGAAAGGGACACGATATAAGCAAGATTTAGGTATATACAACGTTTCCACCGAATTATAAAAACACCTTTTGGAACACCTATAATAGCCACCATGACCGTCTTTCCGACTGTCATCAGGAGACTTGAGCGTATGGATAACCAATCTCTGTCGGAACATAGCATCGCCGCTGCAGACTTGCTCTCAGCGATGGCGAATCCCAAGCGCCTGATGATCTTATGCACGTTGGTGGATACGGAAGTGCCGGTCGGTGTTCTCGCCTCTCAGGTTGGTCTCAGCCAGTCCGCTCTTTCGCAGCATCTTTCGAAATTGCGGGCCCAGCGGCTGGTAAAGACACGACGGGATGCGCAGACCATCTATTATTCCAGCAACTCCGAATCCGTTAAGAAAATCCTGGCCTCCCTTGAGGAAATTTATTGCCAGGCGCAGAAGAGCAGCAAGACAGCCGCCTGATCCGGGGCCGTCAGGCCTCCGGCAGCATTGAATTGAAACCGGCGCTTGACGCCGGTTTTTCGTTTGTGAGTTACCTGACCGGGCGGGTGATCCCGCAAGGAGCGCGCTGGTCTTTGCGCCGGGTGCGATCAGCGGGCGGGCACAGCCTGCATCTGCTGCTTGAGCAGGGTTGCTGCAGCCGCGTATCCGCCGTCAGCGCCGTCCACGAAATGCATGTGATCCCGTGAAAGCGGGGAGGGTACGATACAGGTCATCAATGCGGCGTCCTGCTCATGCAGGCCGAAATAACAGCTTCCAGACAGGCGGCCTTGCTCAAGCCGGTCGCGAATTTTTTCGAGCCTTGCGCCGTCGATATCCACGGTCATCTTCAAACCGTCGTCGAATTTCCTGAAATCGGTATTGCTGGCGACGGAGCGCCGATAGCGCTCCGCATTGAACCGTCCGAGCGAAAGACCCGTCAAGCCGAGCAAATTGATAAGCAGGGTCTCGCCGAGAATACGGGACGAACGGCGCAACTGGCCCCAGACGTCGCGATGGGCCGCTCCTGCGCGTGCCTCGAGATTCAGTCCCTCCCGCACGAAACCGAGCTTCGGGCCCTCCTCAGGCACGGGGTGGCCATGCCTTCCGTCCTGCTCGGCCAGATCGACAAGATCGGTAACAAGCTTGCGGAATGCCGGCATGTCCCGCGACGGCCCCGGCACCGCTATGATGGATACAACCTTGCCACGGGTCGCCGGAATGGGATTCCAACGGCATGAGAGGCCGGTCAGATCCGGGCGTTCGCCTGCGGCTGCGGTGGGCAGGATATAAAGGCCTTCCTTCATCCGTGCTTCGGCCCAGCTATTGCCGCCACCTGAAAACATCGCATAGGATACATCGTCGCTTGCCTGAAAACGCGCGACGCGCACATCGAAGCCATTCTCACGAATATCCTCAACCGGAACCAGCGCTACCCGCATCGTAAGGTCGAGATCGTCCTTCACCCAACGCTGAACGGAAGAAAGAGCGGCGCTGGCAAGCGGCAGCCCGCCCGGGGGCACGGTGACGGCGGCGCCATCGCCGCCGAAAACGAAGGGCAGGTCGTGACGTCCGAGACTGTTCGACACACCGGAAATGACAGCCGCGCCGGCCATGTTCACCGCCTTGTATCGGCCGGTCTGGATCGCCGTCGTTGAATCGACGATATCGGCGATGGCAAGCCCCCATCCCGGTGGCAGGGCACGATAAAGCGCCGGATCAACCACGTCCTCAAAGCGCTGGAAAACGGGCAGGCCCGTCAGAAATTCGTCATCTGCTGTGATCATGCCGCGATTATCCTCCAGCGGCGGCCAAACGCCAAGCATTTCCATGGGTCGATACCGTGCTTCGGAGTGATAGGATCATGGCCCGCTCCGCGTTTGATTTACCTCTAATAGACCTAATCCAGCAAAGGTGACTTGCATAGATCATCAATCCTTCCGTATGAGTTGAGTGGAAGGCTCGGAATTCAAAAATGGAACGAGTTTTCGCCGGGAGGCGTCCGATAGTTTCATTCGGTCGGCGCCCATGGCGCTCACCGGGTCCCGCGACCCCCTTTAAGGAGACACCAGGATGAAACTGAAGACATTGACCAGCGTGACGCTTGCAGCGTCCTTCGCATTCGCACCCCTTGCCCATGCCGAAATCGTCATCGGCCTGATTGCGCCGCTCACCGGTCCTGTCGCCGCTTATGGCGACCAGGTCAAGAACGGCGCCCAGACGGCAGTCAATGAAATCAACAAAAAGGGCGGCATCCTCGGCGAACAGGTCGTGCTGAAGCTGGCCGACGATGGCGGCGAGCCGAAGCAGGGCGTTTCAGCCGCGAATCAGCTGGTTGCCGAAGGCATTCACTTCGTCGTCGGTCCGGTGACGTCCGGCGTCGCCATTCCCGCTTCGGACGTCTTTGCCGAAAACGGCGTGCTGATGGTTACGCCGACGGCGACTGCGCCGGGCCTTACCAACCGCGGCCTTTCCAACGTCTTCCGCACCTGCGGTCGCGATGACCAGCAGGCCGAGGTTGCGGCGAAATACGTTCTCGCCAACCTCAAGGACAAGAAGGTCGCCATCATTCACGACAAGGGCGCTTACGGCAAAGGCCTGGCAGATGCCTTCAAGGCGACGCTGAATGCCGGCGGCGTGACCGAAGTTCTCTACGATGCCCTGACGCCCGGCGAAAAGGACCTCGGCGCGCTGACGGCACGTCTGAAGTCCGACAATGCCGAGATCATCTATTTCGGCGGTTACCATCCGGAAGCCGGTCTTCTGGTGCGCCAGTTGAAGGATATCGGCTCCAAGGCTGCCGTTATCGGCGGTGACGGCCTGTCGAACAGCGAGTTCTGGAACATCGGTTCGCAGGCTGGCGAAGGCACGATCTTCACCAATGCTTCCGACGCGCTGAAGAACGCTGATTCCAAGGCTGCTGCGGAAGCGCTGAAGGCCGCCAACATTCCGGCGGAAGCCTTCACGCTCAACGCTTACGCGGCTGTCGAAGTCCTGAAGGCCGGCATCGAAAAGGCTGGCGCCAAGGATTCCGAAGCGGTTGCCAAGGTCCTGAAGAGCGGTGAAGCCTTCCCGACCGCAATTGGCAAGGTCACCTATGGCGAAAGCGGTGACCTGACCTCGCAGACCTTCTCGCTGTTCAAGTGGCAGGACGGCAAGATCGTCGCAGCCGAATAAGCTGACCTTACCGGCCGCACCCGTTGCGGCCGGTTTCATTTTATGGCCTGAAGAGGGTGAAGGCAGCATGGCCGATGCCGGGACGCGCATAGACGGAGATATCGCTTTAGAGCGGATATTCCCCATCCTCAGGATGTTCGACGAGGCCAAGGCACGGGAGTTCTATATCGATTTTCTCGGCTTCGAGGTCGAGTGGGAACACCGCTTCGGCGAAAATTTCCCGCTCTACATGCAGATTTCACGCGTCGGAATGGGGCTGCATCTCAGCGGCCACCACGGCGATGCGACGCCGGGCTCCAACGTCTTCGTCACGATGCATGGCGTTCTCGCCTATCAGCGGGAACTGGCGGCAAAGGATTATCGCTTCATGAAGCCCGGCGTTGAAGAACTGCCATGGGGTAATGTGATGGAAGTGACCGATCCCTTCGGCAACCGCATTCGTTTCTGCGAGCAGAAAAGCGGATAGTGATGTTTTGGACGCGAGCGCAAGGCCCTTGACCTTGATCCTCGTTTGAACGATAGAACGCTCAAATAGCGAACCGCGCGCACGGAGACCCCGTGCGCGCGGTTCGTGCGTTTTGGCAATCGGTCATGCAATTCGTTCGCATCCGCACGGGGACAGAAAATGAACGTTGAAGGCAATGCGCTGGTCAGGAAGCTCGCATTCTGGGGCATTCCGCTTTTTTTCGGTGTACTCGGCCTCAAGCTTGTGGCCTGGTGGGTTACCGGCTCGGTCGCGCTGCTGTCCGACGGTCTGGAATCGACCGTCAACGTGGTCGCGGCTTTCATCGCCTATTTCGTCATTCGTTATGCGCAGAAGCCCGCCGATGACGACCACCAGTTCGGCCACCACAAGGCGGAGTATATTTCCGCTGTTGTCGAAGGGGTGCTGATCGTTGTCGCCGCCCTGCTGATCGTGCAGGAGGCCTGGGGAGCTCTCTTCAATCCGAGACTGCCGGAAGCGCCGGTACTTGGTCTTGCCATCAATGCCGCGGCCGGGATCATTAACGCTGTCTGGGCGACGATATTGATCCGCGTCGGCAAACAGCATTCTTCGCCGGCGCTTGCGGCGGACGGCCACCACATCATGTCTGATGTCGTGACATCGGCAGGCGTACTTGTCGGCCTCGTCCTGGCATTGCTGACGGGCTATGCCATTCTCGATCCCGCGCTTGCCATTCTCGTGGCCGTCAACATTCTATTTCAGGGCTCGAAGGTCATCCTGCATTCGCTGGGTGGCCTGATGGATCGGGCAGTGGAGCCCGAGGAGGATGAGGCGATCAAGAAGGCGATCGCAGCCAATTCCGGTGGCATTATCGGTGTCCATGATCTAAGAACCCGCCGCGCCGGTTCGGCCGCCTTCATCGATTTTCACGTTGTCGTTCCTGCCATCATGACGGTGCGTGAGGCGCATGATATTTGCGACCGCCTTGAAGATGCCATAAGGGACGTCATACCGGGCGCCAGCCTTGCCATTCACGTCGAGCCGGAAGGCGAAAAGGCGCATGGCGTCAAAGTGATCGTTTAAAAAACAGGAGTTTTCCATGTCCGTGACGGATGTTTCCGGCCTGTCGCAGCTGGGCACGAAGGTCGATACGCCAGAGAGCCCTGAAAAGGCCGTTCTCGAAAAGGTGCCCAACGGCAATGCCGGCACCGATTATGTCGTGCGCTTTACCGCGCCCGAATTCACCTCGCTTTGCCCGATGACCGGCCAGCCGGATTTCGCCCATATCGTCATCGATTATATTCCCGGCGACTTTCTGGTGGAATCGAAGTCGCTGAAGCTGTTCCTGCAGTCCTTCCGCAACCATGGCGCATTCCATGAGGATTGCTCGGTCTATATTGCCAAGCGCCTTGTGGAATTGCTGCAGCCGAAGTGGCTGCGTATCGGCGCCTACTGGTATCCGCGCGGCGGCATTCCGATCGACGTGTTCTGGCAGACCGGACCGGCGCCCGAGGGCGTGTGGCTGCCGGATCAGGGCGTTGCCACTTATCGCGGCCGCGGCTGATCCGGCTCCTTAAAGGATAAAAAGTTCAGGCGAACGAGCTGTCGTCGCCTGAATCGAAATCAGCATCATCGGCGCTGTCGTCGTAATCGGCCTGCTGGATATCGTCGTCATTGTTATCCTGCGGGTTCGCGCTGTCACCATAATAGTTGTTGATGACCGTTTCTTCGACTGGCGCATTGCCAGTGCCGCTATTGCCGCCGAAGGGCGAGCCGAGACCGAGCGACGACATGTGGCTTCCGAAGATGCCGCTCAGCGAATTCGCAAGCAGCATGCCACCTGCAACGCCGGCTGCGGTGCCAAGCGCGCCCTGCAGGAAACCGCCGCCAGATCGGCCGGCTGCTGCCGGCTGCTGACCCCACGGTCCACCGGGCTGCTGCTGGGCTGCCTGCGATCCCCACGGACCGGTCGTCTGGCCAGCGGTATCGTTGCGCCACGAGGCCGGCGCGGCAGCAGCAGGTGCTGGTGTCGGAGCTGGCGGCTGCGGCTGGCCGCTGCCGAAGATGGAACTGAGAAAGCCGCCCTGCGCTGCGGCCTGAGGGGCCGGGTTGGCGCTTTCCAATGCGTGGATGCGCTCTTCGAGCTGCTTGATATGGGCTGCTGCCGCTTCCAGTCCCTTCTCCTGCACGATCACCGCCTGAGCGAGATAATAGGGAGCTTCGGGCTGATCGCGCACGGCGTCTGCGATCAACGTTTCCGCCTCGCGGTCACGCGGGGTGGCGGATGCGGCCTTGGTTCTTTCGAACAGGCCCTTGAGAAGCTGGCTTTCTTCCGGTGACATGTGCTGCCTCCTTACCGTGAAGCGAAATTCTACGATAAGGAGGTAGGCCACAATTTTGGCTTTTCAAAGCGGTCCGAATTTTAAATTTCGGTAATGATCCTCAGCCGCCGAAAGCGAGCGAGAGGCCCGCAATCGCCGTGAGCGCGCCAACCGTGCGGCTGGCGACCGAGCCGAAGCGGGTGATGCCGAGACCGAGGGCGATGCCGGCAAGGTGCAGGATGGCGGTGGCGATCATGAAGCCGATGCCGAATTGCAGCGCGCCCGCGCTGCCGAGTTCGCCGCCATGCGCATGGCCGTGGAAAAGCGCGAAAGCGCCGACAACGGCCGCGGCTGCTGCGGTGGGAAGCTTTGCCGCCATGGCGACCAGAAGGCCAAGGCCGATGACGGAGGCGAGAATGGCGGGTTCGACGAAGGGCAGGTCGATGCCGTAAACCGCCATCAGGAAGCCCACAGCCATGGTGCCGACGAAGGCGGCGGGCACGATCCAGAGCGCCCTTCGGTCACTTTGCGCGACAGCAATCTGGGAGGCCCAGATGCCGACCGCCACCATCGCCAGAATATGATCCGCACCGAAGAAGGGGTGAGACACACCGGCCATGAAGGAGCCGTGTTCTTCCGGGGTCAAATGCGCGAAAGCGGGCAGGGTGGTAAGGCCGAGCGCGGCGGCTGCAAGGCTTAGTCTTTTCAGCATGGTTCCCTCTTAAGATTATCGCCGCTCACCTGCTGTCTTGGGGTTCCGCAGCGTGCGGCACTGCAATGAGACGCTGACGATATCGCGAAGACGAACGAGCTGTCCATGCGTCATCTGCCGGGGGTGCTGTTTATTGTTCGGGCGCGAACCTTGTCTTTTTTGCTCATTGCCTTACGTAACAAGTCGCACTATGTCCGAAGGGCATGCACGAATTTTGCTGGAGAGAGCCGTTGATGAACGAAGACGAAGACGACAAGAGCAAGGAACTGCCGATCGGCAAGGAAACGGAAGCGAATCTTTTCAAGTCGCGTTCGATCTTCATCTATGGTGGCATCACGCAGGAACTGGCGCAGAAGGTCTGCACGCAGCTCGTGGCCCTTGCCGCCGCCAGCGACGACGACATCCGCGTTTACGTCAATTCTCCGGGCGGTCATGTCGAATCGGGTGATTCCATCCACGACATGATCAAGTTCATCAAGCCGAAGGTTTACATCATCGGCACGGGCTGGGTCGCCTCCGCCGGCGCGCTGATCTATGTTTCGGTGCCGAAAGAACGTCGCCTTTGCCTGCCGAACACCCGCTTCCTGCTGCACCAACCCTCCGGCGGTACGCGCGGCATGGCGTCCGACATCGAAATCCAGGCTCGCGAAATCATCAAGATGAACCAGCGCCTGATCAAGATTTTCTCCAAGGCCACCGGCCAGAGCGAAGAAAAGATCGCCAAGGATATCGATCGCGATTACTGGCTCGGCGCGGAAGAGGCCAAGGACTATGGCCTCGTCGGCAAGATCGTCGAAAGCCAGTCGGAACTCTGAGTTCCGGATTTTCAGTCGATAAAGCCCGCATCGGTGAAAACCGATGCGGGCTTTTTCCTTTCGGGCCGTTGTTATTTCATCATATCGCAGGCCTTCATCATGTCGGCTTTCTTCATCTTGTCCATTTCCATACCGGCCTTGTGCATGCAGGCCTTCTTGCCGGTCACGGACATGCCATCTTTTTTCATCGTCTCCATTTTCATCGCGTCGGGCTTCATGGCGTCTGTCTTCATGCCGTCGGCATGGGCGATGCCCGTGAGGGAAACAGTAGAGAGCAGGGAGGCGGCGGCAACGGCGGTGAAAATGCGGGTCATGAAGGGTCTCCTCTGGACGTTATCGAATGTCCGCCGGCATCATGTCGGGGATCACGATTGTCCATTCGGGAGAAATGGGCGGTCGTTACAGCTTCACACGTTTGTGACAACATCTTCGGGCGAGATTTTTCAAACCACCGTGTAACAATATGCTGCCGACCGCGAATAACCCGATAGTGACAATGACAGGCAGCCTTTCAGAAGACACTTTAAAGACGCTGATGCTGCGTTCCCTCGACGGGGACGAAGGCGCCTACAGGCATTTGCTTCATGCCCTGCGCCGGCTGCTGACCGCTTACTACGGTCGGCGCATGGGCGCCGCTTCAAGGGCAGAAGTGGAAGATCTTGTGCAGGAAACGCTATTGTCGCTGCATGCGAAGCGGGCGACCTATGATCGCTCAAGACCGTTCACGGCCTGGTTTTTTTCGATAGCGCGCTACAAGCTCATCGATCACTATCGCGGCAGGGGCGCGCGCATGCGGGGGGAGGTGGAGCTGGATGAGACCCTGGAGGCGGATTGGTCTGTCGACGCCGTCACCGCGCGGATGGATATCGAACGGTTGCTCGAGGATTTGCCGGAGCGGCAACGCGAGCTCATTCGCAGCGTGAAGCTTGAAGGGCAGTCCATTGCCGAAGCGGCAAAAAAAACCGGCCAGACCGAGCTTGCGGCACGAGTCGGCATTCACAGGACATTAAAAACCCTGGCGGCGAAGTTGCGAGGCGACACGTGAAGAAAACGGAAGATATTATCGAGCGACTGGCAGCAGATCTCAGGCCCGTTCCGGCTTTTGCGCTCGAGCGTCGGCTGGCCTTTGCAGCCCTGCCGGCGCTTGGCGTTTCACTTCTGCTGATGTTCATCATTTTGGGACCGCGCGGCGATATGCGGGATGCGGTGAGCGAGCCAGCTTTCTGGGTGAAGTCTTTCTACAATGCCCTGCTGGCGATGGTCGCTTTTTTCGCGGTCAGGCGTCTTGCCCGGCCGGAGGGAGAAAGAAGCTGCCTGTTTGTCGGGATCGCGGTGATCGTTTCGGCAATGGCGGTGATGGCCTTCGTGCAACTGGGATTTGCCCTGCCTGAAGCCTACCGCAGGCTCATCCTGGGTTCTTCAGCCCTGCATTGCCCGCTCTTGATCGTCGCCTTTTCTGTTCCGGTGTTTTTTGCGAATTTTGCCGCTCTCAAACGATCTGCTCCTGCCGATCCCGCCCTGGCAGGTTTTGCTGCGGGACTTGCGGCCGGAGCGGCCGGAGCCTGGGTCTATTCCTGGTTCTGCAGCGAAAACGGCCTGGCCTTCGTGCTGATCTGGTATTCGCTGGGTATTCTCCTCACCGGTCTGATCGGGGCCTTCGCCGGTTCACGTCTTCTCCGCTGGTGAAGGCAGGTTTCCTGTTGTGTCGTGTCCGCTCATGCCGGCGCTGTGGGCTGTCAGGGGCCGGCACGATCCTTATCGTGTGTTACTGACCGAGGTTTGCCGGCACTGCGAAGGCTGCAAACTGGGTGAACTGCTTGCCCGGGTTGAAATTATCGTCCGAGGCGATGACAAAGAGCTGTTTGCCATCCACGACCGGTCCAAAAGCAAGGCTTTCGATATTGTCTATGTCGAGGCCGAAGTCGCCTTCCTTGATTTCGAACCATGCCGATTTGGAAACAGCGGCCACGGATGCCGGATCGATCCTGTCCTTGCCGAGAACATTCTCGGCGCGGGAGAGGTCGACGACGAAGAAGCGGATATGGTTGCCGACCCCGGAGGCGAAATTGCGCTCGACGGCGACGAGGCGCCCGTCCGGCAGGGCCGCAAGAGCGGAGAGGCCATTGTCATTGTATTTCGGCTCGGCGGCTGTCGGTGTGTTGGAGATCGCCTCCGTCACATAGACATGTTCAGCGACCGGCTTCAGGGTCGCGGTATCGATGACGAGAATACGGGCCGGGCTGCCCGCCTGCGGCGTCGCCTTCGGACCATCCTGAGTGAGCGCATTTTCGGTGGCGGCGATCAGTCTGCCAGGTGTCCCCGTCAGGCCTTCGAAGCCAAGATTGTTTTGCAAGCCCCTGGTCTTCGCGTCATCGATGAGATAGGCGTCGGGCAGCGCCAGCCGTTTGACATCGCTTCCATCGAGGTTTGCCACATAAATCGCCGGCTGGTTTTTCAGGTCGCGTTCCGAAGACCAATAGAGCTTGCCGCCCTTGCGGTCGAGTGCGATGCCTTCTGCGTCGATGCCTTTGGGAGCGAAGGCCGCGCCGGTCTCATCCTTCAATTCATGCATGGCGGCGATATTGAGGGTGGCGACGCCTTCCGACACCGCCAGTTCCAGCTCGTAATAACGGGCCGGGCCCTTTTCCACGCGGTCGTCGGAAATTGCGAGATAACGCCCGGTTTCGCTGTCGAAAGCGAGATCGGAGATCCCGCCGAAGGTGACGCCATCGATGGCGAGGCCGGAGGGAACGACGATCTGGCCCAGAAAGGCCGGCTGCGGCAGGGTCTGGGCAGCCGCCGGAAGGGCTGCAAAACCCAGGGCTGCAATGGTGACGATACGATACATGAAGCTCCCTCCTGTGGCGGATGATCCGTTGCGATGCAGGGAGGATTAGCGTGCTGCCGCTAAACTTTGATGACGTTTTCCATGCCGGCGTACCCGAAGTCCGGCGGTTCATCTTGCCAAGCCCCGTCTTTTTTGATCCTGAATATAGCCATGCTTCATCCAGAGCGTGCTGCTATCTTCAGATTCGCGCTTCACGCTTCAAATTTGTTCGTGTCCGTCGCCAGTGCAGATCGCTGCGGTTTCTTGCGACGGGCAGCAGGCCGCAGAGTGCTTCATGCTGAGAGATTTTTCCGTCCAGAGCCTGTTCATGGGCTGCCTCACCGCCTTTGTCGGTTTCGCCAGTTCCTTTGCCGTCGTGCTGCAGGGCCTCAAAGCCGTGGGCGCGACCGATTTCGAGGCCGCGTCGGGACTGATGGCGCTTTCGGTGGCGATGGGGCTTTGCGCCATCGTTCTTTCCGCCGCCACCCGGCTGCCGGTCAGCATTGCATGGTCGACGCCGGGCGCCGCACTTCTGGCCACGACGGGCGTGATCGAGGGCGGTTTTCCTGCGGCTGTCGGCGGCTTCATTGTCTGCGCCGTCCTGATCATCGTTGCCGGCCTGTTCAAGCCGCTCGGTCGGGCGGTTGCCTCCATTCCGGCGCCACTCGCCAATGCCATGCTGTCGGGTGTCATCATCGGCCTGTGTTTCGCCCCGATCAAGGCGATCGGCTTCAACCCGGCGCTTGGCCTGCCGATCATTCTGGCGTGGATTGTCGTGGGGGCTTTCAGGCGGCTGTTTGCAGTACCTGCGGCCCTTGCCGCCTTCGTGCTGGTGATGATTTTCGGCGTCGATATTCCGGCGGGTGCGTTCGACAGCGTCGCGCAATCGCTGACGCCGCCGATGGAATGGGTAACGCCCGTCTTCAGCCTGCATGCCGTCGTCTCCATCGCGCTGCCGCTCTTCATTGTCACCATGGCCTCGCAGAATATTCCCGGCATTGCGGTGCTGAAGGTCAATCACTACGACCCGCAGCCCGGCCCGCTTTTCGCCGCGACCGGCTTTTTCTCGCTGCTTTCCGCGCCCTTTGGCGGCCATGCGGTCAATCTTGCGGCAATAACGGCGGCGATGTGCGCGGGCGAGGATGCCCATCCTGATCCAAAGCGGCGCTATTGGGCGGCGATCATCGGCGGTGTCGGCTATATTATTTTCGGTCTGCTAGCCGGCGTGGTCACGGCCTTCGTGGCGCTTGCGCCGCCTATCCTCATTCAGGCGGTGGCGGGGCTGGCGCTGGTCGGCGCTTTTTCCGGCTCAGCGGTCGCCGCGTTCAAGGACCCCGAAACCCGCGAGGCTGCGGCCATCACTTTCCTCATCACGGCCTCCGGCCTCTCCTTCGGCGGCGTTTCCGGTGCTTTCTGGGGCTTGATCGGCGGCGGGTTGATGATGGCGTTGCAACGGTTGGTAAGGCGTGGTTAGATAGTGGAAATGGTATAGTTTTTATATTATATTCTCATAGAATTCGAATTTGATCCGGCCAAGAGCGCTGGCAATAAAGACAAGCACGGGATTGATTTTGTCGATGCTCAGGCGTTGTGGCACGACAAATTCGGTTTGACCGTTACCGCGCTGGGCGTCGGTGAAGAGCGGTTTGCGCTCATCGCTCTTCTCGGCGGCAAATTATGGCTCGCAGTGCATACGCTGCGGGATGGGCGTATTCGAATCATTTCCGTTCGGCGCGCCCGTGAGTTAGAGAGGCATCATTATGAAGACAATAAGCGCAGAAGAATTCGACAGAATGGCTGATGATGGCGAGGACATCGGTGAGTATCTCGACTGGACAACGGCGCGGCATCTGAATATCGAGCCCAAACGTGTCAACATCGATTTTCCGACGTGGGTCGTCAACGACCTGGACAATGAGGCTCGGAGACTTGGGGTGACCCGGCAGTCGCTTGTCAAATTGTGGATCGCGGAAAGGCTTGAGATCGGCCGACACGCAAAATAGGCCTGCACCGCACAAGATCACTTGTCAGACCGCCAGCCGCTGTTTATACACATCGCCATGAGCAACAGCATCGCAACCATTTCCGGCATGAGCGCGCAGATTTCTGCGAAGGCCTCGCCGTGCGGTGCACTCTCGCTTCTTAGCCTCGACCTTACACGCGGTTGCCGGGTCCAGTGAGGAGCGCCCGGCGGCCGAAAGCCCGCTGGTGCAAACGCTCCTCATCTCGAAATCTCATTTTATACTGGATTTAGGCCCTCAAGGGCCGCGCATCCGCCGATGGCTTGAAGAAGCCCGCGGATGGCGCAAGGAGGAAGCGACATGGACGCCAAGACCACCACTGTTTCCAAGGGCATGACCGACGCGAGCGTGAAGTATCGCCCTTATCCCACGATCAACATCCCCGACCGCACCTGGCCTTCCAAGACGATCACCAAGGCGCCGATCTGGTGTTCGGTGGACCTGCGCGACGGTAATCAGTCGCTGGTCAACCCCATGGGTCACGACCGCAAGGCCCGCATGTTCAAGCTGCTGCTCGAAATGGGTTTCAAGGAAATCGAGATCGGTTTCCCTTCCGCGTCGCAGACGGATTTCGATTTCGCCCGCTGGTGCGTGGAAGAGGGCAATGTGCCCGATGACGTCTCGTTGCAGGTTTTGGTGCAATGCCGCCCGGAACTGATCACCCGCACCTTCGAAGCGCTGGAAGGCGCCAACAAGCCGATCATCCATTTCTACAATTCGACATCGGAACTGCAGCGCCGCGTGGTGTTCGGCAAGGATGTGCACGGTATCAAGCAGATCGCGGTCGATGCGGCCAAGATGATCACCGACATGGCGGCCAAGGCTGGCGGCGGTTACCGTTTCGAATATTCTCCAGAAAGCTTTACCGGAACCGAGCTGGAAGTGGCGCTGGAAATCTGCAACGCCGTGGTCGAGGTTGTGAAGCCGACGGCCGACAACAAGCTGATCTTGAACCTGCCATCGACGGTGGAAATGGCGACGCCGAACATCTATGCCGACCAGATCGAATGGATGTGCCGCAATATCGACAACCGCGAAAACGTCATCATCTCGCTCCACCCGCACAATGACCGCGGCACGGGCATTGCGGCGACCGAGTTGGGCCTGATGGCGGGTGCGGACCGCGTTGAAGGCACCCTGTTCGGCAATGGTGAGCGCACCGGCAATGTCGATGTCGTGACGCTGGCGCTGAACATGTATACGCAGGGTGTGGATCCTGAGCTGGACTGCCGCGATATCGAGCGCATCAAGGCGGTCTATGAATATTCCAACGAGATGACGATCCCCGAGCGCCACCCTTACGTAGGCGAACTGGTCTACACGGCGTTTTCCGGCTCGCATCAGGACGCCATCAACAAGGGCATGAAGGCGATCAAGGTCGCCAATCATCCCGTCTGGGAAGTGCCGTATCTGCCGATCGATCCAAAGGATGTGGGACGCTCCTACGAGGCGATCATCCGCATCAACTCGCAATCCGGCAAGGGTGGCATCGCCTATATCCTCCAGCAGGATTACGGCATCAACCTGCCGCGCAATTTGCAGGTGGAGTTCCGCGAGGATATCCAGCGCATCACCGATGAAGAGGGTGTCGAGCTGCCGGCCAAGCGCATCTATGAGCGCTTTATCGAGCGCTACGTGACGCAGCCGAATGCGCGCCTCAAATTCGTCGATCACCACACCTATCCGGCCGGCGATTTCAAGGGCGTGCGCATCGTTGCCGCGGAGATCACCGACAATGGTGAGGTGAAGCGCATTGAAGGCAAGGGGACCGGTCCGATCGACGGGTTCATCAATGCGCTGTCGGTTTATCTCGGCATTGATCTCTCGGTGAACGATTATTCCGAGCACTCGCTGCAGCACGGCTCGAATGCCTCGGCCATCGCTTATGTCGAGATGGAACATCCGGGCGGCAAGCTGTTCGGGGCAGGGGTGAATACGAATATCGTTGCGGCTTCGCTAGAAGCGATCGTTTCTGCGGCCAACCGAGTGTTGGAAGAGCGGGCGAAGTAAGGCTTGCGTTGAGGGTGGGGCAAAGCACCCCCCTCTGCCCTGCCGGGCATCTCCCCCTCAAGGGGGGAGATCGAATCGCGGACAGGTCTCGCCCATCTCAACGTTTGTGAATGAAATGGCGGTAGCGCTTCCTGCTGATCTTCCCCTTGGGGGAGATGCCCGGCAGGGCAGAGGGGGGTAGCCCCAACCTCCTACCTCTCAATCCTCCGGGCTCTGCTCCGCAGGCCGCGAAAACCCCAGCGGCCGCCCGTTTTCATAAAATACCCTGATATCCTCAAGCGCGACACCGGTTGCCGTCTCATTGAGGCTGTGCCGCTCGCAGGTCACGTTCCAGGTGCCGGGACCGCCGGAGATGTTGAAGAGATTATAGGCCGCGCGCGGTTTTTCCCCACCGGGCCCCTGGCTAGCAGAGGCGATGCCGACCACGGGAATGTGGTCTTCACCATGGTGCGTGTTCAGCCAATAGACTGTGTTCAAATGTGTATGGCCATGCAGCACGAGCTCCGCACCGCCGACGCCTAGCGCCGCGGCGAAACGGCGTATGCCGATCATGCGCTTGTGCGTTGGGGCGGCGCCACGGATCGGCGGGTGGTGAATCATCACGACGCGGAACAGCCCCTGTTCCCCGGCTTTTTTCAACAGTTCCGCGGTGGCGCGCGCCTGCCGGTTGCCGAAATAGCCGGTGGCCGAGAAAGGTGGCGTCGCAATTGATGTGGAGCAGCCGATCAGCGCGATGGGGCCGCGCACGCGCATATAGGGGAATATCTTGCGGTCGTCGTCCCACTCGGCAGGGTCGCCATCGCCACGAACATAGGGGTACCAGGCCTGCATGGCCTTGTCATGCGCGCCGGACACATAGGCGTCGTGATTGCCGGGAACGACGGAGGTCTTTTCGGGGTCACCCACCTCTTCCAGCCAGTCGGCGGCGGCGCGAATTTCAATGCCGGTCGCAAGATTGACGAGATCGCCGGTGATAGCCAGATGATCCGGTGATTTTGTCTCCAGATCGTCCAGCAGCTTTTCCAGCGTATCGGTGAAGAGATGCTTGCGGCGGTTGCGATGCCAGTTGACGAAACCGGTGATACGCTTGGATGCAAGTTCGCGAAAAGTGAGTTTTGGAAGTGGCCCCAAATGGACGTCTGAAATATGCGCAAGTTTGAACATGGCGGCAGAGATAACCTATGATATGCCGCACGTCCAACAAAAGCCGGCAGGCGGGGAGAAACAGGGTGAATGACGAGACAACCGGGCGGCAGGCCCGTCCGTTCCATATGCGCGTCTTCATTCGTTTGCTGCATTTCGTTTTTCTGTTCACGCGCGGCGCAACTCTTGGCGTGCGTGCCGCCTGCTATGATGGAACCGGCAGGATTTTCCTCGTCCGCCACACCTATCTGCCGGGCTGGTATCTGCCGGGTGGAGGGGTGGAGCGGGGTGAAACCCTGCTCGCGGCGCTTCACAAGGAAATTCGGGAGGAAGGCAATCTCGAAGCCACGTCAAAGCCTGAGCTTTTCCATGTTTATCTCAATCTGGAAGGCAGCAATCGCGACCATGTCGCGCTTTATCGGCTTGAGGTTACCCAGACCAAGCCGAAAAAGCCGGATCATGAAATTGCCGAAAGCGGCTTTTTCGATCTTTCAAATTTGCCCGAAGGGGTGACGGGCGCAACCCGTCGCCGCCTTGCAGAACTTGCCGGCGAGGCGGCGCTCGCCGATCACTGGTAGCAGTGTCCACCCTCGTCAGGAAAGCGGGTCGCGGCCATGGGCCTTTGTCAGGTCCAGCTCGGGGCCGATGGGCACGATGCCTGTCGGATTGATGGTGCGGTGGCTGCGGTAATAATGTTCCTTGATATGGCGCATATCGACCGTGTCAGGCACGCCCGGCGTCTGGTAAAGATCGCGCAGGTAACCCGTGAGGTGCGGATAGTCGTGGATGCGGCGGATATTGCACTTGAAATGGCCGACATAGACGGGGTCGAACCGAACCAGCGTGGTGAACAGGCGCCAGTCCGCTTCCGTCTGCTCCGAACCGAACAGGAAACGGCGGTGCTTCAGCCGGTCTTCCAGCATGTCCAGCGTTTCGAAGACCTTGACCGCATTCTGCTGATAGGCATCCTGCGTTGTGGCAAAGCCAGCCTTGTAGACGCCGTTATTGACGGTGTCGTAAATCACGTCGTTCAACGCGTCTATTTCGGCGCGGAACGTCTCGGGATAATAATCGGTCTGCGAGCCGGTGAGGTCGTTGAAGGCGGAGTTGAACATGCGGATGATTTCCGCCGATTCGTTGGAAACGATGGTGCCGCGCTTCTTGTCCCAGAGCACCGGCACGGTCACGCGGCCGGAATATTTGGGATCCGCTTTGGTGTAGACCTGCCAGAGCGCGGATGAACCGAAGAGGTGATCCTCGGTCGCACCTGGCGTCCGCTCACCTTCAGGCTTAAATTCCCAGCCGTTTTCCAGCATCAAAGGGTCGACAACCGAGACCGAAACAAGCTCTTCCAACTTTTTCAGCTTGCGAAAAATCAGGGTTCGGTGCGCCCAGGGGCAGGCGAAGGAGACATAGAGGTGGTAACGGTCCTTCTCCGCCGCGAAGCCGCCTTCTCCTGAAGGGCCGGGTGCGCCATCCGCCGTTATCCAGTTGCGAAATTGCGAGGCGCTGCGCTTGAAATGCCCCTTGGTTTCCTTGGTGTCGTACCAGACGTCTTTCCATACGCCTTCCACCAGCATGCCCATGACGATCTCCTTGATTGTTTCCTTGGCGGCAACCCTACCCGTTTCACTCGTTGTCGCGAACCCGCAAGGCATTGAACAATGCGTTTCCGTGCTGCAGAGCTGGAATGGGGCGGCGACGAGATTTGTTCTGGACGGGTCGTTATATTCCTGATAATTGCGATTTTCACAAATCTGAGGAAATTTTTGATTATGATCGAACTACGGATGCTCCGACGACGCTGACGCTCCTGAACGCCCTAACCGGCGCAGCCGTCATCTATTGTCGCATCCGCATTCTGGAAGTTTCGGTCTCTTCATGTCCAAGCACGATCTTGTCTACCTCACCGAGGACGCGTCGCACGACGCCATCATCGAAGTCATCAACGAAGAAGCATTTGGCCCCGGCCGGCACACCCGTGCGGCAGCACGCATCCGCGAGCAGGGTCCGCATGACCGGTCGCTCTCCTTCGTCTGCGCCGATGATGGCGAGACGATTGCCTCGGTGCGCATGACGCCGGTTCTGGCAGGCGATGTGAAGGGTCATATGCTTGGCCCGCTTGCGGTTCGGCCCTCTCACAAGAACAAGGGCATCGGCCGGGAACTCGTCCGGATCGCCATCGCGGCGGCAAGGCGCAAGGGCTCCGAAGCCGTGATACTGATCGGCGATCCGCCCTATTACATGCCGCTCGGGTTCGAGAAAGTCGCTTATGCGGCGCTTGATTTTCCGGGGCCGGTTGATCCGAACCGGGTGCTGGTCGTGCCGCTTGGCAATGACGTGCACCAGCGGCTGAAGGGCAATATCGGCTGGCGCAAATGCGAGGCCGTGATGCCGGCCGCGACAGTGGAAGATGAGGGTTTCGAGGCGCCTCTTCGGGTTTACGGGTGACGGGATATCCGAAGAGCTTTTTGCTTCTTAGCGCAACATAAGCCCCGTCATTCCGGCCTTGAGCCGGAATGCAGCCAGGTCAAGTCTTTGGGCTGAAATCTTCTTCCAGTAGCCTGTTTCGAAACAACGCGTCTCCCTCCACAGAATTCAATTCCGTTTCCTCCCCCCATACGATAGCAAGTGAAAGTCGGTTTTTGCGAAGGGACGAGGCATGACGGCAATCACCATGAATGATGCGCTGAAGCGCGCGGGCGCAGGCGCCTATCAGCGCAGGCTGATGGGCATATTCGGCCTCGTCTGGGCGGCGGATGCCATGCAGGTTCTGGCCGTCGGTTTCACTGCGGCCTCAATTGCCGCAACCTTTGGGCTGACGGTGCCGCAGGCGCTGCAGACCGGAACAGCGTTCTTTTTCGGCATGTTGCTGGGTGCTGCGGGTTTCGGACGGCTGGCGGACCGTTACGGCCGTCGCCGGGTGCTGATCGTCACGGTGGCCTGTGATGCCCTGTTCGGCGTGCTTTCGATATTCTCGCCGGATTTCACCATTCTGCTTGTCCTGCGCTTTCTCACCGGGGCCGCCGTGGGCGGCACGCTGCCGGTGGATTATGCGATGATGGCGGAATTCCTGCCCGCCAAGAATCGTGGGCGCTGGCTTGTCTTTCTGGAAGGTTTCTGGGCTGTCGGGACGCTGATCGTGGCGCTTGCAGCCTGGGGTGCCAGCCTTGCCGGTGTTGCCGATGCCTGGCGATATATCTTTGCCGTAACCGCGTTCCCGGCTGTCCTCGGCCTTGGCCTTCGCTTTCTCGTGCCGGAATCGCCGCTTTATCTCCTGCGCACGGGTCGGTCGGAGGAAGCAAAGGCCGTCGTCAACCGTATGCTGGCCACGAATGGCCGCGCCCCGCTCGATGCCGGGACAGGGCTTTTCCAGCCTGAAGTGTCCAAGGGGCAGGGGATATTTTCACCGGCGCTGCGCCAACGCAGCATCATGATCCTCGCCATCTGGTTTCTCGTCTCCGTTTCCTATTACGGCGTCTTCACCTGGATGCCGGCGAAGCTCGCGGGAGATGGCTTCGGTTTCGTGCGCGGTTATGGTTTCCTTGTGCTGGTGGCGCTGGCACAGATCCCCGGTTACGCGCTTGCGGCCTATGGTGTCGAAAAGTGGGGTCGCAAGCCGACGCTGATCGGCTTCTGCCTGCTCTCCGCGCTCGGATGCCTGCTTTTCACGCTTGCTTCCGGCGGTGCGATGATTGCCGCCTCGCTTCTCATCATGAGCTTTGCGTTGCTTGGCACCTGGGGCGCTCTCTATGCATTCACGCCGGAACTTTACCCGACGGAATCACGGGCAACCGGCATGGGTGCCGCAGGGGGGATGGCGCGGCTTGGCGGCCTGCTGGCGCCGTCACTCCTCGGTTATGCCATTGCGCAGGGTTTTGGTGTCGCGATCGGCATATTTGCCGGGCTGCTGGTACTGGCCGCCATTGCGGCGACGATGATCAATGCGGAAACGCGCCAGGTGGCGCTGACATAGGGTGTCAGTGCGGGACGATGGCCTGACCCTTGAGGATCAGGCCATTCTGTTCGGCTTTATAGCGTCGTGTAATTCACCGGCAGCCAATCATAATTGGTGCTGTCGGTGCGCACATGACCGATGCCGGGGAAGGCGATATGCGCCCCTGCCACCAGATATTTGCCTTCCACCGCCTGTTTAAATGCCAGATCACGCGTGGCGACGGCTGCCTTCTGATCGACGTCGAATGCGACGGCGACATCGGGTTCATCGAACTGGAGGATATCGCCATGGGTAATATCGCCCCAGAAGACGATTTTCTGGCCGTTGCTTTCGAGAACGATGCCGCTGTGGCCCGGCGTGGGCCGGCGTAAAGGACTGAGCCGAGACCGGGAACCGGCGCGGCATTGTCGCCGAACGTCTCGAACTTGCCGGCATCGATATAGGGCTGGATGCTTTCTTTGGCTTCGGCATAGCCCTTCTTCAGCGCCTCCGGTGCTGCCTTGGCCTTCGCCTCATCGAGCCAGAAAGCGGCTTCGCGCTTGTTCACGCGCAGGGTCGCGTTGGCGAAGACGCGCTTGCCATCCGCGGAGAGACCGCCGGAATGATCGGTATGGATATGGGTGAGAACGACATCATCTATCTCATCCGCTTTGTAGCCCGAGGCTTCGATATTGGCGACGAGCCTGCCGAGGCTTGGGCCAAGATAGGAGCCGGTGCTGTCAATCGGCGTCGTAACGGGACCCCTTATCGGCTCCCAAAAGGGACCCCTGCCTCTAGTTGCATCGGGTCAGCGCGCGTAGGCCCGGGGCTCTCCATTTAGCGCAAGGGCCTGCGGGCGCGGGTTGTTTGTCTTTTCGGCTTTAGCTTTGAGAGCGGTTTTTAAAGCGCCAGGATTCGTTCCCGGTTTCCACGATCTCGCAATGGTGGGTGAGCCTGTCGAGCAGAGCGGCGGTCATCTTGGCGTCGCCGAATACGGCCGGCCACTCGCCGAAGGCCAGGTTCGTCGTGACGATGATGGACGTCCGCTCGTAGAGCCTGCTGATGAGGTGGAAGAGGAGCTGGCCGCCCGCCTGGGCAAATGGGAGATAGCCCAGTTCGTCCATGATGACGAAGTCGAGCCTGGTGATGAAGTCGGCCAGCCGTCCCTGTTTGCCGCTACGTGCCTCCGTCTCGAGCCGATTGACGAGGTCGACGACGTTGAAGAAGCGGCCGCGTGCGCCATTGCGGATCAGAGCACGAGCAAGGGCGATGGACAGGTGAGACTTTCCCGTGCCGGTTCCGCCGACCAGAACGATATTGTGCTGCTCGGCGAGGAAGGCCCCGGTTGCGAGTTGGCGCACCAGGCCTTCGTTGACCGGCGTGTCGGTGAAGTCGAAGTCGTCGATGTCCTTGGCCAGCGGCAGCTTGGCGACGGTGATCTGGTATTTGATGGAGCGCGCTTGCTTCTCGGCGATCTCCGACTGAAGCAGGTCACCGACGATGCGCGGCGGTTCGTGCTGTCGCTTGATGCCGGAGGCCATGATCTCGTCATAGGCGCTACGCATGCCGAACAGCTTCAGCGTGCCCATCATGTCGAGGATTTGGGATCGTTCCATATCAGCTTGCCCTCCTCAGGCTGTCGTAACGGGCGCAGTCGGCCAGAGGCTCATGGGTCAGGCGAAGCGCATCGGGGATGGAAAGGATGGCGGCCGGCTGCGGATCACGCTTGCGGGCCAGAATGTTGATGATGACGGCGGCCGAGAACACGCCCTGATCGATCGCCTCCTGGCAGGCCGCTTCGACGGCGGGGAGCCCGTCCAGGCCCACGCATTCGAGGATCGACACCATCTGCCGGTCGCCGTCATGCATTGCCTTCAGCCGGCGGCGCACCTTCTCCATGGCGGCGGGCAAAACCCAGTCGTGGAACGGCGCACCGTTGCGCAGTGCTCCCGGTTTGCGGGTCAGGACCGGCACGTAATGCCAGGGATTATAGATCGTCTCGCCACGGCCGAAGCAGCGATCGTGTTGGCCGATTTCCACGCCATCCTGCCGGATGACGATGCGATCTGCATAGGCATGTATCTCGGCAGGGCGGCCGACTGCCGTAGACAGTACCGAGTATTTGTTGTTGTCGAAACGCACGAGGCAGGTCTTGCCGATCGAGGCCTGCACAGCGTGGAAGCCGTCGAATTTGCCGGGATAGCCGACCAGGTGCGGCCGCTCCGCATCGAACACCTCCCAGATCGTGCGCTCCGTCTGATCGACGTGCTTATGAGCGCGGGCGTAACTGATGCACTTGTCCAGCAACCAGCCATTCAGTTCATCGTAGGATTTGAAGCGCAGTCGCGGCGTGAAGAAGCGTTCGCGCACCAGATTGACCTGGTTCTCGACCTGGCCTTTCTCCCACCCCGACGCCGGCGTGCAGGCCACCGGTTCGATCAGGTAATGGCTGCACATCTGTAGGAAGCGGCGATTGTATTGCCGTTCCTTGCCGACGAAGACCGTCTCCACCGCGGTCTTCATATTATCATAGATGCCGCGCGTGCAGGCCCCGCCGAAGAAAGCGAACGCCCTGTCATGGGCGTCGAAGACCATCTCTTGCGTCTCGCGCGGATAGGCTCTCACATACATCATCCGGCTGTGGCAGAGCCGGATATGCGCAACCTTCACCGTCGTCGTCACGCCGTTCAGCACGACAATCTCGTGGCTCCAGTCGAACTGGTAGGCCTCGCCCGGCGCGTAATAGAGCGGCACATAGGCTTGCGCCGTCACGGACCCGCGCTCCTTCGCCCATGTTCGGGCGTAACGCCGGACTGTGTCGTAACCGCCCTCGTAGCCGAGGTCGCGCAAGTCCTCGAATATCCGGATCAGTGTCAGCCGTTCGCGAGAAGATTTGGCCTCATTGGCGAGGAGCATTCCATCGAGCTGACCGCGCCAGGGGCCGAGCTTCGGCTGAGGTTGACGGGTCCGTTCGTATTTGAACTCCGTCTCATCGGTGCGCAAAACCTTCCGCACCACTTTCCGCGATATGCCCAACTCCCGGCAGATCGCCTTGATCGACTTGCCCTGAACATGGGCTAGCCGCCGTATCTTCAGAATTGTTTCCACAATAAGCATCCGAACAAAAAGCCTCCGATGAAACCGGAGGCTGTTGTAACCCCATTGCAAATGGGGGTCCCGTTTGGACGCCGATCACCCCATGTGCGGGGTCCTTATTCCATGCCTAATCACACCGGTGCCGGCATCGATCAGCACCAGCCTGTCACCGGTGTTGACGAGAAACGCATTGACGGACGTAGGCGTCTCTTCCGGAAGGAACGCATCCTGAAGCGCCTTCGTCGCATGTTCCGGTGTGGTGTTGGTGTAGATTTTGGCAAGCGGCAGCGCAATGACGCCGTCCGAAAGCGCAGTAACTTCCACCTTGCCGACCATCAGCCGGTAGAAGCCGGGCGCCTGCGTGGCGACAAGCGGTGCCTTGGCAAATGCGACGGAGGGCGCAACAAAGGGGGCGGCGATGAGGGCGCTGGCGGCGCCTTTGAGAAGTGAGCGACGTGATGGCATTGAAGGCTCCTGGGTTTAGGAATGTCTTGAAACTTTCCGATCTCCAGTTAAGTGTAGGCAGGTTAGCAATCAAATCGATGTGACTTATGCAAACTATCGATCATTTCAATCTCCGTTCCTTCGACCTCAATCTCCTCGTCGCTTTCGATGCGATGATGGAAGAGATGAACGTCACGCGCGCGGCACGGCGGCTGAAAATCCAGCAACCTGCCATGAGCCATAATATCTCCACCCTGCGCACACTGTTTCAGGATGAGCTGTTCATTCGCGTCGGGCAGGAAATGAAGCCGACGGCGCGGGCGCTCAATCTGGCGGGGCCGGTGCGGCAGGCGCTGAGACAAGCGCAGGCGGCGGTGCTGACGGCTGATGTGTTCGATCCGGCGACCGAGAGGCGGACGTTCCGGCTCGGCATGTCCAGTGAGGTGGAGCTGCTGCTTTTGCCGGATCTGTCCGCGCGGCTGCGCGAGATCGCACCCGGTATCCGTATCCTTGCGCGCAACGGGCAACAGCAGGAAATCACCGCTATGCTGGATACAGGCGTGATCGACATGGCTGTAGGATGCACCTATTCGAAGGAACAGCGGCACCATTGCGAACCGCTTTATTCTTCCAGCGTGCTCTGCTGCTTCAACCCGGCTCTGCTCGATCTGCCCAATCCCGTTGGACTGGACGCCTATCTGTCGGCCAAGCACGCGGTCATATCACAGACCGACAGTCTGCATGGCTGTATCAAGGACGCGCTGGAACTGACCGGACTGGAAATCGACGTCGTCGCCGCTGCGCCGGATTTTCTTTCCGTGCTGGCAACGGCGCGCTCCTCAGCCGTGCTGGCGACCGTGTCTTCGCGCATTGCTCAGCGTTATGCGCCGATGCTGGGACTGGAAGTGAGCCCGGTGCCGGTGACGTTGAATTTCCCGCCTGTCGCCATGGTCTGGACATTGCAGACCGATGCGGATGCGGGAGCCGTGTGGCTGCGTCAACAGATTCGCGACACCATGGGACGCACGGTCGACAGCGAGGTGTCGGGCATCGCCGCCTGAAATTTGCGTGGCCGGCGCTCTAGAACCGTTTCTCCAGCCAGGTGATGGATTGGCCGCTGGAGAGTGGCCCAAGCGAGCCGATCTTGGTGAAACCGTACCGTTCGTAAGTCCTCAGCGCATCCGGGTTCATCGTGTCGATATAGGCGCCCATACAGCCGCGCTTTTTCGCCTCGTCTTCGGCCATGGCCAGAAGTTTCGCGGCCGTGCCTTGTCCGCGCATCGTCTCCGGCACGAAAAGAAGCTGCACATAAAGCCAGCCGCGGGCGGTGTGGCCCACCAGGCCGCCGGTGACCTCATTGTCGTCATTGCGGATGGTGATGATAATGTCGCGTTTGTCGCTTTCGCCGAAACGAGCAAGATTATAGGCCACCAGAGGATCGCGGATGGCTTTTTCGGCCTCTGGATCGGCGGCATCGCTTAAAACGAAATTCATATTCATCTTCCCCGGCCGCCGGGCGGTGGCCGTTTCCCGTTTACGTGCCGAGACGAGGGGAAGGCCCCACGATCTTTGCTGGAACGCCCTTACCGGCCTTCACGCCACCATAGAGCGGAGAAGGCAAGCAGCAACGCGCCTAGCCCGGCGAAACCTGCAAAGAGCGGCAGGGTGTTGACGCCTTTCAGCACCGTCTCGTCGGTCATGCGTATCAGCATGCGATCCTCATCGGCAACCCTGATATCGCCGCGGACCGGCAATATATCCGGCAGTGCGACCCGGCCGGAATTATCGGCGACACGGTGCACGCTGCCTTTGGTGGCATCTGCCAGCGGCTTCAGCGTTTCGGTCGTTGAAATCATCGCCTTGAATTCGGGGGCGTCCACTGCGCCAACATGGACGAGGGTGGTGAAATCGCCGTTCTTGATTTCGAACAGGCCGGTTTCATCCATGCGGCGTTCGATCCTGTAGAGACCGGGCTCGCTGCTGGTGAAAGCCATGTTCTCGGTTTTGCCGGAGGGGAAACGCACGCTGGCCTGACCGGGATCGTCGCCGATGGTCTGACGGGTGATCTGCAGGGTGCGGCCGTTGGCGCGCGCCGTCAGCGCCTCTTCCTCAAGCTCGGGTTCTTTCATCAGCCAGTGGGCGATGCGGCGGTAAAGCGCCACATGCGGGCCGCCGCCCTCATAACCACGCGCCCAGAGCCAGCCCTGATCCGACAGCAGCATGGCGACACGGCCTTCACCCTGGCGGTTGAGCACCAGCAGCGGGTCCTGACCATCGCCCAGCATCACGGTCTGGCCCTGCGGCGGGTCGACGCTGATGGTGCGGAACCAGCGGCCCCATTGGGGCGGCTCGTTGCCTGATCCCTCTAGCCCGCGGGTGACCGGGTGTTTCTTGCCCGCTTCCGAAAGACGCGGATAGAAGGCAGCCTGATGCACCTGCCCGGTCGGCTGCGCCGGCAGCACGGAGGCCAGAGGCGTCATGGCGATTGAATCCTGACCGGCATGTTCCGGCCCGGCGGCAATCAGCAGCGCGCCGCCTTTTTCGACATATTGGGCGATGTAATCGTAATAGAGGATCGGCAACACGCCGCGATGCTGGTAGCGATCGAAGATGATGAGATCGAAATCATTGATCTTCTCGACGAACAGCTCGCGGGTGGGGAAGGCGATCAGCGAGAGTTCGTTGATCGGCGTGCCGTCCTGCTTTTCCGGCGGACGTAGAATGGTGAAATGCACCAAATCGACCGAGGCGTCGGATTTCAGGAGGTTGCGCCATGCCCGCTCGCCGGCGTGCGGTTCGCCGGAGACGAGCAGCACGCGCAGGTTCTGACGGATGCCTTCGATCAGGTGAACGGCGCGGTTATTGGCAACAGTCACTTCGCCCGGGATTTCGGCGACGGAAAATTCCATGACATTGTTGCCGCCGCGTGGGACCTTGAAGCGGAACGGCGTCGGCTGACCGGGTGTCGCCTGTAGTGTGGCGATCTCTTCGCCATTCATCTTCACCGTCACCTCAGCCGCGCCACCGCCTGCCGGGCGTCCGTCATCGAAGACGCGCAGCGTCAGTTGCTGTTCCTCATTGACGATGCCGAAGCGCGGGGCGCGAACGATTTCGATACGGCGGTCGAACTCATCAGCCTTGCCCGTGATCAGGCCGTGCACGGGCGCGCGGAAGCCGAGCGCCTGCTCGGCGTTGGGCAGGGCATTGGGAATATCGTGAATCTGACCATCGCTCAGGAAGATCGCGCCACCCACACGGGAAGGCGAGACATCCGAAACGGCGGAGGACAAGGCCGAGAAAAGCTGGGTCGAGGGCGAATCGCTCTCGCCATTGTCGCGCACTTCAACGATGCGCGGCTCGATGCGGGGGAAACGGGACAGCCGGTCTTTCAGCGCATTGAGCGCCGTGTCCGTCATCTGCGGCCGGTCCTGCACGTCCTGGCTCTGCGAACGATCGACGATGACGGGGACGATGGTGGAAAGCGGCTCGCGCTCCTCCTGCGTCAAAAGCGGATTAGCGATGGCGGCAAGCAGGGCGGCGAGCGCCAGCCCGCGCAACCATGCGCCACGCACGCCGCGCCACAGGCCGATGAAGGAAAGGAGAAGTGCTGCGACGGCCAGAACGGCGATCACGATCCATGGCAGGAAGGGAGCGAAGGTCAATGTCATGTCACTGCCCCAACCGTTCGAGAAGTGCCGGAACATGGACCTGATCGGCCTTGTAGTTGCCGGTCAGCATATACATCATGATGTTGACGCCGGAGCGGAAGGCATGTTCGCGCTGCATCTCGTCAGGCGGAACGGTGGGCAGAACCGGTGCGCCCTGCGCATCGACCGCCCATGCGCCGGCGAAATCATTGCCGGTTATCATGATCGGCGTCACGCCGTCCCCGGAGGAGGAGAGGCCGGAGGTGGTCTTGGCGGCACCCTGACGCGATTCCACCCAGAGCGGCGAGCCATTGTAACGGCCGGGGAAATTGGTGAGCAGGTAGAAGGAACGCGTCAGGACGTGATCCTCCGGCACGGGCTCCAGCGGCGGAATATCGATATTGGCGAGGATCGCCTGCAAACGCTCGCCATTGGCGCTGGTCGCGCCGGTATCGAGCGAGGAGAACTGGTCGCGTGTATCGAACAACACTGTGCCGCCGGCGCGCATATAGGCGTCGATGCGCGAGATGGCGGCGCTGGACGGCATGGGCGCAGAGGCCGAAACCGGCCAGTAGATGATCGGATAGAAGGACAATTCATCCTTGGAAATATCGAGGCCGACAGGCTGCCCGGGCTCCAATGTCGTGCGCCAGGTCAGGAATTCGCTCAAACCCTGCAAACCCTGTTCTGAAATGCGGTCGACATCGTCTTCGCCGGTGCGGACATAAGCAAGATGGGTGGTGTCCAGCCGCTCGAATATCTGCTCGTCGCCGGGTTTGGGATCGTCGGCACGGGCATCGGTTGGCGACACCGCGGCAAAGGCGCCGAGGGCGAGGAGTATGGTCGCGGCCGTGGCGCTGCGGGCTTTCGGCAGGCGGGCGAAGGCGCCGTTCATGAAAAGCACGATCAGGCTGTCGGCAATCAGCATCAGGAAGGCAGCGATGAAGAGGGCGGGACGCAGCGATTTCGCCGTCTCGCCGATCAGCGCTTCACTTGACGTGCTGACACCGGCGGCAGAGGTATCGAGCGGGCGCAGCGTCGCACCCGCCGGCAGGAGATTGAGAGCCACGAAACCGTCCTCTGTGCCGTAAAGGCCGGGGGGATTGTCGAAGCCGGTGCGCGGAAGCTGGCCCGCGCGCATTTCCAGCGGCCGGGCGGTGCCGATTTCGGCAGATAGCGCGCCTTCCGCCGTCAGCAGCCGGAAGGGTGGCAGAGCGGCGGCCGGCGCATTGGCGGAAGCCGAAGCGCCGCCCGCCTTGGACAATTGCACGATACGGCGAAGCATATCGACGAAGTGGCCTGATATCGGCAGGTCGGACCAGCTGGCCTCGGCGCTGACATGGAACAGCACGATGCGGCCTGCCTCGACGTTGCGGGTGGTGACGAGCGGCGTGCCATCGGCAAGGCTTGCCCACGTGCGTTCGGCGAGGTCCGGTGTCGGCTCGGCCAGAACCTGACGTTTGACGAGAATGCCATCGGCTTTCGGCATGCCGGCGAAAGCGCCGAATGCAGGGAAATCGGCAAGCGGTTGCGGTTCAGCCCAGGAGAGTGCGCCGCCGAGCGCGCGTTCGCCCTGTCTCAGCGTCACCGGCACCAGCGGGTCGTCGGCGGGGGCTGCGGCAAGGCGTGGCCCGGCGAAGCGGATCAACGTGCCGCCGCCCGCAAGCCATTTTTGCATCGGCTCATAGGTTTCCTGCGGCAGGCGGCCGATATCGGCCATGACAATGACGGAGGGGTTGGATTGCAGGATTTCCGGGATAGCCTGCGCCAGATCGGCTTGCCGCTGCGGAATGAGATCGACGAAGGGCTGAAGTGCGCGGCTGATGTAATAAAGCGGTTGCAGCAGCGGCTGGAAGTCGTTGCCGGTTTCGCCTGCCAGCAGCGCCACGCGGCGGCGGCGGAAGCCGTCATCGAGAAGATGCACTGCACCCGCCGTGGAAACACCTTCAAGCGAAAGACGGGCGAAATCGTTGCGCAATTCGAAGGGTGCTTCCACCGTTGCCGTTGTTTCAGCCTGGCCGGGGGCGAAGGTGGCGATGCCATTGGCGAGGATGCGGCCCTGGCTGTCCTGCGCGTTGACCGTCAACCGGGCAGCTTCCGCAGTATTGAGCCTTGAAAGCGAAACGCTCATGGCGTCGGCATTGTTGGTTGCGCCCGTTATCGCGGCAATGGCCTTGCCGTCGCCGCTGACGATACGGAATTCGGCTGGTGAAAGACTGGCCAGCGTTTTCAGGGCGCTTTCGTCCTGCGCCGTCTGCACGCCATCAGCGATATAGGCGAGGGTGCCGGGGGTCGTGCCGTTAAGCGCTTCGGTAATGGCTTCGGCCGTACGGACACGATCGGGCACGAGCGGCTTCGGTTTTGCCGCTGCCAGCTTTTCCAGGGCGACCGCTGTCGTTCCGGGCACGGCGTCGTGTTCGGCATCAGCTGTAAAAGCGATGGCGACGGGGCGCTCGGCACGCTCTGCATCCCCGATCAGGGCTTCCGCGGTCGCCACGCGCCGCTCCCAGTCGGGCGCAGACGCCCAGCTATTGTCAACCACCAGCACCAGCGGGCCGCTGCCGGCGATGCTGCTGTTGCGTGGGTTCACCACCGGATCGGCGAGCGCAAAAATCACGGCGGCGGCAAGCGCCATGCGCAGCAAGGTGAGCCACCACGGGCTTTTCGACGGCGTTTCCTCGCGTTTCAACACCGTCGCCAGAATCTTCAGTGGCGGGAAGACCTCTGCCTTGGGGCGCGGCGGGGTCAGCCGCAGCAGCCACCAGATGGCAGGCAGCGCCAGCAAGCCGAAGAGGATGTAGGGGCTGGTGAAGACGAAAGGCAATGCGCTCATCGGCGGCCACCGCCTTGCCCACCGCCCTGTGCCGGCGCGCCGGAAAGATACATGTGCATGGCCACCAATGCCTCGGAAGCGAGATGGTCGGTGCGGTGGAACACGAAGTTCCAGCCCAGCCGGCGAAGCGACGAGGAGAGTGCCTCGCGCCTTGCGAGATAGGCGCGGGTATAGTCTTCGCGAATGGTCTCGGCGCGGCCGGACACCAGTTTTTCGCCGGTTTCCGGATCGCTAAATTCGGTGCGGCCGGAATAGGGGAAGGTTTCTTCGGCCGGGTCGGCAATTTCCACCACGTGGCCGCGCAAGCCCCGCCGTGCGAGCGGTGAAATGCGCTCCATCACGGCCTGTGCATCATCGAGAAAATCGCCGATCAGCACGATGTCGCTCGCGCCACGGATCATGCCCGTTTCCGGCATGCCTTCGGTCGGCGGCGCATGCATGATCGCGGTGGCGAGCCGTTCGGCGGCATTCCGGGCCGAAACCGGTTCCATGATACCGGGGCAGCCGATGCGCTCGCCGGAGCGCGCGAGGATTTCCGCCAGCGCCAGCATCAGCACCAGGGCCCGGCTTTCCTTGGAAACGGAACCGAGGGTCGATTTGAACATCATCGACGGTGACATGTCAGCCCAGAGCCAGATGGTGTGGGCCGCTTCCCATTCGCGGTCACGCACATAGGTATGATCGTCGCGGGCCGAACGCCGCCAGTCGATACGCGCGAGACTTTCGCCTTCGGCATAGGGGCGGAACTGCCAGAAATTTTCGCCGATGCCGCGCTTGCGGCGGCCATGCCAGCCTGCGGTGACGGTGTTGGCGATGCGCTTTGCCTCGACCATGCAGTCCGGCACCAGAGCGGCGCGCTGGCGCGCGCGCGCCAGAACTTCGCTACCCGGCGTCTTGTCTACGATCTGGCCTATGGATGCCACATGCAGTCCTTTCGCGAACGTCGCTTCAGTTCTTCGCCTGCTCCACGAGGGCAGCGATGACATCGCGCACCGACATGCCTTCGGCGCGGGCCGCAAACGTCAGCGCCATGCGGTGTTCCAGCACCGGTTCGGCCAGCGCATAGACATCGTCAAGCGAGGGCGCGAGCCTGCCTTCGTAAAGCGCACGCGCACGGGCCGTCAGCATCAGCGACTGGCCGGCGCGCGGACCGGGACCCCAGGCAACGTTCTTATCGGTCAACTTGTTGCCGTGGCCGGGGCGGGCGGAACGGACGAGCGACAGAATGGCGTCCACCACCTTGTCGCTGACCGGCATCTGGCGGATGAGCGCCTGTATCTCCATCATGCGGGGCGCATCGATGACGCCGCGTGCTTCGCCCGAGGCGGTGCCCGTGGTGTCGAGCAGGATCTGGCGTTCGGCGGCAAGTTCGGGATAACCGACATCCACCTGCAGCAGGAAGCGGTCGAGCTGGGCTTCGGGCAGCGGATAGGTGCCCTCCTGTTCCAGCGGGTTCTGCGTTGCGAGAACGTGGAACGGCTTCGGCAGCTCATAGGTCTGGCCGGCCATGGTGATGTGGTATTCCTGCATGGCCTGCAGCAGCGCGGACTGCGTGCGCGGGCTGGCGCGGTTGATTTCATCGGCCATCAGCAACTGAGCAAAAACCGGTCCCTTGATGAAGCGGAACGAGCGGCGGCCGTTTTCGTCCTGGTCCATGACTTCGGAACCGAGAATATCTGACGGCATCAGATCCGGGGTAAACTGGATGCGGTTGGCGTCGAGGCCAAGCACGGTGCCGAGTGTGGTGACGAGCTTGGTCTTGGCAAGGCCGGGAACGCCGACAAGAAGGGCATGGCCGCCGGAAAGGATGGCGAGAAGCGTGTTCTGCACCACCTTTTCCTGGCCGAAGATAACCTTGGATACTTCCGCGCGGATCGCCGCAATGTCGGACAGCGCCTTTTCGGCCGAGGCGATGATCGCCTTTTCATCGAGGGTTTCGCCGGTATTCATCACGCCCATGTCGCTCTCCTCATACCTTCGCCGCTGTCACATTTGCATTCCGGTTTTGCTGGCCGCCAGCCGGAACGGATTTTGCGCTGCATATAGCTTATTGCTCTCTTGGCCGCTGACAAGCGCCATTCGAATGACTATGTCGTGACTTAGTATTTCCTTATCGGCAAAGCGAGACTCGAATATGGCAGCGGAGACGATAAATTCGGCTGATGATGCGGCTGGCCTTGCGGCGTTGATTTCCCGCGCCGCGGAACAGACCGGTGACGCCAGGCGCGGACCGGCCCCGGTGGAGCGCTGGAATCCACCCTTTTGCGGCGATCTCGACATGGAAATCCGCGCTGACGGCACCTGGTTCTACCTCGGCACGCCCATTGGCAGGGCGCCGCTGGTGCGGCTGTTTTCGACCGTTCTGCGCAAGGATGAGGATGGCAAAACCTATCTTGTAACTCCTGTGGAAAAAGTCGGCATCCGGGTCGTCGATGCGCCTTTCGTCGCCGTGGAAATGAAGGTGACGGTGGGCGAGGAGGATGGGGAGCCTGTGCTCACTTTCCGGACGAATGTTGGCGACGTGGTAGAGGCGGGGCGGGAGCATCCGCTGCGGTTTGAAATTTCGGGCGAAAACCGCGAGTTGAAGCCCTATCTTCTGGTCCGCGGCCGTCTGGAAGCGCTTGTCTCGCGAGCCGTGATGTACGACCTCGTCGCCCTCGGTGAAGTGATCGAGGTTAACGGCGTCGACATGTTCGCGGTGCGCTCGGGTGGCGTCGTTTTTCCAGTCATGCCCGCCAATGAACTGGAACGGCTTTCACAATGACGATCACGACAATAGGCCTCAGGGCTTTTACTGCCAGCGACTTCCGCCGCCGGGTGCTGCAGGAGGGCGAGGGCGTGGCCGAGCGCGAAAATGGCGACCATGTCCTCAATCCGGGCGTGGTGCTGTCCGGGAACGGCATCAAGCTGAAAGACGCCGCCGTGCTGGTCCCCGTTATCGATGACGGCAATGATGCCCGGGTGATCTTCACCCAGCGCACCTCCACCTTACGCAAACATTCAGGTCAGATTTCCTTCCCGGGCGGCGGTATCGACGCCGAGGACCGCACGCCGGAAGAGGCAGCATTGCGCGAAGCGGAGGAGGAAATCGGTCTGTCCCGGTCCTTCGTGGAAACGGTGGGGCGATTGCCGGATTATATCTCCGGTACGGGTTTCCGGATAAAGCCGGTGCTGTCCGTTGTTCGGCCGGGCTTCGACCTCACGCTCAATCCGGCGGAAGTGGACGAAGTTTTCGAGGTGCCGCTGTCCTTCCTGATGAACCCTGAAAACCACGCGCGCGGTAGCCGCATCTTTCAGGGGAAGGAGCGGTTTTTCTATGAAATGCCCTATGGCGAACGCTACATTTGGGGCATTACGGCGGGCATCGTCAGGACGATTTACGAAAGGTTTTATTCATGAACAGCCTTGCCGGCCAGGACTGTTTCGAAAAACCGGCGCTGAAGCGCATTTTCGCGCTTTTGAATGCCGATGGCGGCGAGGTGCGGATCGTCGGCGGCGCGGTGCGCAACGCGCTGATGGGCCTGCCGGTGGTCGATATCGACATGGCCACGACGCTGACCCCTGACGTGGTTGTTGCGCGGGCCAAGGCTGCGGGTATCAAGGCGGTGCCAACAGGCATCGAGCATGGCACGGTAACGCTGGTCATCGACGGTGAAGGTTTCGAGGTGACGACGCTGCGCCGCGATGTGGAGACCAATGGCCGCCACGCACAGGTGGCCTTCGGCTCCGACTGGCAGACCGATGCCGAGCGGCGCGATCTCACCATCAATGCTCTTTATGCCGATGAAAAGGGCGAGATCATCGACCTTATCAACGGGTTGCCCGATATCGAAACCGGAACCGTGCGCTTCATCGGCGATGCGGCGACGCGAATTTCGGAAGATTATCTGCGGATTCTCCGCTTTTTCCGCTTTTTTGCCCATTATGGCTCTGGCCGCCCGGATGCCGATGGCTTGCGAGCCAGCGCACGGGCCAAGGACAGGCTGGCGACGCTTTCGGCCGAGCGGGTGTGGAGCGAGTTGAAAAAGCTGCTTTCAGCCCGCGATCCGTCCCGCGCCCTGCTCTGGATGCGGCAATCGGGCGTTCTAACGGAAATTCTTCCCGAAACCGAGAAGTGGGGTATCGACGCCATTCACGGTCTGGCCGCGACGGAGCAGGCTCTTGGCTGGGCGGTGGATCCAATGCTGCGGCTTGCCGCGATCGTGCCGCCGGATAGGGAGAGGATGGCCTCTCTGGCCGCGCGGCTGAGGCTGTCGAAGGCAGAAGCTGCCTACCTTGCCCATTGGGCCTCGGCCCCGCCGGCAGACCCCGAACTGAAGGAGACGGCGCTCGACCGGCTGCTTTATCGTCAAGGTGTCGAAGGCGTGAAGACGCGGCTGAAACTCGCGCTTGCCTCCGCTCGTGCCGATATTTCGGCCGGCGAGACAGCCATGCAGAAGGTTGCACGGTTTTCGACGCTGCTGGCGAGGGCGGAGAAATTCCAGAAGCCCGGATTTCCGTTAAGCGGTGCAGACGTGATGGCAGCGGGCGTCGCGGCCGGTCCGCAGGTCGGCGAGGTGCTGAAAAGCCTTGAGGAAAAGTGGATCGACGTCAATTTCTCACTTGACCGGGCAGCGCTGACCGCCCGGCTTAAAGAGATGCTTCAGGACTGATATTGCCAGAGCGCTGATACTCCAGTCTAAGCCGCATTCGCCTCGTCGCGGATGCGGGCCTTGATGTTCTCGATCATATTTTCGCGGATAACGGTTTCGCCGTGGGCCGAGCGCATATGCTCCACCGTGCGGCGGACGACTTCAGCATCGTCATCTGCGCGTGTATGCCAGGCGCAGCCCGGCACGAGCGTTCCACATTCGAAAAGTCTCATGGTCTTGCCTCCCTGCTTCAGAAAAAGGCAGCATTGAAGTGACGTGCTGCCCTTCCGTTATGAAACAAAAGTCCGCCGCTTATGTTCCAAAGCGGCGTCCTTGAGCGCTGATACCGGACTTATTCGGGCATCGCCCAGCACTGGAAAACGGAGGACGTCCCGGCTGGCGGGATTTTTGTGCTGGGTCGTTCGTCGTTATCCGCGCGCTTCACGGCTTTTCCGGCGAGCGTGCGTTTCACCTGTTCGACATAAAAGGAATGCGGCAGTTCGCGATCGCCTGTTGAGCGCATTTCGGCGGCCAGGCGGTCAATCAATGCGGTGGTATCGATGGATTGCGATGCTCCCTCGGCGGAAGCAGAAATAGGCATGCTGTTCGAAGTAATCATGACGATAGCTCCTCCAGTACGTCTGCGGAAGGAGACTACCACTGCCTTGATTTTTCCATAAGTCCTAATTTACGCTATTTGCGACAAAATGGCTGATAAGCGTCAAATTTGCGTGAGGTTTTCAGGGCCAGCGCACCACCGGCGGCAGGGAAGACAGGATCGATTCGACATTGCCGCCGGTCTTCAGTCCAAAGATGGTGCCGCGATCGTAGAGAAGGTTGAATTCCACGTAGCGGCCACGGCGAATAAGCTGCTCGTCGCGGTCCTCTTCCGTCCAGTTCTGGTTGAAATTGGCGCGGACGATTTTCGGATAGACCAGATTGAAGGCCCGGCCGACATCCTGCACGAAGGCGAAATTGGCGTCCCAGCCGCCATTTTGCTCTTGCGGATGCAGCCAGTCGAAAAAGATGCCGCCGGTGCCGCGCGGCTCGTCGCGGTGCTTCAGGTAGAAATACTCGTCGCACCACGTCTTGTATCGTGGATAGTCCGCCACGGGATGGCGGTTGCAGGTGATCTCGAAGGCGCGGTGGAACAGCTGGGTATCGGCGTCCTGTTGCGTCCGCCTGCGGCCAAGCACCGGCGTCAGGTCCGCGCCGCCGCCGAACCAGTGGCTGGTGGTGACCACCATGCGGGTATTCATATGCACGGCCGGCACATTGGGATTGACCGGATGGGCGATGAGCGACAGTCCCGATGCCCAGAAGCGCGGGTCTTCTTCCGCGCCCGGTATCTGCTTGCGGAATTCCGGCGAAAATTCGCCGTAGACGGTGGAGGTGTGCACGCCAACCTTTTCGAAGACGCGCCCTTCCATCATAGACATCTTGCCGCCGCCGCCTTCACCATTGTCACGCAGCCAGTCTTTCTGGACGAAACGGCCCGGTTCCTGATCGGACAATGGGCCGGTCAGTTCATTTTCCAGTGTTTCGAAGGAGGCGACGATGGTGTCGCGCAGATGCTGGAACCATGCCTGGGCAACGGCCTTCTTGTCTTCAATGTCCTCGGGCAAGCCCTTCGGCAAGATCGGCCGTTCCATGTCTCATTCTCCTGCGGTGTAGTCTGTCATGCCGCCTCTAGCAGGTGTTTGCGCCGCGCACAAATTCGACTCGCCAAGTCAGCGTGTCGACACTATCTTTAAAGACGTAGGTGCCAGAGGTGAATATCATGACGAAATTTACCGGACCGCCGCCCCTCGACGGGCTGAAGCGCAGAATTGCCAATCACCGCAGGGAGCGCGACAGCGCCGGCGGCGAACAAAAGCGTGAGGGCATGTTCGTGCGGCAAACGTTTTGTCTGGGACGCGAGGAAGCCCGCGCCAAGGCCCGAGAATGGTTCGACAGCTTTCCCAAGGCCGCTTACTGGACGGAAGTGGAAAGCTGGCGGCAGCTGGAAGGCGACCGCATCGAATTCACCATGCGCCGGCTTCCCTCGGCAGACTGATTTTTAGAGTGCTTTCGTCTTTCCGTACCAAAAAAACGGACCAGATTTTCTAAAATCCTCTAGGCGCGCGGCTCAGCATATCGCAAACGGCTTTCGATCAGCACGCCGCTTTCATCCAGAATGGGGTGCGCCACCGAAACGATATGGGCGTTGATACGCTTGAGGTCGCGCAGCATGTCGAGATGCAGCGAGCTTGTCTGCATGCTTTCCGTCAGCCCGTCGCGCAGCCGCTCCAGATGGCGGTTGGAGGATTGTTTTTCGAGGCGGCGAATATCCACCTTGCTTTCCATCAGCCTGCGGGCAAGTTCGAAATCGCCGGTCACCAGAATGCTCTGGGCGGCGCGCAGGTTCTCGATGGTCATGTCGAACAGGGTCTTCAACTCCTCATAACCGTCATCGGAAAATTTGAAGCTGTTCAGCACCTTCTTGCGGATCTGTTCGCAAATGCCCTTTTCGATGATGTCGCCGATATGTTCGAGGTTGATGGCATAATCGATGATTGCGATTGAACGGCGGGCATCCTCATCGTCAAGCCCCTTGCGGCCGAGCTGGGACAGATAGACCTTTACTTCCTGCTGGCGGCGGTCGACCTTTTTTTCAAGCAGGGATATTTCGGCAAGCGGCGCCAGGTCGTTGTGCTTGAAGGCGTTTTCGGCGCGGATCAGCATTCGCTCGATGCTGTCGCCGACGCCCAGGACCTCCCGCGTTGCATTGGCCAGTGCCACTACCGGCGTTGCCAGCGCCTGTTGATCGAGGAAATTCGGGCCGTCTTCGGCTTTCGGATCACCGGGAACCAGCTTCGTCATCAGATCCGATATGAGGCCCGAGAAGGGCCATGCGAGCGCGGCCAGGATGACGTTAAAGATGAGATGGGCGTCGACCGGCAGTTTCGCGGGTGAAAGCGGCAATTGCTGCAGGAACTCCGCGCCATAGGAGGCGAGCGGCAGGGCGATGAGGCAGCCAGTGGTGCGCACCGCGAGATTGCCTATGGTGATGCGCCGCGCCGAGGCGGGGCCGGAAAGCGTGGCGATGACCGGAGGAATGGCGCCGCCGAGATTGGCGCCGAGAATGAGGACGATGACGAGGCCGGTGGAAAGCGTTCCGGTGGCCGCAAGCGACAGGATCAACACCACCACGGCAAGGCTGGAGGAGGAGACGAAGGCAAGCACCGCGGAGAAAATCAGCGCAACGGGCCACGCCCCGTCGAGCAGGCCGATAAAGACGGCAAGCGCGGGCGAGGCGCGCATGGGCTCGGTCGCGCCGCTCAGCAGATGCAGTGACAAAAGCATCAGGCCGATCCCGATAAGCGCCGTTCCGCCGCCCTGCCTGGCGTTGGAGCTTCCCTTCTTGAGCACGATGCCCGCGAGGATCAGAAGCGGTGACAACCATTCGACGCCCGCCGCCACGATCCACGCGGTCACGGCGGTGCCGACATTGGCGCCAAGCAGCACGACCTGTGCCATGCGCGGCTTGATGAGGTCACGTTCGGCGAAGGAGGCGACGGTGAGAGCGGTTGCCGTGGAGCTCTGCAGCGCGACGGTGGCGAAGAAGCCGGAAAAGAAGGATCGGGGCCCGTTCTGGGTGCCGGTGGCGAGTACGCTCCTCAGTTTCATGCCAAAGGCACGGGTCACGCCATCCTTCACCTGGGTGAGGCCGAAGAGCAGCAGCGCGACCGCGCCGAGAAGATTGACGATGACAATGGTGGACTGCATGCGACGTCTCCACACACCCGCCGGCGGACCGTCTCGGCGAGGGCGATTTTTATTGTCCGGCTAATCAGTATAGGAGCGTGAACGCCTCCGGTACAGGCCGGGTTGCGACAGTTTCGCGGCAAAAACGGCCAATTTTCAAGTTTGCCCGAAAAATTGGCTGTAAAGATGGCAGGTCAGGACCATGAGGTCTGGCGCAAGGCCTCGCCGGTGACCATCGCAGCCGACATCGCAACGTTGATCGAGCGCTGCCCGGCGACCATCGGAATGATGATTCGCTCATCCGCCTTTTCATGCACGTGATCAGGCACGCCCGCACTTTCGCGGCCAAAGAGCAGGATATCGTCGGCACGATAGGTGATATCAGTATAGGGCTGGGCTGCCTTGGTGGAGGCGAGGACGAGCCGCCGGCCGGTGGTTGCCCGCCATTCCTCGAAGCGATCCCAGCTGACATGGCGCGTGAGGGCGGCCGCCGCAATGTAGTCCATGCCGGCCCGTTTCAGATTGCGATCCGAGATGTCGAAACCTGCGGGTTCGATGATGTCGACGCCAAGGCCAAGGCAGGCGGCCAGCCGCAGGATGGTGCCGGTATTGCCGGGAATGTCGGGCTGGTAAAGGGCGATTCTGATTTCGGTCGTGGTGCCGGACATGGAGATCTCACTGCGGTTGCTGTGCTCGTCCGATTATCACGCGCGGACAGGGGACGACAGGCAGTTTGCGAAAAGTCCCTCTCGGGTGTCATTCCAGACCGGATATTCATGCGCGTGACACACTGGGCGGCTACCCATTCACCAGTACATCATCAGGCTTGCCCGAACCATCGGGAACGGTTGACGTCGGCCTACTTGAGCCGGATCTTCTGCACGCAGGAACAGGGGGATAGCATGTCCGAACGGGTGAATTTCGTCCATCTGACCGATCTGCATGTGGGCAATCCGCAGGTGCAGGATGACGATCTTTATTCAGAGACCTCGGCCACGCTTTCCACGACGCTTGCGCAGATCAAGGCGCTGGTGCCGCCGCCCGAATTCATCATCGTCAGCGGCGATCTGACCAATCGGGGCGATGCCGGCAGCTATGAGGAGCTCAAGCGTCTGATAAAGGAAGCGGAACTCGGTATGCCTGTGCTTTTCGCGCTCGGCAATCACGACCGCCGCGATGGATTTTATCCCGTGATGCTCGATCGCCACGAGGATCTGGACGAGCCCTATGACCATGCCGAGGTGATTGCCGGCATTCACATCATCGTCATGGACACCAGCGTTCCCGGCAAGGTTGGGGGTGCTTTCGAACCCGGACAGGTCGAATGGCTTGAGGATGAGCTGGAAAACCATCCCGAATTGCCGAAGCTGCTGGTGATGCACCATGCGCCGGCGCTTGATTTCGACCGTCCCGATGCGGAGTGGGAATCCCTGTCCTTTGATGATACCGAGATTCTGGACGAACTGCTGTTCGAACATGATGTCATTGGTATTCTGGCAGGCCACATCCATTACGACCGCATGTCACACTGGCAGGGCATTCCCATCGTGGTCGGTATCGGCCAGCATTTCGCGACCGATCCTCTATGGCTGCATGAGGGCGTACGCATGCTCTCCGGCGCATCTTTCGCCATCGGCACGATAAGGGATACGGGCCTGACCGTCACCTTTGCCCCGCAGCCCAGCGACCGGCGGGAACTCAAGCGCCATACTCAGGCCGGAATGATCGAGTTGATCACGGAATATGAGAGTGGTCAGGCGCAGGACGCAGCCGAATAAGGCGACGCAGCACGGCAGGCGGCGGTCGGAAACCTTTGCGGGTAAATCCGTCCATTTGTGCTACTCGACACATCTTGAGTTTTCGAGCGTGTCGGTGTCTTTCCGGCTGGTCATTGCTTAATTTTTGCGCTACAAGGCCATATCTTCAACACCAGCCAAGGGAGGTTCTTATGCCAAATGACATTCGTATTCGCCTCCCGGCCCCAGTAGTGCTGCTGCTGGCCTAGGTGTTACTCCGCGGCTCGGCCGCGTTTCCCATATTCCGATTCGTCATGTGGCTGTCACGGCCATGTTCAAAGACTTTTCCGTTCCGTCGTGGGCCATATTGCGTCCGCTTACCTTTGACGACGGGGCGATTTATTGCCGGAGCTTGGCCTATGTTTGGCTGGTTTGAAAAACGTCTCGATCCCTTTCCGTCTTCGACGCCTTCCGTGCCGCCGAAGACGCTTCTGCCGTTCCTGTGGCATTATGTAAAGCCCGCCTGGCCGTGGCTGCTGCTGCTCGGCCTGATGTCGATGGGCATCGCCGTTGCGGAAGCGATGCTTTACAAATTCCTCGGCAATATCGTCGACTGGCTTTCCACGGCCAATCGTGAGACGTTTTTTGCCGATGAGGGCTGGCATCTGATCATCATGGCCGGGCTGGTGCTGTTTCTGCTGCCGCTGATGGGCGCGATCCACACCATGACGATGCACCAGACGCTTGCCGGCAATTTCGGCATGATTGCGCGCTGGAAAATGCACCGTTTCCTGCTGCGCCATTCCATGACGTTTTTCGCCAATGAATTTGCCGGCCGGGTTTCGACCAAGGTCATGCAGACGGCGCTGGCGATCCGCGAAGTGGCACTGAAGGTCATCGACGTCTTCGTCTACGCGATCAGCTTTGTCGTTTCGATGCTGTTCATGGTCGCGGCTGCCGATTGGCGACTGGTTATCCCCCTTTTGGTCTGGCTGGGTATCTACATGGGTATCCTCGCCTATTTCGTGCCCAAGCTCGGCCGGCTGGCGCAGGAGCAGGCCGATGCGCGCTCCATGATGACGGGCCGGATAGTCGACAGCTATACGAATATCTCGACGATCAAGCTGTTTTCCCATGCGGGCCGCGAGGAGAGATACGCGCGTGAGGGCATGAACGTGTTTCTCGGAACCGTTCACCGCCAGATGCGCAAGATTTCCGGCTTCAACATCCTGATCGACCTCAACAATGCGGTGGTTCTGTTTTCGACGGCCGCGCTCGGTCTTTATTTCTGGATGCAGGGTTCGGTGACGGCCGGTTCGGTTGCCATCGCCATCAGCCTCGCCATGCGCGTCAACGGCATGTCCCAGTGGATCATGTGGGAAGTCACGTCGCTGTTCGAAAACATCGGCACGGTCTATGACGGCATGTCGATGATGACGAAGCCGCATGACATCGTCGACGTTCCGAAGGCGCCTCAGCTTGCCGCGCCGCAGGGCGGCATCCGCTACGACAACGTCCGCTTCCACTATGGCAAGAACAAGGGCGTGATCGACGGGCTGACGCTCGACATCAAGCCAGGCGAGAAAGTTGGTCTTGTCGGTCGTTCGGGGGCGGGCAAGACGACGCTGATGAACCTGCTGCTGCGTTTTTACGATCTGGAAGGCGGCAGGATCACCATCGACGGTCAGGACATCTCCAAGGTGTCGCAAGACAGCCTGCGAGAATTGATCGGTGTCGTGACGCAGGATACGTCGCTGCTGCACCGCTCGATCCGCGACAACATTGCCTATGGTCATCCGGAAGCCACCGACGAGCAGGTGATTGCGGCAGCAAAGCGTGCCAATGCCTGGGATTTCATCGAAACGCTGGTCGACATGCATGGTCGCCAGGGCCTCGATGCCCAGGTAGGTGAACGCGGCGTGAAACTGTCGGGCGGCCAGCGCCAGCGTATCGCAATTGCGCGCGTCTTCCTCAAGAACGCGCCGATTCTGGTACTTGATGAGGCGACCTCGGCGCTCGATTCAGAAGTCGAGGCGGCAATTCAGGAGAACCTGTTCTCGCTTATGGAAGGCAAGACGGTGATCGCCATCGCCCACCGTCTCTCGACGCTGACCGAAATGGACCGGCTGATCATTCTGGACAAGGGCCGGATCGTGGAAGCGGGCAGCCATGCGGAACTGGTGGCAATGGGCGGCATTTACGCCGATCTGTGGCGGCGCCAGTCCGGCGGCTTCATCGCCGATCACGAGGCGGAAGCGGCCGCGGAGTAAGGAAAGACGGAGGGCGGGAAACAGGGTTCCCGCCCTCCGTCTTTTATTCCCGCCTTTTTCATTTCCCGAACGTTACCGAAATATAATCTCTCACCGTCGCCTCCGCGGCTGTTCCCGCACCGGGAATCCGCCTATATCCGGATCATGCTCATTACCCGCATCTTCGAGTATTTCGAGAACTGGATAAAGCCCTTCGACCGCAAGGACGATTTGCGGCCGCCGGAAAGCACGTTCGCCTTCATCTGGTTCTATATTTCGCAGGCGAAAGCGCCGTTCTTTGCGATGCTGGTGCTGGGTGGGCTGACTGCGGCCATCGAGGCGGCGCTTTTCTGGTTCGTCGGTCGGCTTGTTGATATTCTCTCGACGGTAAAACCGGAAGAAGGCTGGGCCGGGTTGCTTTCCACCCATGGCGGCGAACTCGTCGGCATGCTTGTCCTGATCGGCGTCATCCGCTTCATCGTCACAATGCTGACGGCGCTGGTGGATCAGCAGATCATCACGCCCGGCTTCTACAATCTGGTGCGCTGGCAATCCTACATGCATGTGGCGCGGCAGTCGCTGACCTTTTTCCAGAACGATTTTTCCGGCCGCATCGTCACCAAGGTCTGGTCCGGCGGGCAGGCGGCGGGCGACCTTGTGACCTCGTTGATGGAAAGCGTCTGGTTCGTCGGCATCTATTCCGTCTCGATGCTGTTTCTGATCGGGGGGCTGGACTGGCGGCTTGCGGTCGTCGTCGTTGTCTGGGTGGCGATCTTCTCGCTGCTGGCGCGCTATTTCGTGCCGCGCATCCGCTATCATTCAAAAGAAACGGCGGAAGCCGCCTCCATGCTTTCCGGCCGCATGGTAGATGCCTACAGCAATATCCAGACCCTGCGGCTGTTCGGGCGCGACGACGCCAATGACCGCTACATGCGGCAGGGCTTCGATATCTTTCAGCGTGCGACGATGACGTTCACGCGGTTCATTACCGGCGTGCGGGCATCGATGGCGCTGCTGTCAGGCGTTATGATCACGTCCATGGCGGCTCTCTGCATCGATCTGTGGCTTTCCGGCAAGATCAGTTCCGGTGCGGTGGCCTTCACGCTGGCGCTGGTGCTGCGTCTCAATTTCCTGCTGGGGCGCCTGATGACGCAGTTCAACGGCATCATGCGCAATTTCGGCACGGTGCAGAACGCCGCCGAGTTGATCTCTCAGCCGATCGGTCTGGTCGATGCGCCTGACGCGGTTATGCTGGAAGTTAAAAAACCGAGCATTCGTTTCGAGAATGTCAGTTTCCACTATGGCCGAAAGAACGGCGTCATCGACCATCTCAATCTCGACATCAGGGCAGGGGAAAAGGTCGGCATCGTCGGACGCTCCGGCGCGGGAAAATCCACCCTCGTCAATCTGCTGCTGCGGTTTTACGATGTCGAGAAAGGACGCATTCTCATCGACGGGCAGGATATTGCGGGGGTAACCCAGGAATCGCTGCGGGCCCATATCGGCATGGTTACGCAGGACACCTCGCTGCTGCATCGCTCTATCAGGGACAACATCCTGTTCGGCCGCACCGACGCCAGCGAAACGCAATTGCAGGAGGCGACGCGACGGGCCAAGGCGGACGACTTCATCAAGCGGCTGGAGGATCAGCGCGGACGCACCGGTTTCGACGCCCATGTGGGCGAACGCGGGGTGAAACTCTCCGGCGGCCAGCGCCAGCGCATCGCCATTGCCCGTGTGATGCTGAAGGATGCACCAATCCTCGTGCTTGATGAGGCGACCTCGGCGCTCGATTCCGAGGTAGAGGCTGCGATCCAGAGTAATCTGGACGAGCTGATGCAGGGCAAGACGGTGCTGGCAATCGCCCACCGCCTTTCGACCATCGCGGCGCTCGACCGGTTGATCGTGATGGATCAGGGGCGCATCGTCGAGCAGGGCACACATTCGGAACTGGTCTCGCGGGGCGGACTCTATTCGGAGCTCTGGGCGCGGCAATCGGGCGGGTTTCTCGCGGCAGACGAGGCGATCTCGTAAAGCGCGGCGCTATTTGCCGATCATGAAGTCGGCCATCAGGCCGTAATGATTAGAGCCGAGACTGTCCGGCAGGCGCGTGGTTTTTATCAGCGTTGCCGGTTCACGGGCGAAGATATGGTCGATGGCTATGCCGAAACGTCCTGCTTCCGTTGGCCAAGTCGCGGGCTCCCAGGGGGCTTTCCTGAGATCGTTGGCGGCCAGAAAATCCCGCATATCGGGAGCGATGCTTGCCGAATTGAAGTCTCCTGCAAGAATGAGCGGCCCGGTGACGCGGTAGAGAATTTCGCTGACCTCGTCCAGCTCGTCGCGATGATAATCGTCGAAATAGGGCTTGGTAAGATGTGCCGCGGCAAGCGTGACTTCCCTGCCGTCGAGATCGATTTTGGCGATCGCGAAACGGTCGCGGCGCAGGTCGCTAAGACTATGAAAATGGCCTTCGAGCAAAGGCCGCTTCGACAGGATCACGAGGTCACAGCCCGGCGTTCCCTCGAAGCAGCCCAGCCTGTGCGGATATGTCTGTTGCAGACGCGGCAGAGCCGATTGCAGGGCGTCCGCTTCAAAGAGATAAACCGCATCGGCGTGTGATTCGACAATCGCGTCGGCAATAACCTCCGCATTGGCGGCGTTATCCATCAGAACATTGAAAGAAAGCAGCCGGAACGGCTGCGCATCCGGTGCGGCCGTGGCCGATGTCGAAAAATCCAGAAGCATGGCCACCGCATGGACGGCGAGCGCAATCGACCAGACCAAGAGCACGGCGGAAAAGGCGTCGCGCATGAGCCAAAATACCAGCCATGACAACAGGATGCAGATGATGGCGATATGAAGCTGGAAGCTGGTGACGAAGGCAAGAAGCCAGAAATCGATAATGTAGCGCAGACTTGCAATGACGAGAACGGCAGCAACCGCCGTGGAAACCATGCACGAGAGCTTCGCCGTCATCCGAATCCCTGCTTTCCAAGCTCTCCCTCGTAGTCTCCTAACATGGCGCCTTTGGGTGCACAATGTTGCCCGACTGCCAGAGGCGGCGAAAAAATGAGAAGCAAATCGGGCGCTTCGGGCAGAATTACGGCAGCTTTGTGTGCTTTGCTCTTGCCAAGTCGGTCAATATTTTGCGATCACACAGAGTGACGCGGTTTCTTGATGCCGCAGTTGTGTCCAGGACGGTGGGACGGAGATTGTCCTGGATCAAATCATAGCGGGAGGACTCATGCGATTTACGGCAAAAACAGCGCAGAGGATGGTGTAGCGGTGAGCGAGCACGTAACCAATCACGACGCTTCGGGTGAACCGACCCGTCGCGATTTTCTTTATCTAGTGACAGGAATGGCGGGCGCCGTCGGTGCCGCCGCAGTTGCATGGCCTTTCATTGACCAGATGCGCCCCGATGCATCGACGCTGGCGCTGGCCTCCATCGAAGTGGATGTCGCGGCGGTCGAGCCGGGCATGTCACTTACCGTCAAGTGGCGCGGCAAGCCGATTTTCATCCGCAACCGCACGGAAAAGGAAATCGAGGAAGCCAAGGCGGTCGCTCTTGGCGAACTCAAGGATCCGGTGGCGCGCAACGCCAACATTGCCGCCGACGCGCAGGCGACCGATATCGACCGTTCCGCCGGCGAGGGTAAGGAAAACTGGATCGTCATGGTCGGTTCCTGCACCCATCTCGGCTGCGTTCCGCTCGGCCAGGCCGGCGATTTCGGCGGATGGTTCTGTCCCTGCCATGGCTCGCACTACGATACGGCGGGCCGCATACGTAAGGGTCCGGCGCCGCAGAACCTCGCCATCCCGACATTTGCATTCACATCCGATACCGTGATCAAGATCGGATAAGGGGACAGATATTCATGAGTGGTCATTCCAGTTATCAGCCGTCTACCGGCATCGAGAGGTGGATCGATTCGCGGCTTCCCTTGCCGCGCATGATCTATGACAGCTTCGTTGCCTATCCTGTCCCGCGTAATTTGAACTACGCCTACACTTTCGGCGCGATGCTTTCCGTCATGCTGATCGTGCAGATCCTCACCGGCGTCGTGCTGGCCATGCATTATGCGGCCGAAACGACGGTTGCCTTCAATTCCGTCGAAAAGATCATGCGCGACGTCAACCACGGCTGGCTGCTGCGCTACATGCATGCCAACGGCGCGTCGTTCTTCTTTATCGCGGTTTACCTGCACATCGCCCGTGGCCTCTATTACGGCTCCTACAAGGCGCCGCGTGAAATCCTCTGGATTCTTGGCTGCGTCATCTTCCTGCTGATGATGGCGACGGGCTTCATGGGCTATGTTCTGCCCTGGGGTCAGATGTCCTTCTGGGGCGCGACCGTCATCACCGGCTTCTTCACGGCGTTTCCTGCCATCGGCGAATGGATCCAGCAGTTCCTGCTCGGCGGCTTTGCCGTGGATCAGCCGACGCTGAACCGCTTCTTTGCGCTTCACTATCTGCTGCCCTTCATGATTGCGGGCGTCGTTATCCTGCATATCTGGGCGCTGCACGTCACCGGCCAGACCAATCCTACCGGCGTCGAAGTGAAGAGCAAGACCGACACCGTTCCCTTCACGCCCTATGCGACGCTGAAGGATGCGCTCGGTGTTTCCGTGTTCCTGATCGGTTATGCCTGGTTCGTCTTCTACATGCCGAACTTCCTTGGCCACCCTGATAACTACATCATGGCAGATCCCTTGAAGACCCCGGCGCATATCGTTCCGGAATGGTACTTCCTGCCGTTCTACGCCATGCTGCGCGCCATCACCTTCAACATCTGGGTCATCGACTCCAAGCTGGGTGGCGTTCTCGTGATGTTCGGCGCAATCGTCGTGCTGTTCTTCCTGCCCTGGCTCGATACGTCGAAGGTTCGCTCCGCCGTCTATCGTCCCTGGTACAAGATGTTCTTCTGGCTGTTCGTGGTGAACGCCATCATGCTCGGCTGGCTGGGTTCGCGCCCGGCGGAAGGCACCTACGTCATCATGTCGCAGATCGGCACGCTTTATTACTTCGGTTTCTTCCTCGTCATCATGCCGATCCTCGGTCTGGTCGAAACGCCCCGGCGTATTCCGAATTCGATTACCGAGGCCGTTCTCGAAAAGAACGCCGCCAAGTCGGGTGCCGCGCCTGCGGCTGCCGAAATCTGAGCGCGAAGGAAGGATGACGACAATGAAGAAGCTTGTAACGAGCATCGCGCTTTTCGCCGCCATCGGCTGTTCCTTCACCGTCGCCTCGGCGGCGGAGGAGAGCCATGACCTCGCCACCAAGACGGAACATGCGATTGCCGGGGGCCACTTCCCGGTGATCAAGCCCGAGGAGCAGAGCTGGTCATTTGCCGGTCCTTTCGGCAAATATGACAAGGGCCAGCTGCAGCGTGGTCTCAAGGTCTACAAGGAAGTCTGCTCGGCCTGCCATTCCATGAGCCTTGTCTCTTTCCGTACGCTGGAGGATCTTGGCTATTCGGAAGAGCAGGTAAAGGCTTTCGCCGCTGAATATGAAGTGCAGGACGGTCCGAATGCCGACGGCGAAATGTATAATCGCAAGGCCGTGCCGTCAGATCATTTCCCGTCGCCATTCCCGAACCATGAGGCGGCTGCTGCCGCCAATGGTGGCGCCGCACCGCCAGACATGTCGCTGCTTGCCAAGGCGCGCGGCGTGGAGCGTGGTTTCCCGCAATTCATCATCGACATGATCCCGATCGTCGGCGGTTATCAGGAGGGCGGCCCGGATTACATCCATGCGCTGCTGACCGGATATCAGGACCCGCCGGCTGGTGTTGAAGTGGCCGAAGGCACACATTTCAATCCGTATTTCGTCAGCGCGGTCGCGTTGAAGATGGCGCCGCCGATCAGCGCCGATCAGGTGACTTACGACGATGGCGCGCCGCAGACCGTGGATCAGTATTCCAAGGATGTGGCCGCCTTCCTGATGTGGGCTGCAGAACCGCATCTGGAAGAGCGCAAGCGCACCGGCTTCATGGTCATGGTGTTCCTGTTCATCTTCACCGCGCTGATCTATCTCACCAAGAAATCGGTCTACGCCAACAAGGAACATTGATCGGCACTACGGTGCCGGCAGTCATCGGCCCCCATGGTCTCCATGGGGGCCTTTTTACTTGAAGTCTGGCATTGACCTGGTTGTCGTTCACAAGATGCGGATTTGCGATGCTCCATACCAATCGGCGTTGGCCGAAGGTTGCGCCGGTCCTTTTTAGTTGGTGCGCCGCCGTCAAGTTGATAGGGTGGCCTGAACCATCCATTTCCCATTTTTAACTGGAAATACCATGACCGTTATCGCTTCGGAGCTTTCCGCTGCCATCCGTTCCATTCCCGACTATCCGAAGCCGGGCATCATCTTCAGGGACATCACCACGTTGCTTGGCAATCCCCGCGCTTTCCGCCGCGCCGTGGACGAACTCGTACAACCTTATGCGGGAACGAAGATCGACAAGATCGCGGGCATGGAAGCGCGCGGCTTCATTCTGGGCGGCGCGGTGGCGCATCAGCTTTCTGCCGGCTTCGTGCCGATCCGAAAGAAGGGAAAGCTCCCGCATGCCACGGTAAGGGTTGCCTATAGCCTGGAATACGGCGTCGATGAAATGGAAATGCATGTTGATGCGGTGCAGCCGGGTGAAAAGGTCATTCTGGTCGATGACCTTATTGCGACCGGCGGGACTGCCGAGGGCGCGGTCAAGCTTTTGCGCCAGATGGGCGCGGAGATCGTCTCCGCCTGCTTCGTTATCGATCTGCCTGATCTCGGCGGCCGCAAGAAACTCGAGGACCTCGGTGTCGAGGTACGGACTCTGGTGGAATTTTCCGGTCATTGAGCGGCGGGTGGGGCAGGTCGCAATGACATGCCCCGAAGCTGGCTTACTCGAATTCCAGAACCCCGCTCTGGAAAGTCAGGACGGTCTCTCCCGACTGGTTGACCCCTTCGTTAAATGTGGTGTTCAGCCAGATACCGGCCCGGGATTCCAGCGCCCGGGTATCGAGCAGGGTGACGAAGTAGGTGACATCGTCTCCCGCGAAGACCGGCTTTTTCCATTTAAGTTCGCGAAAGCCCGGTGAAGGGCCGAGTTTTGGCGGTTCAAGGCCCTCAAGCTTCAGTCTTTTAACCTCTTTGGCCCAGTACGAGAGAAAACACTTCATCCAGCCTGCACCAGTGTGCCATCCAGATGCGCAAAGTGCGCCGAAAACGCTGTTCTTTGCGGCTTCGGCATCAAGATGAAATGGCTGCGGATCGAAATCGCGGGCGAAGCGAATAATGTCTTCGGCCGAAAAATGCAGCGTATCGAGGGTCACTCGTTCGCCGATCGGGGAGAGTTCTGCCAGTCTCATGCCGCAATACCTCCATTGCCGCGCATCAGGAACATCACGGTGTTTTCGCCGTGCGACACCAGAACGCCGCGCTGGTTATAAAGCTCGTGGCGAAATTTCACGAGGCCGATACCGGGGCGCGAAGCCGAAGGGCGCTGCTCCAGCACGATGGATTTCCCAGAAAGCGTATCTCCTGCCAGAACCGGCTTCTTCCAATCAACGTAGTCGATGCCGGGGCTGCCCTGCGACGTCGAATCCGAGATATAGCTGTCCGCCATCATCCGCATCAGCAGACTGCAGGTGTGCCAGCCGGAAGCTGCAAGCCCACCAAGAATGCTCTGGCGGCCTGCTTCTTCGGAAAGATGCATGGGTTGCGGATCGAATTCGCTGGCGAAAGCAATGATCTGCCCTGCGGAGATCGGTTGCGGTCCAAGCGGAAACTCCCGCCCTACCGTGAAATCCTCGTAAGCATAGGTCGCGACCGGCGCCATGGTTTCCTCCCTTCGCACAGTCAATACCGTCGCATCTAAGAGGATTTTTCCCTTTACGTAAAGGTCAAATCGGTGGCGCAATATCGGAGCGGGAAGGCGCTATGGAGCGAGCGGATGCGTCTTGCATCTTCCCCCGCCGCGGAGAAGGTCGCGGCAGCGGGATGAGCGGGCGAAGGTAGCGAGCTGCGGCAACGTTGCCCTTCATCCGACCCTTGGGGCTATCTTCTCCCCGGTCGGGGAGAAGAAACAAGCGGCTAGGCCCGCCCCATAAAAGAAGCAAGCCCGTTCAGATCAAATCAGGTATTAAAGCGGAAGTGGATGACGTCACCGTCCTGAACCACATATTCCTTGCCTTCGTCGCGTCCCTTGCCAGCTTCCTTGGCGCCGACTTCGCCCTTGTAGGTAACGTAATCGTCAAAGCCGATGGTGAAGGCGCGGATGAAGCCGCGTTCGAAATCGCTGTGGATGACGCCCGCGGCGGCGGGTGCTTTGGTGCCGCGCACGATCGTCCATGCGCGTGTTTCCTTGGGGCCGACGGTGAAATAGGTGATGAGGTCGAGCAGGTGGTATCCCGCACGGATCAGCCGGTCGAGGCCGGCCTCGTTAAGACCAAGGGCCGAGAGGAATTCTTCAGCTTCATCGGCTGGAAGCTGTGCGACTTCGGCTTCGATCGCCGCCGAGATGATCACGCATTCCGCACCCTGTTGCTTCGCCATTTCTGCGACGGCTGCGGTGTGCTCGTTGCCGGACGATGCGTCGGCTTCCGAGACGTTGCAGACATAAAGCACCGGGTGCGATGTCAGAAGGTTGAGGCCTTTGAGGATTTCGATTTCCTCGTCCGCCAGTGTCTTCAAAAGCAGGCGTGCCGGCTTTCCGTCGGTGAGCAGCGCGATGACGGCTTCCATGACAGGCAGTTGGGCCAGAGATTCCTTGTCCTTGCTGGTGGCGCGCTTACGCGTTTGTTCGACGCGGCGTTCCAGGCTTTCGAGATCGGCGAGCATCAGCTCGGTCTCGATCGTTTCGGCATCGCCAACCGGGTTGATGCGGCCTTCGACATGGGTGATATCGTCGTCTTCAAAGCAGCGCAGCACGTGTACGACGGCATCGACTTCGCGGATGTTGGCGAGGAACTTGTTGCCGAGACCCTCGCCCTTCGATGCGCCGCGAACCAGACCGGCAATATCGACGAAGGAGATGCGGGTCGGGATGATTTCCTTCGAGCCGGCGATGTCGGCAAGGATTTTCATGCGCGCATCGGGCACCGCCACTTCGCCGGTATTCGGTTCGATGGTGCAGAAGGGATAGTTGGCGGCCTGTGCGGCGGCCGTTTTCGTCAGCGCGTTAAAAAGAGTGGACTTGCCGACGTTCGGCAATCCAACGATACCGCATTTGAAGCCCATGGCTTGAAACCTGTCCGTTTGAAAGAATTCGTTGAGGAGCCTTTTGCGGAAAGGGCGGGGGAAGGTCAAGCCCGCGGGTCGATTTGGGCCGGCAAAGGCTTCTTAAAGGCGAGGAATTCCTGACAGACTTGCCGATGGCGTGGTTGCGGCGCAATATAAGCGGGTCAAGCGATCGATCTTTCGTCATCAACGGGGTTTTCCCATGAGCAACCGCGATGAACGGCAGGCACGAGCGGCCACGATGAGCGACAGTCCTGTCGATCTCAAACCAAAACCGAAGGTCAAGCCAAAGCTGGAGCGGCCGAAGCTCTACAAGGTCATTCTGCTGAATGACGACTATACGCCACGTGAGTTCGTGACTGTGGTGCTGAAAGCCGTGTTCCGCATGAGCGAGGAGGCCGGCCACCGGGTGATGATGACGGCGCACCGTTTCGGCAGCGCGGTGGTCGTCGTTTGCGAACGTGATATTGCCGAGACGAAGGCCAAGGAGGCGACCGATCTCGGCAAGGAAGCGGGATTTCCGCTGATGTTCACGACCGAGCCGGAGGAGTGAGCATCAATCCTGCCGGATCTGGAAGCCGGTCTTGTTCTGCACGAAGCCGCAGCTTTCGTAAAAGGCGTGAACCTCCGGGCGTTGTTGCCCTGTCAGCAGCATCACCTTGTAACAATTCGCCGCAAAAGCCGCCTCGACGGCATGGCGCACGACCGCGCGGCCATATCCGTGGCCGCGACGGTTTTCCATTGTCACCACGTTTTCGATAAGAGCATAGGGACGGGCGGCGCGCGTGAGATTTGGAACAATCTGCAGCGTGGCGGTAGCGACCGCTTCCTCGCCTTCGGTCGCAAGAAACACGGTCAGACCCGGCTGGGCGAGCATTGCCGCAAAAGCCGTCTTTGCTTCTTCTGTCGTCATTTCCGGGTCGGATGGATTAAGCGCCCGGTAGAGATCAAGCAATCCAGCCAGATCGCTGGTTCCGGCTTCGCGCGGAGCGATGGTCTTCGAAGACATTCGCGATCTAATCCTTCTTGCCGAACATCCGCTTCAGCATCTCGGCCATCGGCCCGGTCTCCGGCAGCTTTTTAGGCTGGGCGCTGTTGCGTGCCTGGTGGATATGAGACTGCGCGGCGGGTTTGGCTGCCTTGGCCGGCTTCTCGGCTTCGGGCTTGCTGCCCGTGGCCAGCGCCAGCTTGTTCATCAGCTGGGAATCCTCAGCCTTCACCAGCATGGTGGCGTTGTCGGCAATCGCATCCAGCAGCGGCTCCAGCCAGACCCGGTCGGCCTTGGCGAAATCCCCCAGCACATGGCCGTGCACGCGCTCCTTGTCACCGGGATGCCCAATGCCGAGGCGCAGGCGTCGGTAGTCCTTGCCGCAATGGGCGTCGAGCGATTTCAGGCCGTTATGGCCACCGTGACCGCCGCCGGTCTTGATGCGCACGCGCCCGGCCGGAAGATCGAGTTCGTCATGGATGGCGATGATGTCCGCCGGCGTGAGTTTGAAGAAGCGCATCGCTTCGCCCACGGATTCGCCCGACAGGTTCATATAGGTCTGCGGTTTCATCAGCAGGACCTTTTCTCCGGCGATCTCGCCTTCGGAAATCTCGGCCTTGAATTTCTTTGACCAGGGCGCGAACGAAGGCAGGCGCTGTAACGCATCCACCGCCATGAAGCCGATATTGTGCCGGTTTCCGGCATATTGCGTGCCGGGATTACCAAGTCCTGCGATGATCTTCATGAAGCATGTCCGCGTTGTGCCTGATGATGCTGTTGTCACCACCCTGAAATCCGCTGGCTGTCAATCTTTTTGTGGGGTTGCGGCAATGCCGGCCGACGCTCAGGGCCTGATGAGATCGTAACGGTCGAAGATCCGCTGTTGTGTCCCGTCGGCGATCAGCTCATCGAGACGGGCCTGCAATTTCGCGATAACCTCGTCCGGCACGCTCTTGTTGCAGGCAAGCCCAAGCTGCTGTCTCGACAGCGTTATCACTTCCCTGAAAGTGTGCGCCGGCAGGCTTTTGAAGGTGCTTTCCGACATGGGCATAAGGTCGATGCGTCCGGCCGTCAGCTTGTGAAGCGTGATCTCGAAATCCGCGCCGACATCCACCTGCGGAAAACCGAGCGTTTCCAGAAGGGTTTCGGTGTAGTCGCCGCGCTGGGTTCCAACCCGGTATTTCTTGGCGTCTTCGAGGCTCAGGACATTGATATTCGCCTTGCGCCGCGCCACGAGAATGTTGCGATCGATATGGATTGGCGAGACCCATTTGAAGAGCTTTTCCCGCTCGGCGGTCCGCGCCGTGGCGAAGGCACAATGCATCGGCTGTGTTGTGGCAAGGGCGATCGCCCGGGCCCACGGCATGACGGCGACCTCGTAGCTGGTGCCGGTGTCCTCAAGAATGATCTTGAGCTGGTCGAAATAGACGCCGCGTACGCTGCCGTCACTGCCCTGCAGGTTGTAGGGCGGGTAGACTTCCGTGGTCAGGAAAAGCTTGGCCGCGCAGACGGGATTGGCAAGAGCAAGAAAGACCAGGCAAAAGCGGATCAATCCCATAACTACTCCCCGCGGCTCAGGCTTGTCGCGCCGCTGTGCGGCTTTGTCCAGACCCGGCCTCATAGGCGGCAATCAGCCGCTCGACGGGCTGCGGGCGAGCGAAAAAGTAACCCTGGCCATAATCGGCACCCATATCCGCCAGAAGCAGCTTCTGCTCCTCCGTCTCGACACCCTCGGCGATGACAACGCAATTCATCTTGTGCGAGATGGCTGCGATACCTTCGACCAGCATGCGGTTGCGCTGCCGGATTTCCACCGTATCGTCGCAGATCGAGCGGGTGAAGGATTGGTCGATTTTTACAATATCGACCGGAAAGCGGCTGAGATAGCTGAGCGACGAGTAACCCGTGCCGAAATCATCCAGCGCGATGCGGCAACCCAGCTGATGGATGGCGGTGAGGATCGCCCGGATCTGCGGATCGTCCTTCATGATGACCGCTTCGGTGATTTCGATGACCAGCCGCCCGGGAAGAATGCCGTGCCGGTGCAACAGTCCGGCAATGCGTGTCGGCAGTCCCGGTTCGAACTGCAATGGCGAAAAATTCACCGCCACATAGGTTTGCGCCATGCCCGGCAGGCGCGACAGCCTGGCGAGATTGGCGACCGACTGATCAAGGATCACGTTGCCGATACGGTGAATGGTTCCGTTCTCTTCCGCAAGGCTGATGATGGCAGCAGGGGAAAGCAGCCCCTTATCCGGATGGTTGAGGCGCAGCAAGGCCTCGAAACCCGCTGTCTGGCCGGTTGCAATGTTTTGAATTGGCTGAAAATAGGCCTCGAACCAGTCTTCGGAAAGCGCCTGCGCGATATCCCGTTCCAGTTCCGCATGTTCGCGGGCCCTGTCCATGATCGAGCTGTCGAAGACCTGGGAGCCGTTCTTGCCCGTCCGCTTGCGGGTATACATGGCCATGTCGGCGTTCTGCAGAAGCTCGGAGGCACTCGCGGCGTGAAGGGGGTAGACCGCCATACCAATACTGGCGCTGAGGCGGATGCTGTTGTTCTCGATTTCAAATGGAGTGTCCAGCAGGGTGCAGATGCGCTCACAGAACTGCAGGGCGCGCTCTTCCACCTTGTCACCGGCCAGCAGGATTGCGAACTCGTCTCCGCCCAGACGCGAGGCGCTGTCCAGCGGTGTCAGCAGCGGCTGCAGTTTTAATGTGAATTCGCGCAGAACGGCATCGCCTGCGGCGTGACCGAGATTGTCGTTGATGGCCTTGAACCGGTCGAGATCTATGAACAGGCACGCGAGTTCGCTGCCGTTCCTGTCCGCATCGCGAATCTGCAGGTCGAGGATGGCCTCGAAGCCCTGACGGTTGAAGAGGCCGGTCAGATGGTCGGAAATGGCCTGCTGGCGATTGCGCTTTTCCGACTGCCGAAGTTCGGTCACGTCGGTCATAACGCAGAGGCAGGTGCTGTGATGGGCCGTATCGCTGGAATCGAGGGCTTTTTCTAGGATAAGGGCATCCATGACGCTGCCATCCCTGCAGTGGAAGCGAACGGTGATGCCTGCCTGTTGGGTGTCAGCCGCCTGATGCGCCGCCTTGCGTTCCTGGAATAATGTCCGGTCATCGGGGTGGATGAGGTCGGCGAAATTCAGGCCGAGTATTCTGGCGCGGTCATAACCGGTCGCCTGCACCCAGTAGTCGCTGACGGCGGCGATCCTGTCGTGCCTGTCCAGCGAAAACAGCATGGCCGGCGTGCGGTTGTAGATTTCCGTCTTGCGGGCGTGGGCGTTCTTTATCTCCAGCTCTTCCTTTTCGAGCTGGCTCTGCATTTCGTTGAAGCTTTTCGCCAGCCGGCCGATCTCGTCTTTCGACCGCCAGTCGACGTGGTGGCGGGAGCCGAGGCGTCGTGTCGCTTCTATTGCCGCGGCCAGCCGCATCAGCGGGCGGATGACCATGAAGCGGTTACCGGCAATGGCGGCAAGGACCATGGTGAGAATGGCGAGGATGAAAATCGTGATAAAGGCCAGTTCGGTGCGGCTTAGAGAGGTCAGAAGACCGACATCATCGTAATACACCGTCAATTGGCCGACCGTGACGGGCCCCTTGGTCGTCTTGTAGATAACCTCGCGCGTCGTCGAGGCGGCATCCTGGATGATGTCGCTGCCGGCGGTCTGAACGACATCAAGCTGGCCGGACGTATCCTTGACCTCGACCATACGGATCATGGGATCGGAGACAAGGGTTCCGGTAATCTGGTTTATCGTGTCGTCATCGAGGTCCCACAGGGGGCGGGCCAGCGCCTGCGTATTCGTCGACAGCAGAATTTCGATATGGTTGCGCTGGCTGCGAATAGCCTCGTTATAGGAAAGTGTGAGCAAAAGCGTGAAGAGCGGGGCGACCACTGTAAGAAGTGCGCCGGAAACAATCGCGATAAAGCGACTTTCGACGGAATGAGCCATGTTCGATTGCAGCTACCCTTTGCCCCAGACTTGCTGCGCCCTGTTTCATCCTTTCGGACAGAGATGCGTCAGATTCCGGGCCGAGCCCTTTCCCCACGCTATTTCTCGACCCGCCGGTGTTTCCATGAGGGCGCAAGGGTATCGTTTCATGGAAGTGTTAATCGACGCTGAAACAGGGCCCGCATCGCTGGCGGGGAGCGGGCTTTCTGTTTTTAAAGTTCATAAAAACTAAAAGGCCCGTTCCGGAAACGGAACGGGCCTTGTTCTTCAAAGCTGTCCGGCCTTACGGCCGCCGATTTTATTCTTCGGAAGCTTCTTCAGTTGCCTCTTCTTCAACGCCTGCTGCCGGGGCAACGATCGTTGCGATCGTGAAGTCACGGTCGGCGATAACGGGCGTGATGTTCTTCGGCAGCTTGACGTTCGAGATGTGAACGCTGTCGCCGATCTTCAGGCCGGAGAGGTCAACCGTGATGGCTTCCGGAATGTCGTTGGCCGGGCAGTGGAATTCCACCGTGTGGCGAACGATGTTCAGAACGCCGCCGATCTTGATGTCCGACTTTTCTTCGTTTTCGAAGTGAACCGGAATTTCGACGTTGACGAGCGTGTTGCCCGAAACGCGCAGGAAGTCGACATGCATGGTGAAGTCGCGGACCGGATCAAGCTGGTAATCCTTCGGGAGAACCTTGATCTTCTTGCCGTCGACGTCGATCGTCGCAACCGTCGTCATGAAACCGCCGGCGTGGATACGCTTGGTGACTTCGTTGGTGGACAGGGCGATAGAAATGGGGGCCTGCTTGTCACCATAGATGACAGCGGGAATCAAACCGTTGCGGCGAAGTTCACGAGAGGACCCCTTACCAACTCGTTCGCGCGCCTCGGCCTTGAGCTCATACGATTCTTTGCTCATGGCAATTCCTTTCGAGGTTATATGGAGAGTTCATGCCCGCGGGCGCTGAACTGGGGAGGCGGCAAGCGCCATCCCACCCGCGTTGCCTCCAAGGGTGTCTACACGGGTGCGGGCGCTATAATACAAACGGGAGACAAAGACAAGAGAGGCCTGCTTTTCGATCGCACGCCTTGCGGGTTTATTAGGTTGTACTAATTCACTCGCATGTTGCAACTTTTAATATGTGCTTATCCATTCATGTAAACCGGGCGAAAACTTGGCGAATGATAAGGCTACGCGAAATTCCAATTGCGTAGATGACAATGCTCAAAGTTCTCCAGTGCCTTACCATCGATCACGACTATCGATATACCGTCGCAGCGGTTTTCGTCTGCATGCTCGGTAGTTTCGTGTCGATGCGCCTTTTTTCGAAAGCACGTCTGGCGACGGGGGTGCAGAAGGTCAACTGGCTGTTTCTGGCAGGTGTCAATGGCGGCGCGGCGATATGGACCACCCATTTCGTGGCGATGCTGGGCTATGTTGCCGCGGGTGACGTGGGATACGATCCGTATCTGACCGGGCTGTCACTTCTGATTGCGATTACCACAACGACTGCCGGTTTCGGAATTTCTGCCTATGGCGGACGCAGCGTGCTGGTGGAAGCCGGCGGGATCATCCTTGGTCTCGGCATTGCAGCCATGCACTACACCGGCATGGCGGCCTACAATGTTCAGGGCATGATTTTCTGGGATCAGAACTATGTCATCGCGTCCCTGGTGCTGGGGGCAGTGCTGGGCGCCGTTGCAGTCAATCGGGTCTCGCGGCCCGTCAATCGGTTCTGCCAGTACAGCGCGGTGGCGTTTCTGATCCTGGCGATAGCGTCGATGCATTATACCGGCATGGCCTCCATGTCTTTCGCCTTCGACCCGCGCATCGTCATTCCTGAAAATCTGCTGCCGCCGGCCATCATGGGCGGAGGCGCCATTGCGGTAACGCTGTTGCTGCTGGCGCTGGGGCTTTCCACTTATGTCATCGACGCCCAGTCCACCCAGCAGGCGGTCGCCCGCTATCGCCATCTTTCCCTGCACGATCCGCTGACCGGCATTCCCAACCGGGCAGCCTTCATCGAACATCTCAATCGTCGCACGCGTCATATTTCGTTGGGCGCACACACGGCGCTTCTTTCCATCGATCTCAACCGTTTCAAGGAAATCAATGACGTTCACGGCCATGCGGCGGGCGACGCCGTGCTTCGCACCATCGCCGACCGGGCGAGTTCCGTGCTGAAGGCCGGCGAATTTCTGGCGCGCATGGGCGGTGATGAATTCGTGGCGATGACAAATTCCTATTATACCCGCGCCGATGGCGCCGAATTCGCCCAGAGGCTGATCGACCAGATCAGCAGACCGGTGGAATGGAACGGGCAGACATTTTCGGTCGGTGCGAGTGTGGGCATTTCGGTCCGCAATACCGGCTCCATCGATGCCGATACGCTGATGGCGCAGGCGGATGTCGCCATGTACCGGGCAAAAAGCGGCAGTTCGGATACGATCTGCTTTTACGACAAATCGATGGATGAGGCCGCGCGTGAACGCAATGTGCTTGCCGTCGCCATGCGTAGCGGCCTCGCCAATAACGAGTTCGAGCTTTATTACCAGCAGCAGAACGACACCAGAAGCGGCAGTATCGTCGGCTTCGAGGCGCTTTTGCGCTGGAACCATCCCGATCGGGGCATGATTTCTCCCGCCGAATTCATCCCGATCGCGGAGCAGACGGGGTTCATCGTCGAACTCGGCGAGTGGGTTCTGAGAGAAGCCTGCGCGCAGGCGGCACTCTGGAAAAAATCGCTTTCCATTGCGGTGAATGTGGCGCCGCAGCAGCTTGCGGATAACGAGTTCCCGGACAAGGTCGAAAAAATCCTGGCAGAAACGGGCCTTGCGCCTGAAAGGCTCGAGCTGGAAATCACCGAGGGCAGCATCATCGCCGATCACCGCCATGCGCTTGTCACCATCCGCAAGCTCAAGGCGCTCGGCGTCAAGATCGCGATGGATGATTACGGCACGGGCTATTCCTCGCTTTCGACGTTGCAGAGTTTCCCTTTCGACAAGATCAAGATCGACCGCGCCTTCATCGACGGGCTGTCGACCAATGTGCAGTCCGAAGCGATCGTGCGTTCGACGCTCATTCTGGCGCATAGCCTGAATATTCCCGTGCTTGCGGAGGGTGTGGAAACCAAGGCCCATGTCGAGTTCCTGCGCCGCGAAGGCTGCCTGCAGGTGCAGGGCTTCTTTTTCGGCAAGCCCGGTCCGCTGACATCCATTGCCAGCCTCGTGGATGACACCTTCCTGTCCGTTGAGGACGAACCTGCGGTCACTGCCGGCAGGCGTTACTTCAAGGCGGTCTGACCGTCAGCTGCGCCTCCGATGCCGGTCGCGAAGTTTTTTGTTGAAACATCGACGCTTCCAGCGCACCATCGCCCAAAAGCTTTGGGAGGAGCGCATGCCGACAGACATCGCCCATGCGGAACGCGTGTATGAAACCGCACGCCACCGTTCCGCAGCCGCAAGTTCGCCGATTGTCGCCTCGTGGCGTCGCTGCATGGTCAAGCACCGTCTTGCACCGGAAGAAAATCGCAAGCCGATCTTTCTCAGCGAGACGGAGTTTCGGCGCGCCCGTGAAAGTGCCGCTGGCCTGATTGCTGAAAGCACCGACGAACTTGACCGAATTTTCCACAGTGTCGGGAGATCCGGCTGCTGCCTGCTCCTGACCGATGCTCAGGGCGTTGCGCTGGAGCGGCGAGGCGCGTCCGGCGATGATCGCGATTTCCGGGCGCTCGGCCTCTGGTCCGGCGCCGTCTGGAGCGAAGAGAGCGTTGGCACAAACGGCATAGGCACCGCGCTCGTCGACGAGCGTTCGGTGGTTGTCTATCGTGACCAACATTTCTTCACGTCGAATACGGAACTGTGCTGCACCACGGCTCCCATTCGCGATCATACCGGCCGGGTGACGGGTGCGCTCGATATTTCCACCTGCCGCGATGACATCAACGAGATGACCTTTTCTTTTGTCACCCAGGCGGTGAAGGACGCGGCGCAGCGCATTGAGGGCAATCTGTTCCGCCGTGCCTTTCCGGGGGCACGCATCGTCGTCGTGCCAAGTGGGTTCGGGGCGGCGCTTTCGCTGCTCGCCGTGGATCAGGACGATCTCGTGCTCGGCGCGACCCGCGCCGCTCGTCTTGCGCTGAAGCTGGACGATGCCCGCATCGCGCAGGGTCTCCCGGCCGCGGATATCCTGCAGGAACAGCGCCATGACAGCGGTTCCGACCTCGCGGAAGCGGAGCGTTCGGCGCTGCGGCGCGTGTTGTCGCGCACCAACGGCAATGTCACGCAGGCCGCGTCCTTGCTCGGCATCAGCCGGGCCACGCTTCATCGCAAGATGAAGAAATTCGACGTTCATTGACGTCCTTGTGGTTGCGATCCGGCCGATCACGCCGGATCAACGCGGCTTTGTCGCAGATGTGAGACAATGTGCGCTGCGGAACCGCGTCGCCCCTCTACCGAACCGCGCCATCTGGGCCCACCTTCCTTTCATGCGGTCCGCTCAGGATCGTTTTCATCAGGGAGGATGAAATCATGAATATTCAGGTTCAGCAGAAAGCGGGCGAAGCGCCCTTCAAGCTGAAATACGGCAATTACATTGGCGGCAAGTGGGTGGAGCCGAAATCCGGCCGCTACATGGACAATCTCTCGCCGGTGACCGGCCACAAGATCTGCGAAGTGCCGCGTTCGGATGCAGCCGACATCGAGTTCGCGCTCGACGCGGCCCACAAGGCCCGCGACAAATGGGGCAAGACGAGCATAACCGAGCGCTCCAACATCCTGCTCAAGATCGCCCAGCGCATTGAAGACAATCTAGATCTCATCGCCCGGGCTGAAACCTGGGATAACGGCAAGCCGCTGCGTGAAACCACCAATGCGGATATCCCGCTCGCCATCGACCATTTCCGCTATTTCGCAGGCTGCATCCGCGCTCAGGAAGGCACGATCGGCGAGATCGATAACGATACCGTCGCCTATCACTTCCATGAACCGCTCGGTGTCGTCGGCCAGATCATTCCATGGAACTTCCCGATCCTGATGGCTGCGTGGAAACTCGCACCGGCGCTTGCAGCAGGCAATTGCGTGGTGCTGAAGCCGGCCGAGCAGACGCCCGCCTCCATTCTCATCGTGATGGAGCTGATTGAAGACCTTCTGCCGCCTGGCGTCCTCAACATCGTCAATGGTACTGGCCTTGAAGCCGGCAAGCCGCTGGCGCAGAGCAACCGCATCGCCAAGATCGCCTTTACCGGTTCCACCTCGGTCGGCAAGGAAATCATGCGTTATGCCGCAGACAACGTCACCAACATCACCTTGGAACTGGGCGGCAAGTCGCCGAACATCTTCTTTGCCGACGTGATGAACGAGGACGATGCCTTCCTCGACAAGGCGCTGGAAGGTTTTGCCTTCTTCGCGCTGAACCAGGGTGAGGTCTGCACCTGCCCCTCGCGTGCTCTGGTGCATGAATCGATCTATGACCGTTTCATGGAAAAAGCGATCAAGCGCGTTCAGGCCATCAGCCAGGACGATCCGCTCAATCCGTCGACGATGCTGGGCGCACAGGCCTCGCAGGAACAGTTCGACAAGATCATGAGCTATCTGGAGATTGGCAAGAAGGAAGGTGCCAAGGTTCTGACCGGCGGCGACCGCAAGACGCTGACGGGTGATCTGAAGGACGGTTATTACATTCAGCCGACCGTCTTTGAGGGCAACAACAAGATGCGGATTTTCCAGGAGGAAATCTTTGGTCCTGTTGTCTCCGTCACGACCTTCAAGACGGTGGAAGAGGCGCTCGAAATCGCCAATGACACGGTTTACGGGCTGGGCGCTGGCGTCTGGAGCCGTGACACGAACATCGCCTACCGCGCCGGGCGAGGCATCGAAGCGGGCCGTGTTTGGACGAACTGCTATCACGTCTATCCGGCGGGTGCGGCCTTCGGCGGCTACAAGCAGTCTGGTATCGGTCGCGAGACCCACAAGATGATGCTCGACCACTACCAGCAGACCAAGAACCTGCTCGTGTCCTACAGCCCGAACAAGGTTGGTTTCTTCTGAGGTCCTCCCCGGAAGCCGGCGAGGGGCTGTGGTGCCAGGTCGCCGGCGTGTTCCCAGGGGCGCCTGCCCCTGGGAGCCCGGATCGGGCTTTCAGGCAAAATAAAAGGCCGGAGGTTTTGCCTCCGGCCCTTTTTGTTGCGCATCATGCCGCGTAACGCTGGTCTCGCCGGCGAGGATCGCCCACGGAGAATTGCCCCACCTGTTCGGTCAGGCCATCCGCCTCGTTGGCGAGCGAGAAGGCGGCGGCCGTTGTCTCCTCCACCATGGCGGCGTTCTGCTGCGTCACGTGGTCGAGTTCATTGACGGAGGCATTGATCTCGCTGAGACGGCCGGATTGTTCGCGCGACGCGGTGGCGATTTCGCCGATCTGGTCGTTGACCGACTGGATGCGTTTCTGGATCTGTTCCAGGCTTTCACCGGTCTTCAGCACCAGTGCCACACCGCTTTCCACATCACCCGCAGAGGTGGCGATGAGCTGCGTGATGTCGCGGGCGGCGGCGGCCGATTTCTGGGCTAGTTCGCGAACTTCCTGCGCCACGACTGCAAAGCCCTTGCCGGCCTCGCCGGCGCGCGCTGCTTCAACACCGGCATTCAGCGCCAGAAGATTGGTCTGGAAGGCAATCTGGTCGATGACATCGATGATCTGGCGGATTTTGGCCGAAGAGGTCTCGATGCGTTCCATGGCAACGATCGCTTCTTTGACGACAGCCGTGGATCTATGGGCATCCTGCATCGTATCCGCCGTGGCGGCGACGGCGACATTGCAGCGCGACAGCGACAGATTGACAGCCTGCGTCATGTCTCCGAGCGCCGCTGCCGCCTCCTCAAGGGCTGCTGCCTGACGTTCTGTGCGCCGCGACAGGTCTTCCGAGGCGCTTTTCAGCTCGCCGGAACCGGAGCGGATGGCATTGGCGCTTCCGCCGATATTGGAGATCGTCGCTTCCAGCCCTGCCATGGAGTTGTTGAAGTCGATGCGCAGATGATCGAGTGACGGAACGAAGGATTTTTCGATGCGAAGATCGAGCCTGCCGGCGGCCAGATTGGCAAGACCGGTGGCGAGCGCGTCCACGGCTTCTTCCAGTTCCCTGGCGCTTCTTGCCTTCTCCATCTCGCGCTGGGCGCGTTCCTCGTCCAGTTCTTCACCCTTGCGGTGGGCTTCGGCTTCCATCCGCTGTTTGTCCAGAATGCCCTGGCGGAAGGATTCCAGCGCGCGCGCCATGGTGCCGATCTCGTCGCCACGGGAAACTGCCTTGATCTCGATGTTGTTTTCACCGCCGTTCAGGCGCTCCATAAGACCGGCTAGTCCGGTCAACGGCTTGGTCAGGCTCGCGGAAACGAAAATCCCGATCAGCGTCATTATTGCAAGTACGGCCAGCGTTGCGACCGCTGCCCAGAAGGCGAGATCGTTGGCAGCGGCGAGAACCTTGCTTTCCTGCTGGCCGATGGCAAGAAGATGTTTCTGTCCGAAGACGGCGACCGGACGATAGGCATAGAAGATATTGCCCGCAGGTGTCTGCGCCATGACCGTTCCGGCGTCGTTTACGTTGGAAAGGGCAGCGAGACTTTCGGAAACGGTAGCATCCGCACCGCCCGAGAGGACACCAGCCCTGAGTTTCCCGTCGGCGCTCAGGAGAACGGCGTCATCGATGGTCTTGCCGGTTTCCTCGGGCGTCACCACCGCGCCGATGCGATCGGCGGCGATGCGCATGATAACGGCACCCTTGCGCTGGAGCTGACCCCAGTTGGAAACAGCGAGCGGCATGCCGATCATGGCCGAATTATTCTCGCCATCGCTGAAGCCCGTGGTGCTGACGACGCCGTCCTTGCCGGCTTCGATGCGGTCGAACAGCTCCTTGATCGCGGCGTTCTGCGGTTCCGTTACATTGGTCAGGAAGTTCTTTCCCTTGGTCACGGAATAGATAATCAGGCCGTTCTTGTCGATCACGTAGATATCGCTGACGCGGGTATTACGCCAGACACTGGCAATGGCGGCGTTGATGGTCGCATGACGAATGGCGTAGAGCAGCCGCAACCCTTCGCCGTTGAAGGAGGCGCGCTCCTCTTCGGAGACGCCCTCTCGGCGGAAAGCCTGGATGATGGCGTCCTTTTCCGTTGGGACAACGGTGGTCATCGTTTCCAGCGCCTGGGCCACCGCGGCGTTCTGCGACAGTTCGGAAATGCTCTGTTCGACGCGCAACGTATAGGCATCAAGCTGCTTGGACTGGTTGCCTGCAACCGTTTCGAGCCTGATCTTGCTGGCGTCGATCAGCCCCGATTTACCCATCTCGTAGGACAGCAGCCCCACCGACAGGCAGGAAACCAGTGTCGCACCGGTAACGAGCGCGGCAAATTTGGCTTTGATTGACAATGATTTAGCTTTGACAGCAGTCGGATTTCCACCCGGCATCCTGTTTTCCTCCCCCCAAAAAACGTGGCCGTACCGTTGCAAAAATTGTTTACGGTCGCGTTAAAGGACAGGGAATTGTAGGATAATTTCCCGCATGGCGTGAAAAAATCGAAGAGCCGCGCCGAAGGCACCACGTAATAAAACTGCAACAGAACGGGCGCATATCCAGCGAAGATCAACGGCTGTTCATGTTCATGCAAGCTTTTCACGCTCCTTCTCTCGCCACAATCGATGATGTTTGCGGAACCCGCGCAGACGGATGTGACGGAGCCAATTTGCGATCTGCCCCGGATTTTGCCGTTGTGGTGCCCATGCACAATGAAGAAGCGAGCGTTGAAACGCTGGTGGCAGAGATCGTGAGCGCCTGTGCGCCGGTCGGCCGCTTCGAGATCGTTGTGGTGGATGACGCTTCTTCTGACCGCACGGCGGAAGCGGTTCTGGCGCTCGCTGCCCGTTACAACATGTTGCGGCTGGTGCGGCACGACCGCCAGGGCGGTCAATCGGCTGCGATCCACAGCGGAGTGCAGGCGGCGCGCGCGCCCATCGTATGTATGCTGGACGGCGACGGCCAGAATCCGCCGGACAATCTGCCGGCACTTCTTGCACCGCTTCTGTCCACCAATGCACCGCGCCGGCTTGGGCTGGTGGCCGGCCAGCGCGTCGGCCGGCGCGACACGCTGGGAAAACGCCTTTCCTCCCGCTTTGCCAACGGGCTTCGGGCGCGAATTTTGAAGGATGGCACGCGCGATACGGGCTGCGGCCTCAAGGCCTTTCGCCGCGACGCCTACCTCGCTTTGCCCTATTTCGACCATCACCACCGCTACTTCCCGGCGCTGTTCAATCGTGACGGCTGGCAGGTCGCCCATGTCGACGTCACGCACCGGGCACGGCTGCATGGAAATTCCCATTATACCAATATCGGCCGGGCGCTGGTGGGCATCCACGATCTGATCGGCGTCGCATGGCTTTTGCGCCGGCGCAAGCGGTCAAGCTGGGCTGAAACTTTCATAACGGAGACATTGCCGTGAACGTACCGGCTTTATGGTCCATGCTGCATGTGAACAGCTGGGAAGAGTTCGTATGGGTCTTGACCGGTTTCATGGGCCAGATGCTGTTCACCATGCGTTTTCTGGTTCAATGGATTTCATCGGAACGGGCCAACCGGTCGGTCATGCCGGTGGCTTTCTGGTATTTTTCGATTCTTGGCGGTGTGGTGCTGCTCTCCTATGCACTGTGGCGGCGCGATCCGGTCTTTGTTCTCGGGCAGGCATCCGGCCTCTTTATCTATGCTCGAAATCTCTGGTTGATCCATGCAGAACGCCGCCAGCATGCATGAGGCGACGACCCTGCCTTATGCGCGGGCAGGCGCTGAGCGCCAATGGCTGACATTCGCGTTTTCGGCGATTGTCCTCGTAACTGCCCTGCGCGTCCTTGGGCTCGCCTTCAACCGCACCGACCTTTTTGTCGATGAGGCGCAATACTGGCTGTGGGGTCGCGAAATGGCGCTCGGCGCCTATTCCAAGCCACCGTTCATCGGCTGGCTTATTCGCGCGGCCACCATTCTGGGCGGCGGGGAGGGCACGTTTCAGGTGCGGCTCGCCGCACCCGTCGTGCATGGCGTTGCGGCGGCGGCCATTTTTGTGCTCGGCCGCATGATCTATGATGTCAGGCTGGCCTCGCTCGCGGCAGTGATCTATCTGACCTTGCCAGCCGTGACGCTCGGCAGCCTGCTGATCTCGACCGATACGCCGATGATGCTGTTCATCGTGCTGTCGATGATATCCGTGCGCAAGCTTGCGCTCGCCCGCAGCGAGGGCAGGGCGGCGTTGGGTTGGAGCATCGCTCTGGGTCTCTGTTTCGGCCTCGGGCTGATGTCGAAATATGCGATGATCTATTTTCTGCCGTGCTTCATCGCCGCCAGCTGGCTTTGCGAAGCATGGCGGATCCGGCTGCGTGACGCGGTTATTGCTGCGCTCGTCTGCGTTGCCGTCATCGCGCCCAATCTGTGGTGGAATGCGGCCCATGATTTCATGACGGCACGCCACACCGCCGACAATGCCAACTGGCACGGTGTCCAACTCAAGATCGGCTCCGCGCTTGAATTCTTCTTTTCCCAGGCAGGTGTGGTTGGGCCATACGTCTTCGTCGGCATGATTGTTGCGACAATCCGCGCAAAAACCGGTGAAGCACGGGCGCTCGTCGCTCTTTCTGTACCGATCGTGCTTTTGATCACGGCACAGGGCCTCATGTCGCGGGCACTCGCCAATTGGGCGGTGGGAGCTTATGCGGCAGGCGTACTGCTGGCGGTGCCGATCCTGGCATCGCGGCGTTGGCTCATCGTATCCACACTGGTCCTCGGCGGCATCGTCGCAATCGCGCTGCCGCTGATGACGATAGTGGGAACGGGCCTGCGCCTGCCGAATGGTAAACTGGCGATGGCACGTTATCTTGGAAGCTCCGAGCTGGTATCGACCGGCCTGTCGCGGGCGCGTGAAGCAGGTGCGGACGCTATTGTCGCCAATGATCGTTCGATATTGGCCGAGCTCTTTTACCAGTTGCGGGACGAGAAACAGATGTTGACGCGTGCGCTTCCGGAAACCGGCGTGCCGTCCAGCCATTATGCCCTTCTTTATCCATTGAAGCCGGGCGAAGCGAAAAATCCGCTGTTTCTGGCAAGTGCCGATGGCTTGCCGGCGTGTCTTGCAGGCGAGGCGCCGGTGGCGCACTGGACCGCCGGCCCGGGCTTTGTCGAGGGCAGGGAAATCGGGCTGTGGCGCCTGCCACCACAGTGCATCCCGGAGAGCGCCAATGGACAATGATCTCTCGCATATGCGGATCACCATCTGGGTTACGTTCGCAGCGCTTGCGCTGGTGATCCTGTTTGCGACCTTCCCCTCTATAGATCTGCGCTTTTCCGCCTTGTTTTTCTCGCCGGTGGGCCAGCCATGGCCTGGCCGGGAGCCGTTTCCCGAATGGCTGCGCGACACGTTGCGGGAAGGTGTCGAGCTCGCCGCGCTTCTGACTTTCCTGGTCCTCGTCGGCAATCTCCGGCTCGGCACTTCGCAGCGAACCGGCTGGCGAGTCTGGGCGTTCCTTTGTGGCCCTGTGATCCTCTGTGCCGGGCTGCTGGTCAACGGCGTGCTGAAGGCCATGATCGGTCGCGCGCGTCCGTTCAGCGTTACCGAATTTGGCGGGCATCAGCTTTTCACGCCACCTTTTCAGTTCAGCACGCAATGCTATTCGAACTGTTCGTTTTCTTCGGGTGAAACCGCGCTGATCGCGAGTTTTTTCCTGCCCCTCTGTGTGCTTGTCTGGCCGCGCCTGCGGCCCTATGGGCGATGGGTAGTTGGTGCCCTTGCCGCCGGGGCAATCATTCTCATGTCCGGTCTTCGCATCGCGGCCGGCGGGCATTTCCTCAGCGATGTGGTGATGTCCATCCTGTTTTCGGCCCTGACGACACTGTTTCTGTACCGGGTGCTGGCGATAAGCCACCACCGTCACCTCTTCAGCGGTGCTGCCATCTCGGCCGATACGATCAGCCTTTGGCGCAATGGCCGCCACGCCATACTTACCCGCGTTCGGGGCTGGTGGCCGAAAATCAGGGCTGCAGCCACCCGCCTCCAACGGCCCCCCGATACGGGTGCGGCGTCGTCTTAGTTGGGAGTTCGAGGTGCAGCATCGTTGGGGTGGGAGCGAGCGGCAAGACGGTTCCGACTCATCCTAGGGGTTGTCCCTATTGCCCGCGCGCCTTGATCTTATCGACGTGGTTAGCTCCTCGGCACAAGGCCGAGGATCACGTTGAGTGAATATGCGCCCACTTTGGCTCAAGCGCATGCCGGAAAAACCGGCAGACGTAGGCAACCCTCAGCGTGATTGCTGAATTTATTCAGTCGAACAGGCCGGAAACCGACTGTTCCTGCGCGGTCCGGTTGATTGCTTCGCCGAGCAGGCCGGCCGTGCTCACCACCCGGATATTATGCGCGGACTGGACACCGGTGGTCGGCTGGATGCTGTCGGTGATGACGAGTTCGCGCAGCTTGGAAGAGGCCACGCGGGCCACCGCGCCGCCGGACAGTACGCCATGGGTGATATAGGCAGTAACGCTGGTCGCGCCCTTTTTCAGCAGGGCTTCAGCGGCGTTGCAGAGCGTGCCGCCGGAATCGACGATGTCGTCGATGAGGATGCAGTCCTTGCCGGAGACATCGCCGATGACGTTCATGACTTCGGATTCGCCGGGACGGTCACGGCGCTTGTCGACGATGGCCAGAAGACAGTCGAGGCGCTTGGCCAGCGCACGGGCGCGAACCACGCCGCCGACGTCAGGCGAAACGACCATGACATTGTTGGTGTCGTAGTGATCCTTCACGTCGCGGGCGAGAATCGGTGCTGCAAAGAGATTGTCGGTGGGGATATCGAAAAAGCCCTGGATCTGTCCGGCATGAAGATCGAGGGTGAGAACGCGGTCGGCGCCGGCTTCGGTAATGAGATTGGCAACGAGCTTGGCGGAAATCGGAGTGCGGGGGCCGGCTTTGCGGTCCTGGCGGGCGTAACCGAAATAGGGAAGCACCGCGGTAATTCGTTTGGCCGAGGAGCGGCGCATGGCATCGATCATGATGAGCAGTTCCATCAGATGATCATTTGCCGGGAAGGAGGTGGACTGGACGATAAAGACGTCCTCGCCGCGCACGTTCTCGCTGATTTCTACGAATATTTCCTGGTCAGCAAACCGCTTTACAGTGGCATTTCCGAGAGGAACATTAAGATACTTGCAGATCGCTTCGGCAAGGTGCCGGTTCGAATTGCCTGCGAAAACCTTCATTGCGGCCGCCTGTTTCCATGCCATCGCCTTGCGCCACGGGGCTCAATCCGCCGTAACCAAGCGTCGTTCAAGGGGAGGAACATCCGGCTGAAAAGCCTTTGCCGGATACGCCTTGTTGCCATGCGCGCCTTAATAGCGCTGTTGCTTCCGATTGCAAGAGGACTCCGCGCTTTCACAATGATTTTCGTGAAATCTCTGTGACTTCTCCCGTCGTTTCACCTCATCCGCTTTGAGACTGCTTCCATGACGTGTAGTCGTTGAGTGTTTTTGCAGCGATGTCCTGCATGACTTTGTCGGTCACGGCGGCCCATGGATCACTGCCTCGCGCGGTCACTGCCTCCTGCCCCTGCAGGCGGTGCAGCCGCACGCCATTGGCGTCGAGAATGTCCCACACGTATACGACATTGACCTTGCCGCCATCGGCAAAGGCGGAAAAATATCCCTTCAGAATATTTTCGGCGGAATTGTCGTTGGATGCGCGGATTGTCAGCCCCTTGGCCCGCGCTTCGGCCCCCAGTTGGCGGGATAGCGGTGTCACCGCCTGTACCGGTGCGCCGATGATGGGCAGGAAGCGGATGGAATTCGCGGCGGTGGCAGGTGCAAGGGAAGCCGTCTGCTGTGATGGCGGTTGTTGCGTGACGGCGGGGGCCGCGGCCGCGGCCTGGTTCTGACGGAGCGGTTCCCCGTACTGGCTGCCATTGGACAGCGCCTGTGCCTGTGCCTGCAGAGAGTTCTGGGGTGCATAGGCAGGGACTGACGATACGATTGCAGGCCCGCCTGCGGGTGCGCGGTCGGCGGCTGCCGCCATCTGGTCGAGATCACCCTGTGTTACCGGCGTCGACTGTGATGCGTTGTGGCCAACATCCACCTGTGGCGTCAGCGCTTCCGTGGTGTTGCAGCCGGACAGGATCAGTGCCAAAGCCGGAACAATGAGGGCAACCCCCAACCGGCTCATGCGATTTTCCCTCTCATGTTCCGCTCCTTCTTGCCCAAGGTGGCGCAATGTAAGGGCGGTTTTCCCGCTGTGTCAAACCCGGGGGCGATTTAAGCTGTGAGAAGATCGAGGCTGTGACGCGACAGTGGCTCCGGCGCGCCGTCCGTGGTCAGATATGTCTGGCCGAGCGTCATGGCCGTGCCGGAATCGGAATCCATCACGATCATATGCACGAAGAGCGTCATGTCAGCGGTGATCTCCTGCGGATTGCCGGAGTGGAACATCTGATGCTCCATCCAGGACGGGGAGAAGCGCGCGCCCAGCGAATAACCGCAGGAGTTCAGCCGGTGGCGGGTGAGGCCGCGCTCGTCCATGACGCGGGCATGCACATCGAAGACATCGCCAAAGGTCTTGCCCGGCCGCAGCACCTCCTCGATGGCGGTGAGGTTTTGCAGGCAGGCGCTGTAAAGCTCCTTCTGGCGGAAATCCTGTTCGCCGATCACCACCGTGCGCATCATGGCGGCATGGTAATGGGCGCTGACGCCGGCCCATTCCAGTGTCAACTGATCCTTGCTGTCGAGGACACGACGGCCTGCCTTGTAGCGGCAGAGAAGCGCATCCGCGCCTGAGCCGATGATGAATTCATTGGCGGGGTAGTCGCCGCCGCCCGCGAGCACGGCACCCTGCATTGCCGCAAGAATGGCGGCCTCGTCCGCGCCGGGCTTGATGAGCGGCAATGCTGCATCGAGAGCCTCATCGGCCAGCTGGCCAGCCTTGCGGGCATAAGCGATTTCGGCGGGACTTTTGACGAGCCTGAGGGTGCTGACGAGATACGACGCATCGACCATCTGGCCGAAGCTCGCAAGCTGGTTATCCAGCAGGCGGGCGACACGGCCGGTCATGCCGTGGGTGTCATATTCCACGCCGATCTTTGCGCCCAGAAGGTCGAGATCGCTCAGCAGGTTTTTGAGATCGAGCGTCGGGTCGGCATTGGGTCGATCGACCCAGAGGAGGACGTTCTCGATGATCGAAGTATTGCGGGCCTGACGCAAATCGGCCGAGCGTGTCAGCAGCGTCATGGAGCCGTCCGATTTCACCACCAGCGTCTGGAAGAAGCAGTAGCCGAAAGTATCGTAGCCGGTCAGCCAGTACATGCTTTCCTGGGCGAAAAGCAGCAGCGCATCCAGCTTCTCCTCGGCCATTTTCGCGAGCAGCCGCTCGCGGCGGGCATCGAATTCCGAAAGCTCGAAATGCAGGGCCATCTTAGTCCTCCAGAATTGCGATTGCGGAAATCTGCCGGCCGTAATCGGGTTCGGCGCGGTGGGTGGTGCGGCGGTAGGAATAGAAGCGTTCTTCGTCCGGGTAGGTGCAGAGACCAAGATTTTCCGCCTTCACACCGGATTTGGTCAGGCGGTCGATGGTGAACTGCTTGAGATCGAACAAGGCGTGGCCCTCTTTCTCCGCCCTGGAGAAATAATCCGCGTAAGCGGGTTCGATATCGGTGAAACGCGCGACATATTCCGGCCCGACCTCATAATTGTCCTGGCTGATGGAGGGGCCGAGCGAGGCAGCAATACGATCGCGGCTGGCCCCGAGCTTCGTCATCGCCTCGATCGTGTTTTCCAGCACGCCGAACAAAGCACCCTTCCAGCCGGCATGGGCGGCACCCACGACGCCCGCTTCCGCATCGGCGAACAGGATGGGGCCGCAATCGGCGCTCAACACGCCGAGGACGAAACCCGGTGTCGCTGTCACCATCGCATCTGCCTGCGGACGGCTGCCGTCATAGGTTCCGTCAACCACGACGACCCCGGGAGAGTGGACCTGATGGACCGTGGCGAGGCGGTCTGGGGCAAGGCCGAACCATTGGGTTACGCGGCGGCGGTTTTCCTGCACCCGTTCCGGCTCGTCATCAGATCCGAGCCCGACATTGAGGCCTTGATAAAGGCCATCGGAAACGCCGCCCTGCCGGGTGAAAAAGCCATGGCGGATGCGATTTTTATCGAAGGCGGCGAGGAGGGGACTCTGGATGGGGAGCGGCAGCGTTACGTTCTGCATGGTGCGGGAGTTCCTTGGAGAATTTCGCTGTAGCCCAGTGGAGCAGGGTCAAGCGAGATGTTTCCTGTTGCCGCGGCGTTGCGCGGCGTGTGTGATGCAGTGTGCCTGCTTCGTGTGTCGCGACGATGTTGGCCCAGAGGTTATTACGCTGTCAATCCACTGCACGAAACGGCAGAAGATGGAGCGCGGGACTGGAAACGGCGATGACTTTGAAAAGTTCCCCCATCTTGCCGGCGCCTTCGCCGGCGAGGCGGTTGACGGCTTCGGCGATGGCGAGGGTCTGGTCCGCGGTTGCCTTGGCGGCGAGCGCCCCGGCCCGTTCCTTGAGGCCGAGGCCGTAGAGGAAATCGCCCTGCCGCAGCGTGCCGTTGACGTGAACGCCGGTCGCCTCGGCCGTTTTTACAAGACTTTCGAAATCGACATGGCTGGTCAGATCGGCTTCGCCTGGATGGGCGAGCGGCGGATCGAAGGCATGGTTGCGCATGGCCTGCAGCGTGTCGCCATAGCCGGCAACCAGATGGCCGTAATCAATGGCGAGCGCGGTGCCGCCATGGGCAGACAGGCGCTGGCAGATTGCGGTCATCACAGCTTCCCGGGCGGGCGAAATCTCGAATATCGTGCCAAGCGGCTGCCGTTCGGGCTGCGGCGGAAGCAGCGCCGGGTCTATGCTGGCAAGACCCGTGGAGAAGACGAGGTCGCCATTGGCGTCGAGGCTGACCACGCGTTCGCGGAAACCCTGCGGCGTCCTGACGAATTGCCGTATCGGAATGGCGTCGAAAAGTTCGTTGGCGACAAGCAGCAGGAAACCTTCAGGCACATCGTCGAAACTGTCATGCCATGCCAGTCGACCCGCATGTTCGGCCAGCGCCTCCTTCTGGATGGCGGAAAGGCGCGGGCTTGTCTCCACCAGATGCACCCGCATCGTCTCATAGAGCGGCGGCGCGATGCGGCGGATGACGCGCAGCATGTCCGTCATCATGGTGCCGCGGCCGGGGCCGATTTCCACCAGCCGGGTTTCAGCGGGTGCACCGTGCCTCTGCCAGGCATGAACCACGAAAACACCAAGCATTTCGCCGAAAAGCTGGCTCACCTCCGGAGCGGTGATGAAATCACCCGAACGGCCGAAGGGCTCGCGGCTCTTGTAATAGCCATGTTCCGGATCGGCGAGGCAAAGTGAAAAGAAGTCGGTGACGCTAAGCGGACCGTTGAGCCGGATAAGTGATTTGATGCGTTGCGCGAGCGGTGTGGTCATGGCTGGCCATACCGCTTTAGGCGACTTTTGCCGCGCGGCGCGCGCGCAGGACGGCCCAGAGGCCCAGAAGGAACATTGGAGTGGACAGAACCATGCCCATGGTCAGCCAGTTGCCGGCGAGATAACCGATCTGCGCGTCCGGTTCGCGAAAGAATTCCACGAAGATGCGTGACAGCGCATAACCGCAGACGAAGATGCCAGTGACGGTGCCGGGCCGCTTCAGTGCCTTGAAGGCGTAAATGGCGATGGCCAGAACGATGGCCAACACGAGGCCTTCGAGGCCAGCCTCATAAAGCTGGCTCGGATGGCGCGCGAAAGGGCCGCCTGTGGGAAAGACGACGGCCCATGGCACATCGGAAATGCGGCCCCACAACTCGCCATTGATGAAATTGGCGATGCGGCCGAACAGCAGCCCGATGGGCGCTACGGCCGCGACGATATCGAACATGCTCCAGACAGGAATGCCGTTCTTGCGGGCGAAAAGAATCATGGCGATCGTCGTGCCGATCAGGCCGCCATGGAACGACATGCCGCCATTCCATATTTCGATGGCTCTGATGGGATTGGCGGCCACGGCTGCCATATCGTAAAACAGGATGTAGCCGATGCGCCCACCGAGCACGATGCCGCCGGCTGCCCAGAGAATGAAATCATCGAGGTGCTGCGCCGAGATTGGCGACACATCGTTAGCCCACAGCCGATCCGTGCGGGCGAGGCGGCGGGCGTAAAGCCAGCCGAGCATGATGCCAGCGACGTAGGCAATGCCGTACCAGTGGATCGCCAGAGGACCGATGGACAGCGCTATCGGGTCGATATTCGGGAAGGGCATGATGGCGAGTGAAGTGGGAGCGGCTATCAATCCGTATATATTCCGTCATCGTTGCTGGGCGGACAACGGATCATCCATTGTCTCAAAGGACCGGGCGATGATGCTCACCGGTTCTTTGACGCCAAGGAAAATGGCGATTGCGGTGGCGGCGGTCAAGGTGATTCTTTAAGCTATGGCTCAACATACCAAAGGTGACGCAAGCTCTTGGGATTTTTCGATTTCGCTTGCAAGGCGACGGTGGAGTGCCTACCTGAATGCTATCAACAGCGGGCAAGACGATGCCCCTGAACCGACGAAGGATGAGCGCCATGAGCACGACAGGCACCAATCGTTTTCTCGATGAATTCGCCAAGCTGATGACGGATGCGGCCGGCGCGGCCCAGGGCGTGCGCAAGGAAGCCGAGGCTGCGTTCCACGCACAGGCCGATCGCTGGCTGAACAGCCTGGATGTCGTCCGGCGCGAGGAATTCGACGTCGTGCGGGAGATGGCTATCCAGGCGCGGGATGAAAATGACGCCCTGCGCGCCCGGATCGAGGCTCTCGAAGCAAAGCTTTCGGCCACGAAGGACTGATTCTTCATCACTTTTCTCAGAAGCCCCGGATCGCAGGCGATTCCGGGGCTTTTTTTTCGGCTCTCTCTGGCCGGCTTGATCTCCGGTTGCCGAAAGTCGTGCTCAGACGCGAATTTTTTGGGCCTGTGGACACTTCCAAAAAACACAATCGGCAGAGTCGCTTAAGACTCTCGCCTGAGGTGATGGGGGAGAAGATATCCACTGCTCAAAAAGCAAAAATGGCGAGCGAGGGGTGGCAGCGGGACTCGGCCATTATACACTGATTTTAAATGATGATTCGAAAAGACCGGTAAGCTCCAGACAGGGTGAATGCGTTATTCTGGTGGTGTCGGGCAATCGTCTCAAATGTTTATCCCGGTTTGTATGTGCGTTTTGTGCCCGGCGTTCAAAACACGACATTCCGACCGGCTGAGAAGGTGCCGCATGAGTCTGATAGAATTTGAAATTGAGCGTCAGTCCAATCCAGTCGATATGATCGAAATTGTCGCTGCCTCGAATGACTGGTCGTTCGAGCGTTCGGGCGAGGACGAGATCGCCATGACTGTGGCGGGCCACTGGGCCGATTATCACGTTTCATTTGCGTGGATGGAAGATTTCGAAGCGCTGCATCTTGCCTGCGCCTTTGACATCAAGGTGCCCGATCACCGTGTCAACGAAGTCATTTGCCTGCTGTCGCAGGTCAACGGTCAGGTGCTGATGGGGCATTTCGATCTGTGGCGGCAGGAAGATGTCGTGATCTTCCGCCAGTCGCTGCTTCTGTCAGGCGGTGCCGAGCCGAACAACCAGCAAGTAGAAGTGCTGCTCTCCAGCGCGCTGGAGGCCTGCGAGCAATATTATCAGGCATTCCAGTTCGTCGTCTGGTCGGGTCTGGATGCGAAAAGTGCAATCGAAGCGGTCATGTTCGAGACCGTTGGAGAAGCGTAACATGGTGTACAAGGCTTCCGGGCCGCTCGTCCTCGTGGGCGCCGGCAATATGGGCGGCGCCATGCTTTCTGGCTGGCTGAAAAAGGGCGTGCCGGGATCGCAGGTCATTGTCGTTGACCCGCGGCCCTCCGACGCCATGCGCACAACGATTACGGAAGCGGGTGCGGCCCATAGCGAAAGCGCGCCTGAAGGCGTCAAGGCTGGCATTCTTTTCGTGGCGGTGAAACCGCAGATGATGGAAGCAGTGCTGCCTTCGCTGAAGCCCCTGCTGGGCCCGGAAACGGTCGTCGTCTCCATCGCGGCGGGCACCACCATTGCCACCTTCGTTTCGCATTTCGGTGCGATTGCCGCGGTGCGCGCCATGCCCAATACGCCAGCGATGGTGGGCCGTGGTGTTACCGGTGCATATGCAAATGAACTTGTGACACCCGAGCTTAAAGCCGTGGTGGACGGATTGCTGAAGGTCAGCGGTCCGGTCGAATGGGTGGATGCCGAGAGCGATATCGATGCCGTGACCGCGGTTTCGGGCAGCGGGCCAGCCTATGTCTTTTATCTCGTGGAATGCATGGCTGAAGCGGGCCGTAAGGCCGGTCTGCCGGCGGATGTGGCCATGCGTCTGGCGCGTGAAACCGTGGCTGGCGCCGGCGAGCTTCTGCACCAGTCCTCCGACGAGGCGGCGCGCCTGCGCCAGAATGTGACTTCGCCGGGCGGCACCACGGCTGCCGCACTTTCCGTGCTGATGGCCGAAGACGGCATGCAGCCCCTGTTCGACAGGGCGGTCGCCGCTGCCAAGACCCGCGCAGAAGAACTGGCGGGCTGAGGAGGCGGGCGATGAGCGGCGAAATTTCCTATGCCGATTTCGAGAAGGTGGATATCCGCGTCGGTACGATCGTGGAAGCCGAGCCTTTTCCCGAGGCGCGCAAACCGGCAATCAAGGTGAAGATCGATTTCGGGCCGGAGATCGGCATCAAGAAGTCCTCGGCGCAGATCACTGTGCACTATACGCCGGAAAGCCTTATCGGCCGGCAGGTTCTGGGCGTGGTGAATTTTCCGCCGCGCCAGATCGGGCCGTTCCGCTCCGAGGTCCTGACGCTTGGCTTTGCCGACGCCAATGGAGATATCGTACTGGCTGCGGTTGAAAGGCCGGTGCCTAATGGCGAGAAAATGTGCTGATTGGCGGCCTGCCGTCAAGCCGGGATTTTGACGATAACCCTCAATCCGCCCATCGGGCTTTTATCCAGCGACACGTCGCCGCCATGGCTGCGGGCGATGTCGCGGACGATGGAAAGGCCAAGGCCGGTGCCCGAGGCATTGAGGTTGCGCGCCTCGTCCAGTCGGAAAAACGGCTTGAATACATCCTCGCGTGAATTCTCCGGAATGCCCGGACCGTCATCGTCAAAGGTCATGATAATGGAGCGTGGCGCCTTGCGGATATCGACGTGGAGGTTGCTGGCATAACGCCGGGCATTTTCGGCCAGATTGGCGACGAGCCGTGAAAGTGCGTTCGGCCGCGCGATGATCCTCTCGATATTATAGAGTTCGTAGCTGAATTTCTTGCCGTGCAGTTCGAAATCATGGCCGATTTTTTCGAGAAGTGCGGGAAGCTCCAGCGTGCCGACATCCTCTTCCACATCGGTACGGGCAAAGGTCAGATAGGCTTCCAGCATCGACTGCATGTCTTCCACATCCTTGTCGAGCCCCTCGAGATCCGGATTGTCGCCGGCGAGCGCCAGCTGCAGCTTGAAGCGGGTGAGGATGGTGCGCAGGTCGTGGCTGACACCGTTCAGCATGGCGGTGCGCTGCTCCATCTGCCGTTCAATGCGCTCCCGCATCAGGATGAAGGCAAGGCCCGCCCGGCGTACTTCATCCGCGCCGCGGGGAGAATAGGCGCTGACCTTCTGGCCCTTGCCGAAATTCTCCGCCGCCTTGGCAAGCGCTTCTATCGGCTTGATCTGGCCGCGCAGGAAGAGGATCGAAATGGCAATGAGCACCAGCGATGCGCCAACCATCCAGACAAGGAAGATGTGGGTGTTGGAGGCATAGGCCGCGCTTCTGCTGGTGAAGACGCGGAGCGTCTTGTCATCCAGCTGGACACGGATTTCCACCAGTGAGCCGTTGCCATAGGTATCGATCCAGAAGGGCCTGCCGATCTGTTGGCTGAGCTGGTTTGCGAGGATGGTATCGAGAATCGAGAACAGCGGCTCCGGCCGTGGCGCCGGCAGATCCGTCTTGGGCTCGATATAGACGCTGAGACCCAGCTTGTCGCGGGCGATACGGATGACCCGCTGATAGTCATCCTCTTCGGGGTCTGTCTGTAGAAGTTCGATGATCGCGGCGATATCCCGGGTCACCGCTGCCGAAAGGCGTTCGGTCACCAGCTGCCAGTGGCGCTCCATGAAGACGGCCGCGACCACGGCCTGTAGCAGGATCATCGGCAGGATGATGATGAGGAGCGAACGGGTGTAAAGCCCGGTGGGCAGCCAGTGTCGCAGCCATCTGCCGATGGAGCGCCAGGTCTTTGCGACGGCGCTTTTTTTAAACGTGTCGAGAAAATCGAGGCTCGCCATGGTCGTGCGTTCGCCCTTCGTTGGGTGCTCGTCAGTCCACGCTGAGGCGGTAACCGATGCCACGCACCGTTTGCAGATAGACCGGGTTGGCAGGGTCGTCTTCGATCTTGCGGCGAAGACGGTTGATCTGCACGTCGATCGTTCTTTCGCCCACTTCCGACTCCGCTTCCACCAGCTCGTGCCGTGGAATGGTATCGCCGGCGCGTAGCGCAAAAAGCAGCATGATCTCCTGTTCACGATCTGTCAGGCGGATCGTTTCCGGACCGCGCCGCAGTTCCCTTCTGGGAATGGAGAAGCTGTAGGGGCCGAACATGATCTGTTCGATCTTCGGCGTGTCCGGGGAGGTGTTGCGCCGCAGAATATTGTTGATGCGCAGGACCAGTTCGCGCGGATCAAAAGGCTTGGCGAGATAATCGTCCGCTCCCGCTTCCAGCCCGGCAATACGTGAATCCGCTTCCGAGCGGGCGGTCAGAAGAATGACCGGCACGGATTTATCTTCGTTCAGCGAGCGGGTCAGCGAAAGCCCGTTCTCTCCGGGCATCATCACGTCGAGGATCAGCAGATCGAAACGGATGCCCACCATCTTGCGGCGGGCTTCTGCTGCATCGGCCGCAACGGAGATGCGATATCCCTTGTCGCCAAGAAAACGCTGCAGGAGATCGCGGATGCGAGCGTCATCGTCGACGATCAGGAGATGAGCCGCATCGTCGTCCGCTGGTGGACGTTTTGCCGGAGCTTGCGCCATCGTCACTCATCCTCCACGCTGGTCATCGTCGCCGGACTGCGCATCTGCGCCAGAAATTTGCGCACGCAGGCGCGCGCATCGGGACCGAGGCCTTCCAGCGCGCGGTCGATGCGGCGTGATTGTGGTTCGCTGAGCGCCAACGCCAGTTCGCGGCCTGTCAGCGTCGGATAGAGCCGGCGCTGGCGGCGGTCTTCAGGACCTGCCATCTGGCGGATGTAACCGTCGTCGATCAATTGCTTCAACACTCGGGCGAGGCTCTGTTTGGTGATCTGCAGCGTATCGAGCAGATCCGCCACGGTCATGCCCGGCTGCCGGCTGACAAAATAGACCACCCGGTGATGCGCGCGTCCATAATCAAGTTTCGACAGGATGACGTCGGGATCGGAGACGAAATCGCGATAGGCGAAAAACAGTGCTTCGATCGTGTCGAAGTCAATCTTGCCGTCGTCAACCTTCGGCAGTGCCGGTGTCTGTCTGGCGGCGGCGGTTTTGAGCGATTGCGGTGGCACTGCGGTTCCTTCATATTCTGCGGCTGTCTGATCATATGTTGCAGGCGTCGATGCGCCAATATTCTGTAAACATAGCCGAAAATGCGTCCGCTCGGGAGAATGCCGCGATCATTTTCTGTTGCGGTGGATAATATGGCGAGGGTGCCGGTGCAACTGGAATCCTGAGCGACCTTTACCGCAAATACAAAAGAGCGCGGAAACTCCGCGCTCTCAGCATTACTGTGGTCATGGCCGTCTTACTGGTAGACGTAGACGATACGACGTGTCGAGGGTTCTACGAGTACAGGTACATCGTTCACCCGCACATACCGATACTGATAATCTGGAACTTCAACCAGACGGGTATCGGCCGGCAGGACGCTGCCAAGGGCAATATCACCGTCATAGGTGATGGTATCGGCAGGGTGCTCGTCAATATAGGTGATGACCGACTGAGGCGGATCGACTTCGCCGACGCGGCCCAGATTCGGATCGCCGGGGTTCGGTTCAGCCTGAACACTCGAAGTTTTTTCGTAGGTCACGACCGGCACGCTGAGTTCCGTGCGGCGTTCCTTGAGAATGACGGGCGAACCTTCATACATCACGTTCAGGTAGTCGGCATGGGCCCAGCCTCGCAGACCGTTCACCTCGATGCGACACCAGCTGCTGCCTTCCATGCAGCCGTCCAGCACGGCGTTGCTGCCACGCGTGGCGAGGCCGACTTCCGGATAGTCGTCACCGGGGCCCGACCGGACAGAAATATCCGAGGCGGTTGTTGCGACCATGGCGGCATTTGCATAGCCCGCCATCAAGGCGAAGGCGCCACCAGCGATCAGCATTTTAAGCGTCTTGTCCATGTGTCTCACTCCTTTCAAGACTGGTGCTACAACGTCGCAATCCCCAGGGCGTTCCACATTTTTCGGGAAGATGATGTCTCATCAAGCCGCCTCTTCGTGTTATCTGACTGTATGGAATAGGGATTTTCTTCGTGAACTCGCCGCTGAGAACAAGGCGACCTGTCGCCATTGTGCCGTAACCGGTAGCGGGCTATAGGATGGCGGATCTTTCAGACAGGAGACACGGGATATGGGAAAGTTGCAGGCCGGGATTATTCCGGTCACGCCATTTGAGCAGAATTGTACCGTCCTGTTTGATCAGGACACCAAGGAAGGCGTCGTCGTCGATCCTGGCGGGGATGTGGACGTCATTCTTCAGGTAGTTGCTGAAAACGGCATCACGCTCAAGGAAATATGGTTGACGCACGGCCATCTCGACCATGCCGGTGGTGCGGATGAGTTGCGCGAAAAACTCTCCCTGCCGGTGATCGGGCCGCATGAAGATGACCGGCCCCTGCTGGAGAGAATTGAGGTGCAGGCGCAGAAATACGGCATCAGCGGTCTGAAGAACGTCGTGCCGGATTCATGGCTGAAGGAGGGTGACAAGGTCTCCTTTGGCGGTCACGTCTTCGAGGTCTATCATTGCCCGGGGCACGCGCCCGGGCACGTAATCTATTACAACCGCGACCAGAACTTCGCCCATGTCGGCGACGTGCTGTTTGCCGGGTCGGTGGGGCGCACGGATCTGCCGGGTGGAAACCACGAGCAGCTGATGGCGTCCATTCGCGATAAGCTGCTGCCGCTTGGCGACGATGTCGGTTTCATCTGCGGCCACGGCCCGGGCGGACGGCTGGGTGAGGAGCGGCTGACCAACCCCTATCTCAAGGGACTGTGAGCGCCGGCCGACTGCGGCCTGCGGCGCGCACAAAAAAACCCGGCATTCCTGCCGGGCTTCAACTAGAAAAGAAAGCCGTTTTAGGGTCAGCCAGCAATCTGCAGATTGACTGCCTTCGGCCCTTTGCCGCGACGATCCGGTTCCGTGTCGAAGCTCACTTTCTGATTTTCTGAAAGTCCGGACAGGCCGGAAGCCTGTACGGCAGAGATGTGAACAAAGATATCAGCGCCACCATTGTCTGGCTTGATGAAGCCGAAGCCTTTGTCTGTATTGAAGAATTTTACGGTGCCAGTTTCGGCCATGCATCAGGTCCTTTTCGCTCTGCCCGCGTTCAGCTACAGGCAGCATTACAGTTTTGCCCCGCGTGGGCGTTGGCAGGCAGTTTTTGACTATTGAGAAAATGGACCTTCGCAGCGGGAAGTAATGGCGTTCTCATCCAACGTTTTTCGTCCCACCGCCCGAGGTTTATAGCGTCCCCAGTGCGCAAATTTATAGGCCTTCCCATGCTCGCAAATTGCCCGAACCGCAGTAGATTGCTGCGTTTATCGAAAATTGGCAAGCAAAAGTTTTTACGGGCTTTTTGTCAGATAAAAAACCTGCGGTAGAGTTGCGCGTGGGAACCGCACATTTTTTTCGCATAAGTGATAGTTGATGAAATAATTGCCGGTTGGTCTGAGCTTTCCCGGCAAAAATTTGGACGCGTGACCGCAATTTCCCGAGAAAACAGAAAAAACAGTTCTTTTCGCATCACGCCGCTTCTGTCGCGGTTTTTTGCCGTTTGCGCGTCAGTTCCGGTACCAATTCCACGATCAGGATGGCGATGAAAATGATCAGGCAGCCGACATAGCCGGCACTGGAAATGGTTTCCTTGAGGAAAATCGAGGCCAGCAGGGCGCCGAAGAGCGCCTCCGACGACAGGAAAATCGCGGCCTGCGGCGCTGTTGTGTAGCGCTGGGCAATCACCTGAAGCACAAAGGCGAGGCCGGAAGAAACGAGGCCGACATAGAGAATTTCCACCATCGACGCCTCGATGGCGCCCATGCTGATCGGTTCGGATACAACGCCGATCATGCAACTAAGAAGGGAGCAAACCGCGAATTGTGTGCAGGAGAGCGCAAGCGGCCGGCCGCTTTCGGAGACGAAGCGCCCTGCTAGCGTAATCTGGATCGCCCAGAAGAAAGCGCAGATGATGCTGAGAATATCCCCTTTCGTCAGCGTCTCGAAGGCGCCGCCGGAAAGGAGGAATATACCGCCGAGCATCATCAGCGCGCAGGGCCAGACGACCCAGTGGGGGTGACGGCGGTAAAGCAGAACGGCAATCACGGGCACGAAAATGACATAGAGCCCGGTCAGGAAGCTGGAATTGGTGACCGTCGTGGTCAGCAGCCCGACCTGCTGGGTGGTGGCGCCGCCGAACAGCGCAAGACCGACGAGAATGAAGCTGCCGATCTGACGCGGGCGGGGCGGTGATTTCAGGGACCGGGTTTCCATGAGCGCGAAGGGCAGCACGGCGATGGCGGCGATGGCGAAACGCAAACCGACGAACCAGAAAGGGCCAATCGAGGCCATGGCTGAGGATTGTGCGACAAAGCCGCCTCCCCAGATTGCTGCGGCGAGCAGAAGCAGCATATTGGCCTGAATTCGCGTCATTATTGGCACCAGCAATGCGGGGCCGGGAGATCATTGACGTCACGGCCGGGCAAACAGGGGATTTTGTGAGGTGTCATCCAGCTGTGTCGGACGACTGTTTCCCGGGTGCTTTAGCAGCAACATGCCGATGCCGCAAGTCGAGGGGAGGGCCGTTATCTATAACGGCGGGCCTCGTCCTTCAGGCTGCGCCGGGTAAGCATCAGGCCGCCAAGGCCGAGGCCGACGAACGCCGCGGCCGAGAGGACGATGAGCAGAATATGCGGACCTGCCTTCGTCGTCGCAGCCACCTGCGGTATGGCGGAGGTATGCAGGGTGTCCACCGCTTGCGCAGCAGCATTGGCCGATGTCGCGATGCCGGCTGCCATGGTGATGATGACAAGAAAAGCCGCGACCGCCATCCAGAGGGAAAACAGCGTTCTCTGTGCCCTTAACCTTTCAACGGAAGTGCGGTCGTTGGTAAACATGGCTGTCGCCTCTTGTCCCTGTTCTTAAAGGACAAAAGAGGCTTCGAAATGGACGGCTTGGAGACCGAATTCTGGCGTTCCGCGGCATTTATTGCGGCAATATTGTGGCGGGGGCGTTTTTGAACCGGAATTGGCGTCAGAGGCCGCGTTTTCCGAAGGTCCGGGTCTGGCGAAGGGGATGCGCGTCAGTGGTACGCTCCTCACGGAAAAAAGCCGCGGAGCCTTTCTCCAGTCGTGCGGCAGGGGAAAAATAAGCGCTGCCCAGCTCGGGAAAGCGCGCGTCGAAACTGGTGGGCGCAAGTTCCGGTTTTGCCAGAATGTAGCCCTGCATTAGGAAAACGCCGAGTTCCTCACATTGCTCCACCTGCCAACCGGTTTCCAACCCCTCGAAAACCGGCTCTATCCCATCCTCCCGAAACTGGCTGACAATGACGCGCAGGAGAGCGGCGCCCGCAGAATTCTGCATGAAGTCGCGCACCCAGCCCGCTTCGAATTTCACATAGTCCGGCTTGATGAGCTTTACCCGTTCGATGGCGGTATCGCCGGCGCCGTAGTCATCGAGCGCCACGCGAAAGCCGATATCGTGCATGTGGTAGGCGAAATCTGCGACCATCTGGGTGTCGGAGGCCTTCTTCTCGGAGATTTCGCAGACGATACGGTCTGCCGTCATGCCGGCCTCGTGGGCTGCGAGACGCATGCGCTCCACTTCCTGCCGCATCTTGGCTGGCGTCTGGAACAGGCCGGGATGGAAATTGACGAAGATGCGCGCGCGGGAGCGGCTGAGCCTGCCGGTGTTGAGAATGTGGATGGTCCGCAGGATGCTGTCGATATTTTCGATATCTTCCGGTGCCACCAGCGAGAAAAATTCACCTGGTGTTACCGGTTCACCGTTGCGGTGGGGTCGCACAAGACCTTCGAAGGAATCGATGTCCAGCGGGCCGCTTGATGTGCGACGGAAAATGGGCTGCAGGGCGGACTTGAGGTTGAAGCTGTTATAGGCGGTGGACCATGTGCCATCGGCCTCGCGGACAAGACTGGAAAAGATGCTTTTGGGCGCCATTTTTCAACCAGCTATAGAGAGACACGACCCCTAGGCTCGCGAATGTAGCTCAACAAGCGTTACTTCCGGGTTAAGGAAGGCTTAAATTGTACCCCACGGCGGATAGGCTGGCTTTTGGCCTTGAAACTAGGCCCGTCTTTCGACATAGAAATTGCCGCAGCAGACGAGATTTCCAAGCTCTGCGATGTCAACCCCAATAGGACCGATTAAAAATGGCCTTCCTTGCCGACATTCTCTCCCGCGTAAAGCCATCCGCCACCATCGCCGTTAGCCAGAAAGCCCGCGAGCTTAAAGCGCAGGGCCGCGATGTGATTAGCCTTGGCGCCGGCGAGCCGGATTTCGATACGCCCGACAATATCAAGGAAGCGGCCATTGACGCGATTAAACGCGGTGAAACGAAATACACGCCTGTTTCCGGCATTCCGGAACTGCGCAAGGCGATTGCCGACAAGTTCAAGCGTGAAAACGGCCTCGACTACAAGCCGGAGCAGACGATTGTCGGCACCGGCGGCAAGCAGATCCTGTTCAACGCTTTTATGGCGACGCTGAACCCCGGTGATGAAGTCGTTATCCCGGCGCCGTACTGGGTCAGCTATCCCGAGATGGTCTCGATCTGCGGCGGCACGCCGGTATTCGTCGACGCGACGCTGGAAGACAATTTCAAGCTGAAGCCGGAAGCGCTGGAAAAGGCGATCACGCCGAAGACCAAGTGGTTCGTGTTCAACTCGCCGTCCAACCCGTCGGGCGCGGCCTATTCGCACGACGAGTTGAAGGCGCTGACCGATGTGCTCGTCAAGCACCCGCATGTATGGATCCTCACGGATGACATGTATGAGCACCTGACCTATGGCGACTTTAAATTCGTCACGCCGGTGGAAGTAGAGCCTTCGCTCTATGACCGCACGCTGACGATGAACGGCGTTTCCAAGGCCTATGCCATGACCGGCTGGCGTATCGGTTACGCTGCCGGCCCGCTGCCGCTCATCAAGGCCATGGACATGATCCAGGGCCAGCAGACCTCGGGCGCGAGCTCCATCGCACAATGGGCCGCGGTCGAAGCCTTGAACGGCACGCAGGATTTCATTCCGGCGAACAAGAAAATCTTCGAAGGCCGCCGTGACCTGGTCGTCTCCATGCTCAACCAGGCCAAGGGCATCAGCTGCCCGGCTCCGGAAGGTGCGTTCTACGTTTACCCGTCCTGCGCCGGCCTGATCGGCAAGACCGCGCCGTCGGGCAAGGTCATCGAGACGGATACGGATTTCGTCTCCGAGCTTCTTGAAGCCGAAGGCGTTGCCGTTGTGCAGGGCTCGGCCTTCGGTCTCGGCCCGAACTTCCGCATTTCCTATGCCACCTCGGAAGAGTTGCTGGAAGAGGCCTGCAAGCGCATCCAGCGCTTCTGCGCCGATTGCCGCTGATCGGTTTGTAACCTCGATTGAAAAAGCCCGGCAGCGATGCCGGGCTTTTTTCGTTTCGGTCAGAGCCCCAGGAACAGCAGCATGATGAAGGTGGCGAAGAGAATGAAATGCGTCATTCCTTCAATCGCGTTGGTTTCACCGTCATTGAGGTTGATGGCGGCGGCGATGAGCGTGATGAAGACCATGACGGTCTGAACGGGCGTCATCGCCATGATGAAGGGCTGGCCGGTATAGAGCGCGATACCCTCCATCACGGGCACGGTCAGGATAACCGTCGAGAGCGATGCGCCCATGGCGATATTGACCACGGCCTGCATACGGTTGCGCAGGGCGGACCTGAGCGCGGTGAGAATTTCCGGCGATGCCGAGATCGTCGCCACCACCACGGCCATCAGCGCTGGCGGTGCGCTGGTGCCTTCAAGACTTTCGCCCAGGAAGGCGGACATGAATTCCGCCAGTACGCCGATCAGAACCACGCCGGCGATGATGAGGCCGATGGAGAGTGGTACGTTGCCTTCATCGTCCTCTTCCGCATGGCTGCCTGCTGGCTGGCCGGCCGGATGTGGCTTTCGAGGGTAAGTGTAGCTGAAAAAATAGCTGTGCGGGCCCACCTGCATTTTGAGGAACAGCGCATAGAGCGCAATCATCGCCACGATTGTGAACACCGAGTAGATGTGCCAGCTCTGTTCAGGAATGAACTCAGGCACTATCATCGATATGCCCATCGCCGTCAGGATCATCACGCCATAGGTCTTGCCGGAATCGTCGTTATACGGCTGTTCTCCGTGGCGAAGGCCTCCAAGAAGCGCGGCGAGACCAAGAATGCCGTTGATGTCGATCATCACGGCGGAATAGATCGTATCCCGCACCAGCGTGGGTGAACTGGATTCGCTCATGATGATGGCAAGGATCAGCACTTCCACCGCAACGGCCGACAGCGTCAGGATCATGGTGCCGTAGGGGTCGCCCACCTTGGCGGCCAGGATTTCGGCGTGATGGGCAACCCGCATCGAGACGAGAACAATGAGCCCGATCAGCACGACGGCAGCGATGATCGTCGCCGTCTTTCCCGCTTCGAAGATTGCATGTTCGGCCAGATAGGCGACGATTGCCGCCGGTATCGCCAGAAGCAGCATACGCTCCTGTTTCAGAATAGAACCCGCCATTGACTTCCCTTCCCCCGGATCGGCTTAGGCTGTGACGTATCGTCCCTCAGATCAAGCAGGATTTGCGCTTGAGTGCTTTTGGTAGGATAGTGATGTCGCAGGACATGCTGCTCATGCCGCGGTGTCCCCATCGGGTGCAATGCTTGAAGCGCGGTTGTGGTTGCCATGTCGCCTACCGAAACAGGAGGAACATGCATGACCAAAGTGGTGTATGAAATCGTCGAACATGACGGGGGCTTCGCCTACCGCATGAACGGCGCTTATTCCGAAACATTTCCTACCTATGCGGATGCCGTCGAGGCTGCGCGCATCGTCGCTGCCGAACAGCAGGTGGGTGGCGATGACGAGGAAATCAGCTATCAGGATGAGAGCGGCCACTGGCATGAAGAATACAGCCAGGGCGGCGACCGCCCGGAAGCCGAGGTGGTGGACAAGACAACGCAGCAGGCCGAACCATTCTGACGGGCGATCCGTGGATTTTATGCAAACCAGGATCGCTTTTCCGTTCCGCCGGTCCCTTCCAGTTGGGGATCGCGGGCTGCCTCGTATCGACGCGGCACTGCCTTAGCGCCGTTTCGGTGGCGCGCCCGGATCGGTTTCCTTGAGATGACCCTTGAGGCCTTCGACCAGGGCGCTGAAGACGGCGCGGCATCGCGGTGAGGTCTTGAGGTTTTCGTGCATCGCGACCCAGGTATGGAGCGGGATGTCGATGTTCGGCAGAACCTGAACCAGTCGCGGGTCCTTGCGGGCCAAGCCAATCTGACAGACGCCGATGCCCGCGCTGGCGCGGATCATGGCAAGTTGTGCAAGGTTGCTGTCGGCGCGTATTTCGAAGGAAATTTCCTCAACATCGGGGATGTCAGGATCGAGCGAACGCATCCGCTGGATGGCCGCCCGGATGAACGGCGTCTTGCGGTCAAAACCAACCATCCGGTGGTGGTTCAGGTCTTCCATGCTCTTTGGCGTTCCGGCTTTTGCCAGATAGTCGCGCGTCGCATGAAATCCCAGACGGAAATTGCCGATGTACCGCATGACGATCGCGTCCTGCAGCGGCTCGGTCATGCGAATGGCAATATCCGCCTCGCGTCTTAGAAGGTCTTCCAGCGTATCTGATAATGACAGCTCGATTTCAAGCCGCGGGTGAACCTCCTGCATGGCCGTGATAATCGGCGGCAACATTTCGACTCCGATGATGTCAGATGCGCTGATGCGCACCGTGCCTTCGATCTTGCCGACTTCGCCGGAGGCCGCGCGCATGAGGGCGGCGGTCGTCGCCGCCAGATTTTCCGCATAGGGGCGGAGCGCAAGGGCTGCTTCCGTCGGCATCAAGCCGTGCGGCGAGCGGATGAACAGAGGAAAGCCGACGGCCTCTTCCAGCGCGCCGATATGACGTCCCGCCGTCGGCTGGGTGATGCCAAGCTCGCGGGCGGCGGCGGACAGCGAACCGTCGCTCAGCACGCTAAGGAAGGTGCGATAAAAATCCCAGCTGACGTCGCGGTTCTTGCTCATAAAATTTTGTATAGCCGATCCACTGATTTCGATAATTTCGTATATCGCAAAACGCGACGATACTCCATCCCAGAACAAGGAGTACGGCGATGATATATGAAAACAACGCAGATTCAGCAGAGAATGATCGGCCACTGGCGCTGGTTCTGGGCGTGAATGGGGGTGTCGGCGGCCAGGTCTCCCGTATGCTGCAGCAACGGGGATGGCGCGTGAGGGCGATGACGCGGCGGAAGGCGGCTTCCCACATCACTGGCGATGTCGAGTTCGTGGTGGGTGACGCCATGAGCGGTCAGGACGTCTTGAAGGCGGCACAAGGTGTTCGGCTGATCGTCCATGCGGTTAATCCTCCCGGATACCGCGATTGGGAGAAGCAGGTATTGCCGATGCTGGACAACACGATTGCGGCTGCTGAAAGCTGTGGGGCGAGGATTGTTTTCCCGGGGACCATCTATAATTTCGGCTCTGACGCCTTTCCGCTGCTGAGCGAGGAGAGCCCGCAAAAGCCCTTTACCCGCAAGGGCGCGTTGCGTGTGGAGATGGAGCGGCGGCTTAAATTGGCTTCAATGCGCGGCGTGCCGGTGCTGATCGTCCGGGCGGGCGACTTCTTTGGGCCAGATGCGAGAAACAACTGGTTTTCGCAGATGCTGGTGCGACCCGGAAGGCCGGTTCGCAGCGTGCAGAACCCTTCCGCCCGCCATGCAGGACACCAATGGGCTTATCTGCCTGACGTGGCGGAAACCATTGGCCGACTGCTCGACCGTGCAGACGAGCTTCCGGCCTTTGCCGTCTATCACATGGAAGGTTTCTGGGATTTCGACGGGCTGCAACTGATTGAAGCGATCGAGCGGGTTGTGGGCCATCCGGTCAAGCGGCGACGTTTATCCTGGACAGGCATCAAAATAGTTGCGCCCTTCGTTCCGCTGTTCCGCGAAGTGCTGGAAATGCAATATCTCTGGCAGATGCCGATCAGGATGAGCAATCGTAAGCTGACAGATTTCCTTGGAAGCGAGCCGAAGACACCTATCGACATTGCGGTGGCGACCACGTTGGCGGGTCTCGGCTGCCTTGACGAGAGGCCGCGGCCGTCGAACCTTGCGCATCCGGCCGACGCCGAAGGCAGGGCGTGATGGGCGCGGTTGCGAACGGAATGTCGACCAGGCGTCGCGCCTTTGCCGTGATTTCGGCAAGCGTGCCCGTGCTGATCTTCGCTCAGGTGCTGCTGGCCGGGCTGTCGATCTATTACGATGGATCGCTGCTGTCGCTGCACAAGGGGCTCGGCCTTCTGATCGCCGTTCCGATCCTGTCGCTGGCGGTCCTCGCTTTGCGATACGAGGACCTGCGGCCCAATCTTGGCCGTTCGCTGGTGCTGCTTGCTATCTATTGTCTGCAGGTGGCGCTGATGAGCATCGGTCGGGAAACGGGCAATGGCCTTTTACAGGCGCTGCATCTGCCCAATGCCTTCGTAATGGGCGCCTTTTCCGATTTTGCCGCGCGGCATGCGAGAAGCGCGCAATGAACGAAAACGCCGCATCGCTTTTGAACGATGCGGCGTCTTGTTCATTGCTATTGGGCGAGGGCCGGATAGTCGGTGTAACCTTCGGCGCCGCCGCCATAGAAGGTCGGCTGGTTCGGTTCGTTCAGCGGCGCGTCGTTTTTCAGGCGGCGCACCAGATCAGGATTGGCGATGAAGGCCTTGCCGAAAGCAACGGCATCAACCTTGCCACTTTCCACGGCTTCGATGGCGCTCTGCCTGTCGTAACCATTGTTGGCGATCCACAGGCCCTTGCCGCCGGCATTGCGATAAGCCGCCTTGAAGGAAGCGTAATCGAAAGGCTTGTCGCCCTGCTTGAAATCGCGCGGACCGCCCGTCGCACCTTCAACGACATGGATGAAGGCGAGATTGCGCTTGCCCAGCTGCTCGACGACGTAATTATAGAGCGGTTGCGGATCAGCCTCGAAAATATCGTTGGCAGGGGTAACTGGCGAGAGGCGGATGCCGGTGCGGCCGGCGCCGATCTCTTCCGCCACCGCGTCGACGACTTCCAGCAGGAAGCGAGCGCGGTTTTCGATGGAGCCACCGTAATCATCCGTGCGCTGGTTGGTGCTGGATTTCAGGAACTGCTCGATCAGGTAACCATTGGCGGCATGGATTTCGACGCCGTCGAAACCGGCCTCCAGTGCCGCGCGCGCGCCGCTGCGGTAATCCTCGAGGATGAGGCCGATATCGTCGATGGTGAGGGCACGGGGCTCGGAGGTTTCGGCAAAGGCACCGGTGCCGTCATCATTGATGATATAGGTCTTCGATTTGGCGGTGATGGCCGAGGGGGCGACCGGCTGGCCACCATGCGGCTGCAGCGAGGTGTGGGAAATTCGGCCCACGTGCCAGATTTGGGCAACGATCTTGCCGCCCGCCGAATGAACGCCGTCAGTGATCTTTTTCCAGCCTTCAATCGCTTCCCGCTTATAAAGACCGGGAACATCGGCGTAACCCTGGCCCTGCTGGGAAATGGGCGTGCCTTCAGTGACGATCAGGCCGGCTGTCGCCCGCTGCTCGTAATAGGTGGCGTTGAGATTGTTGGGAATGGCGCCCGGGGAGCGATTGCGGGTGAGAGGGGCCATGACGATGCGGTTGGCGAGTTCGATATCGCCGGCCTGTGCCGGTTCGAAAAGACTGGTCATGCGACTTCACTTTCTGGTCGTTTGGCGAAATTGCGCGGCAGGCGCGCTATCCTGATATGGGTGCCGGTGCGAAACCGTGTCGCGGTTCCCGTCCGGCACCCCGGGGCTCAAAGCTTGAGAGGCTCAGAGATTGGTTTGCAGATAATTGCGGAAAGCATCGATGGTTTCCCCGTTGCGCTCAAAAAACACCCATTGCCCCACCTTCTTCGACCTTATCAGGCCCGCCGCCTGCAGTACCGCAAGATGCGAGGAGACGGTGGATTGCGACAGGCCGCTGATCTGAAACTGGTTGGCGCAAACACCCATGCTGAGCGGATGCTCCTGACAGAAGTGACTTTCCGGAGACTTCAGCCATTCCAGAAATTTCAGCCGTGCGGGGTGCGAAAGGGCTTTGAGGACTTCCTCCGGGTTCATTGGGGTTTCTTCAATATCTGACATACCCGATATTTATATCGACCATTATCGATATACAATTCACGTCTCTGTGAGGACCGCAAGGGCGCGGTGGCATCGGCAAAAAAAAGGCCGCTGGATATTTCCGCGGCCTGATAAGTTTGAAGGTCAAAACCTCCAGAGGGGAACAGCTGTCGCGTGCCTGAGCGAGCGTGACAGCCAACCAAGATATGGTGGGAGCGACAATGCAAAACAAGGTTGCATCATCCGATATTTCGCCAATTTGGAGAAAATTCTTGCGGGTAAAAAAAGAGGGCCGCCGGATGTATCCAGGGCCCTTTAAGTGTGAAGGTCAAAAACCTCCAGAGGGGAACAGCTGATGCGGTGGAACTGGGAGGAAAAGCCACCGTGTGCATCAGCTGAGAGCGATATGGTGTTTTTTTGTGCACGAAACAATTCTTTTTTGTGCAGGTCAGGCATGCGTCGGGTGCAGGCCTCGATATTTCAGGTATATTTTATGTGCAAAGCTGGCAAAGGGCGACTGGTCGCCCTTCCATGAATTCCCCTGTATTTCCTTGAAAAATAACGTCTATTTCAGCCGTTCGGCTATTTAAACGTCAGAAATTCCAGTTGCGCGCCTTGGCGACGATAAAATCGCGGAAGGCCTTCAGCTTTGCAGCATTTTTCATCTCGTCCGGATAGCAGAAATAGGTGTCGAATGACGGAATGTCGGCCGCGAGCGATAACTGGATGAGGCCGGGGTCCCGGCCGACAATGTAATCCGGCAAGCAGGCGATACCTATTCCCAGCAGGCAGGCGCGCTTGATCGAGGTCTGGCTGTTGATCTGCAGATGCGGGGTGCGGGTATTGTCGGAAGACCGCCCGGCATTTTCGAGCCAGTTGACATCTAGCAGGTAGTTCGGCGCGGGTTCGCCAAACGAGATGATGCGATGGTTGTCCAGATCCTCAACCGACTGGGGCTCGCCATGGCGATTGATGTAAGACGGCGCGGCATAGACGTGCATGTGCACCGTGAACAGCTTGCGCTGGATGAGGTCCGATTGCTGGGGCTGGCGCAGGCGAATGGCGCAATCTGCGTGGCGCATATTCACATCCAGCTCCTCATTGTCGAGGATGAGCTGGATCGACATTTCCGGATAGAGCTGCAGGAATTCCTGCACCTTGTCCGTCAGCCAGCCCTGACCGAGGCCCACCGTCGTCGTGACGCGGAGCTTGCCGCTCGGCTTTTCAGTCGTTTCGGTGAGCTGCATCTTCACCGTTTCGAGCTTCAGCAGCACATCGTGAGCGGTGCGATAGAGCAGTTCGCCCTGTTCGGTAAGAATCAGGCCGCGGGCGTGGCGATGAAACAGCTTGACGCCGACATCCTGCTCCAGCGCGCTGACCTGGCGGCTGATGGCCGACTGGGACAAATGCAGCTTGTCGGCAGCATGGGTGAAAGACCCTGCTTCGGCTGCGGCATGAAATATGCGCAGTTTATCCCAGTCCAATGGCATTGCCATGCCTATCCTGCCTTTCAGTTATTCCGCTGCGACAGCAAGCGGTTGATGCGCGGTGAGATAACGTTCCGCTTCCAGCGCGGCCATGCAACCCATGCCGGCGGCGGTGATTGCCTGACGGTAGATGTCGTCGGTGACGTCGCCGGCCGCGAAAATGCCTTCCACGTCGGTGGCGGTGGAATCGGGAGCGGTCCACATATAACCGTTGTCCTTCAGCTTCACCTTGCCCTTGAAGAGCTCCACGGCAGGCGCGTGGCCGATGGCGACGAAGACGCCGTCAATGGGCCTTTCGCTGATCGCGCCGGTTTTGGTGTCGCGCAGCTTGACGCCGGAAACGGAGGGCGGCATCGGCAGTTTTGCGGGCGCGCCGGTAATTTCGGCAACTTCCGTGTTCCAGAGGATATTGACGTTGTCCTTGGCAAAGAGCCGTTCCTGAAGGATTTTTTCCGAACGGAAGCTGTCGCGTCTGTGCACGACCGTTACCGACCTGGCGATATGGGCGAGATAAAGCGCCTCTTCCACGGCGGAATTGCCGCCGCCCACCACGATCACATCCTTGTTGCGATAGAAGAAACCATCGCAGGTGGCACAGGCGGAAACGCCGAAGCCCTGGAAATGTTGCTCGCTCTCGATGCCGAGCCACTTGGCCTTGGCGCCGGTGGCGATGATCAGCGTGTCGGCGGTCCATACCTGGCCAGAATCGGTCTTCACGACGAACGGGCGAACGCTGGTTTCAACTTCGGTCACCAGGTCACTGACGATTTCCGCGCCGACATGCGTCGCCTGCTTCAGCATCTGGTCCATCAGCCACGGGCCCTGGATAGGGTCTGCAAAGCCCGGGTAATTCTCGACATCGGTGGTGATCATCAGCTGACCGCCCTGTTCCATGCCGGCGATCAGCACTGGCTTCAGCATTGCGCGCGCCGCGTAGATCGCCGCCGTGTAGCCTGCGGGACCGGAGCCGATGATCAATACCTTGGTATGGCGGGCAGACATGGGAAATTTCCTTCTCAATAGCAGGGTCTTCAGTCGAGGGCCTTCCAGCCGCGGCAGGGCGGACGGGCCATAACCCCTTCGTTGGCGGGTATTTAAGGTTGTCTAGTGCCTTTATTCAAGGGCAGCCTTGCGTTACCAACAAGGCAGTTGTGGATGCACGCGCAATTTTGTGACCGGTTGGCGGCATATTGTTGCGAATCCCGCGCCGAATAGTACAAGGAAGTTCTCCAGCTTAACGAGGTACTCCTCCGTGACCAGCGTCGAACTCGATGCCATCGATCTGAAAATCCTGCGCGAATTGCAGCGCGACGGGCGCATGACCAATGTGGAACTGGCCGAAAGGGTCGGTATCTCGGCTCCTCCGTGCCTGAGGCGTGTCCGCAAGCTCGAGGAGGCGGGGGTAATCGAGGGTTATCACGCCATGTTGAACGCGCCGAAGCTCGGTTTTGATCTCGTTGCGTTCTGCATGATCGGTCTCAAGCGCCAGTCGGACAGCAATCTGAAGGCCTTTGCCGCGGCGACGGCCGGGTGGCCTCTCGTGCGCCAGGCCTGGATGGTATCCGGCGAAAGCGACTTCCTGTTACATTGCGTCGCAAGAAACCTGACGGAATTTCAGGACTTCGTCATCGAGGTTCTGACTGCGGATGAGAATGTCGATACGGTGCGCACCATGCTGACCATCCGTCAGGTCAAGCGCGTCGGTCTCGTGGAAATCTGATTTTCCGGTTTGCGACGCATTACCCCCGCCGCAACGCCTCATAGACTTCGCCAAGACTGGCCGCTTCTTTTTCCAGCGGAAAAGTGCTGCGCACATGCGCAAGTCCGGTACTCGCGTGGACTTTGGCCATGGCGGGATCGGCGAGATAGGTCTTTATTGCATCCCTCAGTGATGCATAGTCGCCCGCTTCAACAACCGCCCCGGTCTCGCCCGTGACGATCATTTCCTCGTAGGCACCGGCATTGCTGGCGACGACGGCCGTTTCCGAGGCCATTGCTTCAAGCGGAGTCAGCCCGAAGCCCTCGTTGCGCGAAGGCGCGACATAGAGCGTCAGCCGCCTGTACCACGGCTTGATGTCATCAACTTCACCCTGAAACACGATACGATCTGAGAGGCCGGCGGCCCTGACATCTGCTTCAAGGGTTTCGGCAAAAGCCTTGTGTTCCGCCGTCACGCGGCCTGAAACCACAGCTGTCCATTGCGGATAGGCGGGCAGAAGTTCGATCATGGCACGCACGAAAAGATCGGTCCCCTTCTGGTGGCGGACCCGCCCGAAGCAGCCGATCAGATATTGTCCCGGCAAGCCGGTCGCGGCTATCGTGTCCTCAGGACCGGTTGCCGGATGGAAAAGTTCGGTATCCACGCCATGCATGACAACGCGATGGGGCACTTCAAGAAATGAGCCCGAGCGGATGTTGGTGGCTACCACGGCATCCATCCTGGAGATCAGGAAACGGGTATAGGCGGAATGCCGCCTCTGCGCGGCCGAGGTGAAGAGAAGCTTCACCTTCATGCGCAGCACATCACGCATGAAAATTCCCGGCAACATTTCGAGGTTGCGGCGGGCATGCCAGATGCGCGGGCCGCCTTGCCAGAGCCGCCACAGGTCGCGGAAACGCACATGCGGCAGATGCGGCGGCAGGCCGGGGCCGATGGTGGCGACCTTCTGTTCCAGCCGGTTCTGCACCGGTATCAGCTGAACGATTGTGGAGGTGACGCCGGAGAGCCTGCGTTTGAAATTGGGCGCAAGCACCTGCACATCTTTCAGGCTGACGTGGGACAAGATGGGCTTCCGTCTTTGCGGCTGGTTCAGGGGAGCAACAGGTCAAAAGCAATGCGCCCGCTGGCGGGCGCATTGCATGGGGCAATCAGCCCCACTGAACCGCGAGGATCTCGTAACCCTTGGCGCCGCCAGGCGCGTTGACTTCGATGCTGTCGCCAACTTCCTTGCCGATCAGGGCGCGGGCAATCGGCGAAGAGATGGAAATACGGCCGGCCTTTACGTCGGCTTCCTGGTCGCCGACGATCTGATAGGTCTTTTCCTCATCGCTGTCTTCGTCAACCAGCTTCACGGTGGCACCGAACTTGATCTTCGAACCCGACATCTTGGAAAGGTCGATGACTTCAGCGCGCGCCGTCAGATCTTCGAGTTCCGTGATGCGGCCCTCGTTATGGCTCTGCGCTTCCTTGGCAGCATGGTACTCGGCGTTTTCCGAAAGGTCGCCATGAGCGCGCGCTTCCGCAATCGCCTCGATGATGCGGGGGCGTTCCTCCTGCTGGCGCCAGCGAAGCTCCTCCTGAAGCTTGACGAATCCACCCTGGGTCATCGGTACTTTTTCTACCATTTTTTTATCCTTCGCATTCCGGTCGCTTTACCTGCAGACACAAAAAGAAACAGGTTCCGGAGGGGAACTCCGGAACCATGCCAAAATCATAACTGAGCGGACTATATCAGAAGACGACAGCGAAATGCCAGCAAATTTGAGGCATCAATATTTCTTCGTCTTTCCAATGACTTGAACATCCTGATTGACAATCTTCAAGAGAACATATAGTGAACATTATTATGAAGAAGTCAATCAGGCAACGGCTGGCCATTCTCTCTGACGCCGCGAAATACGACGCCTCCTGCGCATCGAGCGGGACGGCGAAACGGAACTCCGCAGCCTCTGGCGGATTGGGCTCGACAGAAGGGTCTGGCATCTGTCATGCCTATGCGCCGGATGGGCGCTGCATATCGCTCCTGAAAATCCTGCTCACCAATTTCTGCATCTATGATTGCGCCTATTGCATCAACCGTTCTTCCAGCAATGTGGAACGGGCGCGGTTTACCGCAGAAGAGGTGGTGTGGCTGACGCTCGAATTTTACCGGCGCAACTATATTGAAGGGTTGTTCTTGTCCTCGGGTATCATCCGTTCCTCTGATCACACGATGGAGGAGATGGTGCGTGTGGCGCGTGAACTGCGGGTCACCCATGGCTTTCGTGGATACATCCACCTAAAATCCATCCCGGAAGCGTCTCCGAAATTGATCGAGGAGGCGGGGCTTTATGCGGACCGGTTGTCGATCAACATCGAGTTGCCCACCGATAGCGGCATCGGCCGTTTTGCGCCGGAAAAGCAGCCCGCCAATATTCGCCGCTCTATGGCCGATATTCGCCTGAAGATCGAGGAGGCGGGCGAGCCTACCGTCAGAACGCGAAAAACCAAGCGTTTTGCGCCCGCCGGACAGAGCACGCAGATGATCGTGGGCGCCGACGGCGCCGATGACAGCACCATTCTTTCCACCAGCGCGCGGCTCTATGGAAGCTATGGTCTGCGGCGCGTCTATTATTCGGCGTTCAGCCCAATTCCGGATTCGTCGAAGAACCTGCCACTCATCAAGCCGCCGCTGATGCGCGAACACCGCCTCTATCAGGCGGACTGGCTTTATCGTTTTTACGGTTTCGATATCGGCGAGATAACCGCTATCGGCGGAAACGGCATGCTGGATCTTGACATCGACCCGAAGCTTGCCTGGGCATTGAAGCATCGCGATCAGTTTCCGGTAAACGTCAATGCGGCGGATCGCGAAATGTTGCTGCGTGTACCCGGTTTCGGCACCAAGACGGTTGCCTCGATTCTCTCGTCGCGGAAGTTCCGCAGCCTGCGGCTGGAAGATATCGCCCGCTTCGGCGTATCTCTCAAAAAGGTGAAGGCCTTTATCGTCGCGGATGGATGGACACCGGGCAAGCTGATCGAACGGCCGGATCTGCGCGCGATGTTTGCGCCGCAGCCTGAACAATTGTCGTTGTTGTGATGTATGGCCCGGTGCTGGAGGGGCGGGGGGATTTCACCGAGTGGCGCGATGCTGCGCGCGCGGCGCTTGCGGCCAATATACCGCCGGAGAAGATCGACTGGCGGCTGCAGGATGACGGGTTTGGGCTTCTCGACTTTTCCGGTGCGCCATTGCCAACGGAGGGCGCCGCCCCGGTTTCCGTACCTGCCGCATTTGTCGCGCTGGCGCAGGCCGTCATCTGCCACAGCGATCCCGGCCGTTTCGCGCTGCTCTACAGGCTATTGTGGCGGCTGAAACGGGATCGGGCCCTGCTGCAGCTCAAGTCCGATCCGGATGTTTCCGATGTGCGGCTGCTCGAAAAGTCTGTCCGTCGCGATTATCACAAGATGACGGCCTTCGTGCGTTTCAAGGAGCTGTCATTGCCGCAAGGGCAGGGCGGGCGACGGCGGTTCGTGGCGTGGTTCGAACCGGACCATTTCATCATCGAACGTACGGCTCCGTTTTTTCAACGTCGCTTCACCGACATGGACTGGTTGATTGTCTCGCCGAAGGGCAGCGCCCGATGGGACGGAAACCTGCTGCAGACATCACGGGAGGCTGCCGCCAAGCCTGATCTCAAGGATGAAACGGACGATCTCTGGCGGACCTATTACGCCAATATTTTCAACCCGGCCCGCTTGAAGATCAAGGCCATGACAGCGGAGATGCCGAAGAAATACTGGAAGAATCTGCCGGAAGCCGAGCTCATCCCTGACCTGATTCTGGGCGCGGAGGCGCGGGTGCTGGAGATGGCGGCGAAGGAGGCGAGCCAACCGAAGCCGTTTCACCATCGCCTCCAGGCAGCGGCTTCCGCACGGGAAGAGCAGCCACCTTTGCCGGATGGCACGCTTGCTTCGCTGGCGCATGAAGCGCGCCACTGCACACGGTGTGCCCTGCATTGCAAGGCGACGCAGACCGTTTTTGGTGACGGGCCGGAAAACGCGAAGATCATGGTCGTCGGTGAGCAGCCGGGCGATCACGAGGATCTGGCCGGAAAACCTTTTGTCGGCCCCGCAGGCCAGCTGTTCGACAGGACGCTCAGAGAGATCGGTGTGGACCGCGGCGGGCTTTACGTTACCAATGCCGTGAAACACTTCAAATACGAAACGCGCGGCAAACGGCGCATCCACCAGCGGCCGAATGCGGGGGAAGTGGAGCAATGCCGCTGGTGGCTCAACCAGGAAATCGCGCTTGTTCAGCCGAAGCTGATCGTTGCGATGGGTGCAACGGCGCTATATGCGCTGACCGGCGGCAAAGAAAAGGTCTCGGAGATTCGCGGCCGGCCCTTGCCAATGCAAGAAGGGCGGACGCTTTTTGTCACCGTGCACCCATCCTACCTGCTTCGCCTCCCTGATGAGCAGGCTAAAGAGATGGAAATCAAGAAATTCAAACAGGACATGCTTTATGTAAGAAATTTTGAATAGTCTTTTCTATGTATATATTTTATCGAATATCAACTTGGCGTTGTTATGCTTTGCGCATCGTTAGTTTTTCGTTTTAATTGAAATTTATTCGAGTCATTTTATATGTCTCATCAAAATATTTATAGACGGGCGTATTATGCTTGGTGAACTTGACCTTGCAACAGTCATACTAATGCAAAAATGCTCCTACATCGTGGGGCTAATGAGTTTTATTTATTTGATGCTGACCAATCGCGGCCTGCGCGGTCCTGTCACTCTTGCCGCGGGCTTTGCGGCAATGGCCGTCGGCTCAACGCTTGCCGGATATGGCGAGTGGAAGATATTGTCGCCGGCCTTGTGGCGGTTGGGCAGTATCGTATTCGGTATTGCAGGTTATGCGCTAATCTGGCTTGGTCTGAAAACGTTGAGCGACGGCCGTTTTGTATCGCAGAAAACTCTGCTTGGGACTTGTCTTGTCGTGGTTCTCGGGATTGTCATCGCGTATGAGGTGGCGGAGAACAATGCGTTGCGCGCTGCGCTGTTCAATGGCTGTGCGGCGCTTGCCTATCTCGGCGCGGCCGCGGTGCTGTTTAGCGGCTGGCGCAAAGAGCCGCTTCTTTCCCGCATCGCGCTGGGCGCGATCACCACCGTCTCGGGGCTGATTTCACTTCTGGTGGTAAAGGGGGTGCTTTCACCCTCTCTCGCCTCCATCAACATCGTCAATGCGTTCTTCCTCATCATTATGCTCAACTTTGCGATTGCCCTGTTCGTAATGGTGCTGGTGGCTGAACGCTCGGAGCGGAAACTGTTGATCCTTGCCAATACGGATCCGCTGACAGGCGTGAAGAACAGGCGCTTCTTCTTTCAGACGATGCCCACAAGGCCTGATCCCACCGATGCGACAATGCTGCTCGATATCGATCACTTCAAATCGATCAACGACCGCTTCGGCCATTCCGTCGGTGACAGCGTCCTGCAGGAAGTGGCAAAGCGGATCGGCGGCAGTATTCGCAGTGGCGACGTGCTGGCCCGTTATGGCGGCGAGGAATTCATCATCTTCCTGCCCGGCGCAGGAAGCCAAAAGGCGTCAATGATAGGCGAGCGCATTCGCAACGCGGTTGCTTTGAAAGAGGTGGACTGCGGCGGGCTGCGTGTCGGTGTGACAATCAGCATCGGCATTGCGACAAGCGGCGAGATACACTGTGATCTCCAGACGCTGGCCGACATGGCCGACCGCGCGCTGTACCGCGCCAAGAGCGAAGGCCGCAACTGCGTCCGGGAAGCACTGGCGGCTTAAAGCCTGCCGTTTCAGATGCTATTCGCTCTCGTTCGATTTTTGGCCCGTGTCATGGCCTACCTCTCGCTCACGCTGCCTAAGGGCTTCTTTCAGAAGAATTTCGATCTGCGCGTTAATGCTGCGCAGCTCGTCGCTCGCAGTCTGGCGGACAGCATTCAAAATCACCGGTTCGATGCGCAGTGGGAAAGCTACACGGATCGGGCCGGGCGGTCGTCCAGTCATGCTTTTGCTCCAGATGCGGGTTCAGGAACTGGGTGATCGGCGATGGCGGAGAATTCTCGGGACAGGGAAACATCGTCATCGGCCTGCGGGTGGAAATGATGTTTTTTTGATACCGGTGTTGGATTGCAGGTGTATTACGCAATGAGAAACGCCGCCAACCTGGTGGTTCGCGGCGTTCCGGCGTTCATTCAGTTCGTCAGGCTTTCTTGCTGATCTCTTAGTTGAAGTAGCTCTGCAGCGGCTTCACTTCCAGATTGCCGGCCTTCAGCGCCTTGATGGCGAGGGCGGCTGCTTCCGCACCTGCCATCGTCGTGTAATAGGGCACCTTCTGCATCAACGTTGCGCGGCGCAGCGACTTCGAGTCGGAAATCGCCTTGTTGCTGTCGGTGGTGTTGATGACGAGCTGGACCTGACGGTTGCGGATTGCGTCCTCGATATGCGGACGGCCTTCCTGCACCTTGTTGATCTTTTCGGCGTTGATGCCCTTTTCGGCAAGGAAACGCTGGGTGCCGCCGGTGGCCAGCACTCTGAAGCCGCTTTCCACGAGAATGCGGATGGCGGGCAGAACGCCTTCCTTGTCCTCATCACGGACCGAGACGAAGACCGCGCCGGAGCGGGGCAGGTCAACACCGGCGCCGAGCTGGCTCTTAGCGAAGGCGAGCGCGAAATCAGTGTCGAGGCCGATGACTTCACCGGTCGAGCGCATTTCCGGTCCGAGCAGAATGTCGACGCCGGGGAAGCGCGCGAAGGGGAAGACGGCTTCCTTGACGGCAATGTGCTTGAGGTTACGCGGATCAGGCTTTTCGCCGTAAGCGGCAATTGCCGGATCGAGCTTCTCGCCGGCCATGACGCGGGCGGCGATCTTGGCGATCGGCGCGCCGATTGTTTTCGCGACGAAAGGCACGGTACGCGAAGCGCGCGGGTTGACTTCGAGAACGTAGATCGTGCCGTCCTTGATGGCATATTGAACGTTCATCAGGCCGCCGACCTTGAGCGCCTTGGCAAGCGCCGTCGTCTGGCGCTCCAGTTCGTCGAGCGTTTCCTTGCTGAGCGAACGCGAAGGCAGCGAGCAGGCCGAGTCGCCCGAGTGGATGCCAGCCTCTTCTATGTGCTCCATGATGCCGGATACGAAGACGTTTTCGCCATCGCACAGCGCGTCGACGTCCACTTCGACGGCGTTGGTCAGGTAGCTGTCGAACAGAAGCGGGTTCTTGCCGAGCAGGGTGTTGATCTGGCCGGTCTTGTCGTTCGGGTAACGCTGCTTGATGTCCTCGGGTACGAGACCCGGAACCGTGTCGAGCAGGTAGGTCTGGAGCTGGCCTTCCGAATGGATGATCTGCATGGCACGGCCACCCAGAACGTAGGACGGGCGAACCACCAGCGGGAAGCCGATTTCAGAAGCGACAAGGCGGGCCTGCTCGACCGAATAGGCGATGCCATTGTTCGGTTGGGCCAGATCGAGCTTCATCAAGAGCTTCTGGAAGCGGTCGCGGTCTTCGGCAAGGTCGATCATGTCAGGCGCGGTGCCGAGGATCGGGATACCGTTCTTTTCCAGCGCTTCTGCAAGCTTCAGCGGCGTCTGGCCACCGAACTGCACGATGACGCCGACGAGTTCACCCTTTTCCTGTTCGGCGCGCATGATCTCGATCACGTCTTCGGCCGTCAGCGGCTCGAAATAGAGGCGGTCGGAAGTGTCGTAGTCGGTGGACACCGTTTCCGGGTTGCAGTTGATCATGATCGCTTCAAAGCCGGCATCCTTCAGCGCGAAGGCGGCGTGGCAGCAGCAATAATCGAACTCGATGCCCTGGCCGATACGGTTCGGGCCGCCGCCGAGGATGACGACCTTCTTGCGGTCGGAGACCTGCGCTTCAGAGCGGGCGGCGCCGACGAAGGGAATTTCATAGGTCGAATACATGTAGGCGGTCGGCGAGGCGAATTCAGCGGCGCAGGTGTCGATGCGCTTGAAGACCGGGCGGACGTTCAGGCTGTTGCGCAGCTCTGCCACTTCCTTCGGGCGCTTGGAGGTCAGGCTGGCGAGGCGGGCATCGGAAAAGCCCATGGCCTTCAGCATCCGCAGGTTTTCGGCGTCCTGTGGCAGGCCGTGCTCGCGGATGCGGGCTTCCGTATCGACGATGGCCTTGAACTGGGCGATGAACCAAGGGTCGATCTTCGAGTTCTCGTGGACTTCTTCTTCGCTCATGCCCATGCGCAGCGCCTGGGCGACCATGCGCAGGCGATCCGGCGTCGGCGTGCCGATGGCAGCACGGATCGCGTTCTTGGAGCCTTCGCCCTCTTCGTAACCGGGAATTTCGATTTCATCGAGACCGGTAAGGCCGGTTTCGAGACCGCGCAGCGCCTTCTGCAGGGATTCCGCAAAGGTACGGCCGATGGCCATGACTTCACCGACCGACTTCATCGCGGTGGTGAGGATCGGCGACGCGCCCGGGAACTTCTCGAAGGCGAAACGCGGGATCTTGGTGACGACGTAGTCGATGGACGGTTCGAACGATGCCGGGGTGGCGCCGCCGGTGATGTCGTTTTCGAGTTCGTCCAGCGTGTAGCCGATGGCCAGTTTGGCGGCGATCTTGGCGATCGGGAAGCCGGTTGCCTTGGAAGCCAGCGCAGAGGAGCGCGACACGCGCGGGTTCATTTCGATGACGACGAGGCGGCCGTCCTTCGGGTTGACGGCGAACTGCACGTTGGAGCCGCCGGTCTCGACGCCGATCTCACGCAGCACCGCAATCGAGGCGTTGCGCATGATCTGGTATTCCTTGTCGGTCAGCGTCAACGCTGGCGCAACAGTGATGGAGTCACCGGTGTGGACGCCCATCGGATCGATGTTTTCGATGGAGCAGATGATGATGCAGTTGTCCGCGGTGTCGCGGACGACTTCCATCTCATACTCCTTCCAGCCCAGAACCGATTCTTCGACCAGAACTTCCGTCGTCGGCGAGGCGTCGAGGCCGCCGGAGACGATGTCGAAGAATTCCGAGCGGTTATAGGCAATGCCGCCGCCCGTGCCGCCCAGCGTAAACGACGGGCGGATGATGGCGGGCAGGCCGACATGATCGATGGCCTGGGCGGCAATGGCCATGGCGTGGGCCATGTAACGCTGCTTGCGGTCGGTTTCGCCGAGGTTCCACTGGTTTTCGAGGTCGTCCAGCGCCTTGTCGAGTTCGGGGCCGGAGAGCTTGCCCTTCAGTTCCGCCCGCGCAGCTTCATGCTTCTTGCGGTCTGCATCCTTGATTTCCGTGGCGTTGGCGAGCATCGAGCGCGGGGTTTCAAGGCCGATGCGGGCCATGGCTTCGCGGAAGAGGGCCCGGTCTTCAGCCATGTCGATGGCTTCGGGCTTCGCGCCGATCATTTCGACATTGTAGCGGTCGAGAACGCCCATGCGCTTGAGAGAAAGCGCGGTGTTGAGCGCGGTCTGGCCGCCCATGGTCGGCAGCAGCGCGTCGGGACGCTCCTTTGCAATGATCTTGGCCACGACTTCAGGGGTGATCGGCTCGACGTAGGTGGCGTCCGCGAGACCCGGATCGGTCATGATCGTCGCCGGGTTGGAGTTGACCAGAATGACCCGGTAACCTTCTTCCTTCAGCGCCTTACAGGCCTGCGTGCCGGAGTAATCGAATTCACATGCCTGACCGATAACGATCGGTCCCGCGCCGATGATGAGGATGGACTTGATATCTTGGCGCTTCGGCATGGGCTCTCTCGTTCCGCTTTTCGGTTGCGCAAAACACCGGCCAGGGTGGAAGATCACCGGCCGGGGAGCGCAATTCAAATGTTTTCAGGCTAGAAGCGGCTTATAGGCAAATGTTTTTGAGAACGGAACCCCATAAATTCCGGAATCGACAGAAACTCTTAACGGGCAGGGGCAAGCGCGGCAAAACGGGCCTGTACCGCCGCGGTATAGGAGCGGCTGACGGGAATTTCTGTGCCGTCCCTTGTCATGAGAAGCAGACGGCCTGTCTGTTTACGCAGCGCGACGACATTCGTATCGGCAATCCAGTGGGAGCGGTGCACCTGCAAGCCCTGCGTCTCGCCAATCTCCTTCAGCGCATCGGCAAAACGCAACAGGACGAGTTGACGCCCGCGCGTGGTGACGATTTCGGTATAATGGTCCTGTACTGAGAGCCGCAGCAGTTCGCCACGCTTTTGCGGTGGAAGCCGCTCCAGCAGCGGTGCGAGGCCCTTAGCGTGTTTGATGTCTTCGTCTCTGACCGTAGAGGCATTGGCCGTCGTCTCGAACGACTGGCAGGCGGTGAGATAACTCAGCAGGCAGAAGATGGCGCAGAGAGGCAGGGAGGACAGGCTGCTCTGCAAAAAGGGGCCGAAACCCATTTCCCTGCCTGAAAAGACCCCGTTTGTGATGGTAAGCAAGAGCCCGATCGGCAAGGCGGCCGTCAGCGAGCCGATCATCATGCGCGCCAGCATATTTTCGATGCGGCCGGCAAGGATGCTGTTGGCGATGATGGAAAAGGATATGGCAAATATCCAGGCGCCGGCCTGAATGATTGTCCAGTAAAGCAACCGGTCGGCGAAGCTCATGGTTTCGCTCGTTCCGAAAGGCCCGGTCACGATGAAGATCGCCAGCACCGCAAGGAATGTCAGCCACAGCCTGCGCGATTGCAGAACGGCGTGCATTTCACGAAGCGTGGATTGCAGATACGGGTGATCCACGAAGTTTTCCTGCTGATGGCGCCAATCCGTTTTTCCTGTCCGCATGTTTCGCCGAAATTGCCGGTGATTTCAACCGAGCCGAAACAGCAACCATGTCATTCCAGCCTCTGTTAGACGCACCGCTTGCCGTGCAATTCCATGTCGCCACCGTCATGCCCGCAGCCATTCTCGGGGCCTTCATCTTCCTGCGTCCCAAGGGAACCGCCATCCACCGGCTGCTCGGCAAGATCTGGGTGATGCTGATGGTTTCGACTTCCATTTCAACCTTCTTCATCCATGAATTGAGGATGTTTTGCGGTTTCAGCCCGATCCATCTCCTCTCCGCTTTCACGATATATGGCTGTCTGCAATCGATCTACTTCGCCCGGCGTGGCGATATCAGACGCCATATGCGGATTATGCAGAGCGTTTATCTGGGCGGCATCGTGATTGCCGGAGGTTTTACCTTCGTTCCCGGACGCCTCATGAACAAGGTTGCTTTCGGTGGCGGCGGACCGGGATTTGTGGCCGTTTCCGCCGGCGCTCTGGTCTTTGCCTTCCTGTTTCTGACCGTGCTGAAACAAAGACGCAGAGCCGCATGAAAGACTCCGCTGACCGCCTCTGCTTTCTTCCGGAACAAGATGTATTATAGTGCCGTTATAAGGCAGCTTGTTGAGGCGATAGTCGCCGGGAGAATAGCATGGAATGGAGAGGGCGCCGCCAGTCGGACAATATTGAGGATCGGCGCGGCATGTCGGCAGGTCCGAGTGATCCTTTTTCCCGAGGCGGGATGCGCGTGCCAATCGGGCGTCGCGGCGGCGGTATCGGGATTGGCGGTCTTCTGGTCATTCTGTTGATCAGCTGGGTGCTCGGCATCAACCCACTGACGCTGCTGACCGGCGGCGATCTGTCGATGGATGGCGGCGGTACGACGCAATCGGGGACCCAGCAGTCCGGCACGCGACCACAGGGGCAATCGTCCGACGAGACGACCGCCTTCGTCCGCACCGTTCTTGCCGAGACCGAGGATACGTGGAGCGGCATTTTCCAGTCGGCAGGCGAAACCTATCAGAAGCCGACGCTGGTTCTGTTCTCCGGGCAGGTGTCTTCCGCCTGCGGTTATGCTTCCGCTGCCAGCGGTCCGTTCTATTGCCCGGGCGACCGTAAGGTCTATCTCGATACCAGCTTCTTCAAGGAACTGGACCAGCGTTTCGGCGCGGCTGGCGATTTCGCGCAGGCTTACGTGATTGCGCATGAGGTCGGCCACCACATCCAGAACCTGACCGGCGTTTTGCCTGAGTTCAACCGCCGCCGTCAGTCGATGAGCCAGACGGACGCCAACAAGATGTCGGTGCGTGTGGAGCTTCAGGCGGATTGTTATGCGGGCATCTGGGGCAAGTTTACCGAACAGAAGGGCATTCTTGAGACCGGCGACCTTGAGGAAGCCCTGAACGCCGCCCACCAGATCGGCGACGATACGCTGCAGAAGCAGACTCAAGGCTATGTGGTGCCCGATAGCTTCAACCACGGCACCTCGGCGCAGCGCATGGAATGGTTTAAGCGCGGCTTCCAGAGCGGCCGGGTCGAGGACTGCGATACTTTCTCGGCGAATATCTGAGGAGAGGGGGCTTTTCAGCCCCCTTTTCGTTTAGCGCATCAAGAGCGCCACGACATACATGCCGAGGGCGAAGATGGTATGGGCCACGAGGTTGAGGACGCGAACCTTCGTGGGGTTCGGTGTCTTCGATGCGGCCCAGCCAATGCCGAGACCCGGCTGCAGCAGGAACCAGCCTGCGCCCACCGTTATGATGCCGACGACCCACGGCGCTATGAAGGACGGGTTTGCAAACCAGGCGGGCGGGACCACCAGGGCAAGAATGACACCATAGAGAATCCCGACGGCGTAATGCGAAATCCAGCCGAGCGCCAGTTCATGCTCGTAGGGTTCAGCCGTGGCGATGCTGTCGTGAAATATCCTGCCTTTCGGCACATGCCAGAACCAGCGGCCGACCGGCGCCCAGTTCGGGGCGGACTGGCCGAAGAACCGGTGCAGTATGATTGCCCATATGTCCATAAACACGGTGCCGCCAATGCCCATGGCAATGCCGCGCCAAATCAGTTCCAGCATGAATCCCTCCGCATGATCATGATCGATCAAGCTCTAGCGGATCGTGTGAATGGCGGGAACCGACTATTAGGAGGGTGGACAAAAAAATGGCCGGATCGCTCCGGCCATGAGGTGAGAAAGGCGTAAGATTTCACCTCCGTCATGCTCGGGCGTGTCCCGAGCATCTGCGACGTATGTTTTACACGAGACGTGGTTGGATCCTCGGGACAAGCCCGAGGATGACGTCGAGCGTGGTGATGGTTGGCCATGATCCGGTGCTATAATGATCGGCCATATCCATTCTCCCTTAAGCAGCCCGCCCATATTCCGCCTGCCGCCGCGTAGCCGTGGCGAGCTGGAACTGCGCTAGCAACTCATTCAGCGCCGCCGCTTCCGAGGCGAGGCCATGACTTGCTGCCGTCTGCTCCTCGACCATGGCGGCATTCTGCTGCGTGCCCTGATCGATGGTGTTGATGGCGGTGTTGATTTCCTGGAGGCCGGTCGACTGTTCGCGCGATGCGGTGACGATCGCGTCGATGTGGCGGTTGATCTCCTGCACTTCGCGGACGATGGTTTCCAGCGCCTTGCCGGCATTGCCGACGAGTTCGACGCCGGACTGCACCTGCGAGGTGGAGGCGTTGATCAGCGTCTTGATCTCCTTTGCCGCATTGGCGGAACGCTGGGCAAGTTCGCGCACTTCCTGGGCGACGACAGCAAAGCCCTTGCCGGCCTCGCCGGCGCGGGCGGCTTCAACACCGGCGTTGAGCGCGAGCAGGTTGGTCTGGAAGGCGATCTCGTCGATCACGCCGATGATGTTGCTGATCTCGGACGATGATTTTTCGATGCCTTCCATGGCGCGCACGGCATCTTCCACGATGACGCCGGACTGTTCGGCATTGCCGCGGGCGCGGTCGACCAAGCGGCCGACTTCTTCCGCACGGCGGGCGGAATCCTTGACAGTCGTGGTGATTTCCTCAAGCGCCGCCGCCGTTTCTTCCACGGAGGCTGCCTGCTGTTCGGTGCGTCGCGCCAGATCGTCGGCTGACTGGCGGATTTCGCCGGCACCGGCATCGATCGCAAGCGCGTTCTGTCCGACGGTGCTCAGCGCAGCATTCAGCTTCGCAACGGAATTGTTGAAGTCGTCGCGCAGGCGATCGATGCGGGACACAAACGGTGTATCGATACGATAATTGAGATCGCCGTTGGAGAGATGAGCAAGACCCTTTGCCAGTGAATCGACTGCAAACTGAATATCGGCCGCGTCTTTTGCTGCCAGTCTTTCCCGCTCGTTACGCTCCTGTTCGGAAAGTGTGCGGTTCTGTTCGGCGTCCCCTTCGAGCCGCAGGCGTTCCATGGCGTTCGAGCGGAACACGGCAACGGCCGCAGCCATTGAGCCGATCTGATCGGTGCGTTCCTGGCCAGGAATGGCGACCCCGAGATTGCCGGCAGCCAGGCCTTCCATGGCGGAGGTCATCTGCGTCACCGGGCGAACGATGAAGCGGGAGAGCACGGTCGCCAGCAGGCCGATCATGATGGTGGCGGCGAGAATGGTGGCGATGGTGGCGGCCATGCGGAACTGCCCGATGGCGCCATAGGCGACATCGGAATCAACAACAAAGCCAAGATACCAGTCGACCGAAGGCAGGCCGGCAACGGGAATGAAACTGGTGATTTTGCCCTTGCCGTCGATTTCCGTCTGGGAAATCGCAGAAGAAATCACCGGCGTATCGACTTTGAAGAGATCGGTCAGCGGTTTGTCGACGAATTTTGCATCGGGATGGATGAGAATCTTGCCATCCTTGCTGACGAGGAAGGCGTAACCGTCCTTGCCGGCATCCACTGACGTGATCATCTTGACCAGGGAGTCGAGCGAGAAGTCGCTGCCGGTGACACCGGTAAGCTTGCCGTTGACGGAGACGGGAATGGCGGCCGTGATGATGAGCCCGCCGGTCGAGGCGTCATTATAGGGCTCGGTGAGAACGGTTTTGCCGGCCTTCACAGCATCCAGATACCACGGGCGCTTGCGCGGGTCGTAGCCTTCCGGCAGCGGTGTCTTCGGGAAGGTGGTGAAGGTGCCGGTTTCCGCATTGCCAAAATAGGTGGACATGAATTGCGCGGTCAGCACCTCATTCTCCAAAAACTGCAGCTTCGCACCGTCTTCCGGAAGCTTGGCAAGAGTCTTTGCCACGGTTTCCGTCAGCATGATGCGGCCATTCAGCCAATTCGCGATGCTCTGGGCGGCCTGCTTGCCGGAAGAATCGATATTTTCCGCCACCGCTTCGGTGGTGACCCGATGCTGAAGGCTGTCGATATAATACGAGAAGCCCGCAAAGGCGGCGACGACAAGAGATGACGCGGCAACCAGAATGCGCGTCATAAGATTGGTTTTCTTTGGCAAGCTACAGATCCTTGAAGCCCGATGCACCGATAAGGTCATCTTGAACAATGGTTGGGGAAACATGCCTCGAAGGCGGGAATATTCTGCGTCATGCAGCTTATGATTTTAGAAGAACTATTCGATGTTCTAATGGATAAAGGCGAATGGTAAAATTCGACTAAACTTGTGTTTGGTGAGGGCTCGTATTGCGAATTTGTCGAGCCTTTTCAGAACTGCGTAATTTTTAACCATGCACTGCTGCCGGTTGCATGCAGACAGCGATTATTTTATTCATCCTCGTGCTGCCGTTGCGCAAATCGCGGGCAACGGCCAATGTTCGGGTGAATTACAATGTCTTCGTCGGTTGTTGCAGGAACCGTTCCGTCCGGATCGGGGTCGTGGTTTTCGCATTTCAAGGCTACGCTTGTTCTCGGAATCCCTCTTATTGGCGCGCAGCTCGCGCAGCTTGGCATCCATACCACCGATATGGTGATCGTCGGTCAGCTGGGGGCCGAGAAGCTGGCGGCGATGGTGCTGGCCGGGCAGTTCTTTTTTGTCGTTTTTATTTTTGGTACAGGCTTCTCGGTCGCCGTTGTGCCCATGGTGGCGCAGGCTTACGGGCAGGGCGATGCGACATCTGCGCGCCGCTCGTTGCGCATGGGCATGTGGGTGGCGATCGCGTACTGGCTTCTGACGCTGCCGATCTTCATGAATGCCGAGCGCATCCTGGTTGCGCTTGGGCAGAACCCGGATGTGGCGTCGCTGACAGGCCATTATCTCGCCATCGCCAAGTTCGGCCTGCTGCCGGCATTGTTGTTTTATGTGCTGCGCGGCCTTGTCAGCGCCATCGGCCGGGCAGGCATCATTCTTTATGCCACCATCATCATGCTGGTGATGAATGGTATACTCGCCTATGCTCTTGTCTTCGGACATTTCGGGCTGCCGGCCATGGGCATGAATGGCGCGGCCGTGGTTGCGGTCATCGTCAACGCCTTCAGCTTCATCTTCATCGTGGCGTATGTGCAGACGCGCGAGGAAACGAAGAAATACGAGCTGTTCGTGCGCTTCTGGCGGCCAGACTGGCATGCGCTTTTTGAAGTGCTGCGTCTTGGCCTGCCGATCAGCATCACCATTCTTGCCGAGGTGACCCTGTTTGCTGCCGCCTCGATCCTGATGGGGCAGATCGGCACGGTACAGCTCGCGGCGCACGGCATTGCCCTGCAGCTCGCTTCCATCGCCTTCATGATCCCGCTCGGCCTTTCGCAGGCTGCGACCGTTCGCGTCGGCGTGGCGCGGGGCCAGGGGGACTTCAAGAACCTCATCCGCGCTTCGATCATGATTTACGCCATCGCCTGTGGCATCGCCCTGTGCGGTGGCATCCTGTTTGCGGCGGTGCCGGAATTTCTGGCGAAGTGGTTCCTTGATCCCAAACTTCCGGAAGCTGCGGAAGTGCTCGCTTATGCCAGCAGCCTGGTGGTGATTGCCGGCATCTTCCAGCTTGTCGATGGCATTCAGGCGGTCACGGCAGGCCTGCTACGCGGGTTGAAGGATGCGCGTATACCGGCGATGCTGGCGCTGATCTCCTATTGGCCGATTGGGCTGGCGCTTGCCTGGACCATGGCTTTTCCGCTCGGTTTCGGCGGGCGCGGTGTCTGGTTCGGCTTTGTGATCGGTCTTTCGACAGCCGCCGTTCTTCTTACCATCCGCTTCGTGCTGCTTGTGAAGCGTGAAATGAAAACGGCCCGCTGAGAAGCGGGCCGCATGTAACGTCCGGATTGGAAAAGTATCAGCGCTCGGCGAGCGCTGCCTCGCCCTTCTTTTCACGCAGCAGATTGACGAAGCGGCGGAAGAGATAGTGGCTGTCCTGCGGGCCCGGCGATGCTTCCGGGTGGTGCTGGACGGAGAACACCGGCTTGCCGGTGATGCGCAGGCCGCAATTGGTACCGTCGAACAGCGAGATATGGGTCTCTTCGACGCCCTCGGGCAGCGACTTGGTATCCACCGCAAAGCCGTGGTTCATCGAGACGATTTCCACCTTGCCGGTCGTGAAGTCCTTGACCGGATGGTTCGCGCCATGGTGGCCCTGATGCATCTTTTCAGTCTTTGCGCCAACGGCAAGGCCGAGCATCTGGTGGCCGAGGCAGATGCCGAAGATCGGCAGGTCGGTCTTGATGAGGTTCTGGATGACAGGAACGGCATATTCGCCCGTCGCGGCCGGGTCTCCGGGGCCGTTGGACAGGAACACGCCATCCGGCTTCAGCGCCAGGATGTCTTCAGCCGAAGTCTGGGCCGGAACGACGGTGACCTTGCAATCGAGACCGGCAAACAGGCGCAGGATATTGCGCTTGACGCCAAAATCGACGCAGACGACGTGATACTTCGCATCGGCTTCGCCGAGCGTGCCGTAACCCTTGTTCCAGACCCACGGCGTTTCAGCCCAGGTGGAAGACTGGCCGGAGGTGGCTTCTATGGCGAGGTCGAGGCCGACGAGGCCGCTCCATGCCTTGGCTTCCGCCTTCAGCGCTTCGATGTCGAAGACGCCGTTCGGATCATGGGCGATAACCGCGTTCGGGGCACCGTTTTCGCGGATCCATGCCGTCAGGGCGCGGGTGTCTATGCCGCAGAGGCCGATGACGCCGCGGGCCTTCAGCCAGGCATCCAGATGCTTGACGGCGCGGAAGTTCGAAGGGTCGGTGATGTCGGCCTTGAAGATGACGCCGACGGCGCCGCGCCGGGCGGCGGGCGTCAGGTCTTCGATATCTTCTTCATTGGTGCCGACATTGCCGATATGCGGGAAGGTGAAGGTAACGATCTGGCCGAGATAGGAGGGGTCGGTGAGGATTTCCTCGTAACCCGTCAGCGCCGTGTTGAAGCAGACCTCGGCCTGAACCTTGCCGGTTGCGCCTATGCCTGTTCCTTCAATCACCGTGCCATCGGCAAGAACAAGCATTGCGGTCGGTTTGCGGGTAGTCCAGGGCGCTGTCTCGGTCATCTCGTTCCGTTTCTGCCGCTTCGCACCCCGCCTCTTGAAAGGCAGGGGGTAAGGGGCCATTTTTGTCGCAGGCTTCGTGACATAAAGGGGCGCGCGATAAAGCTCGCGTTCCGACCCTTCGTTAAAATCTCGTGCAGGTGCCGGAAAATAACGAAAGCAGCCCAAGCGGTCAACCGCAGGGCCAAGATTTACGTGGAATTAAACCACCGTATTTTCAAGGTCTTATGCATTTGATTTGCTTGAGCGTGTCGGCTCGTTTATGTCGTTTCGCAAAATGAGGTGGAAAGTTTCCGTATCGAGAAGCTGCGGAAAGCGCTTTCCCAAGGAGAAGAAAAATGATGCGCGACACGTTCGCAAACGCTTTGAAGGACGCATTGAAGGCTCGTGATGCACGCCGCACCTCGACCGTGCGTCTCATCCAGACGGCCATCAAGGATCGCGATATCGCCAATCGCGGCGTGGGCAAGGACCCCGTCAGCGATGAAGATATCATGCAGATTCTGACCAAGATGGTGAAGCAGCGGGAAGAATCCGCCAGCATCTATGAAGGTGCGGGCCGTCCCGAACTTGCCGCTCAGGAGCGCGAAGAAATCGTCATCATCAAGGAATTCATGCCGGAAGAAATTCCGGCCGAGAAGGTGCGCGAACTTTGCCAGGCCGTCATCGCCGAAACCGGTGCTTCCGGCCTGCGTGACATGGGCAAATGCATGAATGCGCTGAAGGAACGTTATCCCGGTCAGATCGACTTTGCGAAGGCCTCCGGCGTCGTGAAGGATTTGCTGAAGTAGGTTTGCCGCTCCAGAAAAACCAAAAGCAGGGCAGCCATGGCTGCCCTGTTTTTTTGTCCGCAGAGACCCACTCAGGTGAACCGAAATGTTGTCATGCGCAGGTATCAAGGGCGGCGTAAAAGCCCGCTCGGCTGCGGCATAAAAATCCGGCAGTCCGAACAAAACAAGTGGTATGATCGCATTTGCCCCATTTGTTTTGTCACATCCAAAGGCTTGTTCGCTGGTGGGATATTAACAACGGAGTGGGTCGTGAATTTCAGTCTCGATGCAGCATCGGTAGCCGATATGTCTGCTGTTCAAAATATGATGCAATTATACACGCATGATTTCTCCGAATTTTGGGCTGGGACGCCGCGAGGTGAACTTGGCCAAGATGGCAGATTTCCCGATTATCCGATCGCGCCGTATTTTGAGTGCCCCCGGTGGTCAGCTTTCCTGTTTAAGATAGACGATAAGCCTGTTGGATTTGCACTTATCAATGATAAGGGCCACTCGGCCTTACCGACCGAATATTCCGTCGGAGAGTTTTTCATCGTGCGAAAGTATCGCGGACAGGGGCTTGGTCTGATTGCGGCACAGAGACTTTTTCATCGGTACCCGGGGGCCTGGGAAGTTGCCGTCGCCAGAAAAAACACGACGGCGCTGGTATTCTGGCAGGGAGCAATCCGGAAATGTGCCGCTGAGGGCAGCGTTTCCGAACTGGACTGGAACCGTCCTGAATGGAATGGCGCCATCTTCCGGTTTCGCATTTGCGCATAGGAACGCGCCGGAGCCAGAAGTATAGCGAAAAAGTAAAGGCAGGGCAGATGTGGGCTGCCCTGCCTTTTTCTGTCGACGAAAACGCATTCCGGCGGATCAGAATGCTCTCAAGCGCAGGCGTTTTTCGGGGGACGTGCCTGCGGGCGTCGGCAGATTTCTGCGATTTCGTTACTTTGACTGTGGCTGTGTTTTTACATCGCGCGGACGGACTGCTCAAATTACAAAAACATAATTTTTAGTGATGATGCAGCGCCACAAATTTGCCTAAAGCAGGCGCAAAGGGCTTTGCCAGCTTTTGCGCCACCCTGTGAATAACGGGTATTGTGGCTGTGAACTGGTTCATAGGGTTGGTGCTGGCGCCATTCTGCGCTTATATGAAAGACCGGCCTCGAACAGGTAACCCATGCGCTTCTCCAACTCTTTCCTTGATGAGATACGCGACCGCGTGAACATCTCCGATGTGATCGGCAGACGCGTGTCCTGGGACAAGAAGAAGACCAATGCGCCGCGGGGGGATTATTGGGCCTGCTGCCCGTTCCATGGCGAAAAAAGCCCGAGCTTTCACTGTGAGGACCGCAAAGGGCGGTATCATTGCTTTGGTTGCGGCGTTTCCGGCGATCATTTCCGCTTTCTGACCGAGCTTGAGGGCTTAAGTTTCCCGGAAGCCGTGCAGCAGATCGCCGATATGGCCGGCATTTCCATGCCGCAGCCCGATCCGCAGGCGGAGAAGCGGGAGCGTGAGCGCACTTCTCTGCAGGATGTCATGGAAATGGCCACGCTGTTCTTTCAGGATCAGCTGCAGACGGCGCTTGGCGCTCGGGCTCGGGCTTATCTGCGCGATCGCGGGTTGACCGGGCGTACCATCGAGACCTTCCGGCTGGGTTATGCGCCTGACAGTCGCAACGCGCTGAAGGAGCATCTGGCAAGCAAGGGTGTGTCGAAGGAGCAGATGGAAGCCTGCGGGCTGGTGGTCCATGAAAACGTGCCGGTCTCCTATGACCGTTTTCGCGACCGCATCATGTTCCCGATCCTGTCCTCGCGGGAAAAGGTGATTGCCTTCGGCGGCCGCGCCATGGCTTCGGATGCGGTGGCGAAATATCTCAATTCCAACGAGACCGAGCTCTTTCACAAGGGCAATGTTCTCTATAATTTCGCCCGTGCGCGCCGCGCCGCACAGGCGGCGGGCGGCACGGTCATTGCCGTCGAAGGGTATATGGATGTCATCGCGCTTTATCAGGCGGGCGTCGAAAATGCCGTCGCACCGCTCGGCACTGCCTTGACCGAAAGCCAGCTCGATCTGCTCTGGAAGATGTCGCCGCAGCCGATCCTCTGCTTCGATGGCGACGGCGCCGGCATTCGCGCCGCCAACCGTGCCGCTGATCTCGCCTTGCCACATATCAAGCCGGATCGCTCCGTCAGCTTCGCGCTTCTGCCCGACGGCAAGGATCCGGATGATCTTGTGCGTCTGGAGGGTAGGGCGCCTTTCGACCGCGTTCTTTCCGAGGCAAAGCCGCTGGCCGCGATGATCTGGAGCCGCGAGACCTCAGGCGTTACTTTCGATACGCCGGAAAAGCGTGCCCAGCTTGAGAGCCGCCTGCGGCAGATCGTGGCCGTTATCGGTGACGAGACGGTGCGGCGCTTCTATCAACAGGACATGCGTGACAGGCTGAATGCCTTCTTCCAGCCGCGCTTTCAGGCAGGCGGGCAGCAGGGTGGCAATTTCCGCCGCAATGGCGCACAGGCGCCGGGGCGTGGCTTTCAGCGCAACGCACCGGGCCGGGGTGGGGCTATGGCGACACCTGCCAGCAGTATTTCGGAACGGTTGGCGCAATCCGGCCTCGTCAGGGGTTATCAGACCAAGCCGTCGCTTCGGGAGAGCGTTCTGGCCATCACCATCGTCAACCATCCCGAACTGCTTCTCGAGGAATATGACGAGATCGCCGCGATCGACTATGAGAACCGTGACCTGCAACGCCTGTGGTCTACGGTTCTGACCTACGCGGCCGAAAATGCGGCTGCGATATCGCGGGCGGGGCTGATCGAGCGCCTGTCGCAGCAGGGCTTCGACGTGCTGCTGAAAACCATGGACCAGCAGGTGCGCAATGCCCGTCTGTGGACGGCGACCGGCGAGGCGGCGATGGAGGATGCACGGGAAGGTTACGTGCAGGCGCTTTCCCTGCACAAAAGGACAAAGTCGCTCCTCTGGCAGAAAAAGGAGCTGGAGCGCGAAATTGCCGAGGCGACGGACGATGAGCGCGGCACCCTTCTGGTGCGCGCGCTTGCCGAGGTTCAGCTGGAGATCGGCCGAATGGAAAATCAGGAGGCCATCATCGATGGTTTCGGGGTGATGTCCGGCCGGGTGAAGGGACCGGCCGTCGGCCATGGATGATGGTCGCGGCAAGAATTGAAAGGTGTGTGGGGTTGCCTTTTGCGGCAGGCGTCCTAAATAGGGGATAGTCTGGTGATAATTCGCAAAATGCGGCTCTTTTTAAGAATTTCCGTGGCTGTCTCGCCTTCAAAGGCTTGACGGGGCGGGAAATAGCGGGAATCACCAATTCAGGAAAAGTAAGGTGGAATGAGCCTTGGCGGATAGAAATTGCATGAGCAAGCATTTCCGGGTGCACTGTCCTTGCATTCTGCCTGAGGCTGCCGTGGTTAATCGGCAATTAAAGATCACTCCGTTAGGTGTCTGACAGTGATTCGCGGCAATGCGCCGGATGCTCAAGGGGCGGACGGCGATGCGGCGGAACAGGTGTTAGCGTCAGGGAAAGCGACGAGATAGATGGCAACCAAAGTCAAAGAAAACGAAGAAGCAGAAAACGAACGCGACGGTGCGACGGACGGCCCGCTTCTCGACCTTTCGGATGACGCGGTCAAGAAAATGATCAAGGCCGCCAAGAAGCGCGGCTATGTGACGATGGACGAGCTGAATTCCGTCCTGCCGTCCGAAGAGGTGACCTCCGAGCAGATCGAAGACACGATGGCGATGCTGTCCGACATGGGCATCAATGTGATCGAGGACGAGGATGCCGAGGAAGCCGCCGGTGGCGATGACGACGGCGATTCCGACGGTGACGATTCCGAGGGTGGCGAACTTGCGCCTTCCAGCGGCACCGCGCTTGCGACCGCCAAGAAGAAAGAACCAACCGACCGCACCGACGACCCCGTGCGCATGTATCTGCGCGAGATGGGTTCTGTCGAGCTTCTGTCGCGCGAAGGCGAAATCGCCATCGCCAAGCGCATCGAGGCTGGCCGCGAGACGATGATTTCGGGCCTGTGCGAAAGCCCGCTGACGTTCCAGGCGCTGATCATCTGGCGCGACGAACTCAACGAAGGCACCACGCTGCTGCGCGAGATCATCGATCTCGAAACGACCTATTCCGGCCCGGAAGCCAAGGCTGCGCCGCAGTTCCAGAGCCCGGAAAAGATCGAGGCCGACCGCAAGGCCGCCGAAGAAAAGGAAAAGACCCGCAAGCTGCGTGCTCCGACCGGTGACGAGGATGTCACCGATGTTGGTGGTGACGGCCTGCCGCCGGAAGAGGAAGAAGAAGACGACGACGAGTCCAATCTTTCCCTTGCCGCGATGGAAGCCGAACTGCGTCCGCAGGTCATGGAAACGCTCGATACCATTGCCGACACCTACAAGAAGCTGCGCAAGCTTCAGGATCAGCAGGTGGAAGCGCGTCTGGCCTGCACCGGTACGCTCTCTTCCGGCCAGGAGCGCCGTTACAAGGAATTGAAGGATCAGCTGATCACGGCCGTGAAGTCGCTTTCGCTGAACCAGAACCGCATCGACAGCCTTGTCGAGCAGCTCTACGACATTTCCAAGCGTCTGATGCAGAACGAAGGCCGGCTGCTGCGCCTTGCCGAATCCTATGGCGTCAAGCGCGACAGCTTCCTCGAGCAGTATCACGGTGCGGAACTCGATCCGAACTGGATGAAGTCGATCGCCAATCTGGCCGCCCGCGGCTGGAAGGAATTCGCGCGCGAAGAAAGCAACACGATCCGGGAAATCCGCCAGGAGATCCAGAACCTCTCCACGGAAACCGGCATTTCCATCGCCGAATTCCGTCGCATCGTTTCGATGGTGCAGAAGGGTGAGCGCGAAGCGCGCATCGCCAAGAAGGAGATGGTCGAGGCCAACCTGCGTCTCGTGATCTCGATTGCGAAGAAGTATACGAACCGTGGTCTGCAGTTCCTCGATCTCATTCAGGAAGGCAATATCGGCCTGATGAAGGCGGTGGACAAGTTTGAATACCGTCGCGGTTACAAGTTCTCGACCTATGCGACATGGTGGATCAGACAGGCGATCACCCGCTCGATTGCTGACCAGGCCCGCACGATCCGTATTCCGGTGCACATGATCGAAACGATCAACAAGATCGTTCGTACCTCGCGCCAGATGCTGCACGAGATTGGCCGCGAGCCGACCCCGGAAGAACTAGCCGAAAAGCTGGCCATGCCGCTGGAAAAGGTGCGCAAGGTTCTGAAGATCGCCAAGGAGCCGATCTCGCTCGAAACCCCCGTGGGTGACGAAGAGGATTCGCATCTCGGTGACTTCATCGAGGACAAGAACGCGCTGCTGCCGATCGACGCCGCCATTCAGGCGAACCTGCGCGAAACGACGACCCGCGTATTGGCCTCGCTGACACCGCGTGAGGAACGTGTTCTGCGCATGCGCTTCGGCATCGGCATGAACACGGACCATACGCTGGAAGAGGTCGGCCAGCAGTTCTCGGTTACGCGCGAACGTATTCGCCAGATCGAGGCGAAGGCGCTGCGCAAGCTGAAGCACCCAAGCCGCTCAAGAAAGCTCCGCAGCTTCCTCGACAGCTAAGCTTTTGCTTCCTTTAAAATTGAACCCGGTCAGTCAGCTCTGGCCGGGTTTTTTGTTTTCCGCACTGGCGAACTCTGCGACAAGCCCTATGTGTGAGGCAGGCGATCCGCTTCCGCTGGATATGTCCGGGTTCGATTTGGTTCAGTAAGATGCAACAGGTTTCGGCAGGAAGGTGGCGGTGGAAGGGATGGGCTATGCCCGTCTCCGTTCTTCTGCATCTTGTCGTCGTGGCGATTTTCCTTTTCGAATTGCCGGAGCGTGTAGCCGAGCCGCAGGAACCGGAAAGCATCAGCGTCGATCTGGTGCCACCGCCTGAGGAAAAAAAGGCAGAAGAGGCCCCGCCGCCCGGTGAGGAGAAGGCGAAAGAGGAAAAACCGCAACCTCCGCCACCACCTCCCGCGCCACCGGCTGAAGAAGCGAAACCGGTGCCGCAACCGCAGGCGACGTTGCCTTCCATCGCCATGCGGCCGGAAGAGGCGCAGGCAGACCCTGAGGACAAGGCCGGCAAGACTGAAGAAGCGGAAAAGACACAGCCATCGGCAGAACCGCCGCGCGAGCCCGAGAAAGCGGCCGAGGAAAAGCCTGCGCCCGCCGCCGCCAACAGCGACCTCAAAGCTTCCGCCGAGCAGGGAGAGATCGCGGTTGCGCCGATGAAAGAAGAAACGTCGCCGGAGCAGCCGCCAGTACCGCAACCAAAGCCGCCTGAGGAAAAGCCTTCTGAGGCAAGGGAAAACAAGCCCGCGAAACTTCCTGCGGCTAAGAGTTTGCTTTCATCGGCTCTACTGACACCGGCGCAGAGACGGCAGATGTTTGGCGATCTACCGCCGCGGCGTCGTATCGTGCAGCTTTGCCAAGCGGAAGCACTGGCCCAAATAAGACAGGTTTACGCTGATACCCGTGGCATGTATGGCTTTTCCGACACGGGCGGACGTATATCGGGCAATGTTCTTGACGCGACTGGCGGCGCATTCAACGTCGGCGACGTCTGGCGCGATGTCACGTTTCAATGCGAGGTGGATGTCGATAACTATGCAGTGACGGCCTTCAGAATTAAGACGGGGGACGTCATCACGCCAGCTGAAGCAAGGAAACGGGGTTTCACCGGTCGGTAGCAGATCGGTCGCCGAATTAAAAAATGATCCGCCCCCAAACGCACGGAAAACCTCTCGGTTGACGTTTGTCACTTGTCGCTCAAACGCGCTCCGTATCGCCCACCAAAACCCCGATCCCGGCCATCAGAGCATCCTCATCATAGGGCTTCCTGATAACCGGAACAGCGCCGAATTCATCCGGCACCATGCTGCCATCGGCGTAGCCGGTAGCGAACATGAACGGGATGCCACGGCGGTGAAGTTCCCGGGCGACGGGAATGGAGGTGTCCGAACCGAGATTGATGTCGAGAATTGCCACGTCAGGCACATAGCTTTTCAGCTTTTCAATTGCCATCGCAGACGAAGTCGCCGTTTCGATGGTTTTGATGCCGTTATCCTCGAGCATGTTTTCGACATCCATGGCGATCAGCATCTGATCTTCGACGAGTAATATTTTCAACGGCTCCTCCCGGTTATAGCGGCTGGATTGCCGCGCGGGCTCATTTTCTGTGGGTACTTCGACACTTTCGGTGGCTGACGAGACATGACGGAAGGGCAGCATAATTTCTGCCTCCAATCCATCGGGCAAATAGCGCAACGTACTGCGTCCGCCGAGATCGTAGGGAATGCTGCGGCTGATCAGCGCCGTTCCGAAGCCGGCGCGGGATGGCGTCGGCAGCTTGGTGGTCAGCACTTCCCGCCACTCGATTTCGCAATCGCGGTTTTCGTTGACCCACCAGCGCACATGCAATTGCCCACCGTTCTGCGAAAGCGCACCGTATTTGGCGGCGTTCGTCGCCAGTTCGTGCAGAACGAGCGCCATGACGGAGAAGGCGCGCGAATCAAGTGTGACGTGGGGACCTTCGAGTTTCACCGTCGTTTCCGGGGAACGATGCGGCGACAATTCCGCGTCGAGAAGATCGCGCAGCGCGCCGCCGCCTTCGCCTCGGATGATCTGATCATGGGCAAAGGACAAGGCTTGAATACGGCCCTTCAGGGCAGCCACATATTCCTGCAGGGTCTTGCCTTCCTGTGAGGGATTGCCGACCAGCGATTTGATGATGGCGAGAACATTCTTGACGCGGTGGTTGAGCTCCTCGTTCAACATGCGCTGCCGCACTTCGGCGCGTTCCCTTTCGCCGGCCATTAGCTCGCTGTGATGGAAGGCGACCTCGACCAGCGCAATTCTGGCGGCTTCTGCTATTTCCCGGTCATCTTCCGACCAGGGCTGCGCCCTCTGATGCACCGTCTCTTTCCAGATCGCGAAACTCTTGCGTGGTGTGAGACGGTCCCCCATCGGGCCGGTTTCATAAGATTTTTCCGGATTGCCGGCCCAGTTCAGATTTTGCACGATCTCTTTGCGGAAAAACAGGAGATAGTCCTGTTTCACCTGAGAAAGTGGGATGGCGAGCATTCCAGCTGCCGTGTCGGCGTAGATTTCCGCCTCAGGTATCGCCTGCGACAGCGCATGGGTCGCCCAGACCCTGCCTTCCGAAACCGAGGCGACGAAACGCGCGAGCCTTGGAATGGCGTCATGCGGTGGCGTTGCGCCATGGCCGTGCCAGTTGTTGTCTACCCAGAGACCGACACCATCACACGGCATCAGATCGGCAAAATCCTGAAAACTGTCGATCAGCAGTTCTTCGATATTGGCGTGGTGCGCGGCGAGCCGCAGGAAGCGATCGAGCGCGGCATGGGCATGGTTGACGGTGTCCAGCCGGCGTTTCTGCTTGAGGACCTGCAAATGCATGGAGAAGAATTCTCCAAACATTTCAGCGGCAATCCTCACCGGCATGGTCAGGACACGCGGGGAATAATGGTGACAGGCGATCAGACCCCAGAGGGCGCCATCGACAATCACCGAAATCGACATGGAAGCGGCGACGCCCATATTGCGAAGATACTCGCAATGGATGGGAGAGACGCTGCGCAGGTGCGCGAAAGAGAGGTCGAGCGGTTCGCCGGAGATATCGAGGGCTGGCAGCACGGGGATTCGTGTGCCGCTGGCATCAGAGATAATGCGGAGCGTGTTCTTGAGATAAAGCGTGCGGGCCTGCTGGGGTATGTCGCTGGCGGGGAAATATTGGCCGAGGAAGCTTTCCAGTTCCGGTTGCTTTGCTTCCGAGACCACCTTGCCGGCTCCATCTTCCTCAAAGCGGTAAATCATTACCCGGTCGTAGCCAAGCGTTGCCTTTACCAGCCTGGTCGTTCTGGAGATGAGGCTTTCCACGCTGTCCGCCTCGCGAATGCGATCCACCATCTTTCGTGCGGTGCCCAGGGGCTGGGTTTCGCTGCGGGACGGTTCGAATTCGATGATCGTGGTGGATTTGTAGCGGTGGAGCGAAATGTCGAAGCTTCGGCCGTCGCCCATTTCCGTTGCGGGCAACGTGGCCGGGCGCGTTGTCCTCCCGGTTACAGTCAGCGCGTTGCGGAGATTGTGTACGAGGTCCTTGCCCAGAACCTCTTCGGCGGTCCGGCCATTGATATCGCCTTCCACACCCAGAATGTCGCAGCAATTTGCCGAATGCCGCAGCACCATGCGCAAAGCGTTATCGCAGGCGATGAGACAGCCATGGGGTTGAATATAGCCGGGGATATGGATGGGCTCGCGGTCGCAATTGGTCAGATCGACACGATAGTCAGTGGGTGCCATGAGAAAGTCTTTCGCACCCTGTGTCAGTCCTGCGCTGCAAATGCCGTGTTTGTCTATGGAAGGGATAGCCTGGATAATTCATTATTATATTGCCAACCCTTCCCCGTTTTATGCAACTGCAGTGGCGGTTTTCCGTTCTGCTGTCATGGGCTGTTATCGCCCTGTCGTCTTATACTTATCGCCATCGGATAGAATTTGACATGGTGCAACGTTCGCAGCGCCGATTTTGTTCCCGACTATTTGAAAGAAAAACGTGCCGCAGAAGAAAATAATCATCTCTACCCACGGGCAGGGCCTTTACGAGTTTACGTCTGAAGCAAAAGGCTTCGTAAATCAGGCCGGCTCAACGGAAGGCTTGCTGACAGTCTTTGTCCGGCACACGTCCTGTTCCCTGCTCATCCAGGAAAATGCCGATCCCGACGTCCGGCGCGATCTCACGGAGTTTTTCTCCCGTCTCGTCCCGCCTTCGAGCGATCCTTCCATGCGGTGGGTTGTCCACACCCTGGAGGGGCCCGACGACATGCCCGCCCACATCAAATCGGCGCTGACGATGGTTTCCATCGGCGTTCCCATCACGGATGGCAGGCTCGTGCTTGGCACCTGGCAGGGCCTTTATCTCTTCGAACATCGCGATCAGTCGCATCGGCGCGAAGTCGTGCTGCATATCTCGCCGTGATGTGCGGATCCTGATCGGGGTGTCCGCGTTAACCACCCTGAACGCCTGCTGAACATTCGGTTCTGCTGATATTCAGATGGGCGAGTCTAGGGTCTCGTCAATCGCCGGGGGATGTTCCCCCGACGTCAAAGAAACAAACGGAGTGAGCTCATGTTCAGCACCTTCGCAAAAACCGGCCTGGCTGCCCTCATCGCCCTTGGTGGTATTTCCGTCACCGCTCCAGCTGCTTCGGCCGGCTCGGATGTACAGTTCCGAGTTCAGGTTCAGGATGGTTATGGTCATCGTCCCGGCTGGGGCCGCCCGGATCGCCCGCGCCGTGGCTGCTCGCCCTGGCTTGCGGAAGAAAAGGCAAGCCGCATGGGTCTTCGCCGCGCGCGTGTTGTTGATGTATCTCCGCGCCGCGTCGTCGTTGCAGGTTTTGACCGCCACGGCCGTGACCGCATCGTATTCGCCAATGAGCGCGGCTGCCCGGTAATCCGCCGCTAACGGCAGCGATCCTGATCGATCTGCCGGCATCCCCGTCCCGGCAGATGGACAAAACGCCCCTCGCTTCCTGAACGGTAGCGAGGGGCGTTTCATTTTATCTGTGCTATGGCGGAGGCCGAGCCGGTGCGGGCGACCCAAAAGCCGCCCCTTGCCGATTACTGCTCGAGCGCGAAGGTGACGTTGACCACAACGCTGTAGCTGTTTTCACCAGAGGCAATCGGGACACTGTCCGCTTCCTTCGCCATGGAGGCGCGCATCATGGCCTGCGGCACCGGCATCGGGCGCTGCGAGTTTTCGGTGATCTGGATAACACGGCCGAGCTTTACGCCAGCAGCTTCGGTCAGGGTCTTGGCCTTGGAAAGAGCGTCGGCCACGGCCTGTTTGCGAGCCTCGGTGACGGTGGCTTCAGGCTTGTCGTTGGTGAAGCTGATGTCTCCACCCTGGTTGATGCCGAGCTTGACGGATGTATCGAGGATCGCGCCGAGCTTCTTCAGGTCCCGCACCCGCACGGTCAGGCCGTTGGATACCTGGTAACCGGTGATTTCGGGAGCGACATAGACGCCGTCCTTTGGCTCATAATGCTTGTAAAGCGGCTGCACCGAGAAGTTGCTGGTCTGCAGGTCACGATCTTCGATCGCCGCCTCCTTCAGCGCCTTCAGAACATCGGCCAGCGCCTTTGAATTTTCCGAAAGAGCGGCCGCCGCGGTCTCTGCCTGCTTGACGACGCTGAACGACAGGATTGCCATATCAGGAGCGATGGCCGCCTGGCCTTCGCCGGAAACGCTGATTGTGGCTTCACGCGGGGTGGCCTCCTGCGCGAGCAACTGGCCGGAGAGCGGCATCATGGCTGCTGCTGTCATTGCGCTAAGTGCAAAAAGGCGGGCCGATTTTGTCTTCATGGTGTTTCCTCGTTGATTGAGTCCCTTGAACGGGTATTGCCTTAGATTGTGTAGCTAATACGGCGGCACTGTTTGCGAAAGCATCAATGGCTTGTCGGGCTGTAAAAATTGCGTTAGAGCGTGACCACCGGATTCGAACCATTGCGAAACCGGTGTTTCGGATAGCGTTTTCCGAAGGGGCCTGTAGCTCAATGGTTAGAGCCGGCGGCTCATAACCGCTTGGTTGGGAGTTCGAGTCTCTCCAGGCCCACCATTTTTCTTTTTTTATCAGATGGTTGTTGATTTTCTGTGCTGATCGCAGGGGTGCTGTCGCGCCTCACGCAGTATCGGTGAGAGCGCGTGGTGGGGATGAAAATCGTATCCCGCCATCTCATTCGCTGATAGCAGCCCGGCTTGCCATTTGAAGCAAACCGGGCCGCAGGATCGGACATTAATTGCAGACCCGCATGCTTTCGGTGTGCCAGCCGCCGTCATAGGAATTCGGAACCCGCCGGTCTTCAAACCAGCAGCGCGGCGGCGGCGGTGGCGGTTCGTAATAACGGGGGCCGCTATTATTGGCGATGGCGCCGCCGATCAGCCCACCGATGACGCCTGCGGCGAGGCCTCCGGCAATGGCTGCGCCATCATTGTGGCGACGGTGTTCGCGATAGGGCGGTGGCGGCGGGCCGCCACGGTCGTAACCCCGATCGTAACGCGGACGGTATGGATAGTCCTGCGCGCTGGCGCTGCCATAGGATGCGAAGATGCTGCCAGTGGCAACAAGCGCGGCAATCGTGGAAAGAATTATCTTTTTCATCGGGCTACTCCATAAGCCTGCTTCGGGAGATAGAGGCTCATTATGCCCGCATGATGGCACGGAACTGCTGAACGGCTTGTGAATGTTTCATTTTTACGCAGTTCATATTGTTCCGTTTTTTCGCAGAGCGGATCGTAGCCTGCGCTGGGCTTCTGCAACGAAAAAAGCCCGGCGGATGGCCGGGCTTCGGGTCTACAAAATTCGATTGTGATCAGAACTTCACGCCGAGGCCCACCTTGACGGTGTGCTGGTCAAGGTCGGTATTGATGCCAAATATGTCCTTGTCGCCGTAATCGTTGTAACGATATTCCAGCCTGCCGAAGACATTGTCGGTGAAGGCGTAATCCAGACCTGCGCCAACCGTGTAGCCGTTGAAGGTGGCGCTATCCTTGCCGGCGCCGGGGGTGTCGATGAAGCCGCGTGTGGCGGTCCAGCCGGCGGTGCCATAAAGCAGGGCGCGATCGAAGGCATAACCAACGCGGCCACGAACGGACCCTTGCCAGTCGGTGCCAATGTTCACACCCGCATAATCATTGTCATTCCAGTTATAGTCGACGTCACCCTCGATGCCGAGAACAAAATTATTGTCGAACTGGTAATTGTAGCCGGCGAAGGCGCCGAGAATGCCGCCATCGAAATTATCCGAGCCTATGGGGGCACCGGCCGAAAAATCACCATTTGCCCAGCCCGCGCCACCTTGAATACCAAGATAAGGACCAGACCAGGTGAAGACCGGCAACGTTTCCTGTGCGACCGGAGGCGCCGGTGTTTCGTAGACGGCATCCGCGGCCATTGCGGTGCTGGCCGAAAGGGCCAGGAGCGACGTTACGATCAGCGTTTTCATCGTTTTCTCCCTGAGCTGACTGATATGTAGCATAGTTTAGTAACTTTTAATATGGGGTGGCTTTCGGCGGTGCCAAGGGGCGGCTTGTCGTCCCTGCCGGCTGGCCTACTTACCTCCATGCCGCGGCGTTTCGTGATGTCCCGCCATGCTGTTCTGATGCTGCGAACGTCTTCGGCGGCGTTTGGTTCCCTTCGCCGTTCTTTCTGAGGACCGCAATGCCGGCGCTATCGGTCACGCTTGGTTGTCTTGACACCGGGGGGAGCACCCATAGAGTTGTGGCTGACGGCTGCGATGCCGGTGCTTCGCGCCATATGCTAGAGGCTTGAGCCGCCGTCGAGATAATACCCCAACGACCGCCTCGCGCGGCCGTTTGTGGCTGGAAGGGCAGGGGAGGGCAGAAACGTATGGAGCTTTATTTTAGCGGAGGAGGGGCGACGTGATTGTCGGAGCCGTTCTCAGCGCCATTCTTCTCCTCACCCTTATTGCATTTCCGCGGCATCTCAAACCAGTGGTCATCTGCCTGCTCCTGATATGGGCCGGCACGGCTGCCTTTGTCATTTACGACTGGCGTCGCAGCAGCCAGCGGCTGGAGCATATAGTCGCGACTGCCGGGTTCGAGGCCGCCTGTCCGGACCCTGCATTGCCCATTCGCGTCAGCTTCCGCAATGATAACAATGTCGCGGTGCAGCGTCTGACCTACACGCTGGAGGGCTTCGAACCGGCCTTTCGAGCTTCCGTATCGTTCGATCCCTATCAGGTGAGCGAAAGGCGGATCGAAGCCGGGGAAACCTTCGCCGCCTGCCGGACATTTCGCCTGCGCAACAACGAGCGGGTGGAACCGCAAAGGCTGGAGTGGCGGGTTACCGTCATTTCCGCCGAATTTGATTGAAGAGATCACACCGGTGCCGGCAATCACGGTATTTTGAGAATTTATGCTTGGGTCCAAAGGCCCTGCATTGCAACCGCTCCATGGGCCTGCCGTGCCCCGGCTGCTTGCGAAGCGCACGGGCCGCGACGGGGCGTGACTTGTTTTCGCCGGTTTGCGGTGTCATCTGCCACACATTGGATTGATGTCGCGGGTTGATGTTTTGCGTATTTTTCTGAAGTTTTTGAAGATCACGGCTATTGGCCTCGTTGCCCTCCCGGTTTTGGCCGGCGCACATATGGGCATCGGCCAGCTGACGGGGAATTTTCATGAGGTCATTCCCGGCGAGCTTTATCGTTCGGCTCAGCCGAGTGGCAAGGACATCGCCGCTTACGCCAAGGCCTATGGCATCAAGACCATCATCAACCTGCGCGATGAAAAGCGTGAAGCCTGGTATGATACCGAAAGCAAGGCAGCGAAAAACAACGGCATCCGGCTGGTCGACTATCCGCTGAGCTCAAGCGAGAAAGTCTCGGTGGAAGATTCAGAAACGCTGGCGGCGGTGCTGCGCAACGCGGAAAAGCCTGTTCTCATCCATTGCGAACATGGCGCGAACCGCACCGGGCTTGCCTCTGCGATCTATGTTGCCGCCGTGGCAGGCAAGAGCGAGGCGGCCGCCGAGTTTCAACTTTCGCCCTATTACGGCCATGTGCCGATCCCTGGCATCGGGCGTTATGAAATGTATCAGTCCTGGGATGACTTCGAGGAAACAATCGGGTTTTGACTGTTGCTTTATCCTCGGCCCTATGCCGGGGATTTAACCGCGTTGCGTCCGGCCGATAGGCTGCAGATGCCCGGGACAAGCCCGAGCATGACAGTGGAGAAGTCTTCGAACGCCGTTGCGAACAACGCGCTTAATAAACCCCGCCGCTTTCCCCGATCACCCTTGTCAGGCTGCCCGTAGCCGGGAAAAGCGGGATGAGGCAGGCCTGGAGGGCGTGGTATATATCACCCTTGCCTGGGAACAGCGTGTGAGCGGGAACCAGATTTTCCGTCAGTTCCTCATGCCAGCCGCCATTTTCATGGTCGATGAAGCTGTTGGCGATCGTGCTCCAGATGCGGCGGTAGCTGTCTTCATAGAAAGGGTCCGCCGGCAGGTTTTCGTTGAGAAAATGGGCCGCACCCGCCGCTTCGCACATGGGCCACCAGAGCTTTGCCCGCTTGTCGGGATTGTCGTTCCAGTCGAGCGTATAAAAGAAGCCGCCCTTTTCCCGATCCCAGCCAAGTGCCATGGACTGCACGAACAGCGATTTGGCGGCCACCGGCATCCAGTCGTGGCGGCGATCACCCAACACCCAAAGCTGGAGGAGGAGGCGCGCCCATTCCAGCCAATGGCCGGGGGTGGAGCCGGAGGGACGGAACATCTCGTTGCCGCGATAGTCCTTGTCGAGTGTCCAGTTGTCGTCGAAATGCTCCGGAACCCGGAAATCCAGTTCACCAGCGCGACGGCGGATGAGAAGATCGGCGATGCGTTCGGCCTTGCCGAGGTAGTTTTTGTCGCCGGTCACCTCATAGGCGGCCATCAACGCTTCGGTCAGATGCATATTGGAATTCTGGCCGCGATAATTATCGATGGGCGACCAGTCGCGGTTGAATTCCTCGGCGATCGCGCCGTGCTTTTCTTCCCAGAAACGGGTTTCCAGCACTTCGGTAATATCGGCCAGCATCTGGTCGGCGAGCGGGTGGCCGACGGTCTTGGCGGAGGAGGCGGCCAGAAGCACGAAGGCATGGCCGTAACCCTGCTTGGTGGCGTCCAGGGGGCCGGCATCGTTAACCTGCCAGAAATAGCCGCCATGCTCGCTGTCGCGATGCCTGTTCCAGAGATAGGTCATGCCGTGGTCGACAATATCGCCACAGCCCGGACGTCCGAGCAGATGGCCGATGGAGAAGCAATGCACCATGCGCGCGGAGGCATGGATGCCGCGCACGGGATCGTTTGCCTGCAACGGCGCGCCCTTGACATCGAGATCGAAGAAGCCGCCGGCAGTATTGAGCGCCCGGTACTGGAAGAAGTCGAAAAGCCCCTCGGCCTGCTTTACCAGCCACTGGCGGTGCCAGGGCAGGGTATTCCAGTTTCGGCTGTTGTGATCGTCCTCAGACATCGCGTCCTCCATGCGGTTTGCTGCTTCGGCTTATATCCTTGCCGTATAAGCCTGTCATCTGTCAGCGATATTTCGTAACGTGACGCAACGACGCAAAGCCATGTCTGTCCCTTGAAGATATATTGACATAAACATATCTTTATGTGACTTGACGACTTGCGATCTTGCAAATCGAAATGAGGAGTGTGCCCGTGTTTGACGATCTGTTTGGCCCTGAGGGGGCAAAGCGCGACGGCGCGGAAATTTTCAAGGCGCTGCGCGAAGCCGCCAGCGAGCGCATCCTCATTCTCGACGGCGCCATGGGCACGCAGATTCAGGGTCTCGGCTTTGACGAAGATCATTTTCGCGGTGATCGCTTCATCGGCTGCGCCTGCCACCAGCAGGGCAATAACGACCTTCTGATTCTGACCCAGCCGGACGCTATCGAAGACATCCACTATCGCTACGCCATGGCGGGTGCGGATATTCTCGAAACCAACACGTTTTCCTCGACCCGCATCGCGCAGGCCGATTACGAGATGGAAAATGCGGTCTATGACCTCAACCGCGAGGGTGCGCAGATCGTCCGCCGCGCCGCCCAGCGCGCCGAGCGGGAAGATGGCCGCCGCCGTTTTGTCGCTGGCGCCATCGGCCCCACCAACCGTACGGCCTCGATTTCGCCAGATGTCAACAATCCCGGTTACCGCGCCGTCAGCTTTGACGATCTGCGTATCGCCTATGGCGAGCAGATCGACGGCCTGATCGATGGCGGCGCCGATATCATCCTCATCGAGACGATCTTCGATACGCTGAATGCAAAGGCGGCGATCTTCGCCTGCGAGGAGCGTTTCGAGGCCAAGGGCATCCGCCTGCCGGTCATGATCTCGGGCACGATCACAGACCTATCCGGCCGCACGCTTTCCGGCCAGACGCCGTCTGCCTTCTGGAATTCGGTGCGCCACGCCAACCCCTTTACCATCGGCCTTAACTGCGCACTCGGTGCGGATGCCATGCGTCCGCATCTGCAGGAATTGTCCGATGTCGCCGATACCTTCGTCTGTGCCTATCCGAATGCAGGCCTGCCGAACGAGTTCGGGCAATATGACGAAACGCCTGAGATGATGGCGCGTCAGGTGCAGGGTTTCGCCCGCGACGGCCTCGTGAACATCGTTGGCGGTTGCTGCGGCTCGACGCCGGAGCATATCCGGGCGATTGCCGAGGCGGTCAAGGATTACAAGCCGCGCCCGATCCCCGAGCATAAGCCCTTCATGTCGCTTTCGGGCCTTGAGCCCTTCGTGCTGACCAAGGATATTCCTTTCGTCAACGTCGGCGAGCGCACCAACGTCACCGGCTCGGCCAAGTTCCGCAAGCTAATCACCGCCGGTGATTACACGGCGGCGCTGGCCGTTGCCCGCGATCAGGTGGAAAACGGCGCGCAGATCATCGACATCAACATGGATGAAGGCCTGATCGATTCCGAAAAGGCGATGGTGGAGTTTTTGAACCTCATCGCTGCCGAGCCCGACATCGCCCGCGTGCCTGTCATGATCGACTCGTCGAAGTTCGAGATCATCGAGGCCGGTCTGAAATGCGTTCAGGGCAAGTCGATCGTCAACTCGATTTCGCTGAAGGAAGGCGAGGAGAAGTTTCTCCAGCAGGCGCGGCTCGTCCACAATTACGGCGCGGCAGTCGTTGTCATGGCCTTTGACGAGGTGGGGCAGGCGGATACCTATCAGCGCAAGGTGGAAATCTGCGCGCGGGCCTACAAGCTGCTGACCGAAAAGGCCGGGCTGGCGCCTGAGGACATCATCTTCGATCCGAACGTCTTTGCTGTCGCGACCGGTATCGAGGAGCACAATAATTACGGCGTTGATTTCATCGAGGCCACCAAGACCATCCGCGAAACCATGCCGCTTACGCATATTTCCGGTGGCGTTTCCAACCTTTCCTTCTCCTTCCGCGGCAATGAACCGGTGCGCGAGGCGATGCATGCCGTGTTCCTGTATCACGCCATCCAGGTTGGCATGGATATGGGCATCGTCAACGCCGGTCAGCTTGCGGTTTATGACAATATCGACCCGGAGCTTCGCGAGGCCTGCGAGGACGTGGTGCTGAACCGCCGCGATGACGCGACCGAACGCCTGCTGGAGGTCGCGGAGCGTTTCCGGGGCACGGGCGCCAAGGATACCAAGGTTCAGGATCTTTCCTGGCGTGAGCTGCCCGTCGAGAAAAGGCTGGAGCACGCGCTGGTCAACGGCATCACCGACTATATCGAGGCCGATACGGAAGAGGCGCGCCAGAAGGCGGAGCGTCCGCTGCACGTCATCGAAGGGCCGCTGATGGCCGGCATGAACGTGGTGGGCGACCTCTTCGGTTCGGGCAAGATGTTCCTGCCGCAGGTGGTGAAATCTGCCCGCGTGATGAAGCAGGCTGTGGCGGTGCTTCTTCCTTACATGGAAGAAGAAAAGCGCCTGAACGGCGGCGAAGAGAAGAAGGCGGCCGGCAAAGTGCTGATGGCGACCGTCAAGGGCGATGTGCACGATATCGGCAAGAACATCGTCGGCGTCGTGCTCGCCTGCAACAATTACGAGATCATCGATCTGGGCGTCATGGTGCCGACGACGAAAATCCTCGAAAAGGCAATCGCCGAAAAGGTGGATGTGATCGGCCTTTCCGGCCTCATTACGCCGTCGCTGGACGAGATGGTGCATGTGGCCGCAGAAATGGAACGGCAGGGTTTCGACATCCCGCTGCTAATCGGTGGCGCCACGACGAGCCGTGTGCATACGGCGGTAAAAATTCATCCGCGGTATGAGCAGGGGCAGGCGATCTATGTGACCGACGCCTCGCGCGCCGTGGGCGTCGTGTCGGCGCTTCTCTCCGCCGAGCAGAAGCCGGCTTATATCGACGGTATTCGCAGCGAATATGCCAAGGTGGCAGAGGCTCACGCCCGCAACGAGCGTGAGAAGCAGCGCCTGCCGCTTTCCCGCGCCCGCGAGAATGCGCACAAGATTGACTGGTCGAGCTATAGCGCCGTCAAGCCACAATTCTTCGGCACAAAGGTATTCGAGACCTATGATCTGGAAGAGCTTTCTCGCTATATCGACTGGACGCCGTTTTTCCAGACCTGGGAATTGAAGGGCCGCTTCCCCGCGATTCTCGATGACGAGAAGCAGGGCGAGGCGGCGCGTCAGCTCTATAGCGATGCGCAGGCGATGCTGAAGAAGATCATTGAGGAGAACTGGTTCCGGCCGCGCGCGGTGATCGGCTTCTGGCCGGCTAATGCGGTGGGCGACGATATCAGGCTATTTACCGATGAGAGCCGCAATGAAGAGCTGGCGACCTTCTTCACGCTGCGCCAGCAGCTTTCCAAGCGAGACGGACGTCCCAATGTGGCGCTGTCCGATTTCGTCGCGCCTGTCGATAGCGGTGTTGCCGATTATGTCGGCGGCTTCGTGGTAACGGCGGGTATCGAAGAAGTGGCGATTGCCGAGCGTTTCGAGCGGGCGAATGACGATTATTCGTCCATTCTCGTCAAGGCGCTGGCCGACCGTTTCGCGGAAGCCTTTGCCGAGCGCATGCATGAGCGCGTGCGGAAGGAGTTCTGGGGTTATGCACCGGACGAGGCTTTTGCCGGTGATGAGCTGATTGGCGAGGCCTATGCCGGTATCCGCCCGGCACCTGGCTATCCGGCCCAGCCCGACCACACCGAAAAGAAGACGCTGTTTGCCCTGCTCGACGCCACCAATGCGGCGGGTGTGGAATTGACGGAAAGTTACGCCATGTGGCCGGGTTCTTCCGTCTCCGGCATCTATATCGGTCATCCCGAGAGCTATTATTTCGGCGTTGCCAAGGTGGAGCGTGATCAGGTGCTGGATTATGCGCGCCGCAAGGATATGCCGGTTGAGGAAGTGGAGCGCTGGCTCGGTCCGGTGCTCAACTACGTGCCGACGAACGGCGAGGAGAAAATCGATAGCGCGGCCTGATGGTTCACGCATTGCCGGGACAAATAAAAAGCGCGGGTCTTGCCCGCGCTTTTTTGTTTACTGTGGAACCTACGACCGCAACGCCGCCAGTTCCTCAATGCCGACATGGCTCTCTATCTCGCTGCCGCGCAGATAGAGGTAGAGACCGATCGCGAAGGCGAGGACGGCGATGAAGACCAGATACCAGGCGTGGGCCATGGGGTTGATCGCAAGCGCCGTCGTCACGCCGATCGGCGTCAGCCCGCCGAAGACGGCATAAGAGACGTTGTAGGCGAAGGAGAGGCCGGAAAAACGGATGGATGCCGGAAACGCCCGCACCATGACATAGGGCACCGCACCGGCCATGCCGACCGAAAGGCCCATGACGCCGTAAAGCAAGAACATGGTCTGAAGCGAGGTGCCGGCGTAGCTGTAGAAGGTGAAGGTGGCGATACCGAAGAAAATGCTGGCGCCCATGAAGAAGAGGCCGGAGCCGACACGGTCGATCAGCGCGCCGGCAATGATGACGCCGAAGATCAGGAACAGCGTGCCGAAGCTGGTGCCGGCGAGCGCCTGCGTTGGCGTATAGCCGTAGAGCTTTTGCAGGAAGGTCGCCGTCATCAGCGTGGTGACGACGATTGCCGCTGACAGAACCCAGGTCAGCAGGGCGGAGATGATCACGCCGCGCATATGGTGCTTCAGCACCAGCCCGAGCGGCAGCTTGTCCGTCAGTGACTTCGACTTCTTCATTTCCATGAAGATCGGCGTCTCTTCCAGCCAGCGGCGCAGATAAACGGCGATGAGGCCGAAAATGCCGCCGAGCAGGAAGGGGATGCGCCAGGCGTAACCGGCCACGTCTTCCGGCGTGAAAAGCGAATTGATGGCAAAGGCGATCAACGAGCCCAGCATGATGCCAAAGGAAAGACCGGAGGTGAGGAAACCACAGGCAAGCCCGACGCGGCGGAAGGGCACGTGTTCGGCAACGAAGGTCCAGGCGCCGGGCACTTCACCGCCGATGGCGGCACCCTGCAGCATGCGCAGGATGATGAGCAGGATGGGAGCGGCCACGCCAATGGTGGCGTAGGTCGGCATCAGTGCCATGCCCAGCGTGGAAAGAGCCATCAAGAGGATCGAGAAAGCGAAGACACGCTTGCGGCCGTAACGGTCGCCATAATGCGCCAGTACGATACCGCCGAGCGGCCGCACCAGATAACCGGCGGCAAAGATGCCGAAGGTCTGGATCATCACCAGCCAATCCGGCATCTCAGGCGGGAAGAACAGATGGCCGATCACGGTCGCGAAAAATACGAAAATGATGAAGTCGTAAAATTCGAGCGCACCGCCCAGGGCCGAAAGGCCGAGCGTTTTGTAATCCTGGCTATTGAGGGGCCGGGCTGCCGCCGGTGTTGTGGTGGGAGACATGAGGCTGCTTCTTTCTAAATTTCGTATTACTTATGGGAATGCGGCAAGAGCAGCGCGATTTCAAGCCTTATGCTGTTCAATCACTCAGGTATTTCGATGGGCTGTCGAGAAAGCGCCGCAGGAAGATTATGGTCTCCAACTCGTCATAAAGACGTTCGGTGACGCCATCCTCGTCGAAATGATAAATCGTTGCCTCTGGAATGGCCAGAAGGACGGGCGAATGGGTGGCGATGATCAATTGCCCGCCTCGATCGGCCGCATGGCGGATGAGCGCGGCGAGTTCGAGCTGTTTCTGCATTGAAAGCGGGCTTTCCGGTTCGTCCAGAAAATAAAGACCGGCACCGTGCAACCTCTGCTGCATGATGTCCATAAACCCTTCGCCGTGGGAACGGCGGTCGAGGATATTGTTCCTGACGATCCTGCGAAATGTCTCGGGCGTTTCCTCCGGAAAATCCTCGCCTTTTTTCAGTGCCTTTTCCCGCTCCCAGCGAAAATCGTCCAGCGCTTCCTCATTCTGGCGGCGGATATAACCAAGCACGTCTTCGGCGCGCAGAAACATGCGGATTTTCGGATATTTCTTGCGGGCGAAATAGAACGACTTCGCCACAGTCTCGGCGTGCTGAAGGTAAAGGTCGTCGGTTACCTGGCCGTGATTGCCGATGGCATAGGCAGTCATTCCCGCCGCCAGTCCTTCCAGCAGTGTTGATTTGCCCGAACCGTTATTGCCGGCGAAAAAGGTGATCGGCGTCTTGAACTCAAGACGTTGCAGATGGCGTAGCGCAGGGACGGAGAAGGGATAGGCGTCGCTTCCGTCCAGGTTCTCTTTTGTGGTTACGCTATCGAGAAACAGCATGTTGCGCTCCTCCTGACGGAAGACACTTAAACGGTCACCGTGTCAAAAGCCTTTATCCCTATTCGAACCGGTCGATGATGCTGATGCCGCTTTCCCTGAAGCTGTCCATGGCGGGCAGGGCGGTTGCGGCCTCGGAAAGCCTGATGTGGCGGCCGATCAGCTTTTCCGGCGCGAGCCTGCCGCTTTCGATCATCGCCAGCATGTCCTCATAACGCCACGCCTGCATGCCGTGGCTACCATAGATCTCCAGCTCATGCGCGATCACCCGCGCCATGGGAATGGCGGGCATGGCGTGGTCGGCGAGCATGAGCCCCACCTGCACATGGCGGCCGCGCCGGCGCAGGTTGCTGATGGAGTTGCAGCAGGTCTGCGGGTGGCCGAGCGCATCGACAGAGACATGTGCACCGCCACCCGTCACCTCGCGAACCGCCTCGGCAACATCGGCAACCGCGCGGCTGTTGATGGTGGCGGTCGCGCCGAGCTGCCGCGCAAGTTCGAGCTTGTCTTCGGCAATGTCGATGGCGACGACCTGCGCACCGAGGCCGGCGCCAATCATGATGGCGGACAGGCCGACGCCGCCGCAGCCATGCACCGCCAGCCATTCACCGCCCTTCAGGCGCCCCTGATCGGTCACTGCCCGGAAGGAGGTGGCAAACCGGCAGCCGAGGCCGGCCGCCGTCGCGTAGCTCATCGTATCGGGCAGATGCACGAGGTTCTGATCGGCGTAATCGATCGCGACATACTCGGCGAAGGAGCCCCAATGGGTAAAGCCGGGCTGGAACTGCGCCTCACAGACCTGCTGGTTGCCGGAGCGGCATTCGTGGCAATGGCCGCAGCCTGAGACGAAGGGAACGGTGACGCGATCACCGGTTTTGAAACGGGTGACGTTCTTGCCGACAGCGGCAATCACCCCGGCGAATTCGTGGCCGGGAACATGCGGCAGGCGAATATCCGGGTCATGTCCCATCCAACCGTGCCAATCGCTTCGGCAAAGGCCGGTGGCCTTTACCTCGATGACCACACCGCCATCTGTCGGTTCCGGATCCGGCAGGGACGCGACAACGGGGGTCTCACCGAATCGTTCATAATAAAGCGCGCGCATCATGGCCTCACATCGTTGGTATGCAGGTTCGAAGTCATACCTGCTCTACCATCTCCCGCAAATGGGCGAAGCGGTTTTGCGTCTGGAAAAGCGTTTTAGTCCTTGATAAGCATCAGGTCACCGGCTGCGAATTTCAGCGTGACCTGCTCACCGACGGCGGGCGGCGCTGTGCCGGGATCGTTGAACATGTCGAATGACAGCGTGGATCCGCCGAGATCGAGGCGGGTGCGGATGACCGAGCCGAGGAACTGGCTGGAGGTGACCGTGCCGGAAATGGCGACATCGCCTTTCGCGTCGCTGCCGAGCGAACCCGCTTCAGGGCGCAGGGCAAGGGTGATTTTTTCGCCGTTTGCCGCATTGACCGGCTTTTGCAGGGTGATCTGCTGTTCCCCGACCTGGATGGTGTTGGACGAGGAGTCCGCCACGATCGCGTCGATGAGGTTCAGCGTGCCCACGAAGGAAGCGACGAAGCGGGTCGCGGGCGTGTTGTAGATATCAAAGGGCGAGCCGATCTGGTCGGCGCGGCCGGCATTCATGACAACGATGCGGTCGGAAATCGACAGGGCCTCTTCCTGATCGTGGGTCACGAAAATGGTGGTGATGCCGAGTTTCTGCTGAATCTGGCGGATTTCCTCGCGCAGCGAAACACGGATCTTGGCGTCGAGTGCCGAGAGCGGTTCGTCCAGCAAAAGCACTTCCGGCTTCGGCGCGAGCGCACGGGCCAACGCCACGCGTTGCTGTTGGCCACCCGACATCTGGTAGGGATAACGGTCAGCCAGATGCTCCAGGTGGATGAGCTGGAGCATTTCTTTCACGCGCGCGTCGATTTCGGCTTTCGGTTTGCCAGCGACTTTCAGGCCGAAGGCGACGTTTTCATAGACGTTCATGTTCGGGAACAGCGCATAAGCCTGGAACACCATGCCAATATTGCGCTGGTTGGGCCGGAGCGTTGTCTGGTCCTTGCCATTGATGACGATCGAGCCTCCGGTCGGGATTTCGAACCCGGCGATCATGCGCAGTACCGTGGTCTTGCCGCAGCCCGATGGCCCGAGGAAGGAGACGAACTCGCCCTTTTCGATGGCCATGTTGAAATCATGTACGACCTGGACGGAGCCGAAGGATTTCTTGATGTTGCTAAGTGTCAAAAAGCTCATGAAATATTGTCCTCAGGCCTTGGGAGGCGCGCCCTTCTGGTAGCGTGAAACGAGTTGGATCAGACCGAGGCAGCCCCAGGTAATGCCGAAGGAAATCACGGCAAGCGCTGCCGGTTCATAGGCGCGGTTGGCACCCAGCAGCTGCATGTAGGGGCCGAAGGCCGGGCGGTTCAAAAGGGCTGCCATGGTGAACTCACCGATGACGATGGCAAAGGTCAGGAAGGCGCCCGACAGCACGGCGACCAGAACATTGGGCAGGATGATGCGCGAGAGGATGGTCGTCCAGCCCGCGCCGAGGCTCTGCGCCGCTTCCGTCAGTGTCGCCACGTCGATGGTTCTGAGGCCGGTATCGACGGCGCGGTACATATAGGGCAGGGCGAGCGTGGCATAACCGAACATCAGAAGCAGGTTGGTGCCGAAGCTCGTGCCGGTCAGCGGCAGCCAGCTGGAGGTGTTGTAAAGCCTGATATAACCGAAGACGATGACGATGGCCGGGATGACCAGCGGCAGAAGCGTGATGAATTCGATATAGGGGCGCAGGCCCGGCAGTTTCAGACGCACCCAATAGGCTGTCGGTACCACCAGCAGGACGCCAAAAATGATGGTGAACAGCGCCATGACGACGGAATAGCTGAAGGTCTCCTGGAAGCGCGGGTCGCCCAGCACCTTGGCATAAGCGTCGAAAGAATATTCGCCGCGCCGCATTTTCAGCGAGAAATTGGTCATGCCGATCAGCGGTAGGGCGAAATAGAGCAGGCCGAAAATCAGCGCGCCCCAGGCGAAGAAACGCTTCATTTCAGCCACCTTTCGCTGCGGGCGCGCAGCCAGATATAAAGTGCATTGGCAATGCCTGTCACGACGATCATGCCGAAGGCGAGCGCGTAACCGAGATGCGGATTGCCGAGAACGTCGCCGCGAATTTGCGCGAAGAGCAGGATCGGTACGATGTTGAGCGAGGAGCCGGTGAGCGCAATTGCGGTGGCCACTGCGCCGAAGGCATTGGCAAACAGCAGCGACATGGTGCCGAGCAGCGACGGCAGCAAGATCGGAAAGGCCACCATGCGCCAATATTGAAAGCCGGTGGCTCCGAGAATTTCCGCCGCTTCGCGCCATTCGCGCTTCAGGCCGTCAAGCGCGGGCGTGATGATGAGGATCATCAGCGGAATCTGGAAGAACAGATAGGTGACGGTGAGACCCCAGAAGGACAGGATGTTGAAGCCGAGCATCCTGAGATCGATGCCGACCTGCGTCTTCAGGAAGACGGTCAGGAGGCCGACCGGGCCAAGCGTGGCGATGAAGGCGAAGGCAAGCGGTACCCCGGCGAATTGCGAGGCGACGCCTGAAAAGGTGAGAAGCGGTCCGCGGATACGCTGCGGCAGACCACCGAGCACTACGGCCGCGGCGACGGCAAAGCCGATCAGGCAGCCGAGCGCTGCAGAAGCGAGGCTGATCTTTATCGAGATCCAGTAGGCCGAAAGGATGGATGCGGTAAAAAGCCCTGCAATGTTTTCAAGCGTGAAAGTTCCGTCTGTCCGCTGGAACGCGCCAACGACGATCTTCATCGTCGGCATAATCAGAAACAGCAGCACAAAAACGGCAAAAGGTACGACGCCTATCCAATGCAGCGGCAGCTTTCTGCGCGCGTCGGATGGTCCGCCGGTGTTGGTTGATGGCATCCTTGTCCCCAAACGCCGTTTTCAAACGGTCTGTCTATAAAGGTCTATATTATAAAAGAAGCACCCCGGCTTTGATCGGCCGGGGTGCGTTTCCAACAATTTACTTCACGTTCGCGCCGACAACGCTATCCCAGCCGCCCGTGACGGCCGCCTTGTTGGCATCGACTTCCTCGAGCGTCGGGAAGATCGCCTTTTCATAGGCTGCTGCCGGCGGCAGGCTGTCGATCAGGTCCTGCGGAACCTTGCCGGCCTTGACCATGGCGTTGAAGCGGATCGGGTGGCAATAACCCTTCAGCCAGCCGAGCTGACCGTCGTCGGAGTAGAGGTGCTCCATCCACAGCTTGGCAGCATTCGGATGCGGGGCGTAAGCGGAAATGCCCTGCACGTAAACACCGGCGAGAACGCCCTTCTCGGGAACGACGACTTCCGTCGGCGGGTTGTCGTTCAGCGTCTTCTTCCAGGACAGCGCATTATAGTCCCAGGCAACGATAATCGGCGTGGCACCCTGTGCAAGTGTACCGGCCTTGCCAATAGTCGGCAGGAAGTTGCCAGCCTTGTTGAGCTCGGCGAAATATTTCAGGCCGGCTTCACCGGCTTCCTTGCCGGATTTTGCTCCGGTTGAAAGACCGGCGGCGAGAACACCGAGGATAGCCTGGTTGGAGGCGCGCGGGTCACCCGCAAGCGCGACCTGACCGGAATAGTCAGCCTTCAGAAGGTCTGCCCAGTCCTTCGGCGTTTCCTTGACAAGATCCTTGTTCACGAAGAACGACATCACGCCGTAATAGTCGCCGTACCAGTAACCTTCGGGATCCTTGACGTTGTCAGGAATTTCGTCCCAGGTGGAGACCTTGTAGGGCTGCAGCAGGCCTTCGGCCTTCATCTGCGGGCCGAAAGCAAGACCGACGTCAATGACGTCAGGCGCCTGCGGGCCCTTATTGTCCTTGTTTGCCTTGACTGCTTCGACTTCGTCGGCGGAGCCGGCGTCGGGGTTCAGTTCATTGACGGTGATTTCCGGATATTTCGCCTTGAAGGCGGCGATCACGTCGCCGTAACCACACCAATCGTGCGGCAGGGCGATGGTGGTCAGCATGCCTTCCTTCTTGGCGGCGGCGATCAGTTCGGCGCTCGGCTCAGCGGCGGCAATAGCGGTGGAGGCGATGACCAGTGCGGTGGTTGTAGCAAGCAGTCGGCGGCAGTGAGAGATCACTTTTTTCTCCTCTTCGTGTTCTCATATTGCGGACGCTGATACGGATTCTCGATGAAGCTAATGTGACGGCTGGATGGCAATTCATTTATCCGGATTCCGCCACTTTAAACCCATTTTCCGCCATTATCGGGCTTTTTGCCAGCAATTGCGGGAGTTGACCGTTTTTGTCCGTTAGACCAGATGCGTTCCCCAGCTTGGTTTTTCCCCTGCTTTATCGTGCTGGTAGCGATCGCAGGTATCCAATCAGCGTGCGGCATCGACGTCAAGTCGTATGCCGGCTACGCATATTCACGTTCTATCAGGGCGTCGGAACAGGCGTGTCTGTTCAAACAGGCCCTCCAGTGCGTTCATGCGTTCCTTGGTTTCGTCCCACGTGCCGCTCTGCACCGCTTCGATCAGCGCCTCGACGACAAAAAGCGTAACGACAGACGAATCCCACGCGGACGGGGCCTCTATTTTGACCCGGAAAATATGCAGCGCATGACGCGCCACCGGCGATGTCCACTGGTCGGTAAAGAGGATTATCTGCACCCCATTTGCCTTGGCCACCTCTGCCAGCGTCGTCATATCGTGCTCGTAACGGCGGATGTCGAAAATGACGAGCACATCGCCGGCGCTCATATTCAGCATATATTGCGGCCAGGCGCTGGAGTTGGACGACATCAGCGTTGTCTTCGGCCGGATCACCTGCATGTGGGTGAAGAAATATTCGGCAATCGCACCGGTGATGCGCCCGCCGACGAAGTAGATGCTGCGCTTGCGGTCGGAAAGCAGCGCGGCGGCATTGTCGAAGACGGCGGTATCGAGATCCCCAAGCGTATCGCGCAGATTGCCGGTAATGGCGTCGGCGAAACGGTTGAGAATGTGCAGGCCCGGCGCATTGGTTGCCCAGCGGTCATGTTTGGCCACCGGACCGGAGATCGTCGCTTCCAGCTCCTGGTGCAGATGCGCCTGAAATTCGGGGTAGCCCTTATAGCCGAGCTTCTGCACCATCCGCGCCACTGTCGGGGTGGAAACACCGGCATTTTCGGCAATCGTGGTGATGCTGCCGAGGCCGGACACCGGATAATTGCCGAGCAGGCTTTCTGCCAGCCGTTTTTCGGAACGTGTCAGCGCGTCGTAATGGGCATGGATGACGTCCGACACGGTGGCCACGGTGTTGCGCAAATCTTTCCCCTTCCGGTCTTTCTGCCGGTGTGTGCGCTAAAATAAACATCTCTGCCCGTAATTGAGTCAATGGAAAAATGAAGAGAAAATTTCAAAATTCCATTTGACACCCGCCATAATGTGAAGAATTCTTTTCGCCGTTAGGGAAGACGGTTTTCCGGGTGGGGTACGTGCATGACGGTGCGTTCGCGGTTTTTCACAGAAGCGGAAGGGCAGGCCGTTGGCATCGAGAATGCCGGTGCGGCGGGCGATGTCCTGCTCGTCTGCGAACATGCTTCGGCCACCGTTCCGCAAAGATTCGGCACGCTCGGCCTGTCGCCCGAGGTTCTTTCAAGTCATGTGGCATGGGACCCCGGCGCTCTGGCCGTTGCCCGTCTGCTTTCGGAGAAGCTCGACGCGACGCTCATTTATCAGAGGTTTTCCCGCCTGGTCTATGATTGCAACAGGCCCCCCGAATCGCCGTCCGCCATGCCGGTGAAAAGCGAAGTATATGATATTCCAGGCAATTTCGACCTCACCGAAGCGGAGCGGTTTGCCCGAACGTCAGCGCTGTATGTGCCGTTTCACGACCGGGTGAGCGAGATCATCGCCGAGCGGCAGGCGAACGGCCGCAAGGTGGTGGTGGTGACCATCCACAGTTTCACGCCGGTTTATCACGGCCGGTTCCGCGAGGTTGAGATGGGCATCCTGCATGATACCGACAGCCGTCTCGCTGACGCCATGCTGACAGGCGCCGAAGGGGCCTCGCTCATGGTCAATCGCAACGATCCTTATGGCCCGGAAGATGGCGTGACGCATACGTTGCGACTCCATGCGCTGCCGGACGGGCTTTTGAACGTCATGATCGAGATCCGCAACGATCTGATCGCCGATGAAGGAGAGCAGGCGAACATCGCCGCATTTCTACACGAGCTTATGGGGAAGGCACTCGCATCGATCGACGAGTGAGGGAGCAAGGGCCGGCCGATGGTGAACACACCGGGGTCAGGCATCGAAGGGAGACTGCCGCCATCCGGTCAAAGAAGCCGGAAAACGAAGCGGTACGGGAACAGCAGATGCGTGCGGCGCGATCCGGGAGTTTCCTGATGGCGCCGAAGACTGGGGCACAATCGGCCAATAACGGCTGACTGGCTTGTTTTTTTCTTATCAGGAGAGAAGGGCATGGACAGTTCATCGTCAGGCGTCAGCTACAAGAAAGCTGATGCATCCTATTTCGAAAAACGCGGACTATCCCGTTATGCGGGCGTGTGGTCGCTCTGGTCGCTTGGCGTCGGCGCGGTCATATCAGGGCATTTTTCCGGATGGAATTTCGGTTTCTCCACCGGCGGCTGGGGCGGCATGCTGGTGGCGGGCATCATCATCGCCATCATGTATCTCGGGCTGACATTCTCGATCGCCGAAATGAGCCCGGCGCTGCCCCACACGGGTGCGGCCTATTCCTTCGCTCGCACGGCCATGGGCCCCTGGGGCGGCTTCATCACCGGTCTTTGTGAGAATGTTGAATACGTGCTGACGCCGGCGGTCGTCGTCACCTTCATCACAGCCTATGTGAACTCGATTCTCGGCCTCGATCCGGCCTCGTGTGGATAGCGTTTTACGCGATATTCCTTGCGCTCAACGTCTTCGGGCTTGAGCTTTCCTTCAAGGTGACGCTCGTCATCACGCTGATTTCGCTCGCCGTTCTGGTGTTCTTCTGGATCAGTGCCATTCCCAATATCGATTTTTCGCGTTTTGCGCTCAACATCGGCGTCGGACCTGATGGCAAGGCGGTGGAACTGCCGGAGGGCGGTGGCTCGTTCTTCCCGTTCGGTTTTTCGGGCGTTCTCGCCACGCTGCCTTTCGCGGTCTGGCTGTTCCTCGCCATCGAGCAGCTGCCGCTGGCGGCTGAGGAATCCGTCGATCCGAAACGCGACATGCCGAAGGGAATCATCCTTGGCATGGTCACGCTGATGGTTTCGGCCTTCATGATCGTGCTGCTCAACCCGTCGCTGCCGGGCGTCGGCGCCTTCCATCTCAGCTCCTCGCTTGAGCCGCTGCTTGATGGCTTCAAGGCGATCTATGGCGATGGCGGTGTGGTGCTGCTCGGTCTCGTCGCGCTTACCGGCCTCATCGCCAGCTTCCATACGATCCTCTATGCGCAGGGCCGCCAGATCTATTCGCTGTCGCGTGCGGGTTATTTCCCGACGGTGCTGTCGATCACCCACTCGAAATACCGCACGCCATACGTGGCCAACATCACCGGCGCGATCGTCGGCCTTGCGGTCATGCTGGTCATCTGGTTCGCGCTGGGTGCGGAACAGGGCGGCAGCATCATCGGCAGCGTGCTTTTGAACATGGCTGTGTTCGGCGCGATGTTCTCCTACATCATGCAGGCGATTTCCTTCATCCTGCTTCGCAAGAACCTGCCGCATATCGAGCGGCCGTTCCGCTCGCCCTTCGGCATTCCAGGTGCGGTGCTGACTGTCATCATCGCCATCGTCACGCTGCTTTACCAGATCCAGGATCCGAACTTCACAAAGGGCGTGCTCTGGGTCGCCGTCTGGTTTGCGGTCGCCATCGCCTATTTCGCTTTCATCGGCCGTCATCGCCTCATCCTCTCGCCGGAAGAGGAATTCGCGCTGGAGCACAAGCAGGCTGCCATGGCAGCGGCGGCTGCAAAGGCCTGATGCTTAAACAAACGGGCGGCCGCATTCCGGCCGCCCGGTCACGACAATAAAGGGAACGGATAAAATGACGAGCTACACATTTGACGCGCTTAAAATGGATGTCGCCGAAGGGCGCATCGACACGGTTCTGGCCTGCCTTGTCGACATGCAGGGGCGTCTGATGGGCAAACGGTTCCAGGCGGAGTTCTTCGTCGAAAGCGCCTTTGAGGAAACCCATAGCTGCAACTATGTGCTTGCCACCGATATGGAGATGGAGACCGTTCCCGGTTACAAATCCTCCAGCTGGGAGAAGGGTTACGGCGATTATGTCCTGAAGCCCGATCTTTCGACGCTGCGCCGTGTGCCGTGGCTGGAAGGCACGGCGCTGGTGCTGTGCGACGTGCTCGATCATCACACCCACGAAGAGGTTCCGCATTCGCCGCGCGCGCTTCTCAAGAAGCAGGTGGCTCGGCTGGAGGCCATGGGGCTGAAGGCCTATATGGCGACCGAACTTGAATTCTTCCTCTTCGACCAGACTTTCGACGCGGCGCGCGCCAGCGGTTACAAGGGGCTGAACCTCGCCAGCGGCTATAATGAAGATTACCATATCTTCCAGACGACCAAGGAGGAAGATGTGATGCGGGCGCTGCGCAAGGGCCTGCAGGGGGCCGGCATTCCGGTTGAAAATTCCAAGGGCGAAGCGTCCGCGGGGCAGGCGGAGATCAATGTTCGTTACGCCGATGCGCTGACCATGGCAGACAGGCACGCGATCATCAAGAACGCCACCAAGGAGATCGCCTGGTCCAAAGGCAAGGCCGTGACGTTCCTCGCCAAGTGGAACTACAATGCCGCCGGCAGTTCCTCACATATTCACCAGTCGCTGTGGAGCCTTGACGGGAAGACGCCCGCGTTCCTGGACAAAGATGCGGAGCACGGCATGTCGCAATTGATGCGGCATTATGTTGCCGGGCTGCTGGCCCACGCCAGTGAAATTACTTATTTCCTCGCCCCGTACATCAATTCCTACAAGCGTTTCATGGCGGGTACCTTCGCGCCCACAAAAGCGATCTGGAGCTTCGACAACCGCACGGCGGGATATCGCCTCTGTGGCGCCGATACCAAGGGCATCCGCATCGAATGCCGCGTGGGCGGCTCCGATCTCAACCCCTATCTCGCCATGGCCGCCCTGCTTGCAGCAGGCATTGACGGCATCGAAAATAAACTTGAACTTGAGCCCGAATTTGTCGGTGATGCCTATGGCGGCAAGGATGTGCGCGAGATACCCAAGACATTGCGTGACGCCACTGCGTTTCTGGACGGATCGAAAATGCTGCGCAGCGCCTTTGGCGACGATGTGATCGATCATTACGTCCGCGCCGGGGCGTGGGAACAGGAAGAATACGACCGCCGCGTGACCGACTGGGAAGTGGCGCGCGGTTTCGAACGAGCCTAATCATTACGGGAAAACATCATGACCATGATCCAGAATATCTCGCCCATCGACGGCTCGGTTTATGCCGAGCGGGAGGCGATGTCGCTGGAGGCGGCGCGGGCCGCCGTTTCGAAGGCGCGCAAGGCGCAGAAGGACTGGGCGCGGCGTCCGCTCGAGGACCGCGTTCAGCTGGTGCTGAAGGGCGTCGCGCGGCTCAATGAAATGGTGGCTGAGGTCGTGCCGGAACTCGCCCACATGATGGGCCGTCCAGTGCGTTATGGCGGTGAGTTCAAGGGTTTTAACGAGCGCTCGAACTATGTCGCGTCCATTGCCGCCGATGCGCTGGCGCCGCTCGTCATCGAGGAAAGCGGCAATTTCGAACGCCGCATCGAACGCGAAGCCCATGGCGTGGTCTTCGTTATCGCGCCGTGGAACTATCCTTACATGACGGCGATCAACACCGTCGCGCCCGCTTTGATGGCCGGCAATACGGTCGTCATCAAACATGCGGCGCAGACGCTGCTGGTCGGCGAGCGCATGGTGCGGGCCTTTGTCGAGGCTGGCGTGCCTGACGATGTCTTCATCAATGTCTTCCTAGACCATGGTACGACCTCGGCGCTCATTTCCGAGGGCCTTTTCAACTTCGTCAACTTCACCGGTTCGGTGGAAGGTGGCCGTGCCATCGAGCGCGCCGCTGCCGGCACCTTCACCGGTCTCGGTCTTGAACTCGGCGGCAAGGACCCCGGTTATGTGATGGAGGATGCAGATCTGGATGCCGCCGTCGATACGCTGATGGATGGCGCCACCTATAATTCCGGTCAATGCTGCTGCGGCATCGAGCGTATCTACGTCAACGAAAACCTCTATGACGCCTTTGTCGAGAAGTCGGTCGCGTGGGTTTCCAATTACAAGCTCGGCAATCCGCTGGAGCAGGAAACGACGCTCGGGCCGATGGCCAACAAGCGTTTCGCCAAGGTGGTGCGCGCGCAGGTGGCCGATGCCGTCTCGAAGGGTGCCAAAGCGTTGGTCGATCCAAAGCTGTTCCCTGCCGATGATGGCGAAAGCGCCTATGTCGCGCCGCAAATCCTCGTCAATGTCGATCACTCCATGGAGTTCATGACCGAAGAAACCTTCGGCCCGGCGGTGGGCATCATGAAGGTGAAGAACGACGACGAAGCCATCGCGCTGATGAATGACAGCAAGTACGGGCTGACCGCTTCGCTCTGGACGCAGGATGCCGCCCGTGCCGGGCGCATCGGCCGCGAGATCGAAACCGGAACCGTGTTCATGAACCGTGCGGACTATCTCGACCCGGCGCTTTGCTGGACCGGTGTGAAGGAAACGGGCCGTGGCGGTTCGCTCTCCGTCCTCGGTTTCCAGAACCTGACCCGTCCGAAATCCTACCATCTGAAGAAAGTCACGAAATGAATATCGTCGCCAACTGGAGCTATCCCACCGCCGTCAAGCTTGGCCGTGGCCGGATCAAGGAACTGGCGGAAGCCTGCAAGACGCTTGGTATCAAGAAGCCGCTTCTCGTTACGGATCGCGGCCTTGCCAATATGGCGATCACCGCGCATGCGCTGGATGTGCTGGAAGAGGCGGGTCTCGGCCGGGCGATCTTCGCCGAGGTCGATCCGAACCCGAACGAAATCAACATGGAAGCGGGTGTGAAAGCTTATCGCGATGGCGGCCATGACGGCGTCGTCGCTTTCGGCGGCGGCTCGGGCCTCGATCTTGGCAAGACCATCGCCTTCATGGCCGGGCAGACCCGCCCGGTCTGGGATTTCGAGGATATTGGCGACTGGTGGACCCGCGCGGACGCCTCAAAGATCGCGCCCATTGTCGCGGTTCCAACGACGGCCGGCACCGGTTCGGAAGTCGGTCGCGCCAGCGTCATCACCAATTCGCAGACGCATGTGAAAAAGATCATCTTCCATCCGAAGCTCTTGCCCGGCGTCGTCATCTGCGATCCGGAGCTGACGGTTGGTATGCCGAAGGTCATCACGGCTGGCACGGGCATGGATGCTTTCGCCCATTGCCTGGAGGCCTATTCCTCGCCCTTCTATCATCCGATGAGTGCCGGTGTGGCGCTGGAGGGCCTGCGTCTCGTCAAGGAATTCCTGCCGCGCGCCTATAGAGACGGTACTGATATTGAAGCCCGCACCAACATGATGGCGGCGGCAGCGATGGGGGCAGTTGCCTTCCAGAAGGGCCTTGGCGCCATCCATTCGCTCTCGCATCCGATCGGCGCTGTCTACAACACCCATCACGGCATGACCAATGCCGTCGTCATGCCGGCCGTGCTGCGCTTCAACCGTCCTGCCATCGAGGACAAGATTGCCCGCGCTGCTGCCTATCTTGGCATTTCCGGCGGTTTCGACGGCTTTTATGACTATGTGCTGGAGCTTCGCAAGGAACTCGGCGTGCCTGAGAACCTCACCGCCATGGGCATCAAGCCGGATCGTATCGACGAACTTGCGGCGGAAGCGATCAAGGATCCGAGTTGCGGTGGCAATCCAGTGCCGATGACGCTGGAGAATACCAAGGCACTTTTTGAGGCTTGCTTTTAAGGAGTTACCTTTGATCGCCAGGTTTGTGAGAGGTTGAGAGGGTGCCGCTTGTTTCTTCTCCCCGGCGGGGAGAAGAAACCTGCGGCGACGCTGTACCCCGCATCGGTGCCGAGCGACCATCGCGGGCTTTTCTCATAGCACTTCTTCCCGGCGTTAGCGTTTTATTAACCCTGTTCGTTAAGATTATGGAAAGCACCATGAAGTGGGTCGGTGCGTGAATGAGCATGAAGCGGCTCTGACAAACAGGGGGTATCATGTCAGTCATCACTTTCGCCAATACCAAGGGCGGCGCCGGAAAAACCACGGCCGTGCTGCTTCTGGCGACCGAACTCGCCCGTAGCGGCCATCGGGTGACGGTTCTGGATGCCGATCCGCAATTGTGGATTTCCCGCTGGTACGAACTCTCGGGCATGGTAGAAAACCTGTCAGTGATTTCGCATGTGACGATGGCTTCGCTTGAAGGCCACATTCGCGAAAACCGGGCCAATACAGACTGTTTCATCATTGACCTGCCCGGCGCAAAAACGCCGCTTTTGACCATGGCGCTCGGTATTTCCGATCATGTTCTGATTCCGGTACAGGGATCGGCCATGGATGCGCGTGGCGCTGCCGAAGTTCTCGATCACATCGAATTCCTGAACCGCAAGATGGGCAAGGCGATCGCCCATTCCATCGTGCTGACACGGGTCAACGCCATGGTGGCAACGCGTTCGCTGTTGCTCGTCAAGATGCTGCTGGCGGAAAAAAACGTCTCCGTGCTCAACACGGCGATTGTCGAGCGGGCGGCCTATCGCGATATTTTCGACTATGGCGGCACGCTTCTCTGTCAGGATGGCAAGAAGGTTAGCAATATCGACAAGGCGGTAGAAAATGCGGCGGCCTTTGCCGAGGAAGTCATCAACCTCCTGCCGAAAAGACTTCCGAGGCGCGTTGCGCACTTGGCACGTCTCGTGACACGCAGGGCTGCCTGACCTCGCGTTGCGAATCCGGCCCGGTTGCGGCGACGGTGCGACGGTTTGGTGAAATGGGTGCCCCACAAAAATGCGGAGAAGAGGCGCCTTTACGAGGCGCTCCCGCAACCTCTTCATGGCGCGAAATTTTTGCTTGATTTGGAAACGATCGTTTCCTATATTCGGTTCATGAGCAATTTCAGCCAGCCCCATTCCCCGGAACAGCGCCATCGCGGCCGCCCGCGCGAGTTCGATCTTGAACGCGCGCTCGATGGCGCGATCAAGGTATTCTCGCGGCGCGGTTATCACGCCACCTCGGTAGGCGACCTTACCGATGCGATGGAGCTGGCCCAGGGTAGCCTCTACAAGGCCTTCAAGGATAAGAAAGCCGTCTTCATCGCGACGATGGAGCGCTACAGGATCATGCAGACGGAGCGTTTTGAGGCAGCTGTGGCCGGTTTCGACACCGGTTATGAGCGGCTGAGAGCGGGGCTGATGTTTTACGCCGAACGATCCCACGGCGGTGTCGGCTCCGACGGATGTCTGGTGGTTGGTGCCGCTGCTGATCTGGCGGCACTGGACGACGACATCGCCGTTGTGGTCGAGAGGGCCGTGAAGGCGAGGGAGCGGATCGTCGCCCGCCTCGTTGCCGAAGGGCAGAAGGATGGTTCCGTGCGGTCCAAGGCTGATCCCGATGATCTTGCGCGGGCGATGCTGTGCATGATGTACGGTATGCGCGTGGTGGGAAAGACAGGGCGGAGCCTTAAAGACATGGTGGCCGTGGTGGATATTGCCATGAGGCTTGCCGAGTAATTTTGTGAATATTTAGGAAACGATTGTTTCCATATTGGAGAAAATGATGACGACGCGTGTAATTGATGGGGATGATATTCAGGCACCATCCATTTCCCCGGCTTTGACTTTCCTGCTGGCGACAGCCTGCGGATTGATCGCGGCCAATCTTTATTATGGTCAGCCGCTTGCCGGCATCATCGGTGCGGAGCTTGGTCTTTCCGCTGGCGCGACGGGGCTGATCGTGACCCTGACACAGATTGGTTACGGTATCGGTCTGCTGTTTGTCGTGCCGCTCGGCGATCTCGTGGAAAACCGCAAGCTGGTCGTCGGCTCCGTCTCCATGGCGGTGCTTTCCCTTGCGGCCGCAGCATTCGCGCCACATGCGACGCCGTTTCTGATCGCAGCCTTCCTGGTAGGAGTCAGTTCGGTGGCGGTGCAGGTCATCGTTCCCTATGCGGCCCATATGGCGCCGCACGCCATTCGCGGGCGGGTGGTCGGCAATGTCATGAGCGGGTTGATGGCCGGCATCATGCTGGCGCGGCCGGTTTCCAGCCTTCTGTCGGAAGTTGTCTCCTGGCGCGGTGTGTTTCTGACGTCTGCGGCCGTCATGGCGCTTCTTGCCGTGGTGCTTTTCCGGCTCCTGCCGACCCGTGTGCCTGAAGCGCGGCTGAGCTATGGCGCCTTGATGGCTTCGATGGGCCGGCTGGCGCTTCACACCCCGGTCCTGCGGCGGCGGGCGATCTATCATGCCTTTCTCTTCGCGGCCTTCAGCCTGTTCTGGACCACGACGCCTCTTTATCTGAGTGGGCCGCATTTCAATCTCAGCCAGGGTGAGATCGCACTCTTCGCACTGGCTGGTGCGGCCGGCACCGTCGCCGCCCCGATTGCCGGGCGGATGGCCGATCGCGGATGGACGCGGGCGGCGACATTCTTTGCACTGCTGGCGGTAGCACTCTCTTTCGCCGTCACGCATCTTGCGCCCGAGGGATCGCATCTGGCGCTCGCCATTCTTGTCATTGCCGCAATCGTTCTGGATTTCGGTGTCACCACCAATCTGGTGCTCGGGCAGCGGGCGATCTTCACGCTGGGGGCGGAATTCCGCAGCCGCCTGAACGGCATCTATATGGCGACATTTTTCATGGGCGGTGCAATTGGTTCCGCCGTTGGCGGCTGGGCCTATGCGATTGGCGAATGGCAAGCCGCCTCCTGGATCGGCTTTGCTCTTCCGGTAGCCGCGCTGCTATATTTCCTGACGGAAAAGCGCGACTGAAACGTCATAACTAAAAAAGCCCGGACCACCGGGCTTTTTCCTTTTCTTCCAGTCGATTTATTCCGCGAATTCGACCACCACACCGGGACGGACCATTTTCGCCAGTTCGGTGGCATCCCAGTTGGTCAGGCGAATACAGCCATGGCTGTTCGTCTTGCCGATCTTCGAGGGTTCCGGCGTGCCGTGAATGCCGTAGGTCGGCTTCGACAGGGCGATCCAGACCGTGCCGACAGGACCGTTCGGGCCCGGCGGGATCTGCAGGATCTTGTCGTTCTGACCCTGCTTGAAGTTGATCTTGGGATTATAGGTGTAGCCCGGATTGAGCGCGATACGCTCTACCGTATGGGTGCCGCTTGGCGAGGGCGTGTCCGTGGAGCCGATCGTGGCTGGATAGGCGGCAATCAGATTGCCGTCCTGGCCATAGGCGAAGACCTGCTTGATACCCTTGTGCGCAACGATGCGGGCGACCTGCCCCTTCTTCGCCTCGCCGGGATTGACGACCTTGATGATGGTGCCGGGCACGGAGAAATCGACGCCGGGGTTCAGCTCTTTCAGATAGTTCTCATCCATGTGGAAGCGTTCGGCCAGCGCTTCCGAGGTCGACGTAAAGGAGAGGGCAGGCAGCTGCGATTTCTCGGCATAGTCGTCCGGGATGGAGGCCACGTAGGGGCCAGCGGCATCGGCGGCGGTGATCGTGTAATCCACAATCGGCATGCCGCCCGAGGCGCGCAGGCGCTCCAGAATGTCTTCTGAATTGTTCGGGTCGAGCTTTTCGCCCGTCATGTCCTGCCAGGCGGCTATGGCCTTGTTGACATTGTCGCCCATCTTCCCGTCGATCACGCCGGGGGAGATGCCCTCGCGGTCGAGGAAGGTCTGGAGCGCGACGATTTCCTGGCGGGAACGGTTGACCGGCGTCGTTACCGGCGTATGCCGCTCGATCAGGTGGTCCGGTTGCGGAACGGCGGCCGTGGTGCTTTCTCCCGGCATCGGCTGGCCGAGCGGGCCGCTTTCCACCGCGCCGGGGGCTGGCACGGAACCGGTGTAGAGATTCTCATCGGAGCCGTCGCCGCGATATTCGCGATAATCGCGCACGTTGCCGTTGTCCTGATAACCGTAGTCGCGCGGCGGCTCACGATACTGGCCACCGGGGGCGGGTGGATAATAGGTGGTGTCGCGCTGGCGTACCTGCTGCCGCTGCTGGTAGCCGGAGGGCATTTCGGTGGCCAGCAGGTTGCCGTACTGGTCGTAGAACACGGTACGGCCCATCGCGTCACGGCTGATGACGATGTCGCCACGTTCCGGCATGAAATCGAGAACGCGGCCATCCGGCGTAACCAGCATGGTCTGTTCGCCATAACGCTGCTGCGCGCCAGCCTGTAGCGGAGCGAAAATCGACGCCACGGCGATCGTCAGGCCCAGAGCTGCGTTAAGAAACTGTTTCACGATTCTGCTATCCCTTGCTTCGTCACCGATAAACACACCGTAATCTTGACCCTATTGTGAAAAAGGTGAATTCGCGGTTAATGCAATCTTAATTTCCGTCACGGTTAGTAGCGTTTCCGTGAACCATGCGTTTTTACTGCCACAGGGAGGTTGTCTTGCGTTCGTTTCAGGCTGGCAGATCGCCACGCATTTTCCTCGATGAGACCTCCGTTTTCGATATCGGCGCCTGCGTCGTCGATGGCATAGACATCGCGCCCGGCCGCGCCATTCCCGATGATGGCGATGCGCGTATCGACCACTCGCTTGAAGGCTTTCTTTTTACCTGTGGTCCCGATCATATCCGTCATCCCGAACCGATTGATGGTGACCGCGAGGGGCGTCGATATCCCTTGCATGGCTCCTTCTCCTCGCATCCCGCAACGACCACCGCGTTCGATGTTCTCGAGTCCAATGCGCTGGCGCGCGTCGAGGTTCCCGTGAAGCTTGCGGATGGCGGCACGGCGCTGCTGGAACGGACATGGAAGATCGATGGCGAAAGCGGCGAGGTCAGCCTCGATGACAGGATCGTCAATACGTCCGGGCGGCAGATTCCAGTATTCCTGATGTACCATATGAATGTCGGCGCCCGCCTGTTTGACGATGCGGTGCGGCTTGAAGGCGCAATGCTGGATGGCGGCGGCCATGGCTGGCGTTTTGGCGAGGAGCCGGGCACTGTTTTCTGTGTCTCGGCCGGCAAGACTGAATGGGCGGAATTGAAACTCGGCCCGATTGCGGCCATTGGCGGGAAGACGCTCACCGTGCGTTTTCGCACGGAGACGCTGCCCTATCTGCAGATGTGGCGCAACCAGCAGGCACCGGCGAACGTGCTCGGCATCGAGCCGGTTTCGCATCGCTGGGTGGGGCGTAGCGAGCTTGAGGCAGCCGGTGAGTTCAATATTCTTCAGCCGGGCGAAAGCCGTTCCTTCGGTCTGCGCTTTTCCATCCTCTGAGCCGTACCGAATGAAGACCGGGCATCATTGACGCATGGGATTTGACCGCTTACATCGGATGCGGATTTCTAGATCGTTTTGGCTTTTCTTCGAATCGCCAAAACGATCTAGCTCTTTGATTTTACGCGTTGTCCGGACGTAAAAGCGTTTCCGCTTTTACTGGAAACGCTCTAAGGATGACGGCCAGCAGCGCGGACGCCGGTTTCAGGAGGCATGACATGGATATCAGGCGCATAGACGACGAATATTCGGTAACTGGACAGATCAGCGTCGCCGATCTGGATGAGATCAAGGCACTCGGCTTCAAGTCGATCGTCTGCCACCGCCCGGACGGCGAAGAAGACGGTCAGCCGCTTTTTGCCGATATTGCCGAGCGTGCAGAGCAGCTTGGCCTGACGATCATGCATGTGCCGGTCGGCCGCTATGGCGTCGACGCCGATGCCGTTGCCGGCATGGTGGATGCGCTCGATGAATTGCAGCGCCCGATGCTCGGCTATTGCCGTTCCGGCGCGCGCTCCACGGCGATCTACGAAAAGACCCATCACCTGCGCGGCTGATTTTTCGCGCATCATTCTATTTTTCAAGTGCCAATCAACAGGAGTTTTCCATGACCATCAAGCGTATCGAGCCGGGCAAGCGCATGAGCGGCGCCGTCGTTCACGGCAACACCGTTTATCTGGCCGGCCAGGTTGGCGAAGGTACGAGCGTGACGGAACAGAGCAAGTCGGCTCTCGCTGAAGTCGACCGCCTGCTGGCCGCTGTCGGTTCCGACAAGTCGAAGATCCTGCAGACCATCATCTACCTCTCCGACATGTCCACCTTCGGCGAAATGAACGCTGTCTGGGAAGGCTGGATCGACCCGGCAAACCCGCCGGCCCGCGCCACCAGCGAAGCCGCGCTGGCAACGCCTGATTACAAGGTTGAATTCATCGTCACCGCTGCTCTCTGAGCATCAGTCTGATCTTCAAGAAAAGGCCGGGTCGCGGAATGCGGCCCGGCCTTTTTGATGGGATGGGGTCAAAAACTCGCCCCCGTCATGCCGGGCTTAACCCGGCATCCAGCCACGGCGCGTCTGCGCCGTGAAAAGAGTCTTTCGCGATCAAGGACTTGATCGCGCTGGACCCCGGATCTAGTCCGGGGTGACGGCGCGGCGCGGCGACATGGCCACAAAATGCCAAGTAGAAGCAATTTTCATGTTTTTTGAATCGCTTGCGTCCGTCACCTCACCGGCGAAGCAAGCGCCTTCTCAAACTGCTTCAGCGTCGTCACCCGCTCCGTAAACCAAAGCCGGGCCAGATCGCTGGCCGAGGCGAAATCGATACCATCCGGATCGATGGAGGTGATCGTCCATCGGCCAGCCTTTGCGCCAGCTAGAACGGCGAGCCGAGCTGCTTCGCCCTTGATGGCGTTAAGGCGGGTCGCTTCGCTTTCCGCCGCCGCCATCAGTTCTTCTGCGCCTGACAGATCGGTCCGCAGATCGGCGGGGATGATATTGCTGTTGTTGCGGGCCGGGCCGCCATTAATCTGCACGCCTTCCGTCCGCAGCCGGTAAAGCCTTGTGTCGGGAAGGGAGAGATAAAGTTTCGCTTTGGGGTAGCGGGCAATGTAGCGCGCGATGGCGATCGGCACTTCATCCGGGCTGATTTGTTCCGCCCTGCCCACCAGTGTCAGGCGCGGCAGCGTCAGCGCGTCACCCTTGCCGAAAGGGGCGAGTGTCAGCGAGATACGAGAATCGCTTTCCATATTGCGGGCGTGCAGCGTCAGCCCGGCCGCGAAGAAGAACGGCGTGCCATCCGGCTCGATGCCGATATTGGTCGCGGTTGTATAGGGATAACCGCTGACGGGATCGAGCGTGGCGAGTGCTGCCGTGCGGGACGTGTGCAGCACATCGCGGGCCACGCGCACTGCCTCGAAAGGCGCGCCGGCCGAGGGCTCGATCTTCGCGCCGCGTGGGGTGATGACGGGAGGGGCTGTATCCGGCATGGCGTTTCCTAAGCTGTGAGTCACAGTCAGGATTTACACCATGCCGAAGCCATGTCCATGCGCGTAATCAGCTTCGGGTTCTGATCTGCGTCAGGGTACGCGTCGGCGTGATCGCTTCCGCATCCAGCTTCACCTCGATGATCGCCGGTTTGCCGCTTGCCCGTGCCCGTTCGAAGGCGGCGGCGAAGTCTTGCGTTCTTTCTACCGTTTCGCCGTGTCCGCCATAGGCTTTGGCAAAGGCGTTGAAATCCGGATTGACGAGATCGGTGCCGCTGACACGACCGGGATATTCCCGCTCCTGATGCATGCGGATCGTGCCATAGGTGCCGTTATTGACCAGCACGGTGATGATTGGCAGCCCGTAACGCACGGCGGTGATGAATTCCTGCCCGTGCATCATGAAGCAACCGTCACCGGCAAAGCAGATCACCTCGCGCTCCGGGAACAGGTGCTTGGCGGCCACCGCCGCCGGCAGGCCGTAACCCATGGAACCTGATGTCGGGGCCGATTGCGTGTGGAAACGGCGGAAGCGGTGGAAGCGGTGCAGCCAGGTGGCGTAATTGCCGGCGCCATTGGTGAAGATGGCGTCTTCAGCAACGTTCGCCTCGATCCAGTCCATGATCGGACCCATCTGCACGGCGCCGGGGCCTGTCTGCGGCGCCGTTGACCATTTGAGATAGGCCTCATGCATTGAGGCCGTGCGATCGGCCCAGGCGGCATTGCCGGCAAGATCGATGGAGGCAAGGGCGGCAACGAAATCGTTCGGGGAGGCGCAGATAGCGAGGTCCGGCCGATAGACGCGGCCAAGCTCTTCCGCCTCCGGATAGATATGGATGAGCTTCTGCGACGGGTAGGGAATATCGAGCAGCGTATAACCGGAGGAGGGCATTTCGGAGAGGCGGCCACCGAGCAGCACCACGAGGTCGGCTTCCTTGATTTCCCTGGCCAGTGCCGGGTTGATGCCGATGCCGACATCGCCTGCGTAGGAGGGGCTCAGATGATCAAACAGCATCTGGCGGCGGAATGAACAGCCCACGGGAAGTTTGTGCTTTTCCGCAAAAGCCTTGAAGCCCGTGACGCTTTCCTCGGACCAGCGGGTGCCGCCGGCGATGAAGACCGGGCGTTTTGCCTCGCCCAGCATTTTGGCGAAGGCGGCCATTTGCGACAGGCCTGGATGTGCCTCGACGGGCGTATAGGGCTTTGCCTCGGGAGCTTCGACCTCTTCCACCAGCATGTCTTCGGGCAGCGTCAGCACCACGGGGCCGGGGCGGCCGGAAGTGGCGACGGCAAAAGCGCGGGTAACGAATTCGGGAATGCGGCGGGCATCATCGATCTCGCCCACCCATTTTGCGAATTCGGTAAAGGCGCGGCGATATTCCACTTCCTGAAAGGCCTCGCGCTCGCGGGCATCCCGCTGCACCTGACCGATGAACAGGATCATCGGAATGGAATCCTGCCTTGCAATGTGCAGACCGGCCGAAGCATTTGTGGCACCGGGGCCACGGGTCACCATGCAGATGCCAGGCTCGCCCGTCAGCCGCCCCCAGGTATCGGCCATCATGGCTGCGCCGCCTTCCTGACGGCAGACCACGGTTTCGATGCCGCTTTCATAAAGCGCATCCAGAACGGCCAGATAGCTTTCGCCCGGAACGCAGGAAACGCGGGAGACACCATTGGCCTTCAGCGCTTCGACGATCAATTGCCCGCCTGTTCTTTTCATTCCGGCTGCAGTCATGGCGTCGTGGTCCTTTCGATGTTTTCCAGTTCGGCCAGCACCTGCGCCTGATGTTCGCCGAGCTTAGGGCTCGGGCGTTCATAACGCAGCGGCGTCTGAGACATGATAATGGGTGTGCGGACACCGGGGATGACAGTGCCGTCTTCCGCTTCCAGATCGATACGGAGGCCGCGTGCCTTCACCTGCGGATCCGCGAACATTTCCTCGATGGAATTAATCGGTCCGGCGGGGACGGCGTTCTTCTCGCAGGCGGTCAGAAGATCGCGCTTCTGCCATTTCAGCGTCTCCGTGGAAATGATCTGCCGCACCTCGACCTTATGCGCCACGCGGGCCTTGTTTGTCGCGTAACGTTCGTCATCGGCGATCGAGCCGATGCCGAGGATATTGCAGAGGCGGCGGAACTGACCGTCATTGCCGACCGCGAGGATCAGGAAGCCGTCGGCCGTTGGCACCACCTCATAGGGGGAGATATTCGGGTGGGCGTTGCCGAGCCGGACGGGAGGCCTGCCGGAGATCAGGTAATTCATGTTCTGGTTGGCGAGAACGGCCGATTGCACATCGAGAAGCGCCATGTCGATATGCTGGCCTTCGCCAGATCGAATGGCGTGGATCAGGGCCGCCTGAATGGCCGATACGGAATAGATGCCGGTGAAGATATCGGCAACCGCCACGCCCGCCTTCATCGGCTGTCCGTCGGCTTCGCCCGTAATCGACATGAAGCCGGACATGCCCTGCACGATATAATCGTATCCGGCGAGATCGGCATAGGGCCCGGTCTGGCCGAAGCCGGTGATGGAGCAATAGATTAGCTTCGGATTGAGCGCCCTGAGGCTTTCGTAATCGAGGCCATATTTTGCAAGTCCGCCGCGCTTGAAATTCTCGATGACGACATCGGCGGTGCGCACCAGCCGGCGCACCAGTTCGCAGCCCTCGGGTGTTTTGAGATCGGCGACGATGGAGCGTTTGCCGCGATTGGTGGCGTGGTAATAGGCGGCGGAGAGGTTTTCTCCGTCATTGCTCTCAACGAAGGGCGGTCCCCATGCGCGTGTATCATCGCCGCCTTCGGGGTTTTCGACCTTGATAACGTCTGCGCCCATATCGGCCAGCATCTGCCCCGCCCAGGGACCGGCGAGAACACGCGCCAATTCGATGACGCGGATGCCCGATAGCGGCGGTTTCCTGTTCGGCTTGTCGGTCATCTATCCCCCGGTACTTGGTGTCTGCCGGTTTATAGACCGCTGCTTGCCGCGTCGCATGTGATTTTATCTCATGGACTTATTCCGTTTTGGAACGGCACTAAACTGGGGCTGACACGGCAGCTTCGACATTCGGTATTTTGAGAGTCCCCTAATTCCGTCATTCCGGCTCAAGGCCGGAATGACGGGGAGGGCGTTTTGCTGTCATCCACGACGCGGCCGCACCAGGCGGCGAAATCCGCTACGACGGGCTGCCAGCCGATTTCGTTCAGGGTTTCGTGCCGCATGCCCTTGTAAATCGTGTGCTCGACATGGCTGAAGCCCGCCTCCCGGAAACGTTCGGCAAGCCACACGATCTCCCTGCCGTCATTGGTGGCGGCGTCCTCATCACCGCTCACCAGCAAAAGCGGCAAAGCCTTCGGCAGACGCTCGATAAGTTTCGGGCCGCGATAGGAGAGTGCAAAGACATCCTGCCAGAGAGAAACGCTCGCCTCGAACTGGCAGAGCGGGTCTTCCACATAGGCGTCCACCGCCGCCTTGTCGTGGCTCAGCCAGTCCGCATGGGTGCGCTTTTCCGGCATTTTCGCGTTCCAGGCGCGGAAAGTGGCTTTCGGCAGGATGGCGCTCGGCACATCCGAGCCTTTCAGCATTTTTTCCAGCCGCAACACAATCTGCGCGAAACGGCCCATAAGACCGGGATTGAGATTGGAATTCCAGATCGACAGACCATCGAAGGGGTCGGGGTAACTGACAGCGGTATTGAGCGCCACGAGGCCCCCCATGGAGTGGCCGAACAGGATCACCGGCAGGCCGGGATGCCGCTCGCCGGCCAGCCGGCGCATCGCCATGACGTCGGCCACGACCTTGTCCGCGCCATCCTTCCAGGCAAAGCGGCCAAGAGGCGCATCCGCTGCTTTCGTGCGACCGTGGCCGCGATGGTCGTGGGCATAGACCTCGAAACCCTGCTGCGACATGACGTCGGCAAAACGGCGGTAACGGCCGGCATGTTCCACAAGGCCGTGGCAGATCATCAGCACGCCGCGGGCGGGAGCAAGGGCGGAAGGTTGATGACGGAAGGCGATGGATGCGCCAGAAGGGGCTTCCAGCCTCTCAATCCGGCTGAATGCGAAGTTATCGGTCGTCTCATTCATCGTCGCACCCGTCGTCTCATCGCGCAGCGTGTCATAATCATGGGGTCATAATCGTGCCAGAGGTTGCCCCAAGGTCCTATTTACCCTACATAGCGGCAAATTTCCCGATACGTACTCTTAAAAATCCGATGTGGAGCATTCGCTACAATGGCACGTCAATTCATCTATCACATGGCTGGGCTGAACAAGTCCTATGGCGCGAAGAAGGTTCTGGAGAATGTGCATCTCTCCTTCTACCCTGACGCCAAGATCGGTATCCTCGGCCCGAACGGCGCGGGTAAGTCGACCGTTCTCAAGATCATGGCCGGCCTTGACAAGGAATATACCGGTGAGGCCTGGCTCGCTGAAGGTGCGACGCTCGGTTATCTCGAGCAGGAGCCGAAGCTCGACGAAAACAAGACCGTGATGCAAAACGTCATGGAAGGCGTGGCGAGCAAGACGGCGATCGTTGACCGCTACAACGAGCTGATGATGAACTATTCCGACGAAACGGCGGAAGAGGGCGCGAAGCTTCAGGACATCATCGACAGCCAGAACCTGTGGGACCTCGAAAATCAGGTCGAAATGGCCATGGACGCCCTGCGCTGCCCGCCCGGCGATTCGCCGGTGACCGGCCTTTCGGGTGGTGAGCGCCGCCGCGTGGCACTGTGCCGTTTGCTGCTGTCGCAGCCGGACCTGCTGCTGCTCGACGAACCGACCAACCATCTGGACGCTGAAACCATCGCCTGGCTCGAAAAGCACCTGCGCGACTATCCCGGCGCCGTGATGATGATCACCCACGACCGCTACTTCCTCGACAACGTGACGGGCTGGATTCTCGAGCTCGATCGTGGTCGCGGCATTCCTTACGAGGGCAATTACTCCGCTTATCTGCAGGCGAAAGCCAAGCGCATGCAGCAGGAAGCCCGCGAAGATGCTTCGCGTCAGAAGGCCATCAGCCGCGAACAGGAATGGATCGCCTCCAGCCCCAAGGCCCGCCAGACGAAGTCCAAGGCGCGTATCAAGGCCTATGACGAGCTGGTGGAAGCAGCGGAAAACCGCCGTCCCGGCGATGCGCAGATCGTCATTCCGGTCGCCGAGCGTCTGGGCCGCGTCGTCATCGAGGCTGAGAACCTCACCAAATCCTATGGCGACCGCGTGCTGATTGAGAACCTGTCCTTCAAGCTGCCCCCGGGCGGTATTGTGGGCGTCATCGGCCCGAACGGCGCCGGTAAGACGACGTTGTTCAAAATGATCACCGGTCAGGAAAAGCCTGATAGCGGCTCGGTGACTGTTGGTGACACCGTTCAGCTCGGTTACGTCGACCAGAGCCGTGACGCGCTGGCGGGTGACAAGACCGTGTGGGAAGAAATCTCCGGCGGCAACGACATCATCAAGCTCGGCAAGTTCGAAGTGAACTCGCGCGCCTATTGCGGCGCCTTCAACTTCAAGGGCGGCGATCAGCAACAGAAGGTCGGCAACCTCTCGGGTGGTCAGCGCAACCGCGTGCACCTTGCCAAGATGCTGAAGGCGGGCGGCAACGTACTGCTGCTCGACGAACCGACCAACGACCTTGATACGGAAACGCTGGCGGCGCTCGAAGAAGCGCTGGAAGCCTTCGCCGGTTGCGCCGTTATCATCAGCCACGACCGCATGTTCCTGGACCGCCTCGCGACCCACATTCTCGCTTTCGAGGGTGACAGCCACGTGGAATGGTTCGAAGGCAACTTTGAAGACTACGAAAAGGACAAGGTCCGTCGCCTCGGCCCGGAAAGCATCAAGCCCGGCCGCGTGAGCTACAAGCGTCTGACACGCTGATCCGTTTGTCATAACTTCAAAAAAGGCCCGCCGCAAAGCGGGCCTTTTTCCGTGTAATAAGTGGAGATGATCGTCTCGCGCGGCACTTTGCGCTTGCATCTCGCGCCACATCGACATAAAGATATCTTTATATCTTGATTAGCTTGCGAGGCGCGGCAGAGTGGCGTTCGGTCTGGACAAATTGGTGGATCTCCTGAAGGCGGCGGGTGAGCCGACGCGCTTCCGGTTGCTGGCGCTTCTTTCGGCCGGCGATCTGACGGTGACCGACCTTACGGAAATCCTTGGCCAGTCGCAGCCGCGTATCTCCCGTCACCTCAAGCTTTTGACGGAAGAGGGGCTGATCGAGCGTTATCAGGAAGGTGCGTGGGCCTATTTTCGCTTGCGGCAGGATGGCGAGCCTGCGGGTGTCGTTCGGCAGTTGCTTGCAGCGGCCTCGCCTTCCGACGCGGTTCTTCAGCGTGACAGTGAGCGACTGGCCGCCGTCAAGCGGGTGAGGGCGGAGCGGGCGCAGGATTATTTCAGCCGTAATGCGTCCGCCTGGGACGAACTGCGTCGCCTGCATGTCAGCGACGAAGCCGTGGAAGGCGCGCTGCTGAAGCTGGTGGGCACCACGCCCGTCGATTCGCTGCTCGATCTCGGCACGGGCACCGGCCGTATCCTGCAGCTTCTGAGCGGCATTTATCGCCGTGCCATCGGCGTGGATGCGAGCCGCGACATGCTTTCGGTGGCACGCGCCAATCTGGACAAGGCGGGCGTCGTGAACGCCTCCGTGCGCCATGGCGATATTCTCAATCTTCCGCTTGAGGGACAGGATTTCGATCTGATCGTCATCCATCAGGTGCTGCATTTTCTCGACCAGCCGGAGATCGCCCTTTCGGAAGCCGCGCGTATGCTGCGTCCGGGCGGTCGGTTGATCGTCATCGATCTTGCGCCGCATTCCTTTGAATATCTGCGCGACGAACACGCGCATGTGCGGCTAGGCTTCTCGCACCCGCTGATGGAAGAGTGGATGAAGAAGGCCGGGCTTTCTCTGGAGCGTGCCGTCGATCTGCATTCTGAAAAAGCGTCCGACGAAGCTCTGGACGTCACGATCTGGGTTGCCCGCGACCAGCGGCTGCTGATGGCAGACGATGTGGCGCAAGAGGCGGTTTTACTTCGCTCCGGGAGGGCATGATATGTTGAGGTCGGAAACCGCACGCCGTGATGGCGACATCCGGTTGTCTTTCGAATTTTTCCCGCCCAAGAACGCCGAGATGGAAACCCAGCTCTGGGAAACGGTTGCCGAGCTCAAGAAGTGGAACCCGGATTTCGTCTCCGTCACCTACGGTGCCGGTGGTTCCACCAAGGCGCCGACGCTGGACGCGGTGCGCCGGATGATCGGTGACAGCCACCTGGCGACGGCCGCACATCTGACCTGCGTGGACGCGAGCCGCGATGAGGTGCACCAGGTCGTCGACGAGTTCCGTAATGCGGGCGTTCGTCATTTCGTGGCGCTGCGCGGTGATCCCTCCACTGGTATCGGCACGGCTTACCAGCCGCATCCGCAGGGTTACGAGAACGCCGCAGCGCTGGTAAAGGGCCTCAAGGAGCTGGGCGACTTTGAGATTTCGGTCTCCGCCTATCCTGAAAAGCATCCGGAAAGCGCAAGTGAAGCTGTTGATATCGACATGCTGAAGCGCAAGGCGGATAATGGCGCTACCCGGGCGCTGACGCAGTTCTTCTTCGATAATGACGTGTTCGAACGTTACATGGAACGGGTTACGGCGGCGGGGATCACCATTCCGGTGGTTCCGGGCATCATGCCGATCCAGAATCTCACCCAGCTCAAGCGTTTCGCCGGACGCTGCGGCACAAGCATTCCTGCGTTTCTGGATGAGCGTTTTGAAGGCTATGACGAGGATCTGGAGGGCCGCGCCCGCGTGGCTGCAGAGGTTGCGGCCGAGCAGATCGCCGATCTCCAGCGGCGCGGCGTCAGTGAGTTCCACCTCTATACCATGAACCGCGCGCCGCTGGTTGATGCCGTGCTTGAAAATCTGGGCCTGGAGCGTCTGCGTCGCAGCGCCGCGTGATTTCAGCCAGGCTATTTTCGGACAGAAAAAAGCGCAGGTCCCTCGGGGCCTGCGCTTTTTAAATTCGTGTCATCTACGGTTCTTCACTGCGTTTGGTCTTCACGTCTCGTCAGATGAAAAGCATCATCGCTACGAACAAAAACGCCAAACCGACTGCCAAGGCATTGAGAGATTTTGTAAGTCCCATGGGTGCCTCCTCTTGTTGACAGCTTCGATAATATGACCGTTTTGTGGCAGTTGAAAAGCGGTTTTTGTGATGCGGTGCAGCACGTCTTTCAGGGTCTCAAAAAAGGAATTTCCGTAATTATTTGAAAATGAATGGTTATTTTCTTATCACGCAGTGCTTCATATGTTTAAAAAAAGTAAATGACCGGGGTTTTATCCCCAGTCATCCGGTCGAGATTAGCGATTTCCGCCTTGATTCCGGCCGACAGATTAAGGGCCGGAGAGCAGCGTTAAGACAGGTTAAAGCGCCTGTAGAAGAGCTGCCGTAGGCCAGCCGTCCGCCGGCATGCCGAGGCGCTGCTGTTCCTTCTGGATGGCGACGCGGGTGCCAGAACCGAGAATTCCATCCACCTTGCCGACATTGTGGCCGCGTGCTTCGAGCTTGGTCTGAAGCTGCTTCATGGTGGCGTCATCAAAGCCGGGATCTGGGTTGCCCTTGTCATAGACCGGGCCGCCCATCAGGCGGGTAGCGAAATAGGAAGCCGAGGTCGTGTAGATGAACGACTGGTTCCATTCCAGATAGATGTTGAAGTTCGGATAGGTGAGGAAAGTCGGACCCTTGCGGCCCTGCGGCATGATGAGTGCGGCGGGAAGGGAGGCGAAGTTCTTGTTGCCATCGCGCGGGGTGACGCCAAGCGCAAACCATTCGCCGGCGGTCAGCGGGCCGCCAAGGCCGGATTTGTCCCAGGGCAGGTTCTCGGGCAGGGAAACTTCCTGAATCCAGGGTTCGCCCTTTTTGAAGCCGAGGTGCTGGATGAATTTTGCAGCCGTCAGAATGGCATCGGGCGCACTGCTCTTGACGTTGATGTGGCCGTCACCATCACCATCGACGCCGAAGGCGATGATATCCTTCGGCAGCATCTGTACCTGGCCGATTTCGCCGGCCCATGCGCCCGTATTGGTGGCAGGATCGAGATCGCCATGCTGAACCATTTCGATCAGCGCGAGCAGCTGCGGACGGAAGAGCTCCGGGCGGCGGCAATCATGCGACAGGGTTACCAGCGCGTTGCGGGTGTTGAAATCGCCCTGAACGGCGCCAAAATCGGTCTCCATGGCCCAGAAGGCGGTAATGACGCCAGCGGGCACGCCGAACTCGTTTTCGGCGCGGGCGAAGGTGGAGGAGAGCTCCTGCAGCTTCTTGCGGCCGATATCAAGGCGGGCCTGGCTGACGGTGCGCTGCGAGAATTCGAGGAAAGTCTGGCGGAAAACGCCCTGCGCGCGGTCACGCGATAGCACCTTCTGGTCGATCTGTGCGCCCGCCAATGCCTTCTGGATCGCATCTGCCGGAATGCCCTTGGCAAGCGCATCGGCCTTGACGCCTTCAAGAAACGTACCGAGATCACCACCGCAGGCGACCTGCTTAGGATCGTCAGGCGATGCAACCGGTGGCGTGGCGAGGGCTGCGCTGGAAGACAAAAGAGACAGAGCGGCGGCAAAGATGATGCTGCGCGACCGGAACGTGGGCATGGGAATTTCCTCGATAGGTTGTTAGCCCGCTTTACCCATATGTTTGCGACAAAAAAACGGATCGGGCGATCTGACGTGGTTGAACAACGCCGAATTTTGGAAAGTGTTGCTTCTTGGCCGTCCTATTTGGCCGAAGCGATCCATTTCCGCCAGTTTTTCTCGCTTCCGGCAAAGACATTGATGTCGGTCGGGCCATTCACGCCGGGTACGACGCCTGTTGCGGTGTATTGCCAGAAGGCCCATTGCCGGTCTTCATAGATCTTCGTCGGATGCGCGGCGACGGACCGCACCCAGAAATGATAGTCCTTGAACTGGCCGACGAGATTGTCGCGGTGGAAATCAACCGAGGTATAGATAATCGGACGTTTGCCGTAATGGGCTTCGATGCGGTCGAGGAAGCGCTGCATTTCGGCGCGTACGATGCCGGGAGCCGGGCGCGTCTTGCAGGTGGGGGAGGCAGGGTTCCACTCGACGTCGAGAACCGGTGGCAAAGTAACGGCGTCCTTCGGCACGTTGCGAATGAACCAGTCGGCCTGCGCGTCTGCCGTCGAGCAGAAATAATAGAAGTGGTAAGGCGCATGCAGAATATTCGCGGCTGCGGCGCTGCGCCAATGGTCGCCGAATTTCGGATCGATTCGATCCGACCCCTCCGTTGCCTTGATGAAGACGAATGACACGCCCGACTTGCGCACGGTCTGCCAGTCGACATCGCCATTCCATTTGGACACGTCGATGCCGTGCACCTCATGGCGGTGCGGGTTGTTGACGCCGAAATCCTGCGGGTCGGTATCGGAAAATTTTGGCTTGGATACGGACGCGGTTTCGAGCAGATCGTAACTCGTGGAGGTGCAGCCGCCGATCAATAGCAAAGCCGACAATAGTGCCGATAAACGCAGCCGCATTGGAACCCTGATGAAAATATTGCCCCTATACGGCCGCCAAAACGGCGCGCCGTATCTCCCGATTTACGCATAACATGGTAAACAAACTGATATGGCAAGTGGCAACGTGCTTTTTGCACCCGACAGTCGCTGGATTTTGAAGCGATTTGCGCATCCATCGCCGAATAAGGCGCTGCAGGAGCCTTGACGGTGACGCCGCCCCTCGGCGCTGCGCGGGGTCCGTTCTGCCCTCTGGAATCAGGCCTCGGCCAGGATGCGGTGGATTTTCGGTTGCTGCGCTTCAGTGACCGGAAGGGTAATGACAGCCCGCCAGGCGTAACCACGGGCGATTTCCTCAAATTCGAGGTTGCCATCAAAACGGCCTGCCATATTGGCCAGAACATAGCGAAGATTGGCGCGGGGCGTGACATGGAAGCGCGTGAGCCAGCCGTGCAGGAGCGTGCGGAACCACTTCGGCAGCTGTTCCTGCTGGCCGAAATCGACAATATGCAGCGCGCCACCGGGTTTCAGCGCCTTGAGCGCCTGTTCCACTGCCTTTTCCCAGTCCGGTATCATCGACAGCGCATACGGGATCATGACCCGGTCGAACCCGTCGGGCTGACCGAACTCGGCGGGGCGGAAAGCGGTGGCGTCGGCCACGCGCAAAATCGGGCGTTCCGCCCTGCCGGCGAAATTCTCGGCTGCGGTCAGCAGCATTTCGGCGGAGATGTCGAGGCCGAATAGTTTGGCGTCAGGAAACCTGCGGCCGGCCAGCAGCAGGTTGCGACCGGTGCCGCAGCCGACTTCCAGGAGCGTGCCGCCCTTTGGTACGTTCAGGCCGGAAATGGTCCGGTCGCGGCCAAGAAGGTAATATTTGCGGGTGATATCGTAGATATGCCGCTGGTGGCGATACATGCGGTCCATCAGGCTCGCATGTGCACTATCTGCAAGACTTACATTCTCACCGACGGTTTTCATGCCATAGCCCTCTGGTAAATATGGAAACCGCCATAAATGGCCGAGCGGTCCAAGGCGTTGAGCTCGCTGGAGCGCTCTTCCAGATAGACCCACTGATTGCGGATATCGGGGGAAAGCCGGCCTTCGATCACGCTCTTTTCGGCTGCGGTGCGGAAGATGACGCGGGCGCCCGATGCGGCGGTGCGGCTGATCTGCGACCACAATTCGTTGAGCTGCACATCCGTCATCCAGTCCTGCGCGTCCAGGAGGATATAGCGGTCGACGGCGCTTGCCGGCTTTTTGGAGAGAAGCTCGGTGTAGGTGGCGTGATGCACGGCGACGCGCGCCGTATTGTTGCGGATTGTCTCGTAATATTCGGACTTGAGATAGGCGGGCAAAGAGCCTTCATGCGGCTCCGGATAACGGCGTGCAAAGGCCTGCCAGGCAAAATAATTGTCGCTCAGCGGAAAGTTGCAGGCGAGTTTTTCCAGCCGCTGCTTCAGAACCGAGGCAACCGTGCCATCATCGGAAAGGCTTGCCAGTTCGTCATATTGGCGGGGCGGAATGCCGAGACCGAAGAGGGAGCTTTTGCGTTTCGTCAACCAGCGGACCACCTTCTTGTCGAAGAGCGGCGCGACCTTGCTGTCGAAAAACTGGCGCTGTTCTTCGAGCGTCCGGGCCCTGGCCATTTCGGTGAGCTTCACACCGTGCAGCCTGGCCATGAGATGGCCTGCGCCGATGAAGCGTCCGAGCAGGCCGGTGTGATAGATGTTCCTGTCAAACACCGAAATGCGACGACGGCCGGAAAGCGTGCGCTTCGACCAGTAAGCCTTGGTCGTGGCATCGAGATGTTCGGCGATGAAGCGATCGTAACCGTGGCTGTTGCTGCGCATATTGGCGCGGCCGAAGTGGCGCACCACGTCCTGATGGGCCGGCAGATAGCGGAAGGCGGCGAGCTTCAGCTTGTTCAGCGCAATGTGATGCGGATTGAGGTCAACCACGTCGATGCTGGCCGGGTTGCGCGAGAGATAGGCCAGCATGTTGCAGCCGCCGGAACCGATGGTGACGATACGGTGACCTTCGCCAAGCTCCATCGCCTCCATGTCGATCTCGGGATCTTCCCAGATTTGCGGATAGACGAGGCCGGAGAAAAGAACGCCGAAGAACCGTTCGGAGAGGCCGCTTTTCGAGAGAGCCTTGTGCTGGAGCAATGCGGACTTCAGTTTCGTGTTCTTGCTGAAGCCGGTCTTGGGTGCCGCACTCGTCATTTGTTCACCTCTCAGTCGATTGAGAGGCGTCTACAGCCGTGACGCTACAGTTTGATGACAGGGGCTGTGGGCGAAGGTGGGGAATGATGGAGACGCTGGAAAACCAGACGGGGCCGGCACTGCGGGACACAAAGAACCGCCCCAGCCACAGATGGGGAGGCAACTCGCGCCGCTACGGATACGTCGCCTCGGGCTCGTCCCGAGGATCTGCACGTCCTGATATTTGCGGGGTTTTCAAATCCTTGGGACAAAACCAGGGATGGCGAAAGGAAAATGCTCGACGTTCAAGGAAGGCAAACGGCTGCGCCGCGCTCAGAGCGACGCCAGAGGCGATCACTTGCGCAGAACGTGCAGCATGCCCTTGCGTTTTGCATCGTAATAATAACCGCGCGCGTAAAGCCTGACGGCGTTGTCGCGGTCGTTGCCCGCCACCACCCATGCGCCGCGTAAATATTTGACGGCGTATTTGAGATTGGTTTCGGCGTCGAACAGGCCCGAGGCGGGGCCATCGAAGCCCATGGAGCGTGCCGTAGCGTGCCTGATCTGCATCAGGCCGAAGTTACCGCTGTTATAGGCGCCGGGATTATACCGGCTTTCGCGCTGCACCACGCGATGAACCAGGTCTTCCGGTACATCATACATGCTGGCGTATTTGGAAATCAGCCCGCTCAATTTTTCGCGTCCGGCAGGTGGCGTATTAAGCGGCGCGGTCATCGCTTCATTCTGCCGGATGGCGGCAAGGGCGGCGTTGGTCGGCCCGGCGGCATAGGCGAGAACGGTGCTGTCCGGCTTGGGCAGCGGAATGACTTTGCGTTCGGCCGTCAGTTCGGTGCCGATGGAGGGTGAGCCGGGCGGCGGCGGTGCCGGCGGGAAGCTGCCCTTGACGGCAACCACCTGCGGCAGATCGGCCGCGGCATTATGGGAGGCAGGTTTGGCCGCCGCAGCCGCCGTTTCGATGGCTGCCGCCGCGGGAGCGGCGCTTGCCGGTGCGAGTGCTGCGGCCGCGGTGGGTGCAGATGCCGCCACTGCGGCTTGGGCGACCTCGGTCTGCTGCGGCTGCATCTGGGCAGTGATCGCAGCGGCGGCAGCTATTTCGGAAGCCGGCGGCAGCGCCATGCGTCCGCCCTTGACGGCGACGGCTGTGGGAAGTGCTGCTGCCTGAGAAGAGGCTGCGGTTTCGGCGGTCTGAACCGATGCAGCTGTCGGGGTTGCTGCTGCGGCCTCGGTCGCTGCCGGCTGCGCGGATGTCGACGCAGGAGTGGTCGCGGGGTTTATCGTTGCGATTTTAGGGCCGTTCGGCCCGTCCTTCGCGGTATATTCGACGCTGGTGCATGCGCTCAATGCCAGTGCCAGACCCACGGTGGAAGACAGAAGAAGTGTCCTTCTTCCGCGGAATTTGCCCGAATTTCGCATGTTGCCGCCTTCGTTATGCCTGTCTTTCGATACCCCCGCGTCGAGCGAAGCAGGCAGTGTCCCGTCGAGCTTCATTAACCTATTGTAAGGAAAGCGGCAAGCCGGGAGGCGACTTGCAGTGTTTCAGGCCGCGATGCGCCTGTATCCGGCGCTGACCGCGCGGCCGGAAATGAAGTGCGTGCGGTACTTCTGGCGGATTTTCTTGTCGCCAGACATGCGCCGCACTAGTGCCAGAGTCGATTCGGGAAACAGCCCCTGCACGATGAGAATGGCCAGAGCCAGGAGCAGGACTGCGGCCTGCGCCACGGCAAACGTCTCTACCGCATTGCCGGTGGTGGAGATGAATTGCGGCAACAGCGCCAGGAAGAAGGTGAAATAGCGCGGTCTCAGGGCAGCGGTTGCGTAACAATCGCGGAACGTTCCGCTCCCGGACTTGCCAGCCAGATTGTCATTATCGGCATTGGCCGCCTGGGCGGCGGGAGTGGCGAAAGTCCACAGGAAAAACAGCATCAGCCAACCGAGCCCGGCCCATTGCACGATTTCCACGAAAGACTGCGGCATATAGGCAAAGCCGGCCACAGGAATGGCTGAAATCGTCATGGCGGTTACGATACCGAGAGCGCCGCCGCTGACGGAAGCCAAAAGCGTCTTTTTGCCGCGGATGGCGGCATAAGAGGCGACAGAAAATACAAGGGGAGAGGGGAGTGCGAACACCACGGCACATGCTGCGCAAAAAATCAGCCAGGCCTGTCCAGACATTCTCTTCCTCCTTGCCCTCCCTGTCGCCGTCTTATTTTAGCCTACCGTAAAATCAGGCCGCTGTGAACGGCTGACCGACATGTTCCATCACTTCGGTAAACCATTTGGCAGAGAGGTCGAAATGCTTTCCGCCCTTGATACGCGGAAATTCGATGGTCCGCAATTTGCCATTCTGGTCTTCGTCGTGGCCGGTGACACCGGAGACCTTGTTGAGTGCGCTTTCCACGGCGAGATCGACCATGCCCTGGATGAGGCGCAGATCGTCGCCATTGGCGGGGGCAGAGCGGGCGAAATAGCCCGATTTCTGCACCATGGAGCGTTCTGCGCCGATGAGGCTGGCAAACTGCTTCTGGAACCAGCCGCCGACATTGATCGTGTCGATCTTCACATGGCCGAAGGCATCGCGCTTTACCGCTTCGCCGGAAGCCTCGCGTTCAGCGACGATGGAATCGAGACCGGCACCTTCGGAGACGAACAGCGTGACGTAGCCGTGTCTGTCCATGATTTCCTTCAGGCGCTCGGCTTCCGCTTCGATGTCGAAGGCCATTTCCGGCAGGTAGATGCCGTCGATGTTCTTCATCTGCGTGTTCATCATCAGGCCTTCGACATATTCGTTGCCGTTGGTCTTCTGGATATAGGCACGGGCGGTGGCCGCCGTCAGCCAGCCGCAATGGCGGCCCATGACTTCGTGGATAACGAAGGTTTTGGGGGCTGCGCTCTGCTCGTTGCTGACATTGTCGAAGAAGGACGCACCGACTTCGGCGGCCGTCCAGGCGCCAAGCGACTGCTTGATCGGAACCACGTCATTGTCCACCGTCTTCGGCAGACCGACGACAGTGAGGTCGTAGCCGTTGGCGCCGAGATAGGCGGCGAGGTCCGCTGCGGTCGTATTGGTGTCGTCACCGCCGATGGTATGAAGAATGGTGACGCCGTCGGCCGCCAGCCGCTCGGCAGCGATACGAAGCGGATTATCGCCTTCCTTGACGAGGCCGCGCTTGGCGCAATCGGCGGCGTTGGTAAGCTTGACGCGGCTGTTGCCGATCGGCGAGCCGCCGTAACGATGCAGCAGATGCGCCTTTTCCCGCATGTCTTTGCTGATTTCGATGCGATCACCCAGAAGCACGCCCTGATAACCGGAGCGGTAAGCGATGATGTCGATCTCAGGCGCTATATCGCTGTATCGTTCGATCAGGCCGCCCACGGCCGAAGAGAGACAGGGCGCAAGGCCACCCGCGGTCAGCATTGCGACTTTCTGTTTGGCCATCGTGGCTCTCCTTTTGCGTATACTCAAACACATGTCTGGACATGTCTGGCAAATGGATGCGACAGCCGCGTGTGGGTGTAAAGTGAATTTATCAAGAAAAACGCCGATTTCTCGCGCTTTTTCAGCGGCTTGACCTGACCGGGCAAATATAATCGTTTCAATAGGCCCATTGCGGACACGGGCCCAGTGCCCTGTGTGGCGCGGCGCGGCCTTCTGGACAAATCAGCGTTAGCTTTTGGACACCAAAACATTTACCGATGGTGCTCCGTCGTCAGCAGCGCGTGGATTAGGCACCGCTGCTGAGAGGCGTGGAAGGATCATATTTGAGACCCGCTTGATCTCACGCGACAGTGTCGATCCTCCTAGCTTTTCCGGAGCTAGGCTCCGTTACTACGAGGCCGGTTGATCATCCGCCGTCTTTCTAATTTTAGTAAAGAGTGGCTTTCCATTGACACTGTTGCGCTCGTCGTGGTTCGCCCATAGTTTCCAGTCGCCAATGGCGAGCGGGACAATTGAAGCTGCGCTGGCTTGCTTGCGGGATTTTAGATTCCAGTAGACAGGTTCGCCGTAGTGCTTAACGTCAGTGACGGACAAAAGTGGCTCGCCTTTCTCATCAAACTTCAGCAAGCCTATTTCTTTCGACGCCTCATCCCCTTTAACATACGGCTTAGACACGTCCACAGGTTCGAGGAACCACTCCATGCCTAGGTCATATGCATCTTCGTCTCGCGTGAGGTTTCCAAGAGCAAACATGTCATGATTCAACCCGATGACTACGGCTTTTATGAAATTCACCTCCGTCTCGATGACTATGGCGTAAGACGAACGCCCCTCCATATCATACCGGAGCAATGACCCCGGACTTGCACTCTTCAAGCTGGTTTTCTTCAAAATCAAAGTAGTCATGCCATCTCTTTCCTAACGGCTGTTGAGGGAGAGAGCTAAACAGTCTTCAGGGCATAGGAATAGTACCTATTGTTTATTTCACTCGCTTTTTTGCTAAGCGAGGCTCCGGCGCGTACGAGGCGCGACGGAGCCAATATCAGGGAACGATTTGTGTTGCCGGGAATTAGTGACGCGCTGTGTTTATCTTGATGCACGGTACTGAGGTCCGCTTCCCCCAGCAAAGTGAGCGGACCTCTTTCACACTCAAATTTGAGCTCTCACCAAAGCCCGTATCGCTCCTGCATCATAGCCTCGATCTGATCGCGCAGATTGGTGTTCGTATGGAGAGCGGTATCCAGCACCATGATCTCAGCTACCTCACCGCCGTCGATGGCACCATTTGCTATCCCAGTTCCGACTGTAATGCCGCCAACATAAAGGCCAGTTGCCAGGTTGGATGGCGACGGGATGGAGGCGTTTCCGGTAAGATTGAGACTGCCTCTGTTTGCGCGTAGACCAAGCTTGTTCTCGGCAGCACTGTCGTAACTGCCGATAATGATGTTTGGCCCGTTTTCGTTGAGGCGTCCAGAGTTTGCACTGATTAGCCCACCGGCATTGGCGGCGGGAGCAGCAGCATTGAACGCAAATCCCATCGCGCCGCTGCCGGTCGATTGATGCATGAGAAAGGTGCTGTGCCCATCGGTATTCGTTCCACCAACGGGGAAGGCTGCATCATTTGGGCCAGCTCGACCAACCATTACCAGCGTAAGCTTGGACGTCGCAGGCAAAAGGTTAGCTCCACCATCATAAAGCTGGTCGTTTGCATCCGCGAAAAAGAATGCCGGCTGATTGTTGTACGCTGGAAGCTCTACGAGATCAGGCATATTTGTGCGTCGCTGGACAAGCTCAGCACCGGTTTTGCAGCAAGCCCACCGATCGGACTTCACGCCCATATCAGCACGCCACCAGCGGAGAACGTTTGCGTTGGCAAAGATTTCCCGCTCATCTTGACTGGGGAGTGTAAACACAGGAAGCCCGGAACTTTCGGGATTAACATAAGGCAGTTGTCTGAGAAGCATGTTGTCACTCCATGTTGAACTGAAGGCGCAGATGACGCTCCAGGCAGAGTGCCTGCAGCTGATGGCCACGTGCGTTGAGATGAACACCACCGAAGCGGAATGAAGGGGGAGTACAGCCCGCAGCAACCGCTGTGGCGTCGTCCGTTGTCGGCAGGAAGGCAGGATCGAGCCGGACAGCATCATCAAGGGCGCGCTGACTTGCTAGATAGGGACGAACGGCGCAGTAGTTCGTCCCGAACTGAGCGCGGAACCATGTTTCCATGGCACGAATGTAATCACCAATGACTGTACCTGCGCCCTCACTTATGCCTCGGTCGAGGAGACCCCACACCGTGAAGCCACCTCGGCAGGCGGTGGTAGTTGCCCTGTAAAGAGCCTGCACGTCTGCGATGGTTTTGGTGCCGTTGACAATCTGCGCCTCGTCATTGACGCCCATTCCGATCAAAGTATGTGCGGCAAGATCACCCCAGCCCACGTGGCTAAAAATGTCGACTTTAGCCGCAGCGATTGCAGCACCCTTCTCAAACCGAAGGAAATTGTAAGCAGACGCGCCGGTACGTGTGATGCGCCCCCTGACACGAAGACCTGCATCAGTGATGAGTGTCACTGCTCTGGGAAACAAGGTCATACCTGCAACCACAAACATATCATCGGTCAAGCCTGTCAGAGCCGTGACGCCAGATGCGGCAATACTCGAACCAGTTACCGTTGCGCGTGGATATCGGGCACCCATGCGGGCTGCGATCTCGTTTGCGCGCTGACCGTTCGCACCCCGATTGATGACCTCGATGCCAAAAGCACTCGCCAGTCGGCCGGTCCAGCGCCGAACAAGAAAGTTCGTCCCTTCCGCATCATCCAGATCATCACCCCATGTCGTGCTATCGCCATAAGCTACAATGAGCCCCAAACCACCTGTATTGCGGACAGGCAGCAGTTTCCCGCCGCGAACCTCATGGATGACGCCGTTATGATCGACTGAGCGGATAATTCTGCCTGCCCGATCAGCTTCGACCTCCCTCCAAGGCGAGAGGTCATGTTCAAAACTAATCGTGGGTCGCTGCTCGACAGCAAGAACACCGGCCGCAGCCCTGAGAGTATATCCATCGATAGCAACAGCGCGAGAAACGCGACCGGTCGCTTCGAGATCAACCTCACGAAAGAAATCTGAAGGTGCTGTGAACGGGTTTCCAGCTGCATAAGCGAGTTTGTCCAGAGTATTAAGCCCTGTTTTGATACGCTCTCCATCGACCAACACGCCGGTCCGCCGCCAGCCTGCAGGCGCGGCACTCCATTTGTATTCGCCTTCATTCGGGACCGACTGCCCGGTTACAGGGTCGTTATGAGTTCCGCTATCAGGACCGGTTACCCGGCCGCCCTGAAGATTGACCGCATCGGTCACTGCAGCAAGCTCGACCCACGTCACGGCAACCTTGTAGCCTTCCGCCGCAGCCTCAAGCCTGTTGTTCATGTCGTCGATACTGGCCGACACATCAGTTCGAACCTTCTGCAAGGCGGTCGCGATGACACCTTCTGAGGCAATCTGCGCTGCGAGGTCGGATGTTTTTTGCAACGCCGTATCGCCGTCTCGGTTGACGAGTAGTTCATCGGAAATCGCGGTAAGACGTGCAATTGTCGTCGTGAATACAGGAGCGGTCATTTTTTCCTCATCGAATGGTCACGGTGAACGGGCCGGAGATCGGACCGGCCACGCCGTCAGCATTTTGGGGTTCAAGCCAGAAGTAGTGGGTTCCCTGCGCAAGACAGGTCGCGGTTTCGAGATAGGCAAACACATCGTCCAGTGCGCCCGCGAAGGTGGCGGAAGCATTGAGGCCGAAGGTGTTGTTGCCGCTGACAGCCTGCACGCGGTCGGAAAATGTACCGTTGGCGCTGCGGGCCAAACCGTTGACCGTGGTGCCGCCCGTCAGGCGGGGCGTGATGTTTCCAGCTGTCACGGCCGAGAGCGTGAAGCCGATGCGGAAATATAGTCCTGCCGTGGCCGCGAGCGGTTGCGTGACGGCGCTGGCGGTCCCGGCCGTCTTCGTTGCCTTGCCGGAGCCAACCACCCAGCCGGTGCCGAGCGTCCATGTACCGGCACTGTCAAAACCGCCGTTGGTAAGCAGGTTCTGCCGCGTGGTGTCGCCCACCGGCACGGAATAGCTGCGCGACGGTTCGACGGCCAAAAGGCCCGCCGCATCGGCCTCGCGATTGAGCGACGGCGAGGTGGAGCGGTAAAGCTGCACGCGCGTCACGGCGGTATCGTCGCCGGTGAGGAACTGGACCACCGCGCCGCCAAGCAATGCGCCGATAGCAATATCGTCTTCCGGCAGGCCACCGGGAATTGCCGCATCCTCTGCGCCGACAACAAAAGCCGTGATGGCTGTATACGGTCCCGGCTTTCCGGCTGCGGAAAAAGCCCGTGCCCGCATATGGACGCCAGTGCCGTTAGAATATGCCGTGATCGAACCGCCGCCGTTGGCGGCCGGGATGGTCAGTGTGGTCCAGACGGTCGTACCGATCTGGCGGTGATCGATCTCGAAAGATGCCGAGCCGACCGGGCCGGAACCCGGTTCAATGAGATAGTCGATGCGGTTTGTCGCGCCGGTTCCCGATACGCCCGAACGGATGGACGTAAAACGCGGGGCTGGCGGTATAAGGGCACTCTGGTCAATCTCCGTTCCAGACCGGCCAGACCACGCCGGGATTTCTTCGGCATCGACAAGCTGGTCGATGACAGGAGCCGCGTCGATCAGGCGAAGGTGCGAGGAGAAATCTTCGCCCGCCTCGACGCCGGTGACGACAAGGGCGTAATCGACGGTGGACGCTTCACCGAAATGCAGAAGATCGCCCGCGAGCGGCATGTCGCCGTCGCCATTGACGAGAAGTGAGGATCGCTCGCCTGCGATCGTCTGGACCGTGCGGATGACAGAAAGGCCAATGGTATCGGCTTCCGAAAGGCCGCTGCGAAAGCGGATGGCGTAGTTCTTGCCCGCTTCCATGGTTATTTGCTCATCGATCTCGATCAGTCGGCCGGACACGCTTTTGATGCGGGCGGCGACCTGCACGCGATTGATGATATCGCTCGACAGGTGGACGAGATCGCCACGGGTTGCGACTCGGATCGGGCCGTCCTGCGAGACGGTGTAAACATCCGGCCGGTGCATCGCCTCATACATGCGGCGGCGGGTTTCGCGGTAGATTTCGTCAGGGCTGGTTTTGCCGGGAAGATCGAGCGTTTCGACCAGCAGCATGTCCGCGCCCTCTTTACCGGGCCAAGGCACGATGCGTTCTGCCGCCTTGTAGTCGTTGGTGGCATCAAGGAACTGCACACGAAAACCGTCTGGCGGCTCTACATAGGAGCGCGACACGCGCAGATCGTAGCTGTTGCGCGGGCTGACATGATCGACCAGCAGCTTGTCCGGCCGGTCGATGGTCACGGACCATTTGAGGCCATCGTGACGCGGGCTGGCGCGGCCTGCGGCGGCGATCTCCGTCAGGAGGTCGCGCAGCGTCGTGGACTTTTCCTCAATGGCGCGGTCGTAGCTGAGGCCCTTCAGGCGGCAGAAGTTATGCCATTCTGCGAGGGCATCCAGATCGATTGCCGAATCGGAGGCGGCTTTCGGATTGGCAGGTGATTGAAGCACATAGCGATAGAGTGCTGCGGGGTTGCTGGTCTGCCGTTCGATCCATTGGCCGGTCGTGTGTTCGTAGTCGATGCACAGACGCGAAACCAAGGCATTGAAGTTATCGAGCTGGCCGTTCAGCTGGTGGGTGGCTTTGACGCGCAACGCCACCAGCGCCAGCGGGTGCGGGAAGTTCAGCGGGTACTCTGGCCTGATTGTTTGCAGTGCAGCCCATGTGGTGCGCTGCTGGATTTTGGTGTCGGTGCTCTCCGGCGTCAGCATCGTGCAGCGCACCTGCCAGCGACCACGTGTCGGAAAATCCCATGTATGCTGGCGATAAAATGCTTCAAGCTTGCGGGCGTTAACCCCAATTACCGCCACTTCCTGCCAGTCGTCGGCGTCAATCGGCCGCTGCTCGATGCGGACGTAAACGACGTGGGCAATGGCCTTGCCCTCATCATTGTAGCGCAGCAGACCGGCAGGCCATGCGAGTATGACGCTGGCTCCGGACGCGTCGCCACCCGTGGTTCTAACGACCGGCTCAACAGTGGCCGCACCGCCCTCGATCACGTCACCGAGATCGTTGCGCGGGAGCGGCATCAGCAGTTCCGCACCGATGGTTTCTTCTACGACCTGGCGGGGGAAAAGGGAGAGCGAAGCATCGCCGGGGCGGCCATAACGCGGGTGCAGCTCAACCTCGTCATATTCGGAAATATCGGTGTCACCGATGCGGAAACCGGACAGAGATAACGGGCCATAGCCAAAGCAGAACAGGCAGACGAGATACTGCCAGTCACCGACGATTTCAGTATAGGTGTAGGCACCGAATGGCGGCGCATAGCGAACCGTTCCGAGAACGAGAGGGACCGCGCCATCAGGTTCCAGCCGGTTGCGCCAGCCGGTCAGGGTGTAGCGGTTTTCTGCTTCCAGCGTCTCCTGCTTGGGTGGCGGGATCAGCGCGTTGATCAGCAGATTGCCGATGATGCTCACACCAAGGCCGATAAGACCAGAAGCGAGGGCAAAACCGGTAGTGCCAGCGGCGAAGCCGAGACCAGCAGCCCAAAATTGACCGAGTGCGACTGCGGCGATAGACACGACAATCTGGAGAATGGATTTCAGGGCATTCTTGCCCGGCAGAAGCCGAATGACGACGCGCACGCCCTCACGCGGGCGAACGGTGCGCCAGTGGTCGGCCGGGACGATAATCGAGCCACGCTCGCTGACCAGCGCCACCCGGCAGAACCGGAAGTCGGCAGGCTGCAATTCCGGAAGCGCTGCCTTGACGATCTCGGCAAGAGTGCTGCCAACCGCCATGAACATGTCGATTCGACCGGCTGCGGGATCGATCATAGGCGCTGCAAGAACGGGAATGACGCCGTTTTGAACCGTCATCAAAGCCCCCTCGAAATCAACTCGACGTGGCGGTATGTGCCGGTCAGCCGATGGCCCCATGCGCCCGATCGGTAGCTTTCGACCTTGGAGCAGTCCCCTTCGACCATGTGGATCATCAGGCCATGGTGGACGACGATACCGACATGCGTATCCAGACGGCCGCGACGGAAGACGGAGATATCGAAGGCGACGGCCGTGCCGGAGACCGGGAGCCAGAGCGGAGAAGAGGTTGCACCGGAAACCAGCGCAGCGATCTCGCCGTGCTCCTCGACGGAGGCATAGCCAAGGTACTGCGGCAGGTTGATGCCGAGTTCTTCACGGTAGATGGTGCAGGCCAAGCCCCAGCAATCGCATCCATCGCGGTCGCGGCCGAACTCGCGATACGGCAGGCCAACAAAACGGTCGCTCCAATGGTCGAGCGTCGCTGTGGAATTTCTAACGCTCATCTGTGCATCCCCGGAAACGTGCGCGCCGACATCCGCCCACCGGGAACCAGTTCCAGCTCGATTTCCTCGCGGGTAATGGTGAGGGAGATTTCCCCGGCATCGATGTCGGATGAAACAATGTTGAGGTCGGTGTATTCGGCCTCAACCAGATTGGGAGACGACGCCAGCACCACGGCCATATGGATCGTTGCGGGCGTCGTGAAAGAGCGCACCACGTTGACCATTTCCTGATCCAGATTTTCGAGGATCAGCGTTGCAGCCGCTGGAGCGTCTTCCTGATCGGACGGCAGAAGCGTCGAGGCGACCACCCACAGGAAAGGTTCCGTGATCGGGTTCGCACCGCGCCACGTCGAACGCGTGCCGTAGTAAAGCGGGTCGGATGACAGGCGCTCGGTATTGTCGGTAGAAAGCCGGATCGGCTTTACCAGCTCGGGATGCTCGATCTCAAACAGGGCGACATAGATTTCCGATGTTGCCTGCGCATCCTGCGCCATGCGGGCGTTGAAACTCACGCGTCTCATGGGCGCTTATCCAACAGGATCACGCCATCTGGTTCAGCGGTCCGACCGAGCTTTGGGCAAGCTTCATAATTGTGGTTCCGACCGCCACAATAAGAGCAGCGAAGGTGCAGGCGAGCAGCACTGCCACCCCATGTTTTTGGGCAATATTCGTATGGATGCAGTCTTGAACCGCAATACGTGCAACTCATGGCATTACCTCGACAGAAAACGATTTGCGAAACTCTGTTCCCTGCACGGTCTCTGTCGGCAGGTTTGCGCCGAACGTGACGAGCCAGCGCCGGGCCAAAACGATGGGATGGCCGTCGCTAGTCATTAGGGGCGCGCCGTCACTGGTTCCGAGTGCCCAGCCTTCCGTGGTGGGATCGGGCATCCAGAACAGCAGCGATCCTTCCTTCGTGTCATGATGGAAAAAGCGGTCGAACAGCTCTTTCTGGTTCCGGTCGAGAACGAGGGACATCGAAACCGTTTTTGACGCGGACGAAAAGCGGCGGCGATAGCCTGTCGGGCCAGCATCGGAACGGCGCTTCAGGCGGGCATCCTGCGGGACGGACTGCCATGTGTTGCGCTCCGGACGCGGCAGTGCGGGAGGCCAGACGAGGACTACCATCGGCGCACCGCCTGACGCTTCACACCAAACTCGCCCTGAATGGCGCGATTGGCCGGATTGCCGGGCTGGCGGATAGCTGCCGCCATCTGCCGGCCGATTGTGATCACCGGCTGACGATTGCCGTGCTGGTCGGTCTGCTCTTCGTACTGGACTTCCGACGAGCCGTAATTGTTGATGATCGGCGCGTTGCGACCGCTGGAAGGCGCGTTAGAATTCGTGCCCACGGCGGACGGAAAAACGGAGCCGGTGGTGTATCCGCCTGTCTCGTAACCGCGCAGCAAACCCTTGTGCATGGCATCAAGACGGCCTACGCCAACTTTCTGCACCGCCTTTTTGGAGAATACGAACTCATCGGCGTGAACCACACCGGCAACGTCTTTCGCCTCACCGGGACCAGTCCAGCCGCCCTCCGAAAACAATCCGCCGGAGATCGCACCGGAGGCGATACCTGCCCATTGCGTGCCTGCGCCGTTGGTGAGATTGCCCCACAGGTTGCCGAGAAATCCGGAGAGACCGCCACCGCCGCCACCCGCTGAAGGCGCGGACGGGAAAAGGCCAGACAGGTTTTTGCCGAACTGATCGAACCCGGCACCCAAAGCGCCGAGACCCTGCGTTGCGGTTCCAGACGCTCCGGCAAGACTGCTAAGGGCCTCCGTCGCACGGCGCGCCTGAATATCGGTCGCGTTGACCCATCCCGTTCCCACGCTGTTCTTGTAGTTTCCCGACAGCATTTCGAGCTGAAGCTGTCCACCGGTCATACGGCTCTGACCGGTCGCAAAACCGACATGCCCCCCGGATTGATTGGCGGAAAGCCCGCGAGACTGGACCAGCACGTCACCGCGCAGGATTTTCGACGGATCGACCGCGCTACCCCAGTTCATAAAGGAGTTGGCCGTCAGCGAACCGCTGCCATCAACCCCGATCTGTTTAAGGGCAGAGTTGACGAACCCGGCGCACCACGCGGTTTGTGCCGCGTCAATATCGACGCCGCCCTTGCTGAGAAAGGAATTGATATCGAGACGATTGACGGTTTCGCTCGAACCGATCAGCGAAGAAGCAAGATCGACAGCCGTCCCGGTTGATGTGACCGAGCCTGTAACATTGCTGTTGGCCGCACCCAGAATGCCGGATGACGCGCCGCCAAGGCCGCCGACGACACTGCCGTTGATCATGACGGTTGCCGCGCTGACGGACATGCTGCCGACCGACTGGCTCATAGCGCCGCTCACGAGGGCAGCAGGATCAGAACTCTTTTTGCCGAACAGACCGGAAATCAGACCACCAAGCCCGCCCACGTCCGACATCGTGGCATTGTCTGTACCAAGCAGCGCATTCTTGATCGGGTTCTTGATCGCCAGTTCGGAAAACATGCCGGTGATGTCTTTGGCAATGCTTTCCAGCGCGCCTCCAAAATCACCGTCGATCAGCTTGTCGATACCGCCGTCGATAGCGCTCTCAGCAGCCGAGCGAACCGTATCCCATGCTTCAGCCTGCTTTTCGATCTCACGGGTGAGCTTGGCTTGTTCCTGTGCAACGTCCCGAATCTGGCCGGCTTCGCGGCTGGAGGCGGATATCCCCATGCTGCGGATTTTCTGCTCGGCATCGAGCATGGCAATGGCACGCCCGCGAACTGCCTCGTTCTCTCCGATCAGGGCTTTTTCCAGACGGAGTTGTTCCAGATTGTCGTTCTGGCCGCGCAGGTATTCCATGACAGAAGCGCGTTTTTCTTCTTCGGCCAGAGCCGCATAACCGCCCTTCAGATCGGCAATGGTTTTATTGAGGCGCTCTTTCGTCTCAATATCCGCAACGCTCGCAGCAGCGATCAGAGGACGGAGGCTCAGCTCCTCCTGGAGCATGCGGTTTGCGTCGGCAGACGTAATGGCACCGGACGCCACCAGCGAATTGAGGCGCTGGCGGGTCTCGGCTTCCACTTTCATGTCGGAAGCCTGCAATGACGCTGCGGCAATCGTTTCCGCGATCACACGATTGCGGGCGCGACCAGCTTCAGCAGCGATGGTTTCCGCTGATATTTCCTGTTCGGCAAGTTGCAAACGAGTGCGGCGCGCCTCCAGTTCGGCACGCAACAGCGGATTGCGCTCGTTAGAAATCTGGATATCGAGCCGGTCCAACTCCGCCGACCGCTGCTGCCGATTGATCAGCGCATCGAGCGCACGTGTCTTGGCCTCAATAGCGGTATCGATCTGGCTGCGCTGGAAATCATCGACGCCGCTGGCGTCACGACCAAATTGCAATGCAGCGATCTGGTTTCGCAATTCCTGCTCGCGCTGGCGAGAATTGTTGGCGGGTGAGCTTTCAGCAACGGACAACGCGGCGCGGCTGCGGGCAGCATCTTCTTGTACCCTTTTCCGCTCTGCGGCGGCTTCATCCTGACGACGCTTCTGCTCGCGCAATTCTTCTAGTCGTGCTGCATTGGCGTTTGCCGTCGCGCCAGCCGGATTAAGCAGATCGAGAAAACCGAAACCGGACGAAAGCCGCTTTTGCGCTGCCTCAGCCTCCGCGATCTGCTCGTCCAGTGTCGGGCCTGAAATGCGGCGATCGAGAAAGCTGCCGACATTATCAAAGGCATTACTGGCGTTTCGAGCGACAAATTCCCATGCCCGGCCGAGCGCGGTTGTCGCCTCGCTGGCGTTTGCGAGCTGATCCGGCAACGCCTTCAGCAGAACGGCCTGCGCTTCGGACTGGCGGTTCTGCGCAGCAAGGTTCGACGCATGACGTGCGGTTGCCGCGTCGATCAGGCCGTATTTCTGGAACAGCGTGTCTGCTGCCTTGGCGGGATCGGCAAACATTTCTGCAAGCATTGCCCCGGCTTCAGCCGTGGTGATGCCCATGGTCACCCCGAAATCCTTCGATATGGAGATCAGGCTTTCGAAATTCTCCGAGCCGATCCGGCCGGTGCGAAGAAACTGTGCTTCCATGGAGCGGGCAGACGATACCGAAATCCCGGCAGCGCTGGCACCGGCCTGCGCTGCGGCTTCCATTTCGGTACGGCTACCGGCAACAGCACGGCCAAGACCGGAGGCGGCGGTCTCAACTTCTTTGGTTGACTGAAGATAGCCGTTATAAGCAATCGCTCCCGTCGCGACGGCGGCAGTAAGACCGGCAATGCCAACGGTCAGCGGTGTGATAACGCGGGCAGCACCCCCAGCCAAGACGCGGAAATCCTTCAGCGCTGAATTCATCCCGCCTTGGCCGGTATAGAGCTGAATGATTTGCGGGAGCTGCTGGGCTGCGATCATTGGCAGCGGCATGCCACCGGACACACCCTGACCAATGTCGAAAACCTGATAGGTCAGGTTCTGACGACGCGCACGATCACGGCGGACGTTGTCATTGGACGGAGGCACCGGAGGTGTGGGCGGCGTTGGCGGGGATGGGGGAGCCGGAGGCGTCGAAGGTGTCTGCGGTTCTCGCAGCGGATTTCGGCGCGGCCTGCGGACGTTTGCTGCCGGGGCCGACGCGGGAACGGCACCCGATGCCCGCAAAGCATCCTCGCGTGCCCTCTGTTCGGCTTGGGTGAGCGCATTCGTTGCATCGGTATTTTTGCGGGCAGCTTCCGTGTCGCGGTTCATTGCCGCCGCTTCACGGTCGAAGGCAGCGGCGGTTTTCGTGACCTCGTTTCCTAACGCGGCAACATCGTTGCGCAGATCATTCGTGGCGTTTTTCGCAGCGGCGGCCTGCGCCCGGAAGATCAGTTCGAATTCCATTTGCCTGTTCATGCGCTTGCACCTTTCAGAACAGACAGCGCCTCAAGCTCCATGACCTGAAGATCAGCGAAGGCAGCGTTAGAGAATTCATAGCGGCGCATAACGACATCGACCGCCACGTAATCGAAGCCGAGCCATAGGAGCTTTGCGGCACCCGCAATCATCCGCCACTGCGTTTCGCAGGCCAGAAATGCGGTCACACTTTCCCAATTGGGCGCAAACACCTTGAATGCCTCGTCTTCTGCTGTGGTGATTTCGGAGGGGTCGATTTCCATGCCCATCCGCTCGAATTGTCCCGCCACGTCTTCATCAAGACTGGTCTCGGCGGCGGGATCGGCGCGGCCGAGCTGGGCATAAGCCCAAGCCCGCGCCGCCGCTTTCAGTTTCCCAATCGGGCTTCTTCGCCGTTCAGGCTTTCGGTATAGGCACGGTAGACGCCACTGCGGAACCAGCCGATCTCCAGCGCCTTGGCTATGTTGTCGGGGGTGAAGGCAACCGCGCCGCCATCCGCATCAACAACGTCATCCCAGTTCTTGCAAACGGCCTTAAGCTGCTGGGCCTCATGCGCATCACGCTCACGCTGCGTCTTCAAGGTGACGTAGACTTCCTGTGCCGCAATCGCCTCTTCGCGAGGCTGCGGCTCAAACTGCACTTTCAGGGTGCGTTCAAGGATTTTGCCCGGTTCGTCGGGATGCGGAGCGCGGATGATGACAGGCCACCAGTAGCTGTACGTGTCTGCAAGAACGAATTTCATAACGGGTCTACTCCTGAAGGTGTTTGGGGTTTGGAAAGGCAGCCGGCGTCAGCGGAAGGTGATTTTCAGTTCATCCATTCCGTTGACCGGGCAGAGATCGAGCGGCAGCGAATAGTTCAGGATGCCGTCCGTCTGGCCCTGTGTCGGTTCACCCACCTCGACGGCCGGAGCGGTGATCTCGACAATGTTTCCGGCAACGGTTCCGTGGGTGATGGAAAGCGCGCCGCTTTCCCGCGTCAGCGCCTTGTCGAACCAGTCAACTGTCGCAAGGGAGCGCGCTTCGACAACCGCCGTGCCGGTGGAAGAACGGTCGGAAATCAGAACTTTTTCATCACCAATCAGGAAACGCGGCGTCAGCGTGTTGCCGACATCGAGGGACAGGCTTTCAGCAACGGACGGCCAGCCATGCAGCGACATTTGGGTGTTCGCCTTGCTGACGTGAACCGGCTTCGCCCAGCCTGCTTTGCTGATCGCTGGCATGGCGGCGATATCGGTGATCGTGCCGAGCATGCCGACAATGGTGGTGCGCCATTTCGGGTAGTTTTTCGGCTGGTAGTTCGGTGCGAAATTCACCTTCGCGCCAACGAAGATGTGCTGCACCTTGTCGGAGATGAAGTAGATCGTGACCGTCTCCGAATTCTCTTCGATGATGGTGTAATCAACCTTCACACCGGCGGTGATGGTCTCGGCAAAATTGGCGGCGCGAAGGAGAGAGCCGTATTTCGGCGGCGTCCCGGCAACGCCCGATCCAGCGAGTTCAAGATCACCTTCCAGACGGCCATAAATACCGGCGAGGATGACGCCCTGATTGCCGAGATAGGGAAGCAGCAAATCCCGCGAAACCCGCTCACCTGTCAGCGGTGTAAACGTCACGTTCGACATGATGATTGCATCGGCTGCTACCGGCTCGGCGTCTTCGCCCTGCTCGGTTTCGATTTTCGACAGAATGCCGAGCTTGCGGAAAAAACGTACATCGTCAGACATTGCGGCCTCGTTTTTGGGGAGCGGCCTTTTCGACCGTTTTCGGGGTTTCGGTTTCGGAAGCGGCGGCGGGAGCCTCTGTGGCTGCACCTGTTACTTTCGTAAGTTCGCCGGTCTCGGGGTTGCGGACATACTGCCCGCCGCTGGTCGGCTGGTTCATGGAGTGTCCTTGTCTGTGAGGTATCGGGATGTTTCCCAGATGCCGACGAAGATCGTCACGCCGTTGGGCATGGGGGTGGGTTCAGTCCCGACCAGTGAGCAAGGGTCGCTTGCATCGGTCGGTTCCCAACCAGTCAGGGCATCCTCGATCTCGCCCTTGAACCGGTCGAATTCTTCAGCGCGCATCCTGCCGGTATTGTCGCTGTGATAGCGAAGGATGGTTGCTACAAGGAAGCGCACCTGCACGAGCTGGCGGTGGCCGGTTGCCAGTCGGTTCGGGCTGGCCTTTTCAGGCTGCGGAACAACGAATGTCGTGGTGCTGGCACGCTGAACGCCTTTGGCGACAACGTCCAAATCTTCGGCAAATTCGACGCTGGCAAGCGAGGGAGCCGTGGCATTCAGGCGCTCGATAATGCTTACAAACATTTCCAGCCCCTCAAACCGCGTGCGTCGAACACTTCATCCGGCGCGGAAAACATGACGGTGCCAGCGCTGGATGCAGGTGTTTCAGCTCCGCTGACGGGAAGGGAAATCAAACCCTTTGCGACACGCTCAAGCGAGGCAAGCGCCTTTTCGTAGTCCTTCACTACGTAATCGGGCGGACCCTGAAAATGCAGGCGATGGCGGGCAATATCGATTGCCCATGTGCGGACGAGGTCAGGGACCGGCGAAAACGGAAGAGGATATTTGGTGCCGACATAGCCGTTCACCAGATTGTCGGCATGTTCTAACGCCTCAGCAATCACAACGAGATCGATTTCGCCGTCACGGTCGCGGTCGGCAATCTGCCGGATTTCGTCCTCACCGGCGCGGGCAATCAGATCGTCAAGCGTGGCATAGGTCACGGGCGTCACCAGAGCGTTAGAAGAATGGGGTGGAAACGAGCGGGGCGGATGTGGTGACCACCCCGCTCGAAAGGTCCGGCTTGCGAGGCTTTGGAACGGACCTTATTTCTTGGCGGCGGCGGGTTTCGGCGTGGTCGCTGCCTTCTCGGCAAGCTTTGCCAATTCGGCCTGCGCTGCTGCCAACTTGCTTTCCGCGTCGGTTCTGACCTGCTTTTCGCCGGTCAGTTCGGTTTCGAGATCCGCGACCTTCTGACGTGCCTCAATCAGAAGATTTTCCTTCTCCTGAAGATCGGAGGCGGCAGCACTGATCGTCTGCTTTTTCTGGTCGAGATCACGCGACAGATCGAAAATCTTGTTTTCGAGGTGGGCGACCTCGACCAAGTTTTCCGCCTTCAGCACATCGATACGGCCTGCGGCGGCATCTTTGACCGCCTGCTGAAAATCGCTTTCCAATGCCGTGTCCGACATGTCGATGGCGTCGGAAAGACGCTCAGCCAGATCACAAGGAATTGCCCCCGATGCGGCAAGCTGGATTGCAAGCGTGGTGCTGACGGTGACGGTTTTTCCTGCGGGTTCACGAACGCCGTTGATCTTGGCAGGGGCAATCAACGGAACCGATACTTTGTTATCGTCCATGGCGATCTCCTATCAGGCCGGTGTCGCGCCAGCGTCTTTGAACAGGAAGCCGCCTTCAGCCCCGACGAGGATCGGGCGGCGCTCGACCTTGACCGGGTAAATCCACGAGTCCGTGGCGTTCTCGAAATACGGCTGGTTCACCTGCGGATAGCCGCGAAGCTCGTAGGTGTAGGCGTAGGACGGCACCTGAAAGTTATCCCCGGCCTCCGGCACGTAGGCCAGAATGGCGTCATCGCCCCAGACATCGTTCGCCAGCGCGTTGTCATCGGAGGTTTCCGGCAGATAGATCGCAGCACCGACGACCACTTTTTTCACCTCGAAGTAGGCAGCAAGCATGTCGAGGCTGATGCTGTCTTTCGACGTATATTTGAACTGCTCCTTGATCTTCGGATGGTTGCAAAGGGCATTCTTTGCGGTGGGGCCGAGAACAAGGGTGTTGGGATAGCGGCCAATCGACTGCCGGATGACTTCCTTGGCAGCGTCGAAATCGGCCTTAGGATCGCTGTCAGCGCTTTTCCAGCGATCCGTTCCCGTCAGCGTGAGCTTGTGGTTGTTGTCATAGTTAGCTGCGTTGCGGGCCAGACCTGAAGCTTCAATTTCAAGGTTGAGATCGACGGCATCCAGCGACATGTTGATGGCACCCGCCGCCAGATCGATACCCGGAACGCTTTCGGCTTCCTCCTGATGTTCGACCGGCACGACGCCTTCAAGTGCGTCCTGGGCGAGTGAAACAGGGTCGGACGCGTAGCCGTACTGGATGCGCTTCTTGTTCGCGCCGGGTGCGCGGCGGGTATTGAGAGCGCGGAACGCTTCCTTGCCGAATTTGATAACGCGCATCGAGCGGTTCGGGATCGAGACGCGGGGGAACAGCTCCTGCGAAATGAAGGTGCTGTTGCGGTAGCCGCGTGCGTGGGTGGAGAGGATCGGATCGACTACAGCCGCCGTCTTATTATTCAGTGCCGACATTCAGAGCGGTCCTTATCGAATGAGGTAGGAAACGAATTCGCCATCCGCTGCGGCAGTCAGCGCCGTTGCGAAAGCGTTAGCGGGAGTGGCACCGGCGACCTTGACGCCACCGGCAGCAGCGGAAATGAGTTTTGCGCCCTTGGTGATTGCACCACGCGCACGGCTCCGGCCGACGCCGATTGCTACCAGCGCTACGTCCATGCCGATCTCAGTCGCGGGGTGTTTTGCAACGCCCTTCACCGGCTGGTCGTCGGCCGTGATCTTGGCGTCATTGAAGTCCACCAGATCGCCTTCGGTGAAAAGTGTCGTCGCAGTCGCCGTCAGCAACAGGACATCCATAAAATAGTTCATGCGCGGAAAGCTCCTTTAGGTCAGGAAACGGCCTTCACGGCTTCGAGATACGCCGTTCCGGGGTGAGATTTCTGGTAGGCTTTCGCCCTGTTGTGGGTGTCGAGCTGGTCACGGTCCACGGCCTGACCATCTGCCGCGAACGACGCGTCGCCTTCACCACCGAGAGCGGGCAGATCGTCAGCGCCGAACGAAACGACCTTCGGCTGAGCGGTCAGAACATCCCGGATCGCCTGAAGGACCGGAACGTCCGTTTCGCCTTCAGAGAAGGAAACGGGAGTGTCAGCACCGGACAGGGCGTTGAGGATTGAAACCACCTTGTCTTTCGATGCGGGCAACAGCTTGCCGCCCGTCACCAGCGTTTCCGCAAAGGCAACGTTGTCGGCGTTGGCGATTTCCCGTTCGCGCTTCTTTAGATTTTCGGCACGGGTATTGAGTTCAGCTTCGCGAGCCGCGAAAGCCGGATCGGAATGTGTCACGGGCGGTTCCTTGGGTTTGGGTGTGGTCGGTGCGGAAAAGGATGGCTGGCGAACCGGCTTCTCGATCTCCATCGCCTGAAGCCATTCGATGCTGTAGGAGGGCAAAGCCTTGTCGGCGGCCTCCATGCCGAATTTTTCGATGAAGAAATCACGCAGGCTGCGCAGCAAAGATGCAGTTTCCTCGAAACCGCGCTCGCCAAAATCAGCCGTCACCTCGACCGTGTCGCTGGCGTCGGAGAACTGGACGTTCTTCAGCCCGGACACGGAAGGGGCAGCGCCGCCAAGAAAACCGACGTGCTTTGGATACCATGTGCCGGGAACCGGGTTCGCTGCACCGTCAGGGCGATGGAACGACAACGACACCTTTTTGTAGGTGCCGTTTTTGACAGCGTCGGCAAAGGCCGGGGCGATCTCACCGACATTGGCATAAAGGCGGTCGGCACTGGCGTCATACTCGAAACTCTGCGCCCAGCCGAATGCGGGGGCGTCTGTCTTCGGATGACCGACAACCACCGGCGCAGGGGCCGTGGCGTAATCGTAAGCGTCAGCCATTGCCTTCAGATCGGCTGCGGAAAAGGAAAGCTGCTGGCCATTCATCGGAATGAATGTGCCGCTGCGAAAAACCTCGATACGGGCGGTGATGGGCTTGGCGTCTGCCATGTGAACCTTCCAGTGCGATAACTGAAAGGCACAATGCGCTGTTGGGCGCGATGATTAGAAAGGCAGTTAGTTCCGTCCCGACGACAGGGGGCGGCAAAATCCAAAATGCGCTATCTGGCGCCATCATTCAAGACGGACATACATCCGCAAGCCGACACAGGGACCGGGATGCCGCCATATTCGATTTCTAACGCGCCTCTAACGCTAGGCAAAGTCAAAATCGGTATATCCGCCGCCCTATGGCCCACGAAACGCCTCAGCGGGCGTCTTTGTCATGCCGTCATTCCGACGACAACCACTCTTCTGCCATCCGCCCGATTTCGCGCTCGTCATCGTTTGAGACGCCAACTTGCGGGCGAGCCGGGACGGTGACTTTATGATTGCGCCCGGCCTGCCCACCGAAGTGCAAAAGCGCGGCCTGTATCTTGGATGTGCCGATCCGCACGTCTTCGTCACTGGCGACGTAGTTATACGAACCTCGCAACGCCCCGGTGACGCGCAGGATTGTCAAAGGGCTGTTTCCGTATTTGCGCTGGCGCAGCTCACGCGTCACTTGCGACAGGGCGCGCCATCGTTGCCCATCCGGACCGCGTTCATTGTCGAAATTGTCACCAACCGAATTCAGAAGCAGTTCGCCCACGTTCTTGTAGAAGCCACGCGGGTTGTCCATGCGTTCGACAAGCTCAACCAGCCGCAGCCGTGCCGCCTCGTCATCCAACGTTACCTGAAAGCTGACACCGCTCATCTGTCGCTCGCCTATTTCTTGGACCGCTGGAAAACCAGCTTGCCGTTGCGTCTCATGTCCAGCGCGCCCATTTGGTCCCGGCCGCGAGCAACAACAGCGCTCCAAACGCGCTCGCCCATTTCGACTGCGATCATTAGACCGGACTTGCGGTCAGCACGCACATAACGCCGATTCACAACCAGCTCGTCTGACGCATCACCGCTCGTGTCATGCCTGCGGGCAACGCCGATCCAGATTTCGTCGGGGTCCATCATCGCTTCAGCCAGCAACGGTGCAAGGGTCGCATGATCGCCAGTCAGGATGTCGTCACCACCACGGAAAAGCTGATCGGAGACCGGCAGCTTGTGACCGGCCTTGTCCTCAAACAAAACCGCCTGATCGAGATCGGCACCAAACGGCGTTAGGAATGAGCGGATATTTTCCTCTCGCGAGACGCCGTCGCGCAGCGGCTTTGCCTTAAAGGGTTTCGAGCGCTTCAGCAGTGCTTCGACAGATTCGGCAACGTCGATCTCGACAGGCTGAAGCGGGTTTTCCAGAGCCACGCCGCCTTCGTTCATCAAAGCGGAAGGCACCAATCCACGTTCCCAGAGATCGCCGGGCATGTAATCCCAACCGTAACCGATACCCTGCGGCTGTTCGATCAGCTTGCCGGAAACGGGATCGATCAGCGGCACGGTCAAATCGCCGGGAGCCGTATCAGGTCCATCCTTGCCCCGGCGCTTCAGATCGGCAAGCGACAGGGACCGGACACCGCAGGAACACAGCCAATCATTCGGCGGAAAGTGAGTGTTCCACCATGGATCGTCATATCGCAGAACGAGACCATGCCAAGCCTGATGGAACGGACGCGGTATCTTCGGCTGCCGGGTTTCGCCGTGGCGATACTCCATATATGGCCGGAGCTTCACCACATCAGGGTCGCGCATCTGCTTCAGGCGACCTGCCATGTACGCGCTACGCATATTGGTTTCGAAGATGACGCGGGTGCGCCAGCCGCGCTCACCCTTGTATTGCCAGCCGTACCGCTGAACGATCCTGTCAAAATCCTTGCGGAACTGCTCTAGGCCGGTGCCTTCCTCCATCGCCCTGGCTATGGCGTTCTGGAAGTCGGTCAGCATGTCGGTATCGGTCGCACCGGCAATGACGAAGGCGCGGTCATGGACGCCGCGAAGGGCATCGGTCCACGCTTTCGTGGGCTTTACGCGCTTCTGTCGGAAAAACTCGATCTGTTCACGGAAGGGCTGGTTGAAGACATCGGCATCCGCGAAATCCTCTTCCGTCTCGCCATCGAGAAAGGCGGCTTCGCGTCCCTGCAATGCCGCCAGTTCGAGGCCGTCACCGATCTGCGTTGCCAGCGCTGAAGGAGACCAGACGGCGGCAAGAGAAAGAATGGCCTTTTGCGCAGACCGGAAGTCGGGAGCATCTAGCGCCTCGCGGATGGCGTCGAGGCGGCGATTGAAATGCCGTTCAACCGTCGCTTCCAACTGGTCGGAAAGCGTTTCTATCCGGCCGTCTTCTTCGGCAAAACTGGCGTGGTGGTCATGGCGCTGAAGTTTTTTTTTAGGTGCGCCGTCAAAGAGCGCAGCAAACATCGAATTCTCTTCGGCCAGCTTGCGCAGATCGCGACTGCGTTTGCCGCCCGCCATGAAGGCGAACCGTGCCTCTACTAGAGCATCGATAGCCTTTTCTGACAGATGATCTGTCAGGCCGAACGAAGTGATGTATTCGCGGGCAAAGTCATCGTCGTCAATCTGGGCCGCCGTCGCCAGCACGGCCATAAGGGCATCGTTGATTGCGGTTGCCGCCTCTGCCTTCGCCTTGCCGACTTCAGCTGCATCTTTTTCGTTTTTGGCGCGTACTCGCCAGATATGGGGAACACCAGCGCCGGGGAAGTTATATTCCACCAGCCACGTCAGCAGCGTCTTGCGAAGCGTGCCCGACAAAAGGTCGGCATCGCTATCGACAAGCAATTCCAGCATTTCGGCATGGGTTTCCGACGCCGCACGCGAACCGCTGCTGCCGATATCGGTCGTTAGGGTTTCACCGGTGACGCAGATCGAAATCTGCTTGTCCCAATATTGCAGGAAATCCTGATAGGTCACCGAGCCGCTACGGGCAGCTTCCAGAAACTTGATGTCGGTGCCGATCGGAGCGGTGAGCGCCGAGCTGCTGCGCAACTGCCGCAAGGTGTTCATCAGCTTGGCCTGCTCTTCCGGCAGGGTGCCGTAGGGCGTGAATCCGATGACAGTGGGGCTGGCAAACTTTTCTAGGAAGTGCAGCCAGAAGGTAATTCCCTCACGTTTGAACAGCACCGGCCAGAACAGTCGCGAACCAAGGCCAAGGCCGTAAGGGTTGTTTCCTTTAACGCCGAAACGGTGGACGATGTACTTGCGTTCCGGCAGTTCAATGCCATCGCGCATGTTAGTCCACGTCAACAGGCGCGGACGCCAATCTTCACCGAATGAGAAACGGCGCTGATCGTGGGTAACGATCTTTTCCGGCACGATCCGGTTGTCTTTGCGCATCCAGACCACTTCGGAAACCGCAAAGCCTTTCAGCGTTGCGTCCAGCAGCTCTTCGCAAACCAGATCGAAGGAAAGATCGTTGATAACCTCGCGGCAGAAATCAGCAGCAGCGACATCGAGCGGCGTTTCCGAACAGGGCTTCACCTCCCAATTACGGGCGAGAAGGACTTTCTTGCGCTTGTCGAGCATGGCACCGGCATGTGTATCACGCACGACCTCATCATAAATTTTGAGACCTTTGCCTCCCCCACGCTGGAGCAGCGTATCGTCCTGATGCTGGAGCGCGCCGCTGTAAAACGGAATGGTGATATCGTTTCTGGCATCGGCAATCAGGCTGGTGGCATTGGCGGGCAGGTTCTTGCGCGGTTGGTCAGCGGCAGCTTTGGTCGTGGATTTCATAGGCGGTAGTCTCCCCAGCCATCTGAGCGGGTGTCGTTAGAAGTTGCGGACTGGATGCCAAGGCCACCGGCTCCGGCAACGCCTCCGGCGTAGTGCAGGGTGTTTTGCCAGAGCATGTCCAAGCAGTCGGGGCCGTCATCGTGATCGGCATTCGGCCATTGCTGGAGCTGGTCGATCATCGTTTGTTGCGTATTGTTGAGGCGGATCAAACCGGCAGCAACGGGCGGCTGAAGCCGCTCGATGCGCAAATCCTTGTCGGAAGTCGGATTGATCGGAATGGCCGATATGCCGACGCCCTGCTTTGCTGCCGTCGCCATGAGGGTTGTGCGCAAAAACTCCTGAAACTGGATCGCTTCCACGAACCACAACATGCACTGATATTGCCGCTGCATGGCAATGACATCAGCAATGATGATATCCGGCAGGCGACGGCGGATCGACGCCTCCAAAAGGTCCATTGTGCCGTGCAGACGATTGAAGCCGCCGACAAGGATCGCGCTCGGATCGCGTCCCTTGCTCTTCTTTCCAAGCGAGGGATCGACCGCACCGAAATGCACAAGGTCTGGCTGTTTCAATACCCAGAATGTCAAATCCTTGAACGGGCTGGCCTCGTTGATCGGCTTGTTCTGGTATTCGGTCGCGAAACTGTCGTGGTCGGCCGCACGCTCCAGCATGAGTTTTAGCAGCGGCTGGACAGCCGGCCAGTTGACGACAGCACCCGCATCCATGTCGGCCTTGTTGGCGGCATAGAATTCTGTCGCGGCCTCTTCGCCGTCATTCTGGTAGATTTCCTCAAACCGGTCCCAAAGGTCCATACGATCAGGGAAACGGATAACTGCCTGAAACTCTTCGACGCGCCAGACAGGCGATTTCGATGCACGCACAAGAACCGCGTCGTAGTGCAGGACGGTGCCAACCCAAACCACGTCCATGGAGCCATCCGGCGGGCCGACTTTCAGGGCGGCGCGATTGATCCATGTTTCGAGCTTTTTGCGCTGCTCGGGCGAGCGCACGGCTTCGTCGTTCTCCAGATCGTCAAAGAACATCAGGTCGGGACGATACGGACCATGGCGGCGGCCACGGATTTTCTTGGCAGCGCCGAGACCCTCGACGCGGATATTGTTGGCGGTGACGATCTCACCTTCGCGCCAGACGCGACCCTGTCCGGTCGCTTCGGGAAAGTCGTTAGAAAGGCGCGGATTTTCGGTCAGCTCCGATTTGATCGCCTCAACCAGCAACGCGGCCTGCTCGTAAACGTCGCAGACCTCCAGAATATAACGCTTGCGACCAAGGCAGATGCAGTAGAGGGCAAAACCAAGCGACAGGTGCGTGGATTTCGAGGAACCGCGAGGCGCGATCAAGAGGTCTCTAACGCCCTTTTCGGAGGCGAGAATTTCAGGAACGCGCTTGAAGATCGCACGGTGAAACAGGCTGTGTTCGCCTTTCACGTAGTGCGGCAGATAGGTTTCCAAGAAATACTGAAAGCCCGTTTCCGGGTCTTTCACCTTCGCCAGACGTTCGGCTTTGGCCTTCGGATCGGCTGAGAATGCCGATACCGAAAGCTCCACCCACTTGGCGAGATCGTCCGCCAGCTTGGCAAGGTTATCCTTGAAATCCTTGCCGCTGACTTTACCCTTCAGAACCGGCCTTCTGATCATGATGCGTAGCGTCTTGCGAGGCTTTCACCGAAAGGCTCAATGATTTCGAGGATTGCCGCGACATGCTGCGGGAAATTCTCGCGTACGAATTCGACCAGGTACTGCATCACGTCCTGCGCAACGCCCAACTCCGAAATCTTCGGCGCGAGCTTTCCGGCGCTGGTGGTCATCTTGGTCATGGCATCTGCCAGCGCGACCAGACTTTTCACCTTCTGATCAAGCCGCAAATCGCCGTTCTTGATCTCCTCAAGCACCGACTGCGCCATAATCATGAAATCTTCGATCACCGTCGAAACAACAGTTTCGATGCCTTCACCTGCAATAATGGAGGCGGTTCGGGCAACGTCCCAATCGTCACCGGCTTCCTTGGCGATCTTCTTCCAGCGCCCGAACGTGGCCTGACTGATGTTCAGTGTCATAGCGATGGTGGCACCGGTCATACGGCGATAGACGTAATCGGCGCGGGCCTTGCGGCGCTTATCCTGTTCACTGGACATTGAAGCCACCCTTCACGATAAATGTCATAGCGGCGGCAATCAGACCACCGATGATGAGGCGAATAATCCAGCTCGTATTGCTGTCGATCTTGCCGAGAGATTTTTGAATGCTGTTCATGCGTTCGTTGGTGACAGCGTCGGAAAGCTCAAGCTTGCTAACGCGACTTTCCACCACGTCGAGACGGTCATGGGCCTTCTCGGTTCGACTGTTTTGCAGATTGAGTTCCGTCACTTGGCGGCATTCCCCTGATGCTGCGCGGAAGCATCAACAGCCGCCACGGCAGCTTTCCGACGCTCCTCGCAAATATTTCGGGCCGTGCGATCTGCGGCCCAATTGCTGAAAACCTGCTGTTGCGTCATGTCGCCCTGCGGCTTGGCGGAAAGCTTGGGGCATTCCCTCCGCGCCTCATCCGGCAAGGCCGGGGTGACATGGACCGTCCGCACGACAGGTGGCGGTGATGGCGGGTTAGTCTGGGAGCAACTGGACGCGGCCACGATCAAGGCCAACGCTATTGCCGTTCGGTAGAGCCGCATTGGCTTTCTCCAAGGTGAGTAGTCTGGAACGCTGGTCGGCAATGATCTTCGCCGTCTCGGCACTGATCCGCGTGGCCTCTGCGGCCTGCGCCGTTTCCCTGCGCGCCTGTTCGGCGTTAGATTTTTCAATCTCGGCCGTCCAATAGGCGTCCCGTTCGGCAACAGCGGATTGCCTGATATCGGCAAACATCCCGTTCAGCTTTTCCATTCCGCGATTGAAGCTGTAACAGCCCGCAAAAATCAGAAGGGCAACGATCAGGACCGGCAAGAACACCTTCGAGAAAACCGGCGCGACCGCCTTCATAAGCCACGCCGGTATCATGGTGTCTCTCCCGAAGCAGAGTTCGGATCGTCGCGGGGATCGTAGCCGAAAGGGGAAGGCGAAGGCGGTGCGGACGGCGGGAAAGAGGCTTGTGAGGCGGCGAAGTCGAGGCTTCCGGCGAAACGGTGCACCCCGAGAAGAGCGGCAATCAGGATCATCATGGATGGAACCACAGTGCCTGCCAGTGAAACCGCCTGTTCGCTGCCGTTCGCGCCTTTCCAGACCAGATAAATGACGATGAGCCATGCGAGCCAGAAGGAGGCCCAAATCTGGCGTTTGGACATGCGATAAGTCGGTTTTGCTTTCACGGATTATGCCTCGTTACGGGAGATCGGCGCGCCGGTGGCGGAAAGCTGGACGCGACCGGGAACCGGCGCTTCACCGGTTTTCGGCCAGCGCGAGGCGACAAGCCTGCTTTTCTCGATGCGAGTGATAGAGACCGAATTGTTCTGGTTGCCGCCGAGAACATAATAATGGGTGCGGTCTTCACCGACATAGAAACCGACATGACCGCCACCCGGACGCTTGAAGACGAGGATTGCGCCGACGCAAACGGGCACGTCACGTCCGAAGGTGGACCAGTTCAGGGCACCAAGGGGATTGGATGGCAGAAACTCTCCGGGCAGCGGTGTGGAAATCCAGTTCGCCACGGCCAGACCGCACCACGGGATATCGTCGTCGGTGTAATAACCCGCGACCCAGCCGCCGAGCTTCTTGGCCCAACCAATAATGACGGGATTGGATTTCGGACCTGCAATTTCCTTCAGGCCCATGTAACGGCGGGCTTCACGCATCCAGACCGGCTCAACCGGCACCTTCGGCGCTTCGACCGTCTGGCTGGAAAGGCCGGGCTGCTTGCGCAACGCTTCGACGGTGGCGGTATCCGCCTTGCCCGTTTCAGGCAGCTTTTCTGCAAACTGGAATTTCTTGATGGCGTCGATGACGGCGCGACCGTGCGCGCCATCCATGCTGCCCGCGTAAGCGCCGTGCAGCCGCAAGCGCCAGATCAACCATTGATCAAAATTCATAAGCATCCCCTGTCAGTCGGGGCAACCTATGATCTTGGCGGGATCAGAAAGTGAGGAAGACAGTTCCGGTCGTTAGGAAAACAGGTCCGGTTCTTCAGGAGGATTTTCGTTCGCGACCTCGCGAACCCACCGCTGCGAAATGCCCAACATACGGGCGATGGCAGCGCGGTTCTTGCCTTGACGTTCCAGCTCCAGCACGTCTGCGCGCACCGATCTGCGCGGACGACCGTGCGGAATGTAAATGAAATCACCGGCCAGAAGTTGACATACAGCTTTTCCATCCTCTTTGCCAAGAGCGATAAGGATAGGATGGTCGTCAGCCGGTTTCTTCGGAAACTTGATTTCGGTTCCGCCAAAATGCGCAATCAGCTTCAGGGCGACACCGATACCAACGGTTTCGGCAACGTCCTGAAGGCTTTCTGGCAGGTTTTTGACGGAGGAAATAGCCATGTCAGCCACGGGCCTCCATGGCTTTCAGGGTGTCGATAATGGGGTTGGCTTGGGCAAACGTTAGAAAATCAGGATCATCGACGCCGGTGCGCTTCTTGACGAAGGCGCGCAACGCCTGCCGGGAGCCATCTTCGATAACGCCCTTCCGATGGCAGGATTTCCAGAGCGCATGGACAAGCCGGATATAGGGCTTGGACGCCAGCGGCAGTTTCTTGCTGCTGGCAGTGACCTTGAAACCAAGGCGCTTGAATTCTTCGACAACAGCAAGGCGCTGCTTTTCTGACATGGCGCGAAGTGAATTGACCTTGGTGACGCGAAGGAGCAACGCGCGATAATGGTCCTCGTCCATGCCGAGTTGCTGGCGGGCCACGTTGATGACGGCCATCGTGTTCATGCCGCACCTGCCATTTCCGCTTCCGCCATCGCGGCCAAGACGGCCTTCGCGAAAAACACCGGCGTAAATACGCGGACATAGACGAATTCGATTGTCATGCCTTTCTGTTCGGCAGCGACCCAATGGGCATCACGGCTTTCGGCATCTGTGAAAACGGAGGCAATCGCCTCCGCTTTCGTGCGCCGGAAGCTATGCGGCAAAAGCGTTCCTTCGGGGCTGCAAAGAGCATACCCCTGCGCGAAGGATGACTGGAGAGTGCGATCAGAACTCATTCGCACCCTCCATTTCCGTGGAAGGCCGCGCAGCGACCGGGTGCTGTCGCGAAGCATTCGCCATTGCCACACGGTCCCGGCCTGCATCGGTTAAGGCATAGCGAAAGCTGTTTTCCGCAACGCGGTCTATGCGGACGTAGCCGGTCTGTTCCATTCGTCGGCAAGCTGCTGCGCAAGATGGCCCAAGCGATCCAGCCAGAAAGCTATCCGTCTTCGGATATTTTCCGTGCAGCCCGTAAAGCCGCTCCAGCGTTTTGCGCTCAAGTCGAGTGAGGGCGATAAATGTCATACTGCACCTTACTGAACGGTGGAAATTTCAAGCTCGACCGGCTCGATTGCGAATACTTCGCCCTCTGATTTGATCGTGACGCCCGCGACTTTGCGCGCCGTGTCAGGGTCGTTCAGCATGGCTTCCTTGTTGATTTCCTCCTTCTCGCGGATGAAAGCCTTCAGGCCGAGAGACTTGAGAGCCTCAAGAACGGCTTCAGCACCACGTATGGAAACGCTGGCAGGCAGGGAGCGCCATCGGACGCTGCCCGTACCAAAGTCATGGAATTTTACCTTGTCGTTATTGGTGAGGATCATGCGATTGGCTTCGCACCATGCCTGCACACCGCGCTCATGCTCCGCCAGCTCTTCGGCCATCATGGCGGTATCGGTTTCGAACCTCTCACCGATGAGCCTGATAGCTTCTTCGGCCTTTGCCTTCTGCGCGTGAATGGCGCGGCGAAGGGTGCCAATGCGGCCAACGGCCCATATCGCGTCCTGACGACTCTGCGGCACGCGAGAAATGGCCTTGGGTTTGCTTTTCTTTGCAGATTTCATTCCGGTATTTCCTTGTATCAGGCGGTTTCGTTGGGATTGTTGGAAGGATTGGCCTTGCGGGCACTGGCGAAGGCGGAAAGGGAAACCACCTTCTCCGAAAGCAGCGGACGCAGATCGACCGGCGCGATGGCCACCGAGTGGATCGCCGCCTCCATGTCTTTCGCCTGCGCCTCACAGGACGAAAGAAGGCTGGCTACAACCCCGGCGGCGTCGGGCGGCAACGACGCGCCGCCGTTCTCGTGGGCCTTCAGGTGAATTCGCAGGAGTGACAGGAGAGCCGAGAGCTTCAGCATCTTTGGGTTCCTTTCAGTGGTCGGAAACAAGGGCGATGGAAGAAAGAAGCTGACCGTTGAGCGGTACATGCGGTCGTCCGGTCAGGTATTCGATGGTCATTTCCATGTGTTTCGCCTCCATCTCCATGAGGCGCAGCGTTAGAAAAAGCTCCGGGGCGTCCAGCCCGTTAACGAGCGGTAACAAGCGGTCGCGCAACTGCGCGGCGGCGTCAGACAGCATTTGAGGCCTCCGGCTTCTTCTGGTTTTCGGGGTTTTGCGGGCACGATCTGCATGCCAGCCACTGTTTCAGTTTGGCGGGGTCGCTCTTTGCCATCGGGGCTTCGCGGTGGCTTTCGCAGGTGCCCGGAGCGATTGCATCACGAACATGCGGGCACCAAACCTGCTGCCCGTAGAGCGCCATGACCTTGTGCGCGATCTTCGCCTGCACCTTGTTCATGCCTGCGCTGTATTTCCCGGCGCAGAGCAACGATATCGCGGTGCGGGACACGCCCAACTCGTCACCGATGTCCTTTTTGCTGCGCTTGGGCTTGGCAGCTTCAGCACGAAGAACATTCAGCCAGGTGGGATCAACAAGAGGCATCAGGCTTGCTTGGCGCATGGCACGTCCTCTTTCGTGTTAGGATCGTGAACCACGCCGAGTTTCTCGCGATAAAAAGGCGCTCTGAGGCCGGTGTTTTTGATCAAGCGATACCGCTTCGGGCCGTGGCTTCGCCCGAGAACGGACTTTTCCCTTTTCGGCATTTCGATGATGTAACCAGCTTCAACGAGGTGGCGCAGATATCTGCGTGCAGCGGCCTCTGGATGCCGGATCGGCCAATTCACGACCATGGTAATTTCGTGGGCGGTGAACGAGCCGGACATCCGGATGCAGGACCAGAAGCGCTGGTTGAAGTTATCCGCAGGTATCTGCCGGATGGATGCATGGGAGGAGACGAGCGCCAGAGCGCCCGTCCGTTTTGCTTTCACACCAGTTTTCGTGAGCTGATAGCAGCCAGCTCTTCGACGCTCGACAAAACCATGCTCCACCAAATTTCCAAGTGCTATGGCGACAACATAATTTTGCAGACCGAACTGCTCTGCGAGAACGTCCAGCTTGAGACAAACCTTCTCTGGAAAATTCTGCAAGATATGCTCGTAGTGTTTTGCGTACCGGTCCCGCTCCATCAGGCCAACTCCGGCACTAGGATGGGGCGATTGGTGCGGCGGTCATTCAAGATCGTCTGACCGGCCATATCGGTCATCGTGACGCCCTTCGGCCCGAGATCGGCGCGACGGCCGAATTTCTCGATATTGGCGATGGCTTCCAAAACCTCGCGATTGAAGCCTTGCGAGACCTTCAGCACGAAATCCACGAGGCAATCCGCCACCTCGACCTCGCATTTCCGGTCCATCAGCAGCCGGATATCTTCACGGCTTGCCTTCTGGAATTTGACGCGCTGGCTGATACGGCTCGAAATCTGCGGGAACCGGGCGATATTATCGTTAATCCTGCCCATGCCGACCAAAATGACAGGCAACTCCAGCATGTCGGAAATGTCGCGGACGGTTTCCAGCAGAGACGCTTTGCTGGAGATATGATCGGCCTCATCAATAACGAGACCGAAAGTCCGGCCCGCCATCTGCGCGGACGAGTGGCGGCTGCCAAGCTCCCGCAGGATCGTTTCGTATTTCTTTTCGATGCTGTGCGGCGGGCGAACCGGCAGCGCTTCCAGCAGTTCATTCATGAACCAGCCGGGTTTCCATTCCTGTTTGGCCCGGAGATATACCCATCCGCTTTGGGCCACCCAATATTTCAGCGTCGTGGTCTTTCCCAGACCGGGTTCGCCATCAACAACGCCAAGGCACGCCTCCTGTGCCCCGCGATCTTCTAGAGCAACCAACGCCGAAAGAAGGCGTTTTACGTTGCTGGTCTCGACAAATACGTTTTTCATGCGTAGTTCTTCCTCGTGTGTGTTGGTGTCAGGCGACGGCGCGGAGGACGTTTCGAAGGGCTTCAACGTCGATGCCTGACATTCTGAACAGCTCTCGTGCGACTTGCTGCTGGAGGCAGCGACGCAATACATCCGCCTGACGAGCTGTGATTTTTTCCGGATTTTCTAACGCCCACGCAGCAAGAGCTTCGTCTGTTGCAAAGGTCTGGATGCGGGTGACTTCAGCAACTCCGGTGGCTGCTGGAACGGTTTCGCCGTCACTGGTGACAAGCACCGGACCGGCTGGCACCGGCGCTGGTTCATGGTCGATGATCGGCATGAAAGTTTGAATTGAGGCGTCGATAAAACTGCCGGGTGACAGTTCCGCTTCGACTTCTGCAAGATGATCTTTCAGGCGACGGGCGCGGGCGTTTGCGCGCTTCTCCATCGCTGCCCGTTCCATCGTAAGCGGAATGTACCGCTCCTCGTTGCCTGCGAAGATTGCCACGCAGATCAGCCGGCCCATAAGCTCTTCGCCTGATTTCCGGTCGATCTCGCGGACCCAAACCTTGCTGGCGTCGTGGATATCGTAGCCAACCAGCACGTATTCCCCGTGGAACTCTTCCAGCGCCAGATTGAAATAGGTGTTGGTCAGCCACTCGACCATCGAGCGGGAAACCTTGCGTTTCACGTACGGACGGAACAGGTCGTTCTTTTCATGCTCCAGAACCGGGACGATCTCGAAGCCGGTCGAAACGTGGTATTCCCAATACTGATCGGGCGACATTTTCCCCGGCAAAGACGAATGCGGCTTGGCGTTATAGGACGCCACGGCATTCACACATGCCGTTAGAAATTCCTGCCACGAGGGCAAGCGGCTGGAGGAACCGAACAGCTTGATATCCTTGCGGGTGGCCTTGAAGGAGCGTTGTCGCGCCTGCCGGTCCATATCCTCGCCAATGTAGGTTTCGAACTCTTTGGACAGCGGGTTCCAGACCGAGCCGTTAAACCGCTCAATGATGCCGCGTGCCTGCGAATTCTGTGGCAACGAATGCAGCTTTGTGATGCCAAGGCGTTCGGTAACGCCGGTCAACTGGTTGTCCAGAACGTCGTTTTTGAAGCCGGGACCACGGTCCACATAGAAGATCGCAGGAATACCGTTCTGTTCGCAGGCGTAACGAAGGGCATCGACCACGCCGATGGTGTTTTCTGCCAGACCAAAAGAGAAGCCGACGCAACGGCGCGTGGCGACATCCACGATGCTGGTGATTTCCGGGCGGAACGGCTGGCCGTGGATCGGGTGCGCGATTTCCGCGTCGAATGTCTTTCCGTCAGCCGTGTAAACACAACCCGGCAGCAGATCGTCTGTCGAACGTAGAGTGTAGGCCATGCGGCTTTTGAGCGTCAGGGAGCCTTCGCGGCCACGATGCTTTTCGACGTTGCCAAGGCGCGCCATAAGGCGGCGCACCTGATCGTAATTCGGTGGCATGATGTGCGCGGGGAGCGCCTTCTTGAACTGTGCCAGCGCGTCGGTCAGGCATGGCTTTTGCGGCTGCGCGTAAAATCGCAGGAACTGCCAGAACCATGACGGAACGTCCTGCTTTTCCTTGGTCGGCAAAGGTGCCAGCGCGCCGACGCCAACGGTGTCGCGCAGCTTGAACCAGTCGTAAAGGGTGGCACGGCTAACGCTGGCCTTGTTGGCACGGTCATTGGCAACTTGCAGAATGGTTTCTGAGATTTCGACCGCTGCCGGATCGGCAAGGAACGATTGGATAGCCTGTCGCTGCGACATGCCGTTAGAAATCTGGTGTGTGTCGATAGCTGACAGCACCGCAGAGCGCGCATTCATCACGTCTCGCTGGCGCGCCGTCAGGTTTGCCGTTGAAAGCTTTTCGCGGCGGGCAAGCTCTTGACCCTTCTTCTCCTGCTGATTGGCCAGCACCAATTTCCGGTTCTTCTCGTCATGCAACGCAGCCTGCAAAGCTTCCGGCAACAACGAAACGTGGTATTCCATTCCGCCGCCGACTTTATCGCGTTTGCGGCAAAGCGGGGATGCATCCCAATTCTCTCGATTTATATGATCTTGGACACGTCGCTTGCTGTGCGGCAAAGCCTTCAGCTTGAGGCGAATACCGGCAGCTGCAATTTCCTGCGCGGAGTAGTAGCTCATTTCAGCCCCCTGATACGACCAGCAAGGGCATCGCGGCGGCGGGTGCGCTCTTCGATCTCGCGGTCTTCGCGCCAGATTTCGATGATGTCTGCATACCGCTCCGGCACGGCCACGAACCCGGAGAAATCGCAGATGAAAGCGAGAAGCTCATAGCAATCAGTCACTTCGAGCAGCGCTATGAAGCGCTCTAGCGTAATCTTGTGGTCCCGGCGTGCGGGGGACGCATAGCAATCCAGCATATTTTCCGTCACGCGCTGCCCAAGATACTCCGACATGGCGTCCGCGATTTGCGCGCGAGACATGTCTGATTTCTGCATGGCGTGAGCGAGAACACGGGCGATCTTGACGTCGAGCGTGCCGCCTTTTGATACTTCGGGATCGATACGCGCCGCGACTTCGACCGGCGTGTAATCGCGGAAGATATCAAGGGTGAGAGAGTCGCGACGCTTCTTCATCAGATACGGCCTCGACGCTTGAGGGAGGCGATAATCCGGTCTTCGTGCTCAATGACGACATCATCCAGTTCATCGTCTTTCAGGCCACCGAGAAACTTGCTCATCGTGGCAATGCTTTTCTGCAATTCAGCGAGGCGAGCATCGACTTGAGCCGCAACGATCTCACTGCCGCCGGGCAAGGATTTGAGCGTCTTTGTGACGGCAGCGACCTTACGCTCGGTATGGGTCAGCGCACGGCCATTGGCGATGATCGCAATGGCATCCGGCACATTGGTTGCCTTCGGCGGCTCTGCAAATAGGATATCAAGCACCTTGGCCTGATCCCCATGAGACTGCTCTGCCAGCTGCTTCAGACCGGCTTGATGGTCAGCCAACCATGTTCCCGCGCAACGGCTTCGGGAAGCGTCCGAAAGGTCCTTCCAGATTTTAACGGCGGCAAAAATTGCTGATCTGGACAGACCAAGCTTTTCAGCCGACGCCTTTGTGAAGCCGAACAGCTCTGGTGCCTCAGGATCAGAATCCAAACCTTGGACTCTGATTTCTGATTTGCGGTCGCCGCCGTTCTTGGTTTCGGGGTGGAGACGTTCGTAAGCGCCCTTCAGTTCATAAAGATGCTGGAAACGGTCGAGCTTCTTCAGTTTCGGCCGCGCAAGGTTCTCCAGAACCTCTTCAATTCTGGCCTCTTCGTCGGACTTCGCCAGAGATACGGTGAGCGGAATAGCGCTCCAGCCAAGCAACCGCACCGCCTCAAGCCTCTTACGGCCAGCGACGAGGCGATAGCGGTTTCCAACGGCGCGAACGCGGATCGGGTGCTGCAAGCCGGTGACCGCGATAAGGGTCGCAAGTGCCGCTGCCTCTTCGGGATCGAAATGGCGGGCACGATCTTCGGGAATATCGATCCATGTAAGGGGAGCGTGAACCACGTCCGGCTTCGGCGGTTCAGCAAGTTCAGTCGTCTTTGGTTTTGGCATTTTTCGGACCTGAGATATCGGGATTTTCGATGCGGAGCCGCCTGCTGGAGGCTGTACGGCGGCTCCGCTGGATCGCGCCGGACGCAAGAACCGGATCGGCGCAATGAAAGAAGGGAGATCAGGCGGCGGAAGCGTCGTACCTGTCCGCGATTTCGCGCAAGCGGCTGGCAACTAGCTTTGCCGCCTTGGCCTCGGCGTCGCGTTTGATTTCGGCAAGCGTCGACTCAAACAGTTTCGCGGCGAACGCTTCGAAATCATTGGACGAGCCAGCGCGGTCGGGTTCGGCAACAATGCCAAACACGTTGATGCGGCGTGTCTCTGGATCGATTTCGGTGGCGACTAGCGGGCGCTGAAAGGTAACTCCATCTGGAGACGGAAGGAGCGCATCGACAGCGGCGACATGCAGCTTGGCCCCCTTCGACGGCGCTGGCGTCACCGGAAATTCCGGCAGAGCGGCGGCAAGCCTTTCCTGCGCGGTCACACGGCGGGCCTGACGCTCCTCTTCACCTTTTGCCACCGGATGCGCAGATGACTTCTGCTGCGGGGCGACTGTTCCCAAAGCCGGAATTTCTCCACCTGGGCGGGGAATAAGGTTCGCCTGAACACCTGCAATCCAGCGCTTCACAATCGAGCGCGGTGGCGGCTCGATATGAAGGAAATGCAAGTCCTGCGCAAAGTCCTGATAGGCTGTCTGGCCGTTGTAGCTGACGGACTGCGCCTCATCCCAAAGACGGGCGGCGGGCTTGATGGCGGGTGCAGGCAAGTCGTGGAAGAAGGGAATGATTTCACTGTCAGCGGAGCGACGGGAGTTTGACAACATACTGTTCATGCCGCCACCATCATGCCAGCAGTGGCGTTAGATTTTTGACTTTCTAACGGTGGCCATTTTGCGCTATCCAATATGCCGGAGCTTTTCTTCGGGTAACGAGTCGGCCAGAGGTTTTCGGGCTTCTGGTCAATGAAGGCGGCAAGCGCGGCCTGTCCGTTGTAGTGAGTGGTGGTGTTCAGTTTCCGTAGCAGGGAGCGATGAAATCCATTTCTAACTGCAAGTTCAGTTAGCGTCATTCCTCTTCGATGGACTTCGGCCTTTATGGCCTGCCAGTCCATAACTGGCTTTTGTTTGCTCATGGTTTTTCTCCGCTGAGAAAGCGGGCGTTCCAGCGCCCGCTTTTTTGGGAATGTTTCGGTACAAGTGCGAAGCGCATAAGCGGTTCGCTGATAGGAGTATTAGCAGAGATTCTCTGTTTTGAAAACAGGGATTGTCTGTTTTGCACATGGCTAGAACAGCGATCGCGAAAACCCCGTTGGGTCAAAGGCTTACGAGCGTCAGGCAGGCGGTTGGTTATCCAAGCCGCAAGCCTTTTGCTGAGGTTTTGGGGGTGCATCCTGAAACGTTAGGCGGTTACGAGCGAGGTGATTCGATCCCCGACCTCGATTTTCTTCAGCTCTATAAACAGAGATTTTCTGTTTTTCTGGACTGGCTGATTACCGGCGAAGGCCAGATGTTTACGCCAAACGACGCCATTAGCGTCGCGCCTCGGGTAGACTCGATGATCCTTGATCCGGCGAGCGGCTCAGGTTCTTTCCTGTATCACGCTGCTCAGCATCTTGCCGAAAGCAAAGGTGAAGGCGTATTGCCCGCCACGCTTCAAAAAGCTGACTTCGTCAACTTGCCCCAGTATGATGTGAGAGCGTCGGCGGGGCGGGGGCTTATCCCCATCAACGAAATGCCGGTTTCACAAACAGCCTTTGAGCGCAGTTTTTTGCGAAGTCTCGGCGGTGCGCCAGACTTCTGCTTCATGATGTGGTCAACCGGCGACAGCATGTTTCCGACAATCCATGACAGCGCGCTGCTAATTGTCGATTCGAGCCAAACGGTCGTTGATCATGGACGGATATACGTTTTCGCTGTGGGTAATGCCGTTTTGGTGAAGCGTGCAAAGTGGCGGATGGACGGCAAACTTGAGCTGGCATCCGACAATGTCGATGGCCATTATCCCGTCGAAACCTTCGATGCCGATCGCGTGGAGGATTTGGTGGTTGTAGGTCGCGTCATTTTTATTGGCCACCAATCATAGAGGATAAAGGCCGCGTCCTTTTGTGGAGATATCAATGTTTAGAAAGGCCTTGTTTTGCTCTCTGGCACTTGCGCTTGGGACAGGATGCGCTGCCGCCCAAGGAGTAACGGTCAAATCAAAGCGCCCGGTGTCGGACGGCTGGTTTAAAGGTGAGCAGCTCGTAATGACCGAGCGAAGCGGTGGTGTTTACTCAGAGCGACAAGGCAAAACGTCAGAAGGATACCAGTACTCGATTTCCCGAAACGGAGCGAAGCTGATGGCAGGGCAGCAAACGTGGGGTGTCTCTTGTTCCGTTGATTCAATGGATGATAAAACCTACTGCCACTTGATGTTGATAGGCGGAATGAAAATATCGTTCTCCCCCCTCGACGCAGGAAGCTCCTCATTGATTTGCTTGAATTTCAGCGATTTCACACCGGTGTCTGGAATGATCCGCTTCGATAAGCTGCCTGCACAGAAGACAGACAGAAAAGGGTGCGCGCTCGCCCAACCCTTCCGCGACATATCCCAGGCTAAGGCTATAACGATCCGAACTGATCAGATGGGGCCGGATTATAAATTTGAGCACCAGTTATCTCTGGACGGCTTTAGGCAGGCGTCGGAGCTTCTTTCGTACTTACGCCTAAATGGAGCTAATCTCTCATTCGATTAGAGTTTTTCTAACGCGGATTTTTGAAATTTGCCGCGTCCCACTTGAAAAGTGTTGTCGGTTACCCCTCTTCGAAAAATTATTAATTCAAATCAACGATCTAGGCTAAGTGGGACATAGTGCGTCTAAGTGGGTCGTTTCGTCCCACTTAGAGTGCGGCGAATGCTTTGCCGAATGATCTGAATTTTTGAAATTGACGGTAGGCTATTTGGCTCTTCCAATCGCTGCCATCGACTTTTCTTCTTTTTTTTCAAAATGTTGTTCTTGTCAGCGCCGTTGGCAGAACAATGCGAGAAGAATGCGCGAATCTGTCCAGAAGAATGCGCGATTTATCTCCACTTTTGATAGGTGACTTTCATATTCCCGTCCGACGCCGTTAGAGGCATGGCGCCGGAATTCCCTTATTTCATCGGCATTTGCGGGTTTTGTTGGCCGGATAGCTCTCGTCCAGAAGGTAACACCCCCCTACACCCTGTGGAAAACCCGGAGTTCCGTTCACCCCGCTATCTTGTTCCTGAAGCAAAACTGTCGCAAAGATGAATAAAAGTTAATGCCGCTTACCCGCTGTGGATATTGCATTCGCGGCAATATCCCGTCATGCTTGCGGTCATGATGTTCGATTTCGCCTGTTTGCAAATTTCATCCCTGTGGGAACGGCTGCTCGGCGCAATCGGCGACGCGGCAGGCAACGCGCTTGGTCGCGTGGTGGAAGCCATCCGCACGCTGTTCGAAGGTGATCCGGAAACGCGCCGCAAGGTCTCTTTTTCCGTGGCCATCATCGCGCTTTCCGCCAAGATGGCGAAGGCCGACGGCATCGTCAACGATGCCGAGGTGCGGGCCTTCAGGCAGATTTTCGATTTTCCGGAAGAAGAAGCCAAAAACGTTGCCCGTCTTTATAACCTCGCACGTCAGGACGTTGCGGGTTACGAAGCCTACGCGGAGCGGCTGGCCGGTCTTTGCGGTTCCGGTCACGATAATTGCGAGATGCTGGAAAGCGTCATCGACGGCCTTTTTCATATCGCCAAGGCGGATGGCCTGATCCACGAGCGTGAGCTTGCCTTCCTCGGCCGTATCGCGGAAATCTTCCATATCACCGAAGATCATTTCGAAACGATCATGGCGCGGCATGTGCATATGGATGGACGCGATCCCTACCGCGTGCTCGGTGTTTCGCCGTCCGACGACTTCCTGGATATCCGCAAGCGTTACCGTTCGCTGGTGGCGGAGCATCATCCCGACAAGCTCATCGCCCGTGGCGTTCCCATGGAATTGCATGCGGCTGCGAATGAGCGTATGGCGGCTCTCAACGCCGCCTATGCGGCCATCGAGAAAGAACGCCGCGTCGCATGAGTGAATGTCTGCCGGATTTTACCCCGGATTTCGGGGGCGCAACTGTTGCGCCTTCGCCTAATCACGGCGAGAGGATCGGCGTGCCCGGTCCCGATATCATTCTTCTTCATTATACCGGCATGACGACAGCCGATGGCGCTCTGTCGTGGCTCTGCAATCCCGAAAGCCAGGTATCGAGCCACTACTTTGTTTTTGAAGACGGGCGCATCGTCCAGCTTGTGCCGGAAACCCGACGTGCATGGCACGCGGGAAAAAGCTCCTGGGCCGGGGACGAGGATATCAACTCCCGCTCCATCGGCATCGAAATCGCCAATCAGGGTCATCCCGGCGGGCTGCCGGAATTCCCCGTGGAGCAGGTGGAAGCCGTCATCGAATTATGTCGCGATTGCGGCCAGCGGTGGCATATCGCCCCTGAAAGGGTGCTTGCCCACTCGGACGTGGCGCCGATCCGCAAGGTCGATCCGGGCGAAAAATTCCCGTGGGACATCCTGTCGCAGCACGGTGTCGGCCATTGGGTTGAACCCGCGCCAATCCGCGGCGGGCGTTTTTTCCAGCGCGGCGACCATGGCCAGCCCGTCGAAGCGCTGCAGTCGATGCTGTCCATCTATGGTTACGGCGTTGAAATAACGGGCAATTATTGTGAAAAAACCGAGGGCGCCGTGGCGGCGTTCCAGAGGCATTTCCGGCCCGCACTGGTGGATGGCATTGCGGATTTTTCCACCATTGACACCCTGCACCGGCTGATTGCCAGCCTGCCGAAATTTTCGGTCGCCTGAACGCAGTTTCTGGAAAACGAATCCCGGTTTGCCGCGCTCCGCAAGTCGCTTTTTTTGGGTTGCCACAGTTAATCCGCATTGAGGAAGTTTAAGAACAGCACTGTATGCGGTGACGTTCTTCAGGGGAACCTGCCGTCAATATCAATCAAGGAGACCGGACAGCGGAGAGTCGCGATCGACTTTCCGGGCGTTGACTAATTGTGCCGATTCATTGTTCCGGTCCTCCGATCTGGAGACTTTTTCTACATATGAACAGGGTTGTTGTTGCTGTCGTAGTGGGTATTGCTGTACTCGCTTCGCAGGCGGGGATTGCTTTTGCCAAAGATGAAGACGTGAAGACCAAAACCGTGACGCTGGAGAATTTCTTCCGCAAGCCCGGTTATCCCATGCCAGAAAAGAGCCTGCCTTCTTCGCTCAGGAACGATTATTCCGATCTGATCGTCAAATATGCCAAGCGTTACGGGGTTCCCACCAATCTGGCGCATGCCGTGGTTTCGGTTGAAAGCAAGTTCAACCCCAAGGCTCGTGGCAGCGCCGGCGAAGTCGGGCTGATGCAGATCAAGCCGGCAACGGCGCGGATGATGGGTTATCGCGGCACGACCAAGGCGCTGTACGACCCCGAGACCAACATTCGCTGGGGCATGCAATATCTGGCGACGGCGCATCAGCTGGGCGGCGGTCAGGTTTGCAGCACGATCCTGCGGTACAATGCCGGCCATGGCGCTACCCGCATGAACCCGGTCTCCAAGCGTTATTGCGGCAAGGTGCAGGCGCTGCTGGCCGGCTGAGGCCTCCATCGTCTGAGAAATTGCGAAAAGCGATTCCGCTTCCACCCGGCATGCTGTAGTCAGAAGCAAAGCTGATACGGAGCATGACATGCCGGATTTCAAATATATCGTCGTCGGGGCCGGGATGATGGGAGCGGCTGCGGCGCGGCATCTCTCAGTGCAAACGGATGACGTGGCGCTGATCGGCCCGGGTGAACCCGCCGATCCCAAGACCCATAAGGGCGTGTTCTCAAGCCATTACGACGAGGCGCGCATCACTCGCGGGTTTGACGGTGATCCCGTCTGGGCGGAACTGGCGCAACGTTCCATCCACCGTTATGCCGAGATCGAGGCTAAGAGCGGCATCCGCTTTTTCACCGAAGCGGGCTGCCTGTTCACCGGCAACGGCAAGGGTCTTGCCGGTGATTATGTCTCGCGCGCCCTTTCCTCGGCCGACCGTCTAGGCCTTGGCATAGAGACGCTGGGCCATGATGTGCTTGCCGACCGGTTTTCGATGTTCTCCCTGCCAGCCGATCACGGCGGTTATTTCGAGGCGCGGAATGCCGGTCACGTCAATCCACGCGCCCTGGTGAAAGCGCAGTGCGTCATTGCGGAAGCGCAGGGCGCACGGTTGCTGCGCGAGACGGCGGCGCATATTCGCGATACCTCCCGTGGCGTCGAGGTTTCGACCCGCGAAGGGGCCATCCACACCGCCGAAAAGGTCATCGTAGCCGCCGGCGGTTTTACCAACATGGCAGAACTTCTTCCATCGCCGGTCGATATGGCGGCAACGGGCCGAACCATCGTGTTTTTCGAGCTGGACGAGGCAAGGCAGGCCCTGTTTGGAGCGATGCCATCCACCATCGTCCTCGCGGAGATCGAGGACGACATCGTCTACATCCTGCCGCCGGTGCGTTATCCCGACGGCAAGGTCTATCTGAAGATCGGCGGCGAGAGCGAGAAGGGCAGGCTGGAAACGCTGGCTGACGCGGTTGGCTGGTTCCATTCGGACGGCACGCCTGAGGAGGTGGAGTTTTTGAAGAAGCGGGCGCTATCACTGATGCCGGAGCTTGCCGGCTGCCCCGTGACCTCAGGCTCCTGTGTCGCCTCCATCACCCGCAGCGGCTATCCCTACATCGGCTATACGCAATCTTCCAACATCGCGGTTCTGACCGGCGGCAATTTCGTTTCCGCCAAATCTTCGGACGAAATCGGACGGCTGGGAGCCGTGCTGCTTTTGAACGGTCAGCTGGCAGAGGATGAGTTCGCCGCCGAAATGGCCCCGGTTTTCGTCTGACATTTTCGGGCGAAGCGGCTAAAAGGTTTCGACGGAAGTGAGCGGGTAAAGAGGGGCGGCATGGCGGGACATTTCAAATATATCGTCGTGGGCCGCGGCATGATGGGCGCCGCCGCCGCCCGCCATCTGGCCGAAACAGTGGATGGCGTCGCGCTGATCGGTCCCGGTGAGCCTGCAGATATAAAATCGCATCAAGGCGTCTTCGCCAGCCATTACGACGAGGCGCGGATTACCCGCACCATCGATGGCGATGCCGACTGGGCGTTGCTCGCCAACCGTTCCATTGCACGTTATGGCGATATTGCGACACGCAGCGGTGTCGAGTTTTACGCGCCGGTCGGCTGCCTGATGGTTGGACCTGAGCGGGGCGGCGCCAATCCCTTTGTCGATGATGTTCTGAAGGCGGCGGCTCGGCTCGGGGTTTCCACGGAACTCCTGGATGACCAGAGCCTGAAAAGCCGCTTTCCCTATTTCTCCTTCGAACAGAGCTGCGAAGGCGTCTTCGAGAGGGATAATGCCGGTTACGTCAATTCCCGCGCGCTGGTGAAAGCACAGACCATACTGGCGGAAAAGGCGGGCGTTACGCTGATCGACGATATCGTTGTTTCCACCCGGGAAGAAAGTGGCCGGGCATCGGTTCATACGGCATCAGGTGCGGTTTACACCGCAGACCGGGTGTTGGTGGCGGCTGGCGGCTTCTCGATTACCAAAGATCTGTTGCCCCAGCCGGTAGCGCTGGATGTCTATGCCCGCACCGTTGCTTTCTTTGAGATAGATGAGGGTGATCTGGATCAATATGCCGGTATGCCGTCGCTGATCTACGAGCCGCGCGATACGACAAAACATATCTATCTTCTGCCGCCGGTCCGCTATCCCGATGGCAAATTCTACCTGAAGATTGGCGGCGATCCCGATGACAAGCGGCTCGGCAGTGATCCGGAAATCCGGGAATGGTTCCGTTCCGGCGGACGTGAAAGCGTGCGGGATCATCTCGCTGACATCGTCGGAACGCTGGTGCCTGCCATCGATCTCTCGCGTGTCTCGATGGCCGCCTGTGTCGTCTCCAAAACCGGCAGCGGTTATCCCGCCATTGGTTTCACAGCCTCGCCGCGCATCGCCGTTCTGACCGGTGGTAACGGCACGGCGGCCAAGAGCTCCGATGAGATCGGACGGCTTGGCGCGTTGCTGCTACGAGACGGAGAAATCGCCGACGGTGCTTTCTCGACGGATTTCAAACCCGCATTTCTTTAATCTTGGCCGTCGCTTTTCGGTGGCTTTCGCTGCGGAACATGGTTATGCAGCCCATGCCAGTTGGCCGGGCAGCCGCGCTTTACCAATGTCGAAAGACGGTAAGGTGAGGAAAGTCCGGGCTCCACGGAAATACGGTGCCGGATAACGTCCGGCGGGGGCGACCCCAGGGAAAGTGCCACAGAGAGCAAACCGCCATGCATCGCATGGTAAGGGTGAAAGGGTGGGGTAAGAGCCCACCGCGCTTCTGGTAACAGCGGCGGCAAGGTAAACCCCACCGGGAGCAAGACCGAATAGGGATGACACGGGGCGGGCGAAAGCCCGTTCACAGCCGGTTTCCGGGCCCGTCATCCGGGTGGGTTGCGCGAGGCGGCATGCAAATGCCGTCCCAGATGAATGGCTGCCACGTTCCGGGTCAAACCGGGGCCATACAGAACCCGGCTTACAGGCCAACTGGCGAATTTCCTCTTCGGCTTCGAGGGTGGAAATTTTGGCGGGATGAAGACATCCTGTTGTTTCATAAAAGAAAATATATTTTTCCATGATGCATTCTTGCGTCGTGAAGACGGATTGCTGCGCGCAAAGTAAACCATTCGTTAAACTTAACGGCTTATGAATTTCCGATGCGAAGGCGGTATCGTGCCGGCTTCATCCCATTGACGCCCATAGTGTCCCATGATATCCCAAATGCACACCACATTGGGTCGTGTTTTTGACCCGCAATCGCTGAAACGAGTGAGGAGCCTGCAAGGGGCTGCTGCAGGGCACGTCGCCCTGGCGCTTGGCGATGTGTCGTGCGTACCGGTGTCGGCTGCAGGGCGGATGAATCGCTTTGCGGCATGCGGTTTTGGCGAGTTGGGTAATGGACCGCTTTTTATCGAACGTGACGAACAGGATCGACGCCAAGGGGCGCGTTTCGGTTCCGTCTCCGTTTCGTTCGGTGCTGGCGAAGCGCGGCGTTCAGGAGCTTTATTGTCTCCAGGATTTTGCGTTTCCGGCAATCAGTGTCGGCGGTCCGGATCTGCTGGAGCGCTACGAGCGGCAGATTGCGTCCATGGATGCCTTCTCGCCGGAAGCGAACGCAATGTCGCTGCTGGTTCACGGCGGCGGTGTTTTCATGAAGCTCGACCAGGAAGGTCGATTGACGGTGACGGATTTTGTGCGGGAATTCACCGGCATCTCTACCGAGGTCACCTTCGTCGGACGAGCGGATCATTTTCAGCTTTGGCAACCGGATGCGTTTTTGGCGGCGCAGGCGGAAGCAAGAGCGGGGCGCGGTTTTTCGGCTGCTCGCCCCGCCTAGGACGGGGACAGTCAATGGCGGCGAATTCTGGCGGACGATCTTCTGATGCCGATGGCGGACCTCAGCGCCATATCCCCGTGCTGCTTCGTGAAGTCATCAGCGCGCTTGAACCCGCCCCCGGCAAAATTATTCTGGATGGCACTTTCGGCGCCGGCGGCTATACCCAGGCCATTCTCGATCGCGGCGCAAATGTCATCGCATTAGACCGCGATCCAACGGCGATCTCCGGCGGTCAGGCAATGGTCGCAGCCAATGGCGACCGGCTTTCGCTCATCCAATCGCAATTTTCCGATCTCGCGAAACATGCGCCCGAGGGCGGCCTTGATGGCGTCGTTCTCGATATCGGCGTATCCTCCATGCAGATCGACGAGGCCGAGCGCGGTTTTTCCTTCCAGAAAAACGGCCCCCTCGACATGCGCATGTCCGCTTCCGGCGTTTCGGCGGCCGATGTCGTCAACCGCGCCAAGGTTGGTGATCTCATCCGCATCTTCGGTTTTCTCGGGGAAGAAAAGCAGCCGGGTCGCATTGCCCGCGCTATCGAGAAGAGGAGAGCGGAAGAGCCTTTCCGCACCACCCGCGATCTGGCGGGCCTGATCGAGATCGTCACGCCACGCAAAGCCAAGGACAAGATTCATCCGGCAACGCGGGTGTTCCAGGCGCTGCGTGTTTTCGTCAATGATGAGCTGGGTGAGCTGGCGCAGGCATTGTTTGCCGCCGAGCAGGTTCTGAAGCCCGGCGGTCGGCTGGTCGTCGTCACCTTCCATTCGCTGGAAGACCGTATCGTCAAGAAATTCTTCTCCGACCGTTCGGGCAAGGCAGCCGGTTCCCGGCATCTGCCGATGGTGGAGGACAAGCCCTCCATTTTCGAGAATATCGGGAAGCCGATGATTGCTGCCAGCGACGAGGAGGCGGAGCTCAATCCGCGGGCCCGTTCGGCCAAGCTCCGCGCTGGCCTGCGCACCACGGCACCGGCGCGCGCTGCGGATTTCTCGATATTCGAGCTTCCCGATCTCGCCAGCCTTGAAAAGATGGGAGGCTGATATGCTGCGCACTTTCGATGTCATCTTGATGGGGGTCATGGTCGCTGCGGCGGTCGTGACCTATTCGATCAAGCACAAGGCCGATCTCAAGCTTGAGGAGGTCCGCAAGCTGGAGGCGGAAATCAAGCTTGAGAAGGATACGATCGATCTCCTGCGCGCTGACTGGGCGCTGCTGACGCAGCCGAACCGTCTGCACCGTCTCGTCAATGCCTATCAAACGGAACTCGGTCTTTCGCCGACACTGCCGACGCAACTGGCGCAGCCGCGCGAGCTGCCGATGCTGCGTTCGCAATTGCCGCAGCCTCCCGAGCCTGAAGGCATGAGCGTCGAGGATGTCATCGCCGCTGCCGTCAATGGCTCCAAACCCGGCGCGACGCTGGGTGGTGCTTCCAAGCCAAAATCACCGCCGGCAGGCCAGATTGCCGTCAACGGCGTGCCGGTGCCTACGCCGCGTGCCCGTGTTTCTCGCCCGGCACCGGCACCCGTGCCCGTCGCCTCCGCCACCGCCGGTGATGAAACCGACATGGACGACACGATAACAGGATCGGTGAACCGCTGATGTCTTTTCTCTCCCGCGCCATGGTTTTGAAGAGCAAGGCTCACTTTTCCGCCAGCACGACCGGCATCCACACCGATCATGCGGCGTTTGAAGGCGCGCGCAAGAAGCGCGCGGCGCAGGCGAAAAGCCGCGTCGGCCTTCTCATTTTCGGTTTCGTCGCCTTTTACGCCGTCGTCGGCGGCCGTCTGGTGCAATATGGCATCGCAGAGCAGGAGACGGTGTCGAGCATCGCGCCGGCCGACAGGCTGATGGCGTCGCGCCCTGATCTTCTCGACCGTAACGGCGAGGTGCTGGCCACCGATATCCGCACCGTCTCGCTGTTTGCCGAGCCCCATCGTATCGTCGATATTGACGAGGCCATCGAAAAGCTGCGCACCGTCCTGCCGGATCTCGACCAGCGCACGACCTATCAGAAGCTCTCCTCCAATTCGCGGTTCCAGTGGCTGCGCCGCCAGTTGACGCCGAAGCAGCAGAGCCAGATTCTCGCGCTTGGTATTCCCGGCATCGGCTTCCGTCCGGAAAAACGCCGCTTCTATCCCGGCGGGCCGACCGCAGCGCATGTCGTCGGTCACGTTAATATCGACAACCGCGGTGTTGCCGGCATGGAGCGTTACGTCGACAGCCAGGGTCTTGCCGATCTCACGGCGCTCGGCATGACGAGCGATCAGCCGCTCGAGCCTGTGAAGCTTTCCATCGACCTGCGCGTGCAGTCCATCGTGCGCGAAGTCGTGACTTCGGCCATCACCAAGTTCCAGGCGATCGGCGCCGGTGCCGTGGTTCTGGATGTGCATACCGGCGAAGTGCTGGCCATGGCCTCGGTGCCGGATTATGATCCGAACAACCCGGCCGAAGGCGCGAAAGAAGGCTGGCTCAACCGCATGTCGAACGGCACGTTCGAAATGGGCTCCACCTTCAAATCCTTCACCATTGCCATGGGTCTTGATTCGGGCCGCGTCCGCCTCGGTGATATGTTCGACGCGCGTTACCCGATCCGCATCGGCGGCTTCACCATCAAGGACTTCCACGGCAAGGGCCGCATGCTCTCGGTGCCGGAAATCTTCCAGTTTTCGTCCAATATCGGTACGGCCAAGATTGCCGATACCGTTGGCACCGAAGGGCACAAGGAATTCCTGACGCGGCTTGGTCTTCTCACCCGCATGCAGACCGAACTGCCTGAAGTAGCGCTGCCTTCGCAGCCGCGTGAGTGGAAGAAGATCAACTCCATCACCATCTCCTTCGGCCATGGCGTTTCAACCACACCGCTGCAGACGGCGGTTGCCGGTGCGGCACTCGTCAATGGCGGCAAACTCATCGAGCCGACCTTCCTGCCGCGCACCCGTGAACAGGCGGATCAGGTGGCAAAGCAGGTGCTGAAACCCGGCGCCAGCAAGGATATGCGCTTCCTCTTCGAATGGAACGGCGTCAACGGTTCAGGCCGAAATGCGCGCGTCGATGGCTTCAACGTCGGCGGCAAGACCGGCACGGCCGATAAGGTCGTCAACGGCCGTTATGTGCACGACAAGAACTTCAACGCCTTCCTGTCGGCTTTCCCGATGGATGATCCGCAATATGTGGTGCTGTCCTTCATCGACGAACCGAAGACCGACAAGGGCAATGGCGCGGCACTCGCCGGCACGTCCGCAGCACCCATGGTGCACGATATCATCAGCCGCACGGCGGCGGTGCTGGGTGTGAAGCCGAAGTTCGGCAAGGATGGCTCGGCCTTGCTCGTGTCTTATTGATTGTTAGCTTATGATGTTCCGGCGATTCGTGCCGGGGGGACAAGACGGAAACAGTCGATGAATTTGCGAGATATATCCGGAAATGCGTTTCCGGAATTGAAAGAATTGCTCCTGTCTGAGATCGGGGCGATCGAAATCGGGGGGATCACCGCAGACAGCCGCAAGGCTGCGCCGGGCAGCCTGTTCGTTGCGGTTTCTGGCACCAAGGCTGATGGTGCGACCTATGTAAAGGATGCGGTTGCCAAGGGTACCGTTGCCGTTGTTTCTGGGCACGCGGTGGAAGCCGAAGTGCCGGTTCTGGTCGTGACCGACCCACGCCTTTATCTCTCCCTTGCCGCCTCCCGCTTTTACGGAAAACAACCGGAAACCATGGTCGCCGTCACTGGCACCGCGGGAAAGACCTCGGTTGCCTCCTTCGTGCGGCAGATCTGGGCTTTCGCCGGCCATGCCGCAGCCCAGATCGGCACAACCGGTGTCATCGCTCCCGGCCGGGAGGATTATGGCGCGCTGACGACGCCCGATCCGGTGACGCTGCATGCGCTTCTGGCCGAGCTTGCGAGCGAGGGCGTCACCCACGCGGCGATGGAAGCTTCCAGCCACGGTCTCGACCAGCGCCGCCTCGATGGCGTGCGCCTTTCTGCCGCCGGCTTTACCAATCTTGGCCGCGACCATATGGATTACCATCCGACCGTCGAGGATTACATGGCCGCGAAGATGCGGCTTTTCGATACGCTGATGGAAAAAGGCGCTCCCGCCGTGATCTTCGCCGACGATCCTTGGTCGGACAAGGCGGTTCATGCGGCGCGCGAAGCGGGTCTCGATGTCCGCACCGTCGGACGGAACGGGCAATATCTCGCTTTGAAGCGCGTTGAGCATTTCCGCCACAAGCAGATGATCGAAGTGCATCATGACGGCGTCATCCACGAAGTCGATATCCCGCTCGCGGGTGATTTCCAGGTGGCCAATGCGCTTGTTGCCGCCGGTCTTGCCATGTCGACGGGTGTTCCCGCCGCAACGGCGCTCAATGCGCTCGAAAAGCTTGTCGGCGCTGCCGGCCGTCTCGAATTAGTGGGACAAACGAAAAACGGCGCGCTTGCCTATGTGGATTACGCCCACAAGCCCGATGCGCTGGAAAACGTGCTGACCTCGGTCCGGCCCTTCACCTCCGGCCGCATCATCACCGTTTTCGGCTGCGGCGGCGACCGCGACAAGGGCAAACGCCCGATCATGGGCGAGGTCGCGACCCGTCTTTCCGACATCGTCATCGTCACGGACGACAATCCGCGCTCGGAAGACGCGGCGACGATCCGCTCCGAGGTGATGGCGGCGGCGCCCGACGCTCTGGAAATTGGCGACAGGTCCGAGGCGATCCGCCATGCGGTATCGATGCTGTCGCATGGCGATACGCTGATCGTCGCGGGCAAAGGGCATGAAGAAGGGCAGATCGTTGGCTCCGTGACACTGCCTTTTTCCGATCATGAACAGGTGCGCACTGCACTGGCAGCGCTGGAAGGATCGAAAATTTGAGCTGGTTATGGACAGTCGCCGATATGATCGCCATCACCGCAGGACGCCCGGTGGGCAACCTGCCGACAGGAATCACCGGCATTTCCATCGACAGCCGGACGGTGAAGCCGGGTGAAGCTTTCTTCGCCATCAAGGGTGATCGTGTCGACGGTCACGACTATACGAGTTTCGCGGTTGCCAACGGGGCAGGACTTCTGGTCGTTGCTGAAGCCAAGCTGCCAGCGCTCGGCCGCCTGACGGTGCCGATGATCGTGGTCGAAGATGTTCTTGCAGCCCTTGGCAAGCTTGCCATCGCGGCGCGTCAAAGAACATCGGCGCGCATCATCGCGGTGACGGGCTCGGTCGGCAAGACGACGACGAAGGAAATGCTGCGGCAGGCGCTCGCGCCATCGGGCCGGGTGCATGCGGCGGTGGCTTCCTTCAACAACCATTGGGGTGTTCCGCTGACGCTTGCCCGCATGCCCGCCGATACTGAATTCGGCGTGTTCGAAATCGGCATGAACCATTCCGGCGAAATCCGGCCTTTGGTGAAGATGGTCCGCCCGCATGTGGCGATCATCACCACCATCGCGCCTGCCCATCTCGGCAACTTCAACAACATCGAAGAGATCGCCGCCGCCAAGGCGGAGATTTTCGAGGGCGTGGAGCAGGGCGGTTCCGTCATCCTCAATCGTGACAATGCCCAGTTCGAGCAGCTTGAAGAGGCGGCGCAGGAGCAGGGCATCGAACACATCCTGACCTTCGGTCAGCATGCCAAGGCGGATTTCCGCCTCGCGGATTTCGAGAGCACGACGACTGGCTCGACGATCTGGGCGATCCTGAACGGCGAAACCAGCGAGCTGCATCTCAACATTCCGGGCCGGCACATTGCGGACAATGCGATGGCGGTGCTTGGCGCCGTGGCGATCACGGGCGCCAATCTCGACCGTGCTTTCGAAGCGCTGGGATCGCTTGAGGCGGTGAAGGGGCGTGGCCAGCGCCACCATCTGCAGATCAACGGCGGCTCCTTCCTTCTGATCGATGAAAGCTACAACGCCAATCCTGCCTCCATGCGGGCGTCGATCGCGGTGCTGGCGGAAACGCCGACGCAGGGCCATGGCCGTCGCGTTGCCGTCCTCGGCGACATGCTGGAGATGGGCGAATTTTCGGCGCAACTACATGAGGAATTGGCCGGGCCATTGCTTGCGGCGGGTATCGAACATGTGTGGCTGGCAGGCGAGGCGATGGCCGCTTTGCGCGACGCGCTGCCTGACAGCGTCACCGTCATCTGGTTCCCGACGACGGCGGAACTCACCGATTTCGCCCTGCAATGGGTGCAACCGGGAGACGCGCTGATGGTAAAATCGTCACTTGGGCTTGGTTTCGGCAAGATTGTCGCCGCCCTGCTTGACAAGTATCCGGCATTCCCCGAGACGGAACGCCAAGTCTGAAATAGCCTTTTGAAAGGGCAATTATGCTGATCTGGCTCGTCGAACTGTCGGATAAAATTCAAATCTTCAACCTGTTCCGGTACATCACCTTCCGGGCGGGGGCGGCGATGTTCACCTCTGCGTTGATCGTCTTCCTGTTTGGACCGGCCATCATCAATTCGCTGCGCGTGCGTCAGGGCAAAGGCCAGCCGATCCGCGCCGACGGGCCGCAGACGCATTTCAAGAAAGCCGGCACTCCTACCATGGGCGGCTTGATGATCCTCGCCGGCATTCTCGGCGGTTCGCTTCTGTGGGGCGACCTGTCGAATGTCTATGTCGTCGCCGTTCTAATGGTGACGCTTGGTTTCGGAGCCATCGGCTTCTACGACGATTATCTGAAAGTGACGAAACAGAGCGACAAGGGTTTTTCCGGCAAGGCTCGTCTCGGCATCGAATTCCTGATCGCGGCGATTGCCGTGTTTTTTATGATGAAGATGGCGCTCGCTTCCGCGCCGCATGGCGGCACGCTCGGCAGCTCCATCGCTTTTCCCTTTTTCAAGGAATTCGTGATCAATCTCGGTTATTTCTTCGTGCTGTTCGGTGCTTTCGTCATCGTCGGCGCGGGGAATGCGGTGAACCTGACCGACGGTCTCGACGGTCTCGCCATCGTGCCGGTCATGATCGCGGCCGCCACTTTCGGTGTGATCGCCTATCTCGCCGGTAACGCCGTTTTTGCCAATTACCTGCAGATCAATTTCGTGCCCGGAACGGGTGAACTCGCCGTTATTGTCGGCGCCGTTATCGGTGCCGGCCTCGGTTTTCTGTGGTTCAATGCGCCGCCCGCGGCCATCTTCATGGGCGATACGGGTTCTCTCGCGCTGGGTGGCCTGATCGGCTCCATCGCAGTCGCCACCAAGCACGAGATCGTCATGGTCATCGTCGGCGGTCTCTTCGTCATGGAAACCCTGTCGGTCATCATCCAGGTCTTCTGGTTCAAGCGCACCGGCAGGCGCGTCTTCCTGATGGCGCCGATCCATCACCATTTCGAGAAAAAGGGCTGGACGGAAAGCCAGGTGGTTATCCGTTTCTGGATCATCTCCGTTGGCCTCGCGCTGCTTGGCCTCGCTACCCTGAAGCTGAGGTGAGCGATGATCCCGGTCACGTCGTTTAAGGGTAAGAAAGTCGCTCTCTTCGGGCTCGGCGGTTCGGGTCTTGTCACGGCCCGGGCGCTGGTCGCCGGCGGTGCCGACGTCGTGGCTTTCGATGATAATCCTGACAGCGTTGCAAAGGCCGAGGCCGAGGGCATCAAGACGGCGGATCTTCGGACGATTGACTGGTCGAGTTTCTCCTCCTTCGTGCTGGCACCGGGCGTGCCGCTGACGCATCCGAAGCCGCACTGGTCCGTCGATCTGGCGAAAGCCTCCGGCGTCGAGATCATCGGCGATATCGAGCTCTTTGTCCGAGAACGTCGCGCCCACGCGCCGGATTGCCCCTTCATTGCGATTACCGGGACCAACGGCAAGTCGACCACCACGGCGCTGATCGCACATATTCTGAAATCGGCTGGTCGCGATACGCAGCTCGGCGGTAATATCGGCACGGCAGTGCTTAGCCTCGATCCGCCGAAGGCGGGACGCTTCTACGTTGTTGAGTGCTCGTCCTACCAGATTGACCTGGCGCCCACGATCAATCCAACAGCCGGCATTCTTCTCAATCTCACCCCCGATCATCTCGACCGGCACGGTACGATGCAGCACTATGCCGACGTCAAGGAACGGCTCGTTGCCGGCAGCGGCACGGCGATTGTCGGTGTCGATGACAGCTACTCGACGCTGATTGCCGATCGCGTTGAGCGTGCCGGCGTCAGGGTCGAGCGCATTTCCAAGCGCAATGTTGTTTCCGAAGGTCTTTATGCCGAGGGCAGCCGCATCCTGCGGGCGCATGGGGGAACTTCGTCGTTACTGGTCGATCTCGACGGTATCCAGACGCTTCGCGGCAGCCACAATGCGCAAAATGCGGCGGCGGCAATTGCGGCCTGCCTTGCAGTCGGTGTTTCCGAGGATGAAGTTCGTGCAGGTCTCAAATCCTTCCCCGGCCTCAAGCATCGCATGCAGCCGGTTGGCCGACGCGGCAATGTCACCTTCGTCAATGACAGCAAGGCCACCAATGCCGATGCGGCGGCACCTGCGCTTTCGAGCTTTGACCGCATTTACTGGATCGCCGGCGGTCTGCCGAAGGCCGGCGGGATTGCCAGCCTTTCACCGCTTTTCCCGCGCATTGCAAAAGCCTATCTGATCGGCGAGGCGGCGGCGGAATTTGCAGCGACGCTCGGTGAAGCGGTGCCCTACGAAATATCCGGCACCCTGGACAAGGCCGTGCAGCATGCGGCGGCGGATGCGGAAAAAGACGCGACGCCCGGCAATATCGTGATGTTGTCCCCGGCTTGCGCAAGTTTCGATCAATATAAGAACTTTGAAGTGAGAGGTGATTCGTTTGTCGCGCAGGTCGCGGCGCTCGATGGCATGACGATGCTCGTTCACTCTGGAAAAGGGGGCTGAAGGCCATGGTAAGCCGAGTTGATCGCGGTCCGGTCGCGGAATGGTTCTGGACCATCGACCGTTTCTTTCTGGCGGCATTCATCGCGCTGATGGGCATCGGCCTGATGCTGTCCTTCGCGGCGTCGCCGGCCGTTGCCGAGCGTATCGGCCTCAACAGCTTCTTTTTTGTTGAGCGTCAGGCCATGTTCATGGTGCCATCGCTGGCGATCATGGTCGGCTTGTCCTTCCTGTCGCCGCGCCAGGTGCGCCGCGTGGCGGTCATCATGCTGATCGCCTCGCTGCTGATGATGATCTTTGCACTGTTCTTCGGCATCGAGGTGAAGGGCGCGCGGCGGTGGATTTCCATCGGCACTTTCTCGATCCAGCCGTCGGAATTCATGAAGCCGGCTTTCGTCATCGTCTGCGCATGGCTTTTTGCAGAGCGGGCGCGCCATCCGGAAATTCCGGGCAATCTCTTTGCGATCATCACCTTCGGAATCGTGGCCGCACTTCTCATCGCCCAGCCTGACTTCGGCCAGACGATCCTGACCTCCGTTGTCTGGGGCGGCATGTTCTTCATGGCAGGTGTGCCGTGGTTCTGGATCATCATGCTCGGTGGTCTCGGCGTCGGCGGCATCATCTCCGCCTATCTCATGCTGCCGCACGTGGCCGGCCGTATCGACCGTTTCTGGACGGGTGAGGGCGACACGTTCCAGGTGGACACGGCGCGTGAAGCGATCATTCGCGGCGACTGGTTCGGTCGCGGACCGGGTGAGGGCATCGTCAAGCGCATCATTCCCGATAGCCATACCGACTTCATCTTCTCGGTTGCGGCGGAAGAATTCGGCATCGTTTTCTGCATGTTCCTCGTCGCAATCTTCGCCTTCATCGTGCTGCGCGGCCTGTCGCATGCCTTCAAGGAGAAGGACGATTTCTGCCGCTTCGCCGTGGCGGGTCTCGTCCTTCAAATCGGCATGCAGTCTATGATCAATATCGGCGTCAATCTGGAACTGATGCCTGCCAAGGGCATGACCTTGCCGCTGATTTCCTATGGTGGTTCGTCAATGATGGCGATATGCGTGACCGCCGGTTTCCTTCTGGCATTGACACGCCACAGACCCGAAAAGCGGGCGCAGGAGCGGAGTTTCTTCCGCGTTGGTTCCGGCGTTCCCGCGGAGTAAACGATCATGAGCAAGGGTATTGTTCTTCTTGCCGCCGGTGGAACCGGCGGCCATGTGTTTCCGGCAGAAGCGCTGGCGCATACGCTGAAGGCACGCGGTTATCAGGTGCATCTCGTCACCGACAGTCGCGCCGAGCGTTATGCGGGCAAGTTTCCGGCAGATGAAATTCATGTGGTTCCGTCTGCCACCATCGGCTCCAAAAACCCAATTTCCGTGGCGGGTTCGCTCTGGAAGCTCTGGGTTGGCCTGCGTGCGGCGCGTCGGCTGGTCGCAAAACTGAAGCCGGTCGCGGTTGTCGGTTTCGGCGGCTATCCCACCGTGCCTCCGCTGCTGGCCTCCACCGGGCTTGGAGTGCCGTCAATCATTCACGAACAGAACGCCGTGATGGGCCGCGCCAACAAGGCACTTGCCGCGCGGGTAAAGGCAATTGCCGGCGGCTTCCTGCCGCCCGCCAATGGTCAATATTCCGACAAGACCGTCGCGACCGGCAATCCGGTGCGCCCAGCGGTGCTGGCCGCCTCTGAAATACCCTACACCGCCTCGCAGACAGGCGAGCCTTTCCAGCTCGTTGTCTTTGGCGGCAGCCAGGGCGCACAGTTTTTCTCGAGCGCGGTACCCGCCGCAATCTGCCTCCTGAAAGACGAGCAGCGCAAGCGCATCGTCGTCACCCAGCAGGCGCGGCCGGAAGACAAGGACAGCGTCATCGCGTCCTACCAGAAGCTCGGCGTGAAGGCGGATGTTTCGCCTTTCTTCGGCGATATGGCGTCGCGCATCGGCGAGGCCGATCTGGTCATCAGCCGCTCGGGCGCTTCGACGGTATCGGAGCTTTCGGTGATCGGCCGTCCGTCGATCCTCGTGCCTTATCCGCATGCGCTGGATCATGATCAGGCGGCGAACGCGGCTGCGCTTTCGGCGGCGGGTGGGGCAAGCGTCATCAAGCAGGCGGAGCTCTCGCCGCAGAAGCTCTCCGGCCTGCTGTCCTCGGCGCTTGCCGAACCCGAGCGGCTTTCCGCAACGGCGGCGGCGGCGAAGGCAACCGGCAAACCGCACGCGGCGGACGTGCTGGCCGATCTGGTGGAGGCGATTGCCTCCGGCCGGTCCGTACAGGAATTCAAGAAGAATATTGAAGGAGTTGGGGCATGAAGATGCCGAAAGCCATAGGCCTTGTGCATTTCATCGGCATAGGCGGGATCGGCATGAGCGGCATTGCCGAAGTGCTTCATAATCTCGGCCACCGGGTACAGGGATCGGACCAGGCCGACAGCGCCAATGTGCAGCGTCTGCGTGACAAGGGCATCGAGGTTTTTGTGGGCCACACGGCTGACAATATCGGCGATGCAGAGGTCGTCGTCGTTTCGACCGCGATTAAGAAGAACAATCCGGAGCTCGTCGCCGCGCGGGAAAAGCACCTGCCGATCGTGCGCCGCGCGGAAATGCTGGCCGAGCTGATGCGCTTCCGTAACGCCATCGCCATCGGCGGCACGCACGGCAAAACGACGACGACCTCCATGGTCGCCACGCTCCTGGAAGCCGGCAATCTCGACCCGACCGTCATCAATGGCGGCATCATCAATGCCTATGGCACCAATGCCCGCATGGGTGAGGGTGAGTGGATGGTGGTGGAGGCCGACGAGTCCGACGGCACTTTCCTGAAGCTGCCGGCCGACGTCGCCGTCATCACCAATATCGATCCGGAACATCTCGACCATTACGGCAATTTCGACGCCGTACGCGCCGCATTCTGTCAGTTCGTCGAGAATGTGCCTTTCTACGGTTTCGGCGTCATGTGCCTCGATCATCCCGAAGTACAGGCATTGGTTGGCCGGATCGAGGACCGCAAGGTCATCACATATGGCGAGAACCCGCAGGCCGACGTGCGGTTTTCGAATGTGCGCATCGATGGTACGCGCTCGGTCTTCGACGTGGAAATCCGCCGTCGCCGCACCGGCAAGATTTTCTCTTTCAAGGACCTCGTCCTGCCGATGCCCGGCCGCCATAACGTTTCGAATGCGACAGCGGCAATCGCGGTTGCCAATCGTCTCGGCATCTCGGAAGCCGACATCAAGAAGGGGCTGGCCTCCTTCGGTGGTGTCAAGCGACGTTTCACGCTGACGGGCGAAGCCAACGGGGTGCAGGTTTTTGACGATTACGGTCACCACCCGGTCGAGATCAAGGCCGTGCTGAAGGCGGCGCGGGAAGCCTGCAAGGGCCGCATCATCGCCGTGCACCAGCCCCACCGCTACAGCCGTCTTTCGAGCCTGTTTGATGATTTCGCGCATTGTTTCAACGATGCCGATACGATTCTTCTTGCTCCGGTTTATGCAGCGGGCGAAGATCCCATCGAAGGCGCAAGCTCCGAAGCGCTGGTTTCGGCCATCAAGGCCGCTGGCCACCGTGACGCGCGTTTCCTCGAAAAGCGGGAGGACCTTGCGTCACAGGTCGCAGCCATTGCGAATCCGGGTGATTTCGTGGTTCTCTTGGGGGCTGGGAATATCACGCAATGGGCAGCGTCGCTGCCTTCGGAATTGAAGAGCATATCAGGAAAGTCTGAATGAGACAGGTCGATGGGGTTAAATTGCTGGGGAGGCTCGGCGACGGGGTAAAGGAATTGCGGGGACGTCTGACACCGGATGCGCCTATGGACCGCGTGACGTGGTTCAGAGCCGGCGGTCTTGCGGAGGTGATGTTCCAGCCGCACGATACGGATGATCTGATTGCCTTCCTGAAAATTCTGCCGGAAGATGTGCCGCTGACCGTGGTTGGCGTCGGCTCGAACCTTCTGGTGCGTGACGGCGGTATTCCGGGCGTGGTCGTGCGCCTGTCCGCCAAGGGCTTCGGCCAGGTGGAGCTTGCCGGTGAAAACCGCATCAAGGCGGGCGCGATCTGCCCGGACAAGCATATAGCAGCCATGGCCATGGATAATGGCATTGGCGGCTTCCACTTCTATTACGGCATTCCGGGCTCCATCGGCGGAGCGCTGCGCATGAATGCGGGCGCAAACGGCGGCGAGACGCGTGAACGTGTTGTGGAAGTCTACGCGGTCGACCGTCAGGGCAACCAGCATGTGCTTTCCAATGCCGATATGGGCTACAGCTATCGCCATTCCGGCGCCGACGCGGGCCTGATCTTCACCGGTGCGCTCTTCGAGGGCTATCCCGAGGACAAGGCGAAAATCCGCGCCGATATGGATGCGGTGCGTCATCACCGTGAAACCGTGCAGCCAATCCGCGAACAGACCGGCGGCTCGACCTTCAAGAACCCCGAAGGTCATTCCGCATGGGAGCTTATCGATGAGGCGGGCGGTCGTGGTCTCGTGATCGGCGGCGCGCAGATGTCATCACTGCATTGCAATTTCATGATCAATACCGGCCATGCGACCGGTTACGATCTGGAATATCTGGGCGAGACCATCCGCAAGCGCGTGTTCGAGAAGTCGGGCATCCGGCTGGAATGGGAAATCAAGCGCCTGGGGTTGTTCATGCCGGGCCGCGAAGTTGAGCCTTTCCTCGGGGCTTGAGGCGAGTCGGCCTTGCCAAGATGTAAATACATTAAAGCCCGCGAAACTCTCGTTTCGCGGGCTTTTTGTTACTGTCGGTATCTATGGACTCAGACTTCGTCCTTGCGGGACAGAAGAATGCAGGCGAACGTGATGAGCGCGGATACGCAGAGGTAATAGCCGACATAACCCATGCCGTAGTTCACCTGCAGCCATGTGGCGATGTAAGGCGCCAGCGACGCGCCGAAGATGCCGGCCATGTTGAAGGTGATGGAAGAGCCGGTATAGCGGACGCGGGTCGGGAAGGGGGCGGCGAGCGCCGTTCCGATCAGGCCGTAAGTCATGCCCATCAGCATCATCGCCAGAGCCGCGAAGACGAAGATCGAGCCTTCGCTGCCGGTCATCAGGCCGGGCAGCAGGAAGGAGAACAGGCCGATCAGCACTGTCGTCAGGATCAGAATTTCGCGGCGACCGAATTTTTCCGCAAGCTTGCCGGCAATCGGAATGAAGATACCGAAAACGACGGAGCCGAGGATCTGCACTTCCAGCGCGTCGAGGAACGGAATTTTCAGGACCTTGACGTTGTAGGAGAGCAGATAGGCCGTGCCGATGTAGAAGAGCACGAAGGTGGCGAGCGCCACAAAGGTGCCGAGCACGAGGCTGCGCTTGTGGTTGCGGAACAGTTCCGCAACCGGCACGGCCACACGTTCTTCCTTTTCGATGGCCTTCTGGAAGTCGGGCGTTTCGGTGATCGACAGGCGAACCCACATGCCGACAGCGATCAGGATGATCGAGGCGACGAAGGGAATGCGCCAGCCCCAGCTGAGAAGCGCTTCCTGTGACATGAAGTGCAGCAGGATCCAGAACACGCCTGACGAGAGGAACAGGCCGACGGGTGCGCCAAGCTGCGGGAACATGCCGTACCAGCTGCGCTTGCCGGGAGGGGCGTTTTCCGTCGCGAGCAGGACGGCACCGCCCCATTCGCCACCAAGACCGAAGCCCTGGCCGAAGCGGCAAAGTGCGAGCAGCAGCGGCGCCAGAACGCCGGCCGTCTCATAGGACGGCAGCAGGCCGATCACGACCGTCGAGACACCCATGGTCAGCAGCGCCGCGACAAGCGTCGTCTTGCGGCCAACGCGGTCGCCATAGTGACCGAAGACCACGGCGCCGAGGGGGCGGGCGAAAAAGGCGATGGAGAAAGTTGCGAAAGACGCCAGAAGCGCCGTCATCGGATCATTGTTCGGGAAGAACAATGTCGGGAACACGAGCACTGCGGCCGTGGCATAAACGTAGAAATCGAAAAACTCGATGGTCGTACCGACCAGACTGGCAGTGAGAACTCGTGCAGGCGAATTTGTCTTTACAGCGTTCGAATTGTCAGCGGTCGGCGATACCGGAGATATCGCGTCGGTCATGGTATTGGTTCCATTTTGGATGATTGCAATGTCATGCCTTGGGAGGCGACATCTGCGTTAACGCAATTTTTGTTCTTATGGAATGCTAAAAAAGAAATAATGCAGATAATGTGATCCATCAGGGCGACACGTGTGGTCACGGCGTCGGAGAACGTTCGTCGATTGAGAGACTGATTCAGGCTGCGGTTTTAAAACCCTGAAACGGCAGATAATTTGCCTGGGGAATAATCCTGTCTGTTAACGTTTCGGCCTTGCCTTTGTCGCGCGGCAGCAGACGCGCCGGCGTCGTTTTATTTCCGATCATTGAAAACCTGCATGTTGCATTCCGCGCAACTCTCTGATTCCAAGGAGGGAATTCGGATCAATGCTGATTCTTTAACAAACTCGGCATGTTGGGCGCGGCGGTTAACGAAAGTAAACGATTCATTAACCTTAATGGCGTTTAACTGGTCTCAAGGGTCATGTGCCAGAATCACCGGTTTGTGAAATCCGGTCGGTTCGGAGCGTGGTCCGTAACGGAGAGTTGGTGTCAGAGGTATCGATGAGCGGCAAGCACGTAGCTGTTCTTATGGGTGGATTTTCGTCGGAGCGGCCGGTCAGCCTGTCGTCGGGCAACGCTTGCGCGCAGGCTCTGGAAGACGAGGGCTACAAGGTCACCCGTGTCGATGTCGGCCGCGATGTCGCCGCCGTGCTTGATGCGCTGCGCCCGGACGTCGCTTTCAACGCGCTGCATGGGCCCTTCGGCGAAGACGGCACCATTCAGGGCATCCTCGAATATCTCGCCATTCCCTATACCCATTCCGGCGTGCTCGCCTCGGCGCTTGCCATGGACAAGGCGCAGGCCAAGAAGGTTGCTGCTGCTGCCGGCATTCCTGTCGCCGCCGAGCGAGTCATGAACCGCTTCGATTTCACCAGCGAACATCCGCTGGCGCCGCCTTATGTGGTGAAGCCGGTGCGCGAAGGCTCGAGCTTCGGCGTCGTTATCGTCAAGGAAGATCAGTCGCACCCGCCGCAGATACTCACGTCCTCTGAATGGAAATACGGCGACCATGTCATGGTCGAGCGTTATATACATGGCCGCGAACTGACCTGCGGGGTGCTCGACGGCGAGGCGCTGGGCGTCACCGAAGTGGTGCCGCTCGGTCACAATTTCTATGATTACGATGCGAAATACGCTGCTGGTGGCTCGAAACATGTCATTCCCGCAGAAATTTCACCGAAAATTTACCAAAAAATTCAAACACTGGCGGTTATGGCGCATCGGGCGATCGGGTGCCGTGGCGTAAGCCGTTCAGACTTTCGTTACGACGACCGTTTCTCAGAAGATGGCGAAGTTATCTGGCTTGAAGTGAATACACAGCCGGGCATGACGCCGACCTCCCTGGTGCCTGAAATGGCGGCCCATGCTGGCCGCTCCTTTGGTAACCTTGTCAGCTGGATGGTGGAGGACGCTTCGTGTTTGCGGTGATCGGCAAAAAGTCGACGGCAAAAAAGCGCGAGCAATTCGCGGCGGCGGCCAGTGCCGACGATCGCATGGTGTTGCCGCGTCCGCTGCGTCGCGTCGTGCGTTTCGGCGTCAGCCTTGCGACCGGACGTATCCACATTCCCGCCCATACCGGTACGATTGCGGCCGTCGCCTTTTATGCGGCGACCGGGCTTTATGGCATGTCGCTCGGCGGCCATACGAATATCGTCACGCAGGCAACGACCTCCGCGGCCGGTTTCGCCGTTGAGGACGTGAAGGTCTCCGGCAACCTGCAGACCTCCGAAATCGATGTCTTCCAGCTTCTCGGTCTCGATGGCAGCACGTCCCTGATCGCGCTCGACATCGACGCCGCGCGCCGCAAGCTGGTGCAGCTTCCCTGGGTTGAGGATGTCGATATCCGCAAGATCTATCCGAAGACGGTCGAGGTTCGTCTGAAGGAGCGTGAGGCTTTTGGCATCTGGCAGCACGGCTCGGAGCTGTCGCTGATCGAAAAGAGCGGCAGTGTCATTGCGCCGCTGCGTGACAACAAGTTTGCCTCGCTGCCGCTTTTCGTCGGCCGCGACGCGGAAACCGGTGCTGCCGGTTTCGTCGAGCAGCTGGCTGACTGGCCGGAAATCCGCAGCCGCGTCCGAGCCTACGTGCGTATCGCCGGCCGCCGCTGGGACCTGCATCTCGACAACGGCATCGTCGTCAAGCTGCCAGAAGAAAACCTGCCGCAGGCGCTGCAGTTGCTCGCGCGGCTCGATCTGGAAGAGAAAGTTCTGTCGCGCGATGTCGCTGCCGTGGACCTGCGCCTGTCCGACCGTACGACGATCCAACTGACCGAAGGTGCCGCCGAACGCCGCCAGGCTGCCGTCGATGCGCGCACCAAGGCTCTCAAGAAAGCGGAGAAGAACACATGAGCTTTTTCGGTTCTTCCCATTTCGGTCTGCCTCGTCTGAAGCCGCTTTCTTCCAAGCGCAGCCACATCGTTTCGGTGCTCGACATCGGCTCGACCAAGGTCGTGTGCATGATCGGCCGGCTGACGCCCCGTCAGGAAAGCGAAATCCTGCCTGGCCGCACCCACAAGGTCGAAATCATCGGCATCGGCCACCAGCGTTCGCGCGGCGTGAAGTCTGGCGTGATTGCTGACCTCGACGCGCTGGAAGGCGTCATCCGTCTTTCAGTCGATGCGGCTGAGCGCATGGCGGGCCTGACCGTCGACAGCCTGATCGTCAATGTTTCGGCAGGAAGACTAGCAAGCGATATCTACACCGCGAGCATCGATCTCGGCGGGCAGGAAGTGGAAGCAAGCGATCTGCGCAAGGTTCTGGTGGCGGCAAGCCAGCAGTCCATGCGTCAGGACCGGGCGATCCTGCATTCGCTGCCGACGGGCTATTCGCTGGATGGCGAGCGCGGTATCCGCGATCCGCTGTCGATGTACGGCGATCTTCTCGGCGTTGACATGCATGTGGTGACTGTCGAACGCACGGCGCTGAAGAACCTCGAACTTTGCGTCAACCGCGCGCATCTTTCCGTCGAGGGCATGGTGGCGACGCCCTATGCCAGCGGTCTTGCCGCACTGGTGGACGATGAAGTCGAACTCGGCTGCGCCGCCATCGACATGGGCGGCGGCACGACGACGATCTCGGTTTTTGCCGAGGGCCGGCTCATCCATACGGACGCGATCGGCCTTGGCGGCCATCACGTCACGACAGATCTTGCACGAGGCCTCTCGACACGAATCGAAGATGCGGAGAGACTGAAGGTGGTGCATGGTTCGGCTTTGCTGAATGGCGCGGATGAGCGCGACATGATTTCGATCCCGCCGATTGGCGAAGATGATCGCGATCAACCATCGCAAGTTTCAAGAGCATTGGTTACCCGCATCGTGCGGGCACGTATCGAAGAGACGCTGGAATTGATCCGTGATCGTATCCAGAAGTCCGGCTTCAGCCCCATCGTCGGCAAGCGCGTCGTCCTGACCGGCGGCGCGAGCCAGCTGACGGGGCTGCCGGAAACGGCGCGGCGCATTCTTGCCCGCAACGTTCGCATCGGCCGCCCCATGGGCGTGGCTGGTCTTCCGGTCGCGGCAAAGGGCCCGGCATTTTCAACCGCCTGCGGACTGATGATCTATCCGCAGGTGGCGGACATCGAAATTCATGCGGCGCAAGGCGGAATGTTCTCGCCGTTTGGTAACGGTAGCGGCCGGATAGCCCGGGTGGGGCAATGGCTGAAAGAGAGTTTTTGAGTAGCCTCGGGGCGCAAGCCGGAGGTTTCAGAGTTGAGTTTCAAGAATCGGCCAGCGGGGCGATGCGGCCAGAGAAAGAAGGAATGTTAAAATGACGATACAGCTGCAGAAGCCTGATATCACAGAGCTGAAGCCACGCATCACCGTCTTCGGTGTCGGTGGCGGTGGTGGTAACGCTGTCAACAACATGATCACGGCTGGCCTCCAGGGCGTCGACTTCGTTGTCGCCAACACGGATGCCCAGGCGCTGACCATGACGAAGGCAGATCGGGTCATTCAGCTCGGCGTCAACGTCACTGAAGGTCTCGGCGCCGGTTCCCAGCCGGAAGTCGGGCGCGCTGCCGCTGAAGAATGCATCGACGAGATCATCGATCACCTTAACGGCACGCATATGTGCTTCGTCACCGCCGGCATGGGCGGCGGCACCGGCACCGGTGCTGCTCCCGTCGTCGCGCAGGCTGCGCGCAACAAGGGCATCCTGACGGTTGGCGTCGTCACCAAGCCTTTCCACTTCGAAGGCGGCCGCCGCATGCGTCTTGCCGAACAGGGCATCGAGGAACTGCAGAAGTCCGTCGATACGCTGATCGTCATTCCGAACCAGAACCTCTTCCGTATTGCCAATGACAAGACGACCTTTGCGGACGCCTTCGCCATGGCCGACCAGGTTCTCTATTCCGGCGTTGCCTGCATTACCGACCTGATGGTGAAGGAAGGTCTCATCAACCTCGACTTCGCCGACGTCCGTTCGGTCATGCGCGAAATGGGCCGCGCGATGATGGGCACCGGCGAGGCTTCCGGTCCGGGCCGCGCAATGCAGGCTGCGGAAGCGGCGATCGCCAACCCGCTGCTCGACGAAACCTCGATGAAGGGTGCGCAGGGCCTCTTGATCTCCATCACCGGCGGTCGCGACCTCACCCTGTTCGAAGTCGACGAAGCTGCGACCCGTATTCGCGAAGAAGTTGATCCGGATGCGAACATCATCCTCGGCGCAACCTTCGATGAAGCGCTTGAAGGCCTCATCCGCGTCTCCGTCGTTGCAACCGGCATTGACCGCGTTGCGGGCGTCGGCGAACAGAACGTTGCCGAAATGCGCGCCGCAGCCGCCGCTGCAAAGCCGCTTATCCGTCCTTCCGCGGCCGTTGCTCCCGCTCCGGCCGCAGCACAGCCTGCCGCAGTTTCGCAGGCACCGAAGGCCGTAGACCCGATCGCCCAGACCATCCGTTCGGCAGAAGCCGAAATGGAACGTGAACTCGGTTTTGCCGCACACCAGCAGCCGGCCCAGGACTTCCGTCCGCAGAGCAAGCTGTTCGCATCCTCTCCGGCTGAAGCACCGGCGGCACTTCGTCCGGCCCAGCCGGTTCAGCAGGCCGCTCCGGCTCCGGTTGCTCCGGCACCGGTCTATCACGCTCCGGAACAGCATGCTGCTCCGGCACCGCGCATGCAGCAGCCGCAGGCTCCTGTCTATCAGGAACCTGCACCGGTTGCCCGTCAGCCTGAGCCGGTTCGCATGCCGAAGGTCGAAGACTTCCCGCCGGTCGTGAAGGCCGAGCTGGACCACCGCACCCATGCCGCTCCTGCTGCCCAGGAAGAGCGTGGCCCGATGGGTCTTCTGAAGCGCATCACCAACTCGCTTGGTCGCCGCGAAGAAGAAGAAGTTCCTTCCGACATGATGGATGCGCCGAGCATGGCGCCGCAGCGCCGCGCACCGCTTTCGCCGGAAGCAAGCCTCTACGCACCGCGTCGCGGCCAGCTCGACGATCACGGCCGTGCAACGCCTGCATCGTCCAGCCACCACGATGATGACCAGCTGGAAATCCCGGCCTTCCTGCGCCGCCAGTCCAACTGAGGGCGATTCCATTAGCCTCTCGAAACGCCCGGATCCGACGATCCGGGCGTTTTGTTTATTTTACGTTATTAACACTAAATTAATTAGCGTTGTCAGCTACTTACGCATGTAACAATCCGAAACGAACAGTGATTTGTCGTGGCACGTACATGTGCGTATGTATGAGGCTGGGTAAAGGAACAGACTGACTTCGCCGGTCGTTAAAACCCGGCTTGAAAACTTGAACGGCGCTGGCCCCAAGCGGCGCGGTTTGCAAAAAAGGCATACACTAATGACTATCGGACTGCTCGGATTTCAGACAACTATCGCACATGCCGTTCAGCTTAAAGGCATTGGCGTGCATTCCGGCAATCCGGTCTCGATGACGTTCCAGCCCGCAGAAGCTGGAACGGGCATCGTCTTCCATCGCCTCCATGACAATGGCAGCGTCACCGAGCTGAAGGCAGTGTCTGCCAATGTCGGGAATACCGATCTGTGCACCGTGCTTGGCCGTTCGCTTTCCCAGTCAGTAGCGACGATCGAGCATGTCATGGCCGCCATCTACGCCATGGGCCTCGACAACCTTGTCGTCGAGGTAGACGGTCCGGAAGCGCCGATCATGGATGGCAGCTCTGCTCCCTTCATTGAAGCGATCGAATCGGTCGGCATCAAGAATCTTGGCGTGAAGCGCCGCTATATCAGGGTCACCAAGCCGGTGCGTATCGATTCGGGTGCGTCCTGGGCGGAGTTCCGTCCCTATGATGGTACGCGCTTCGAGGTCGACATCGATTTCGACACGCCGCTGATCGGCAAGCAGTCCTGGAAGGGTGACCTGACGGCAGAGACGTTCAAGAACGAACTGTCGCGTGCCCGTACTTTCGGCTTCATGCGTGATGTCGAGCGCCTTTGGGCCGCCGGTTATGCACTGGGCTCCTCACTTGAGAATTCGGTTGTCATTTCCGACGACAACAGCGTCATCAACATGGAAGGCCTGCGTTACGCCAAGGACGAGTTCGTCCGCCACAAGACGCTTGACGCGGTGGGCGACCTGGCACTTGCGGGCGCTCAGTTCATCGGTTGCTACCGTTCTTATCGCGGTGGTCACAAGGTCAATGCCAATGCGCTGAAGGCCCTGCTGAGCGACCGTACGGCTTACGAGATCGTAGAGGCTCCGGCCGCACGCAACCAGATGGTGCGCGCCCGCGAATTTGTGGCCGTCAATATGCCCGAATTCGCGCCCTGGTCCGCATAAGGTCTTTTGAAGGCTGTCAATTGACAGAAAAAGCCGCTCCTTCGGGGCGGCTTTTTCGTGAGACGGAGCAGGAAGTTGCAAATTATCGCCGGATAATCGTGCGATTGCATGGGGTGATGCCATAAAAATGCGTTAATGCGTCATCATTGCGTTGCCCTGCGGATGCTTTTATGGCTAGAACGCCAATACAAAGCCGATGCTTATGTATTTGCGCGGGAAGTGGGAACTGTCGAATGAAGCATGTAGGGTCTGGTGCAATGAAGGGTACGATGCGGGGGATCGCCGTTTCGTTGATGTTGGTCGGCGCGAGCGTCGTCGTCACTGCCTGCCAGTCCGATCCCGATATCGACATCACCAAGCTTGGCATGGAGACCGATCCGCCTGACGTTCTGTACAAGCAAGCGCTGGCGAACATGAACAAAGGCAATATGACGGAAGCCTCACGCAAGTTCGAGGCGATCGACAAGCAGTACCCCTTCACCGAATGGGGCCAGAAGGCGCTTGTCATGCAGACCTTCATTGCCACGCGCACCAACAAGAACGATGTGGCAATCACCACCGGTAGCCGTTTCCTGCGGCAATATCCGCGTTCCAAGGACGCCGCTTACGTTCAGTACATGATCGGTCTTGCCTATTCGAAGCAGATTTCCGACGTCACGCAGGACCAGCGCGCCGCGCAGCGCACAGTTGAGGCGATGAACAAGGTCGTCAACGACTATCCCGATTCGGAATATGTCGCGGATGCGCAGGCCAAGATCCGTTTCGCCCGCGATCAGCTTGCCGGCCGCGAAATGCAGGTCGGTCGTTATTACCTTGAGCGCAAGGAATATCTCGCCGCCGTTTCGCGTTTCCGCATCGTCGTCGAGCAGTACCAGAACACCAACCAGATCGAGGAAGCGCTGGCGCGTCTGACGGAAGCCTATTACGCGATGGGCCTGGTGGACGAAGCGCAGACTGCGGCTGCCGTTCTCGGCAACAACTATCCCGACAGCCAATGGTATGCGGATTCCTACAAGCTGCTGAAGGGCCAGGGCCTGGAGCCGCGTGAGAATAAGGGGTCCTGGATTTCGCGCGCCGGCAAGAAGCTCATCGGCGCCTGAGACGGGGCATAGGCCATGCTGGTCCAGCTCTCAATTCGCGATATCGTTCTCATCGAAAGGCTCGACCTCGGTTTCGAGGCGGGCCTTTCCGTGTTGACGGGCGAGACGGGTGCGGGCAAATCCATTCTTCTCGATAGTCTCTCGCTGGCGCTTGGCGGCCGCGGCGATGGCGGCCTTGTGCGCCACGGGGAGGAAAAGGGGCAGGTCACCGCGACTTTCGAGGTGCCGAACAATCATCCGACACGGCTTCTCCTGCGCGAAAACGGTCTCGATGACGATGGCGACCTGATTTTCCGCCGCGTGCAATCTTCCGACGGGCGCACCAAGGCCTATATCAACGATCAGGCCATCAGCGTGCAGATGATGCGCCAGCTTGGTCAGATGCTGGTCGAGATTCACGGCCAGCATGATGATCGTGCGCTTGTCGATACGGATGCGCACCGCACGCTGCTGGATGCCTTTGCCGGGCTGAGCGAAGAGGCTCGCGCTGTTCAGGCATTCTATCGCACCTGGAAAGATGCTGACCGGGCCTTAAAGACGCATCGCGCAAAAGTCGAGGCTGCGGCGCGAGAGGCGGATTACCTGCGCTCTTCCGTCGAGGAATTGGAAACTCTTTCGCCGCGCGATGGCGAGGAGGATGAACTGGCCGAACGCCGGGCGGTGATGCAAAAATCCGAACGCATCGCTGGCGATATTGCTGAAGCCAGCGAGTTCCTGAACGGCAATGCTTCGCCCGTGCCTGTCATAGCATCCATGATGCGGCGTCTGGAGCGCAAGAGCCACGAGGCTCCCGGCCTGCTGGAAGACACCGTGCAATTGCTGGATGCCGCGCTGGACAATCTTTCCAATGCGCAGATGGAAGTGGAAGCGGCGCTGCGCCGCACAGAATTCGATCCGCGCGAGCTGGAGCGGGTGGAGGAGCGGCTGTTCGCGTTGCGCGCCGCCGGACGCAAATATAATGTCGCCGTGCCAGACCTCCCCGCTCTCGCCGAAAAAATGGTGGCCGATCTCGCCGATCTCGACGCCGGCGAAGAAAAGCTTGGCAAGCTCGAGGCCAATCTCGGCGTCGTGAAGGCTGATTTTGACCGTGCCGCGCAGTCGCTTTCCGACAAACGCCGTAATGCAGCGGAAGCGCTTTCCAACGCTGTCATGTCCGAGCTTCCGGCGTTGAAGCTGGAGCGGGCGCGGTTTACCGTCGAGGTCACCTCCGATCCCGAGCAGGCGACGGCCGACGGCATCGATACGGTGGAATTCCACGTGCAGACCAACCCGGGCACGCGCCCAGGTCCGATCATGAAGGTCGCATCAGGCGGCGAATTGTCCCGCTTCCTGCTGGCGCTGAAAGTGGCGCTGGCGGATCGCGGTTCGGCACCGACTCTGGTGTTCGACGAAATCGACACGGGTGTCGGTGGCGCGGTGGCGGATGCCATCGGCCAGCGGCTGCGCCGCCTGTCCAAAACCGTGCAGGTCCTTTCCGTCACCCATGCGCCGCAGGTGGCGGCACGGGCGGCGACCCATCTTCTCATTTCAAAGGGTCCGTCCGGCGATGGAAGCGAGCGTATCGCCACGCGCGTCGCCACGATGGAGCCGCAGCACCGCACCGAAGAGATCGCCCGTATGCTTGCTGGCGCGTCCGTGACGGACGAGGCGAGGGCTGCTGCCGCTCGTCTTCTCGCGGCCAAGGACTGACCCTTCGCGGCAATGCCAGTGCAGTGCCTTTCGGCATTGTGAGCTCAGCGGCAAAACTGTTTTTAATGTTTGTTATTTCGGCTAAAAGCGTTCGGTAATTCCGAAAAGAGGCCGTCATGTCGAAAGACCAGAAACCCGTTGAAAACCTCACCGAGCTTGAAGCCTCTTCGGAGCTTGCATTTCTGGCGGCCGAGCTTGCCCGCCATGACGCGCTTTACCACGGCAAGGATGCGCCGGAGATTTCCGATGCGGAGTATGACGCGCTGAAGCGGCGCAACGACGCCATCGAAGCGAATTTCCCGGCGCTGGTGCGGGCCGACAGCCCATCGAAAAAAGTAGGCTTCGCGCCGCTTCCGACCTTTGCGCCCATCGTGCATGCGCGACCGATGCTGTCGCTCGACAATACGTTCTCGGAAGAAGATCTGCGCGACTTCGTCAGTTCGGTTTATCGTTTCCTCGGGCATCTGCCTGATGACTCCATTGCTTTCACTGCGGAACCGAAGATCGACGGGCTTTCCATGTCCATCCGCTACGAAAACCGCAGGCTGAAGACAGCGGCGACGCGCGGTGACGGCACGACCGGCGAAAATGTCACTCCCAATATCAGGACCATCAAGGAAATTCCGAACGAGCTGCCCGCCGATGCGCCCGATGTGGTGGAAGTGCGCGGCGAGGTCTATATGGCCAAAAGCGACTTTCTGGCGCTCAACGCCCAGATGGAAGCGGAAGGCAAGCAGACCTACGTGAACCCGCGCAATACTGCCTCCGGCTCCCTGCGTCAGCTGGACGCCAATGTGACGGCGAAACGCAGGCTGCGGTTTTTCGCCTACGCCCTCGGCGAGGTTTCGAATGGCGGTCAACCGACGCGGATTGCTGATACCCAATATGGCATCGTCGAGAAGTTCAGGCAGTGGGGTTTCCCGGTTAATCCGCTGATGAAGCGATTCACGTCCGCCCAGCAATTGCTTGAGCATTATAATGAAATCGGTGTTGCGCGGCCCGATCTCGATTACGATATCGACGGTGTGGTCTACAAGGTCGACCGGCTTGATCTGCAGGAACGGCTGGGCTTCCGCTCGCGCAGCCCGCGCTGGGCGACCGCGCATAAATTTCCAGCAGAGCAAGCCTTCACGACGGTTGAAAATATCGAAATTCAGGTTGGCCGCACCGGCGCGCTGACGCCGGTCGCGCGTCTTACCCCCATCACTGTCGGCGGTGTCGTCGTTACCAATGCCACGCTGCACAACGCCGATTATATCGAGGGCATCGGGAATAGCGGTGAGCGCATCCGCCCGGAAGATCACGATATCCGCATCGGCGACACTGTTATCGTGCAGCGGGCCGGCGATGTCATTCCGCAGGTTCTGGACGTGCTTCTGGAAAAGCGACCGGCCGGGGCGGCAAAATACGCCTTCCCGGAAAAATGTCCTGTCTGCGGCAGCCATGCGGTGCGGGAGCGTAATGAAAAGACCGGCAAGCTCGATTCTGTCACGCGCTGCACCGGCGGTTTCGTCTGCCGGGCCCAGGCAGTGGAGCACCTGAAACATTTCGTCTCGCGCAATGCCTTCGATATCGAAGGGCTGGGCACCAAGCAGATCGATTTCTTCTTCGAAAGTGACGATCCTGCGCTCTCGATCAAGACCGCACCCGACATCTTCACGCTGAAGGCGCGGCAGGATGCTTCTCATCTGACCAAGCTCGAAAATATCGACGGTTTCGGCAAGGTCAGCGTCAGGAAGCTGTTCGACGCCATCGATGCCCGCCGCGAGATCGATCTGCACAGGCTCATCTTCGCGCTGGGCATCCGCCATGTGGGTGAGACTACGGCGAAGCTTCTGGCGCGATCCTATGGCACTTACGACCATTTCGAAGAAAGCATGAAGGCGGCGGCGGATCCCGCAAGCGATGCGTGGGCCGAGCTTAACGCCATCGACGGCATCGGCGAGGTGGTGGCCCGCGCCATTATCGAGTTCTACAAGGAGCCACGCAATCTCGACGTCATCGATCGGCTGATAAGGGAACTTCGTCCGAAAGAGGCGGAAAAGCCTTCAGCGGAAGGCAGCCCGGTGGCAGGCAAGACGGTGGTGTTTACCGGCTCGCTGGAGAAGTTTACCCGCGACGAGGCGAAGGCCCGGGCGGAAAGTCTTGGCGCCAAGGTTGCCGGTTCCGTTTCGAAAAAGACCGATATTCTGGTGGCGGGGCCGGGAGCGGGCTCCAAGCTTGCCAAGGCGGCGGAACTGGGCGTGCAGACCATGGATGAGGACGAGTGGCTGGCGCTGATCGGCGGCTGAGGGGCGTCATGGAAATATTGTCCTCTGCCGCTAGAGCTTGTGCCTGAGACGGAGGGTAAGGCATGGATGACCGCATCGTCGTCAGCGCAGAGCAGGTCCGGGCGCTGGTTGACAGCCAGTTTCCTCAATGGGCGGCGTTAGATGTTCGGCCGGTGGAGCTGAGCGGCTGGGACAATCGCAGTTTTCGCCTTGGCGATGAAATGCTCATCCGCATGCCGAGCGCCACCCGTTACGTGGCGCAGGTCGAGAAGGAGCATCGATGGCTGCCAACGCTTGCGCCTTTCCTGCCTTTTCCGATCCCTGCTCCAGTAGCGCTCGGGCAGCCGGGGCAGGGTTATCCGTTTCGTTGGTCGGTCTATCGCTGGCTCGAAGGGGAACCGCTTGCTCAGCATCTGGAGAAGGTCGATCTGTCGGTCATTGCCATTGATGTCGCCACGTTCTTGAAATCATTACACGAGGCGGATGCTGTGGATGGCCCGGTCGCAGGGGCGCATAACTTTCATCGCGGGGGCTCGCTTGCAGTCTATGACGGGGAAGCGAAGGCCTCGGCGGCGCGGCTTGCCGATGAGGTTGATCAGGCGCTGGCTATCGAGGTATGGCAGCTTGCGCTTTCGAGTCATTGGCAAAAGCAGCGGGTGTGGGTGCATGGCGACATTGCCGAGGGCAATCTGCTGGTGAAGGATGGCAGGCTTTCGGCCGTCATCGACTTCGGCAGTTCCGGCGTAGGCGATCCGTCTTCTGATCTCATTCTCGCGTGGAATGTGCTTGATGCTGAAAGCCGGGCTGTTTTTCGCAGAGCGCTCGATCTGGATGAGGCCACATGGCAGCGCGGGCGCGGGTGGGCCTTTTGGAAGGCGCTGATCGTTCTGGATGCCGAGCGCGGCCGTAACGAAAAAATGGCCGAATGGTCGCGCCGGACCATTCGGGAAGTGTTTGCCGACCACTTGCGCAGCTAACCGACTATCGAAGTCGTGCCATCACGTGGGCATCAACGTATTTGCCATCTCGATAGGCGTCGTTGCGCAGGGTGCCTTCAAGTTCAAAACCGAATTTCTCGTAAAGCCGGATCGCGGGGAGATTGTCGGTGAAGACGTTGAGTTCGATGCGGCGGATATCGTGCCAATTATCGGCGGTGTCGATCAAAGCCGCCAGAATATATGTTCCGACACCTCTGCCGGCAAAATCGTCGTGGACACTGATTACCAGATCGGCGATGTGGGACTGTCTTCCTGCCCTGCGGAACAGTCCTGCATTGGCAACGATCTTTCCCCGCCATTCGCCAACGATGGCGATATCGTTTGGGCCGCGGTTCTCCATCGATTTTCGTGTTTTTTCAACCGACTGAAATGGTTGTCGAAGCGTGCCGTGACGGACGCCGGGCAGGTTGAACATTTCTGTCAGGGCTTCAGCGTCGTCCAGACGCGCGGCGCGCAGGACGACTTCATTCAAGCTGAATTGCGAATCTTCATTATCGGCAAATTTCACAGTCTGCATGCCTGTCTCCTCGGGCGTATGGGAGCAGGAGTGCGAACCCTGCTCGACTGGCAGGGTGGAAATGGATCGCTTAACGCGACGACATACCTTCCCCTGCCGGGTGGCCGGTGATGGTGTGACGACGGGTGGTGTTCTGCTTCGCGATCATGGGCGCACAATGCTTTTGCCGTGTAATTCTGTCAAGCAGGTGCGTTGCGCAGCAGGCTTCTGAGTTTTGACGGCAGCCTGCCGTCGATCGCCGCAAGACCCGCAGCAATCATCGCCATGCCGGCGAAGTGCTTCACTTCCAGTTGCTCCCCTAGAAGCAGGGAACCGAGCAGGATGGCGCTGACGGGGATGAGGAAGGTGACGAGGGCAAGGTTGGTGGCGCCGGCGCTGGCAAGAATGCGGAAGAAAATGAGATAGGCGAGCGCCGTCGAGAGCAGTGCGATGCCGACAAGCGCGCCCCACGTGCCGAGGCTCGGCATGGCGAGTGTCCATGGTTTGTCGATGAGAAGGGCGGCCGGGATCAGCATCAGTGCCGAAGAGGAAATCTGGCCGGTAGCGGTCATCAGCGGCGGCACGCCCATGGCCTTGAAGCGGCGGCCGAATATGCCCGCGAAGGCATAAGAGATAGCCGCGCCGAGGACGGCGATCTGGCCCCAGAGGCCGGATGAGCCGGTAAAGGCGGCAGGGCCGATCATGGTCGCCACGCCGGCGAAGCCGACCAATACGCCGGTCAGCTTATTGCCAGTCATCTTTTCATCAGTGGTGAGAAAATGCGCGACGATAACCGTGAAGAGCGGCGTTGTGGCATTGAGGATCGAAGCAAGTCCGCTGGCAATATGGGTCTGGCCCCAGACGATCAGGCAGAATGGAATGATGTTATTTAGAAGGCCCATGCCGAAAAAGGCGCGCCACACCGCCCATTGCCTCGGCAGGCGAAGGCCCATGATGCGGCAGACGATCTGAAGCGCGATTGCCGCAAGGGTAACACGCAGTGCGACGATGGTGACGGGAGGCAGTTCCTTGACCGCAACACCGATGAAAAAGAACGAACCGCCCCACAGGAGCGAAAGCGCGACAAGCATCGCCCATTCGCGGGCATCCATCTGTTTCTGTATCGCCATTATCATCTCCAACGCATGAGCATCGACATGATCGCAGACGGGATCCCCGCCATCCACCCGATATTGGTTGAGTTAATCTCAAGCTCGGAGGTGATGGTTTTCACGTCGCGTTGTGTCTTGTTGCGTCCATTTACTCTCTGTTTTATGGTGTTTTCAAACGATTGTTTCTCGTTCGATAATTGAGTTGAGCTAAATCATGTCCACCGAACTCCCGTCTCTGAAAGGGCTGCAGGCCTTCGAGGCCGCAGCGCGCTATCGCAGCGTCACGCTTGCCTCCAACGAGTTGAATGTCACGCCCGGCGCCGTCAGTCTGCAAATCCGGGAGCTGGAGGCGCGGCTTGGTGTGCAATTGTTTTTTCGCAAGCCGCGTAGCATCCAGCTGACGCGCGAGGGGGAGCGTTATTACGGCGCGCTTCGCACCGCTTTCCGGATGATGCGCGAGGCGACGGCGGAGCTGACAGCGCGGTCTGAGATCACCGTTTTGACGCTGAGCTGCACACCGACCTTCGCCGTGCAATGGCTGATGCCGCGATTGCCCGCCTTCCAGCAGCAGCACCCGCAGGTGGATGTGCGCATCAGCGTCACGAACCGATTGGTGGATTTTTCGAGGGACGACGTCGATCTGGCCGTCCGGCACGGTTTCGGACGGTACGAAGGGCTTGAGAGCATCCGCTTCATTGATGACAGCACGTTGCCGGTCTGCTCGCCCCAGCTTCTTGAAAAATACGGCCCGCTACGGGAAGCGGGCGATCTGAAATCGGTCCCGCTGCTGCATGATGAAAACCGCAATGAATGGCGGCGCTGGCTGGAAGCGGCAGGTGCAGCGGAAGTCGACGCGTCCGGCGGCACCGTTTTCATCGACAGCAACGGCGCGCTGGATGCCGCCAAGGCCGGGCATGGCATTGCACTGACCCGGCGTTCGCTCGTTTCCCGCGAGCTTGCCGAAGGTGCATTGATTGCGCCATTCGGTAAGGACATGGCCAGCACGCTCGCCTATTTCCTCGTTTATCCCAGGCGTATGCTCGATAATCCCGATCTCGTGACGCTCATCGACTGGATGCTTTCGGAAGCGCATTCCAGCGAAGCCGGTTCTCTTTGAGGCCGATCCGGTTTATGCCGGAAGAAACAACGGGAATCACTCTTGAAAACCATCGCCATCGACTTCGAAACCGCGAATGAAGAGCGGGGCAGCGCCTGCTCCGTCGGCCTTGCCTGGATAGAAGACGGGGCGATCGTTCGTGTCGAGGAACGGCTGATCCGGCCGAAGGACATGCGGTTTTCGCCCTTCAACATCGCCGTGCACGGCATCCGCCCTGCCGATGTCGAGGATGCGCCCGAATTTCCCGAGGTGATGGAGGAGTTCATCGACGACTTCCATGGTGCGACGATGATAGCCCACAATGCCGCCTTTGATTTCAGCGTCATGCGCGCGTCCTTCGACAAATATCGACAGTCCTATCCCGATCTTTCCTATCTGTGCAGCGTCAAGATCGCCCGGCATGTCTGGCCCAATCTGGTCTCGCACAAGCTGAATGTGATCGCTCATCACCTTCAGCTGCGTTTCGTGCACCATAATGCCGCGGAAGATGCCGTTGTCTGCGCGGCCGCGTCGATTGCGGCGGCCAAGGCATTGAGTGTCGCCCATATCCGCGATCTGCCCGAGAAAATCGGCATGGTGGCCGGGCGACTTACCGCCACGGGCTACCAGCCGTGCAGCATGAAAAAACGGCCTGCCGCCCGGGTTGCGTAACGGTGGCTTCCACCTATGTTTGAAGCAGCGTAACGGAGAAGATGCGATGACAAAGAAAACTCTGTCGGGCTTGTTTGCGGGCTTTCTGGTGTTGCTTCCGGTGACTGCGGCGAATTCGCAGGTCGTTGGCGAGGTCGGCGTCGACTGGATCGGCAATGATATCATGATAGAGGCGATCGCTGATCCGAAGATCAAAGGCGTGACGTGCCATGTGACCTATTTCGAGCGTGGCGTCATCGACCGGCTGAAAAACGGCAACTGGTTCGAAGACCCCTCCAACAACGCCATTTCCTGCAGCCAGACCGGGCCGGTGGAGATTGGTGACATCAATCTTTCGAAGGGCGGCGAAGAGGTATTTCGGCAGGGGATGTCGCTGGTCTGGAAGAAACTCGTCGTCAGCCGCGTCTACGACAAGGCCAATGATACACTGATTTATCTGGTGCACGCGCGGGAACTGACCGATGGTTCCGCCAAGATGGCGATATCGACGGTGCCGCTCTATAACCAGCAGGTGACATGGGAAAAGGGCAAGCCGTAAGTCTCGCCCCCGCAATTGCCATGTCGATGCCGTGGATTACGCGGCTTCGCGCGCCAGTTCGTCGGCGATAACCGTATCGAGGTTGAGGAAGCAGACCATGCTTTTTTCCAACGCGACAATGCCGCGGCAGAAGCTGCGCTGTTCTTCCGGAATGATATCGGGCGCGGGCTGCAGGTCTTCGGAGCGGATGGTCATCATGTCGGAGACCTGTTCCACCAGAAGGCCGACCAGCTTGCCGCCGATATCGGTAACGATGATGGCGGAGCGCTCGGAGGGCTCGGTCATTTTCATGCCGAGGCGGCCGGCCATGTCGATGACGGGAATGACGGCGCCGCGCAGGTTGATGAGGCCGAGAACATAGGGCGGGGTGTGCGGCATCGGGGTCACCGGCGCCCAGCCGCGGATTTCGCGGATCGCCATGATATCGATGCAGAATTCCTGATCGCCCAGATGAAAGGAAACGATTTCGAGATATGCGCCGGATTGCTTGATGGCGTTGGACATGACGGCAGGTTTCCTCTGATGGCTCTCTAACAGGCCCACGCAGGATTGAGCTTTATGCGGCGGCCGGAGAATGGACCGGGAGACATCATGTCGAGGCTTGAAAAGCCGCTGGGGTCATAATGCATGGCAAGATTTTAAACTTTCCCTAACAATTCTCCATCTCGCCACGGCAAACTCCAGTATTTTACCGGTTTTCGACTGTGCGTGGACGGGCTATGATAGGAACATGAACGCGCTCGTTTCCCATCCTCTGAAGTTTATTCTGGCTGGACTTTCCGTGGTGGCTTCGCTTGCCATCGTGCTTCTTGCGTTTGACGGCTGGGTGCGGCACGGCACCGATATTTTCCTTTCCGCCGTGCAGAACGGTATCGCCTGGTGCCTGTGACGCCGCGCCGTCGTCGGGCTTTGTGACAAATCAGCGCGGTCGGCTCAAATACGGCCAGTTGATTTGCCGTCGCCGCCGTCCTTCGCTATCTGTCTGTCGGACGCCCGGACACGGCGCAGGCTTTCGGGGTAGGATTGGACAATGAGAAATATTCGCATCGTATTGTGGGCGGTCGTGCTCGTTCTAGCCGGCGTCGTCAGCTGGCTGACGATCGAAATGACGAAGACCCGCGAGCAGATGGTGGAGACCGCCTATGGCGTGCCGTTCGAACTGACGGCTCAAACGGGTCAGCCGATTACCGAAAAAGCCTTTCAGGGCAAGCCGACAGCGCTTTTCTTCGGTTTCACCCATTGCCCGGAAGTCTGCCCGACGACCCTGTTCGAGCTGAATGGCTGGATGGAGAAGGTGGATCCGGCTGGCGACAAGCTGCAGGCCTATTTTGTTTCCGTTGATCCCGAGCGTGATACGCCTGAAATCATGCAGCAGTATGTGTCCAACGTGTCGAAGCGGATCACCGGCATTACCGGACCGGCCGACAAGATTGCCGAGACGCTGAAAGGCTATCGCATCTATGCCAAAAAAGTGCCGGTGGATGAGAAGGACCCGAATGGCGATTACATCATGGATCACACGGCATCCGTTATCCTTCTCGATGCCAATGGCCGTTTTGCGGGAACGATCGCCTATGGTGAAAATCCCGATGTTGCCGAGCAGAAGCTTCAGAATCTGCTGAAGGGCGCGAAGGTTTAATTGCGTTCGGCTTATTGGACTGAGTGCGGTTTTGTGGCAAAGGCAGATTGAACAGCCGAAGCCAGAGGAAACAGCCTGCCGTGAGCGAAATCCGACTTTACGTCACCACGACCGAAATCAAGGCCGGTGAAATTCTCGATTTGATGTCGGACTATTTCGGCGAGGAGGATGTTGCCATCGCCACGACCGAGGTGGACGAGAAGCGTGACATCTGGGAAGCCTCTGTCTATTTGATGGCGGAGCAGGAAGAGGAATTTCGCGAGCGCATCAGTACGCTGCTTGCGCCGGCCTTTCCGGGCCTTGTCATCGAGAAGGAGATTGTTCCTGATGTCGACTGGATCGCCAAATCGCTTGAAGGTTTGAAGCCTGTCCGGGCAGGGCGTTTCATTGTTCACGGCGCTCATGATCGCGACAAGGTGCGGCCGAACGATCTGGCCATCGAAATCGAGGCGGGACAGGCTTTCGGCACCGGCCATCATGGCACGACGGCGGGGTGCCTCGAAATGATCGAAGAGGTTCTGAGGGCGCGGCCCGTGCGCAACGCACTCGATCTCGGCACTGGCAGCGGCGTTCTGGCGATCGCCGTGCGCAAGATGCGTCCTATTCCCGTGCTTGCGACGGATATCGATCCCGTCGCTGTGAGGGTGGCGAAGGAAAATGTCCGGCTTAACGGCATTGTCTCGGGCATGGTGCTGGAGACGGCGCCGGGTTTTCACTCGGACGCCTTCCGCAAGCATGGCCCGTTCGATCTCATCATCGCCAATATTCTCGCGCGGCCACTCATCAAGATGGCGCCGCAGCTCGTCACGCATCTGGCACCCGGCGGCACTGTCATCCTGTCGGGCATTCTGGCGTCACAGCGCTGGAAGGTGCTTTCCGCCTATAATGGCGCAAGGCTTTCCCATGTCCGCACCATCTGGCGCAATGGCTGGGTGACGCTGCATCTTCGCAAGGACTGAAGCTCTCGCAACATTTATTGCGGACAAAAGAAAAGGCGGCGCTTTCGCGCCGCCTGAAAACCCGCGAGCCTGGGAGGAGCTTGCTCAAGCGGGTAGACGTATTCCTGTCCGGACGCGGGGTAGGGAGGAATGCCGCGCCGGATAAAATCAGAATACGTAGCTGGACTTTGCCTTGCGACGCAGATCGGCGCGGTTCATGCCGAGCGCTTCGAGCGACTTATCGTCGAGGTTCAGAAGGGCGGCGTTGACATGACGGCTGACCTGACGCTCGCGTGCTTCAACGACGCGATCGAAGGCGGTGCGGAGGAAAGATTTTGCCATTGCTTCAAATCCTTGTTTGCCAGGAGAGTATCTCTCTCGCTGTGTTGATCCTGATATAAGCGATGTGTTTTTGTTTGGTTAGAGGGTATATATCAGGGTAGGAATGCATTTTTTGCATATCACTAGGCCTTCAGTATTACTTATTTCGCAAAATATGCCCAATTTATCACCGCAATCCCGGGCATCACTTATGTCTTGAAACCGGCTTTGTCCGCGTGGCATTGTCGTTGCGCGCCAACGATTTGATGGTGCCGACAAACAGCTTTCTCTATGTCAGTTCCCGAAAGATGCCCATGTTCCAGACCTTCGAAAACAAATCCGCGCCGCAATTCGGCAAGGCTCGCGTCGAGGCGCTGCGCGCCGGTTTCGATGCCCTCGGTATCGATGGGTTTCTGGTGCCGCGCGCCGATGAATATCAGGGAGAATATGTGCCTGAGTGCGCCGAGCGCCTCTCATGGTTGACCGGATTTACCGGTTCCGCCGGCATTGCACTGGTAACGCGGAAGGAAGCGGTGGTATTCGTCGATGGGCGCTATACGACGCAGCTAAGCTCGCAGGTTGATCAGACAGTGTTCACTGGTGGTGATCTGGTCGGTGCGCCACCTTCCGTCTGGCTTGCCGAACATGCTCCAAAGGGTTTCCGGCTTGGTATCGATCCGTGGCTGCACACCGGCGCCGAATTGAAGCGGCTGGACAAGGCGATCGCCGGCAAGGGCGGTTCAATCGTTCTTCTGGAAAAGAACCCGCTCGATGCGCTGTGGCAGGATCGTCCCTCCGAACCGCTGGAGCCCGTCGTCATCCAGCCAGAGGCATTTACCGGCAAACTGGCGAAGGAGAAGATTGCCTCACTGGCGGAAACCGTTTCCGCAAAGGGGGCGGATGCACTGCTGGTGACCGACCCTTCGTCAATCGCCTGGATTTTCAATATTCGCGGCAACGACGTGCCGCATACACCGCACCCGCTCGCCCGCGCGATCATTTATGCAGATGGCAGGGCCGATATTTTTCTCGACAAGCGCAAAACCGGCATCGAGGCCGAGGCCTACCTGGCGCAGCTCGCGACACAATTGCCGCCGTCGAAGATCGCGGATCGCCTGCACGCCATTGCCAGCGCCAAGGGCCGGGTGATGGTGGATGCCGATCTGACGCCAGTGGCGCTGACCGGCGCAATTACCGCAGCGGGCGGTTCCCTGATCGAGGAAGCCGATCCAGTCCGTCTGCCCCGCGCGCGCAAGAACAGAGCTGAGCTTGCCGGTTCCGCCGCCGCCCATGTGCAGGATGGGGCGGCCATGGTCGAATATCTCTGCTGGCTGGATCGTCAGCAGCCCGGCACGGTGACGGAAATCGACGCCGTCAAGGCGCTGGAGGCGGCTCGCGTCAAGGTGGGGCAGGGGCTGCAAAACCCGCTCAAGGATGTCTCTTTCGACACGATTTCCGGGGCCGGCGCACATGCCGCCATCATCCATTACCGCGTCACGACAGATACGGATCGCACACTTGCCGATGGTGAGATGTTCCTCGTCGATTCCGGTGCGCAATACGTCAACGGCACCACGGACATCACCCGCACCGTTGCCATCGGCACCGTTCCGGAGGAGCAGAAGCGCTTCTTCACGCTGGTCCTGAAGGGCATGATCGGCATAAGCACCGCACGGTTTCCAAAGGGAACGCGCGGTTGCGATCTCGATCCGCTGGCGCGCATCGCTCTCTGGAAAGCTGGCGCGGATTATGCCCACGGCACCGGCCACGGTGTCGGTTCCTATCTTTCGGTGCATGAGGGGCCGCAGCGCATTTCGCGGCTGTCGACACAGGAGCTTTTGCCCGGCATGATCCTGTCGAACGAGCCGGGTTATTATCGTCCCGGTGCCTTCGGCATCCGTATCGAAAACCTCATCTATGTGCGCGAGGCGGAAGAGGTGGCCGGAGGCGACCAGCCGATGTTCTCTTTCGAGACGCTGACATGGTGCCCCATTGACCGAAGGCTGGTGGTCACCGCACTTTTAACTGACGAGGAGCTCAACTGGCTAAATGCCTACCACGCAGGCGTGCTGGAGAAGCTTTCTCCCCTGATAACCGACGAAGAAGTCAAGGCGTGGCTCGTTGCGGCGACCAAGCCATTGGAGCGGGTTGCTTAAAGCAGCCCGAAATGCCGGATGGCGATGACGATGGCCCAGCCGATGGCGAGCATCGTCAGGCCGGGAAAGCGCAGGCAGACCAGAAGGGCGCCCACCATGCCGATCTTCACCTCGTATCCGCCTTCAAAAAAGGCGGGTGCGACGAGTGTGGTGAGAACCGCCACGGGAACGGCGTTCAGGCCCGCCTCCATCCGCGGCGGGATGGATTTCATCCGCGTCATCAACACATAACCGCCGATGCGGGTGAGATAGGTGGCGATGGCGGCGAGTGCGATCAGGAAAATCGTATCTGCGTGCAGAACGTTACTCATGGCGTTTCCACCCCATTCTCAGAATTCGTCGCGCCATTCGGTTTCGGCGGATAGAGGACCGCGACGAGAATTCCGGCGACGGCGCCGAGACTGACATGCCACGGCGAACCGACGATGTGATAGGCAACCGTTGCGCCGACTGCACTTGCCAGCATGACAGGGTAGAAATTTTCTCGCTGACGGAAGCTCAGCACCATGCCCATGAAATAGATCGGGAGCAGGACATCGAGACCGATGGCTTTCGGGTCGCCGATCATATTGCCGAGCGATGCGCCGAGAATGGTCATTGCCAGCCACAGCACATAAACGGGTGCCGCAAAGCCCATGTACCAGGAAAAGCCCACCGTGCCGGTATTTTCGTATTTCCTCACCGATTCGGCGAATTGCGGATCCACCAGCACGAAGAAACCGGCGGCCTTCTGCAGGAATGACCAGTTCGAGATCATTCGGGCGATGGCGGCGGAATAGAGGATATGGCGGAAATTGACGGCGAACACGGAAAGAACGATCAGCCAGGGGGCAACCTTCTGGCCGAACAGTTCGATACCGACGAGCTGGCTTGCGCCGGCGTAGACGGTGCCGCTCATGATCGTGGCTTCGGTGACGCTCAGCCCGTTATCGACCGCGACCGCGCCGAACAGCGCACCGAAAGGGGCGGCGGAGAGGGCGATCGGGAAACCGCCCCTCAATCCCTCGCGAAAATCTTTATTGAACATCTCTGGAACTCCTTGCCGCCGCTCTATCGCCGTCCCGTCCGACTGGCAAACGAATTGCATGAATGGATCGATTGATTAACTTGAAGCTTCCGTTACGGTATGGTGCCGGGCGGGCGGTCTCATCGCCCTCTTCCGACGCCGCTAAATAATCAGACCATGGAAGATCGATGCTGGAGAAGCAGGAGAAGGCCGCGTTGGCCGCACGTGTCCGGGACTATCTTGCCCGGGAAGCCGAAGCTGAAATCGGCCTTCTGCAGGCGGAGATCTTCGTGGATTTTCTGGCGGAGGAATTGGGATATGTGTTCTACAATCAGGGGCTTCGCGATGCGCAGGCGGCGATCCTGAGACGTCTTGAGGACGCGGCGGGGGATATAGACGTGCTGGAGAAACCGAAGCCGCGCTGATGCGCCCACTGCGCAGAGGCCCATCAAAAGGGCTCCTGTGGCGAGCACGGCAATCGGTAAACTGGTAGGCGCAGCTCCCTTTAATCGCGCAAGATGTCGCGGCTTTTAAGAATGATCGCGCCTTTTTCACGCATCGTCGCAATCGCGGCTTTTATACCCTGCGGGTCGATGCCGCGGCTCGCATCTTCGATGAAGCGGACCTTGACGCCGGGCAGCATGTCCAGCGCATCGAGCACCGAAAAACTGACGCAATAATCGGTGGCGAGGCCACAGACATCGAGTTGCGTCACGCCCTGTCGGGTCAGATAATCGGAAAGCCCCGTCGTCGCGCCCTGGTCGTTGTCGCGAAAGGCGGAATAGCTGTCGACAGCGGGGTTTTCGCCTTTCTGCTGAATGTAGTCGAAAGCTTCCGTCTTCAGATCCGGGTGGAATTCCGCATCCGCCGTGCCCTGCACGCAATGGTCGGGCCACATCATCTGCGGTTTGCCGGAGAGTTCGCCCATGTCGAAGGGTTTCTTGCCGGGATGCTGCGAGGCGAAACTGCCGTGGTTTTCCGGGTGCCAGTCCTGCGAGGCGACGATGAGGTCGTAGCCGCCATTGTCGATCAGGGCATTGGCAGTGGGCACAACCTTGTCTCCATCGGCAACGGCCAGATTGCCGCCCGGGCAGAAACCGTTCTGAATATCGATGAGCAGCAACGCCTTCATGATGGCCTCCCTTTTCCGGGCAGGATGCCAAGCTGCTCCTGGGGGATCAAGCCTTTTTCCGCCTGCCCGGCATGTGCTGTGGTGGGGAGCAGCGACCTTTCATGTCGCACTCCTGCCGCATTTCCAGCAAATTTCCGGCAAAGTCGGAAATTACCTGACAATACGGCGGAAATTTTTCAAGGCCAATGACGCCATTAGGGCGCTTCCCCGGGACCACGCGGTGCACAAGCACACGGTATCCGCGTAAGTCATTGTTTTGCCTTAGCCCCACAATGCGCAGACCTTAACGAAATATTTTTGCAGGGACTCGTAAACACTTTGGTTACCATAATTCGTCATGCTTCGAACCAGTCAGTTCCGAAAGCGGCCCGGTGTTCGCCCGTTCTTCGGATGTCCCAAAATCCCTCCGGCGTCGGCCGGGTATGCGTGAACGGTTCGAGTAACGAGTATCATGGCGTTTTCTGCTGCGGCCTATAACGGCGCCGGTCTTGCCGGTTCGCATTCCCTCAAGAGAGGCAAATCCTTCTCGTTCGGGCGAATGTCGGCGCTTCTTGGTGGCGGTGCCTTTGCCGGCCTTTTTGCCTTTGCCGCTTTCGCTTCGCTGCACAGCATGGCCGCCGCCTCGCATGGCGTCGGACAATTTGAAAAGACGCTTGTGGCAAGGCTGGATACCGCCGAGGCGGCGATTGCCCGCACGGCGGCGCGTGATATTCACGTCCGCAAGTTTTCGCGCCTGAGCGACCACAGTCACGGCCAGCAGAAGGCCGTCCGCCTTGCCGGCATCATGCCGGAGATCGGCGCGAAAGAATTCGGCGAACGATTTGGCGCGGCGGCAAACGCCAAAGGACAGGCGACCGTCAAGGAACTTGCCGCGCTTCAGCCTTCCGCGATCGTCGATTCGGCGCTTGGACGCACCTCCGAGGTTGCCTATCAGAGCGCCGTTCCGCAGCATCCGGCATTCGAAGTGGCGCTGGCCCGACCGCAGGTCGAGGAAGAGGCAAGCAGTCTGCTCCCCGACGACGTGCCGCTGCCGAGCTTCAGACCTGATGTCGCGACAGCTCAAACGGTCGAGCCGTCACCGCGTCCTGCGGCAACGGCCAAGGCGGATGAGCGCGTTCCCGCTGTCGCCTCTGCGCCTGCTTTCGCTGCGCCGGTTCCGCTGCGGGCGCCGCAGGCGCCGAAACAGAGCACCGGCGCCATGCTGGCCTTCGCGAAACCGGATAATCCGATGCGTGAGCCAAGCAAGATGGATGCGGTTCCGTGGCCTGACCGTGGCAATGGCACGGCGATCTACGATATTTCTTCCGGCGTGGTGCACATGCCGAATGGCGAGAAACTGGAAGCGCATTCCGGTATCGGCAAGATGCGCGACAATCCCGATTATGTTCACGTCAAGATGCGCGGGTCCACACCGCCTTCAAGCTACAAGCTGACAATGCGCGAGGCGCGCTTCCACGGCGTTGAAGCCATTCGCCTGACGCCGGAAAACGGTGTCAATCCGCACGGCCGCGACGGGCTTCTTGCTCATACATACATGCTGGCGAAACGCGGCGAATCCAATGGCTGCGTTGTGTTCCGCGACTATTCCCGCTTCCTCGCGGCCTTCAAGCGCGGTGAGGTCAAGCGCATGGTGGTCGTGCCGAAGCTGAACGGCAACCGCCCGACGCTCGCGAGCAGCGGTGGTAAAAGCGGCGGTAAGACGCTGCTCGGCATGTTCTCGCGCGGCAGCGACTCGTGACTGCGCGAATATTTAACGGCTGCGCCGCTGCGTCAGCACCATGCCGGCCAGAATGAGCAGGATGCCGAGAGCGCTGGCCCAGATTTTCGGCGGATGATCGCTGAAAAGATCGAGCATCACACCTGAGACCATCTGGCCGCTTATGACCAGAAGCGCGGTGTTGACCGCGCCGATGCGGGGGATGAGCCAGCTTCCCGAAGCGATGAAGACGACGCCGATGGGGCCGCCGATAAAGGCAAGCCAAGGTGCATCGGCCGCACCCGGTGGAATGAGGCCGCCGACAACGAGTCCGATCACGGTCAGTACGGCAAAGCCGACGATGTGGTTCCAGAAAGACGCGATGAGCGGCGAGTTTGACAGGCTGAGCCGGCCGTTGATCTGGCGGCTCAGCGCCACGAAGACGCCGCCGGTAAAGGCCATGGCGATCCAGACGATCATGCCGTTCTCCCGACAAGGATGATGAGTGCGCTGCCGCATAGAATGAGCGCCACTGCCGCCATGTCCCGAAGGTCCGGCTTTCTTCTGGGCAGTCCGAACAGACCGAAAATATCAGCCAGAAGGCTGAAGATGACCTGTCCACCAAGTCCGAGCGCAATGGTTCCCGAAAGCGCCAGCGGTGAATTGACGGCGGTGGAGGTGAGGATGACGATCGCGGCACCCACAACGCCGCCGCAATAGGCCCAGAGCGGCGCTTTCGGTTTTGCCGGGGCCGAAAGGTCTTTCTTCGAACGCATGATAGCCAGATAGACCAGCGCCGCCACCGTGCCGGTGCCGTGCGCCGTCCAGGAAGAAAACAGCGCGTTGCCGTAATGGGCCAGCTGTCCGTTGAAATGCACCATCAGCGTCAAAAGACAACCGCTGGCGAAGGCGGCGGCGAGATGCAGCGGATTCAGGCGTGGATGCGTCGTGTCTGTCATGTCGGATCGGAAAAGCTGAAGATGGACACGAGCTTTAGCCCATCTGCGCCTGAATCGGAATCGAATTGCGAGAGCTGGCGGATTTGGACGAGATTATCCTGTGCGTTGCGGAACAAGCGATGTGGCCACGCATTATTGCAGCATGAAGAAAACGACACGCAAACCGTTGAACCGGATGACGATTTTCGTCGTCTCGATTTTTATTGTCGGAGCCGTTGTGGCGGCAATTTATCTTGTCGGCTTCACGCCCGGCGAAGTGTAAGACGGAGCGATCAATGACCGGCCGGGGCGGCGTTGCCCTTGCCGCGTTCCATTGCAACGCGCGCCCTGGCGACCGCGAAGCGAATACCGCGCAGCAGGAACCGGCTGGTTTCCAGATAGGCCCGATAGGGCAGGACAGTAAAATACCGCCAGCGCGGCAGGCGGTAAATGCGCAGATTATTCTGGATCTGGCTTTCACCATCCGCATCCTGCGTGGCGCAGAGCGGATAGATGAAGGCGGCCTTCAGGCCGGACAGATATTCAAGATCGAAGGCGATATCGTAGGCGAGCCGCATCGGGATGAGCTTCGATATCCATTGTCCGGCACGACGGTTGACGAGATAGGCGCCTGAGCCTTTTTCGCGTGTCAGCGCAATGGCTAGTGAGCGACCGTTCGAGAGCGGACGGAACGGAAATTTCCGGCCATTGCTGACCGTCGTGAGACGCAGCAAGTCCCAGTCTGAGCCATTCAGCGCCGCCTCATCAATCGCATTTAGAAAATCATCATCGAAGATCACGTCATCCTCGAGGATGAGCGAGATATCGGCATCGTCTTCCATGAATTTTCGGGCGCAGGCGACATGGCTGAGATAGCAACCGATTTCCGGAGGTGACGTGCGGCGGCCATGCATCAGCATATAGGAAATTTCGCTGAATTCCGGGATTGGATAATTCAGCTCCCTGCCATTGACGCCTGGGATGCGCTCCGCCTTGAGACCCATGGCATCAAGGCGCGCGGTCATATCCGCGAGGCGCTTGGTGGCGCCGTCCATGTTGATCAGGAAAACCGCAAGCTTGCGCTGGCTTTTCGGCAATATATGCAAAGCAGTCCTCACCCGGTACTCACATCCCATTGCAACTCCTTTATTGCAATGGCGTGACGTGGGCTATGGGAAAAGCGGCCTTCAGGCACTCATAGTTGTTGAATCAAACCTTTTCCACAAATCCATCCAGCACGCGCTTCTGGCCGGCGCGGTCGAAGTCGATGGTGAGCTTGTTCCCCTCGATGGCAGCGATATTGCCGTTGCCGAACTTGATGTGGAAGACGCGGTCGCCGACGAAGAATCTTGACGGCGTGTCGGCCACGGATTTGGCCACCAGTTCCCCATCGATGGTGCGGGTGCGCGGGCCGCTTTCGCCATAACCGATTCGTTCCACCGCATGGCCGGAGCGCGTGCCCCAGTTGTCGCGGGTGGCATCGCTACGGTTCTGCTGCGCACGTTTCCAGCCCGGGGTTGAATAAGTGTTCGCAAAGGGATCGGCCTTGTCGAAACGCGATTGTCCGTAGCCACCACGCCCGCCATACCCGCCGTAATTGCTGTCGGATGCTGCGACATCGACATGGGCGGGCGGCAGTTCATCCAGGAAGCGCGAGGGCAGGGTGGATTGCCACAGCCCGTGAATACGGCGGTTCGAGACGAACCAGATATGGCAGAGTTTCTTGGCACGCGTAATGCCGACATAGGCAAGACGACGTTCTTCCTCCAGACCGGAGCGGCCGCCTTCATCCAGCGCCCGCTGGTGCGGAAACAGGCCTTCTTCCCAGCCGGGCAGGAAGACGGTGTCGAATTCCAGACCCTTGGCAGAATGCAGCGTCATGATGGAGACGGCATCGAGATTTTCGTTCTGCTCGGCATCCATGACAAGGGCGACATGCTCGAGGAAACCGCGCATGCTTTCAAAGGCTTCCATCGAGCGGATGAGTTCCTTCAGGTTCTCAAGGCGTCCGGGCGCTTCGGCCGTCTTGTCGGCCTGCCACATGGCGGTGTAGCCGCTTTCGTCGAGAATCTGCTCGGCAAGCGTGGTGTGCTCGGTGTTTTCGAGCAGACCCTGCCAGCGGCGGAAATCCTGCACCACATCGAACAGCGCCTTGCGGGCCTTCGGCTTCAGCTCGTCGGTTTCGATGATGTCGGCCGCTGCCGCCAGCATCGGAATGTCGCGGGCACGCGCATAGTCGTGCAGGTTGCGGATCGTCGTATCGCCAAGGCCGCGCTTCGGCGTATTGACGATCCGCTCGAAGGCGAGATCGTCGGCCGGCTGGCAGACGAGGCGGAAATAGGCCATGGCATCGCGGATTTCGAGGCGCTCATAAAAGCGCGGGCCGCCGATGACGCGGTAATTGAGGCCGAGCGTGACAAAACGGTCTTCGAATTCGCGCATCTGGAAGGAGGCGCGGACGAGGATCGCCATGTCGTTCAGCAGGTGACCCTTGCGCTGAAGCTGCTCGATCTCTTCGCCGACTGCGCGGGCTTCCTCCTCGGAATCCCAGGCAGCATGCACCACGACCTTTTCGTCGTCAGGGCTGCTGCGTTCGGTAAACAGCGTCTTGCCGAGGCGTCCCTCATTATGCGCGATGAGGTGGCCAGCCGCGCCGAGAATATGCTCGGTGGAGCGGTAATTGCGTTCGAGCTTGATGACCTTGGCGCCGGGAAAATCCTTGTCGAAGCGCAGGATATTGTCGACTTCAGCACCGCGCCAGCCATAGATCGACTGGTCGTCGTCACCCACGCAGCAGACGTTCTGCGGCTCGCCCTTGGCGCGCTGGGCCAAGAGCCGGAGCCACATATATTGCGCCGTGTTGGTGTCCTGATATTCGTCCACCAGAATGTAACGGAACTTCTGGTGGTACTCCTTCAGAATATCCGTATGGCGGCGGAAGATGCTGATCGGGTGCAGCAGCAGATCGCCGAAATCGCAGGCGTTCAACGTTTTCAGCCGGTTCTGATAGGCGGTATAGAGCTCGCGGCCCTTGCCATTGGCGAAGGCGCGGCTGTCTCCTTCAGGAATATCCGGCGGCGTCAGGCCCTTGTTCTTCCAGCCGTCGATCATGCCGGCGAACTGTTTGGCCGGCCAGCGCTTGTCATCGAGACCTTCGGCCTGAATGAGCTGCTTGATCAGCCGCACCACGTCATCCGTATCGAGAATGGTGAAATCCGACTTCAGGCCGACGAGTTCGGCGTGACGACGCAACAGCTTGACGCCGATGGAGTGGAACGTGCCGAGCCAGGGCATGCCCTCGACCGCGCCGCCGACGAGAACGCCGATGCGTTCCTTCATCTCGCGGGCGGCCTTGTTGGTGAAGGTCACGGCAAGGATCTGGCTGGGATAGGCCCGGCCCGTTGCGAGAATATGGGCAATGCGGGTTGTCAGAACACGGGTCTTGCCGGTGCCGGCGCCGGCGAGGACGAGAACCGGCCCGTCCAGCGTTTCCACGGCATCGCGTTGTTCCGGGTTGAGGCCGGAAAGATAATCGGGTGCGGCACGCGTTTGATCGCGCGCAGCCATGGCGCGGGCGGCAATGCCAAGCCCGCCGCCGTTTTCCGAAGGGGCATTGTTCGTCGCCCTGCGCGGCGCCACGGGTTCCTCATCGAAGAACGGCATATCGTCAAAACTGTTGCTCATGCGGCCCAATGTAGTGATTCGGGATATAAAGGCCAGAACCGCGTTCTGCTTTTATTCCGGTATCGCCGCTCAAAACGCCTATTCCAAGGCATTATTTCGGGTTCATGCCCTCTGGTCGGCATCAAAAGCGGCATCGACAGGCACTTGAAGGGCCACCGCAAGCTGGTTGGTCTTGGCGGCGAGCGCGATAATCCGCATCAGATCGGCATGCTGTTCATTTGTCATGCCCTTGGCTTTCGCGGCCGCCGTATGGGAATGGGCACAATAGGAGCAGCCATTGGTGACGGACACTGCGATGTAAAGCATTTCCTTCACCAGAGGGTCGAGCGCCGAGGGTGTCGCCATCACCGCCTTGACCTCGGCCCATGTCTTTTCCAGAAGATCGGGATCAAAGGCGAGGTAAAGCCACATATTGTTGATGAAGTCCGATTTGCGGGTGGTGCGGATATCATCGAACACCGCTTTCACGCGCGGATCGGCTTCGGGATTTTGTGTTTTCGTGACGGTGCTCATGGCTTCCTCCGGCTCATTTCGTGCTGACAGACTACCGCGCTGAACAATATTTGCGATAATATAGCGTTTATGGTGTGCTCGACGAGAATCCATCACAAATTACAATTACGTAAGAAACGTATTTGTGCGTTGCCTCGTTTTAAACGACGGGGAATACTGCTGATGTCCCGAAGCCTGAGCTTCAGGGGCTTTCTTATGCTGCGATGATCAACCGGAGAACTATATGCGGGTCTGGAAACAGGTGGGTGTCAGTCTGGCCGTGGTGGGGGCAGGTCTCTGTCTCTGGGGCGTCTATTCGCCCGACGCCCGCAATATGCTCGCCAGCATCGGGCTGGTCAAAGCACCCGCTGCTTCGGTCGAAGTCGCCGCAGCCGGCGGACCGGCGGCCGGCGCGCCGACGGGACAGAATGCGGGTGGCGCACGCCGCAACAACAACGCCACACTGGTTGTGACCGCCCCTGTGAAGAAAGGCACGGTCAACGACCGGTTGAACGCCATCGGCAATGGCGAGGCGATCCAGTCCGTCGTCGTCATGCCGCAGGTTTCCGGCACGCTTTCTGAAATTCGTACATCGTCCGGTGCACGCGTCGTGAAGGGGCAGGTGCTGGCACGGCTCGATGACGAGGAGCAGGTGATCGAACGCGACAAGGCGCAGGTGGCGCTGCGCAGCGCCGTCGAAAAATCCAATTCCTACAAGAACCTGAAGTCCGTTTCCCGCCTCGACGTGCTGGATGCCCAGATTGCCGAAGAAGCCGCCAAGCTTGCGCTGAGCACCGCCGAACTCAATCTCAAGCGGCGTGATATTGTCGCGCCCATCGAAGGCGTGGCCGGTATCGTCGCCGCCAATATCGGTGACAATGTCACGACGCAGTCCACCATTGTCAGCATTGACGACCGGTCTGAAATTCTCGTCAATTTCTGGGCTCCCGAGCGTTTCGCGACTGCGATCAAGATCGGCATGCCGGTGGAGGCCACGTCGATTTCGCGCCCGGGTGAGACTTTTAAGGGGGAGATCGAGGCCGTCGACAACCGTGTCGACGAGGCGAGCCGCACCATCCGCATCCGGGCGAAGTTCGGAAATGAGAAGGATGAGCTGAGGGCGGGCATGTCATTCGGCGTCACCATGCGCTTCGCCGGGGAAACTTATGCCTCGGTTGATCCGCTGGCCGTGCAGTGGGATGCGGAAGGCTCCTATGTCTGGCGTGTGGCTGACAATAAATCCAACAAGGTGCGGGTGCAGATCGTGCAGCGCAACCCGGATGCCGTTCTCGTCAAGGCTGAACTGGCGGAAGGCGAACCTGTCGTGATTGAGGGCCTGCAGCGCGTGCGCGAAGGCGGGGCGGTGCGGGTCGGCAACCAGCCCAAGCCCGAGGAGGTTGCCAGCCAATGACGACCCAGCCGCCTTCCGGTCAGGATTCCAAGCTCGCCTTTACCGCATTGTTCGTGCGTCGGCCAATTCTGGCGGCGGTCCTTAACACGTTGCTGGTCGTTGCCGGCCTCGCGGCTCTGGTCGGCGTCGAAGTGCGCGAACTGCCCGACGTCGACCGGCCGACGATCAGCGTCAGGACCACGTATGAAGGTGCCGCGCCTGAAACGATCGATCAAGAGGTAACGCAGACCATCGAAGGTGCGGTGGCGCGTGTCAGCGGCATCAAATCCATCGCGTCCAACTCACAATTCGGCACCAGCCGCGTGACGATGGAATTCGGCGACAATGTCGACATGGCCGTTGCGGCCAATGATGTGCGCGATGCCATTGGCCGCGTCACCAACCAGTTGCCTGACGATGCTGACGAGCCGCAAATCATCAAGGCGGATTCCGACAGCCAGCCGATCATGCGGCTTGCCGTCACCTCGTCCACGCTCAGTATGGAAGACCTGACAAAGCTGGTGGATGACGAAATCATCGACCGTCTGGCTGCCGTCGATGGTGTGGCCGATGTGGAGCTTTACGGCGACCAGGAAAAGGTCTTTCGCGTCGATCTCAATCAGGCAGCATTGGCGAGCCGCGGTTTGACGGTGACCGATGTTTCCAACGCGCTTGCAAGCGCTGCCCTCGATGTCCCGGCGGGTTCGCTGAAAAGCACGACGCAGGATATCGTCGTGCGCGCCACCGCGAGCCTGACAAAGCCCGAGGATTTTTCCAATCTTCTCATCAAGAACAATATCCGCCTCAGGGACGTGGCGACCGTCATGCTGGGGGCGGACGACGAATCCACGTCGCTGCGCTCGAACGGCGTTCAGGGCGTCGGTCTTGGCATCATCCGCCAGGCACAGTCAAACACGCTCAGTATCTCGACCGGTGTGAAAGCCGCCGTCGACGCCATGTCGGCCAATCTGCCGGAGGGCACGCGTGTCGTCGTGACCAGTGACGATGCCGTCTTCATCGAAGGCGCGCTGCACGAGGTCGAACTGGCGCTCGGGCTCTCGGCGATCATCGTCGTTGTGGTGCTTTATCTCTTCCTGCGCGACTGGCGCGCCACCCTCATTCCGGCGATCACCATGCCGGTGGCGCTGATTGGCACCCTCGTCGCCATTTATATGGTCGGCTTCTCCGTCAATATCCTCACACTGCTCGCCATCGTTCTGGCGACTGGTCTGGTGGTCGACGACGCCATCGTGGTGCTGGAAAATATCGTGCGCCGCCGGGCGGAAGGCATGGGGCCCCGGGCCGCTGCCGTTCTCGGCACGCAGGAGGTGTTTTTCGCCGTCATCGCGACGACGGCGACGCTGGCTGCCGTGTTCATTCCGCTTTCTTTCCTGCCGGGTCAGCTTGGCGGCCTGTTCCGTGAATTCGGTTTTGTGCTGGCCTTCGCGGTGGGTTTGTCCTCCATCGTGGCACTGACGCTGTGCCCGATGCTTGCTTCGCGCATGCTGAAGGAGGGGCTGAAGGAGCCGACCGGCCCGCTCGCCTGGTTCGGTAATGTCTTTGCCTCCACATACAAGTCGACGCTGTCCGCCTGCCTCAACAACCCCCTCATCGTCATCGTCGTTGCGCTCATCTTTTCCGGCCTGTCATGGATCGCCTTCGGCATGATCCAGAGTGAATTGACGCCGCGCGAGGACCGCGCCTCTATCATGATGCGGGTCACCGCGCCGCAGGGCGTCAGCCTCGAATATACCCGCGACCAGTTGCAGCGGATCGAGGAAAACCTGCAGCCGCTTCGCGACAGCGGGGAAATCCGTAACATCTACTCCATCACTGGCATGAACGGCTCGTCCAATACCGGCTTCATGGTGCTGACGCTGGCGCCCTGGGCCGACCGAGATCGCACTCAGAACCAGATCGCTGCCGATGTCACCTCTGCCGCCAACAAGGTTCCGGCGTTGCGGGGCAACGCGATGCAGCCGAACAGCCTCCGCATTCGCGGCGCCGGCAACGGATTGCAGATGGCGATGGTCGGCAGCAATTATGCGGCGCTGACAGAGGCGACGCAGAAATTGCTGCTTTCCATGGAAGAAAGCGGCCTGTTTGATACGCCACGTTTCGACAACGAACCCAATCAGGCGCAGATTTCGGTCTCCATCGACCGTGAGCGCGCGTCTGATCTCCGCATCGACATCACCGGCCTCTCTCGCGCCATGCAGTCGCTGCTGGAAGGGCGCTCGATTGTCGACGTCTTCGTGGATGGCGATGCGATCCCGGTGCGGCTCCTGTCCTCCACCCGGCCGATCAATGATCCGACCGATCTTGAGAATGTCTTCCTGAAGACGGGCGACGGCAAGATCGTGCCGATGTCGGTCATCGCGTCGCTCAAGGAAAATGCGGTTGCGCCGCAGCTCAACCGCGAACAGCAGCTTCCCTCCGTCGGCTTTACCGCCAACCTCAAGGACGGCGTTTCGCTGGGCGAGGCGCTGCAAAAGGTGAACGAGCTCTCGCAATCCGTCCTGCCGCCCGGTGCACGCTTGCTGCCGCTGGGCGAGGCTGCGACACTGGAGGAGAATTCGAGCGGCATGCTGCTGACCTTCGGTTTCGCGATTGCCATCATCTTCCTCGTGCTTGCCGCGCAGTTCGAAAGCGTGCTGAGTTCGGTCATCATCATGTCAACGGTGCCGCTCGGCCTTGCCTGTGCCGTCATCGCGCTGCTCGTCACCGGCTCCAGCCTCAATGTCTACAGCCAGATCGGCCTCGTGCTGCTCGTTGGCGTCATGGCGAAGAACGGTATCCTGATTGTTGAATTCGCCAACCATCTGCGCGATCAGGGTGCAACCGTGCGGGAAGCTATCGAAAAAGCCACCAGCATCCGTCTGCGTCCGGTCATGATGACGATGATCGCGACCATCCTTGGCGGCGTGCCGCTGGTTCTGGCGCAGGGAGCCGGCGCCGAGGCGCGCATCGCGCTCGGCTGGGTCATCGTCGGCGGACTGGGCTTCGCGACGCTGGTGACGCTTTACATCACACCGGTCTCCTACCTGCTGATCGCCCGCTTCGCCAAACCGCAAGCGGATGAGGAAATCCGCCTTCACCGCGAACTGGAACTTGCCGCCCGCCGCAAGGCGCTGGAGGAAGACAAGCCGCTGCTTGCTGCGGAATAAAAACGGTTGCCGCCTTGCCGTCTGGCGCCATTGCGCGGCTGGACAAAGCGTTAACCTTATCCCATACCACCTGACGGAATTTCGTAACGGATCGAATCCTTTACGGGCTGATGTTACGGTGGAGACGGACGATGGCGTTGAAAGATGTGGTGGCGGGAAAGCGTAACGAAGAGGGCATTGCGTCTGCGCTCGCCGTTTTGAAGCAGCAACTCGGCGACAGGCTCCAGACCGGACAGGCGTTTCGGGAGCAGCACGGCCACACCACCACCTATCTGACACTCCAGGCGCCTGACGGCGTCGTTTTTGCCGAGAGTGCTGATGATGTGAAGGCCGTCGTGAAGGTCTGCTCGCAATATAGGGTGCCGGTGATTCCGTTTGGGACGGGGTCTTCGCTGGAAGGGCAGGTGAATGCGCCCAGCGGCGGAATCTGCATCGATTTCAGCCGGATGAATCGCATCATTGAGGTGAATGCCGAAGATCTTGATGTGACGGTGGAGCCGGGCGTGACGCGCGAGGACCTCAATGTCTATCTGCGCGATACCGGCCTGTTCTTCCCGATCGATCCCGGCGCCAATGCCTCGATCGGCGGCATGGCCTCGACACGCGCTTCCGGCACAAATGCTGTGCGTTACGGCACGATGAAGGACAATGTGCTCGCCGTTACCGCCGTCGTCGCCAATGGCGAGGAAATCCGCACCGCGCGCCGCGCTCGCAAGTCGTCTGCCGGCTATGACCTGACGCGGCTTTTCGTGGGGGCCGAGGGGACGCTCGGCGTCATCACTTCGGTGACGCTGCGGCTGCAGGGCATACCGGAAAAGATCGCCGGCGGCGTCTGCACATTCGACAGCATCAAGGCAGCCTGCGATGCCGTCATCATGAAGATCCAGATGGGGGTTCCGGTTGCCCGTATCGAATTGCTTGACGAGGTCCAGGTCCGGGCCTGCAATGCCTATTCCGGCCTGAACTATGCGGAGAAGCCGACGCTTTTCGTGGAGTTCCACGGCACCGAGGAAACGGCGGCGCTACAATCGCAGCAGTTCGCAGAAATCGCGGCTGAATGCGGAAGCATCGACTTCCGCTGGACAAGCGATGCCGCCGAACGCAACAAGCTCTGGAAGGCGCGGCATGACGCCTATTGGGCCTCGCGGGCGCTTGCGCCCCATCTCGACGGGCTTTCCACCGATGTCTGCGTACCGATTTCGAGGCTCGCGGATTGCGTGGTTGAAACGCAGCTGGATATCCAGGAAAACGGCTTTCTCGCACCGATCGTCGGCCATGCCGGCGACGGGAACTTTCATGTCCTTATTCTGTTCGATGGAAAAGATGCGGAAAGCGTAGCGAAAACCGAAGCCTTCGTTGCCCGTCTCAACCGCCGCGCCATCGCCATGGACGGCACCTGCACCGGCGAACACGGCATAGGACAGGGCAAGATGAGTTTCCTCGCCGAAGAAGCCGGCAATGCATTGGATGTGATGCGCGCCATCAAAATGTCGCTCGACCCGGACAACATTTTCAATCCGGGCAAGTTGTTCCGTCTTGTCTGATCGTTCTCACATTTGATTGGTACAAAAGGCTGCTTGCCGTTAAGGCAAAAAAGAATAGGTTTGCAGCGTTCGTGAAGGGAGATGCAGGTCAGTGCTCGGACGTATTCTGGTTTTTCTGGGCGGACTGCTGGCGGTGGTGCTGTTTTCGGCGCTGCTTATTCCCTATTTCGTCGACTGGACGGATTTCCGCCGTGATTTTGAGGACCAGGCGAGCCGTATTCTCGGTAAGAAGGTTGTGGTGCATGGCCGCGTCGAGGCCCGCATCCTGCCGTTCCCTTCGGTAACGTTGCATGACGTCCGGGCCGGGACGGATGCCGATGGATCGCCGCTCATCCAGGTCGCGCGTTTTTCCATGGACGCCGAGCTCGCGCCCTTCCTTTCCGGCGAGGCGCGCATCTTTGACATGCGCATCGAGGAACCCAAGGCGAAGATCAGGCTGCTGAAAGACGGCACGCTGGACTGGATGCGTGGCAGCCGCGCGGAAATTCCCGCCCGAACCGTGGTTCTGGAAAGCGTGCAGATTGAGGGTGGCCAGATCGAGTTCATCGACGAGCAATCGGGCCGCAACCGCCTGATCACCGGTCTTACCGCCGATATGTCCGCCAATTCGCTGGCCGGACCATGGAAGGCGGACGGGCGGGCTGCCGTCGACGGGCATCCAGGCTCTTTCTCCCTCTCAAGCAGCGAACCTGATTATGCCAATGGCCGCATGGGCCTTCGCGTCCGCGTCGTGCCGGATGAGCATCCCGTCGAGGTCGATCTGGATGGCGTCATCGCCGCAGCGGCGGGAAAGCCCGCCTATAGCGGTTCCTTTTCTTTCAGTTTCAGGGAAGACGAAAAGCCGAAACAGGCCGGGCAATCGCTCTTCTCCTCGCCGCGCACCCGCGGCAGTTTTGAACTGACCAATGAGAGCGTGCGTATACCGAGCTACCGCATGGAACTCGGCGGTAACGAAAATCCCTATGTCGTGACCGGAGAGGCGACGCTCGATACCGGCGCCAAGCCCGAATTCCTGCTGACGGCCGATGGCCAGCAGATTGATGTCGCACGTTTTGCGCCGCCTGTCGTGCAGACGGGCAAGACCTCGCGCCAGCCCACTGTTTCCGTGCGCCAGCGCATCGAGGCCTTTGCCGCCATGGTGGCGCGCATTCCCGTACCGCCGGTGCCGGGTAAGGCGAGCATCAGCCTTCCCGCCCTGGTTTCCGACGACACGACCATTCGTGACATCCGGCTGGATGTTCGGCCGCAGGGCAGCGGCTGGCAGGTGGTGAATGCGGTGGCGACGTTGCCAGGAAGAACCCAGCTGGAGGCCAAGGGATCGTTGACCCTGCTTGGTGGTCCGGCCTTCAACGGCAATATGCTCGTTGCGTCCAACCAGCCCTCGGGGCTGGCGAACTGGCTTTCCGGCTCCGTCGATCCGGCCATCCGGCAACTCAATGCCGCCGGCTTTTCTGCCGATGTCTCGTTGACGACGCTGAACCAGCGCTTCGACAATCTGGAGCTCGCCATCGGCGACGCGTCGCTGAAAGGCGAGCTGGAACGGCGCTCCGACGGCAAGACCTCCAATCTTTCGATCGATCTTGCGGGCAACGAAATCGACCTGGATGCGCTGAAGGCACTCGGCAGTCTGGCGCTTGGCGATCAGGTCGGAAGCTCGGTTCTCGACCACCGCATTACTGCGAAGTTCAAGGCCGACCGGTTCAACATAGCCGGGGTGACCGCCAATCATGTCGAGACCGCCTTCACGATGGCGGGCGGGGTTCTTTCGCTGGAAAATATGACGGCCGGCGATATCGCCGGTGCAGAGGTCAGGGCAAGAGGCGAATTGCAGGGCTCTTTGCTGAAATATGCGGGCAAGGGCACGGTGAACCTGCACGCGGCGGATATGCAGCCCTTCTTTACGATGCTGCAGCAGAAACTGCCTGCTCATCCCTTCCTCAGCCGCCTGGCGGCCAGCGCGCCATGGTACGCCAATTCCGACCTTGCAATGGATGTCTCGGTCAACAGCGAAAACGGCGGCGCCAATGTTGCCGTCTCCGGTACCGTTAACGGCAGCCGGCTGTCCGCCGTCGCCAAGATGCCGGATTTCCTGTCGATCACCGATGACACGGCCATGTCGCTGGAAGCTGTCTTGAAAAACCAGTCGACGGCCATCCTGTTCGGCCAGGCCGGGCTTGACCCGTTGCCCTTCGACGCTGACGGCGAGGGCCTCCTGTCCGTCAAGCTCAATGGCACGCTCGGCGCGCCGGCACAGACCGATATCCGCTTCTCGACGGAACGCACACATTTTTCGGCGAACGGCTCCTTTGCCGTTTCAGCTGCCAATTTCGGTGAGGGCAGCGCCGATGTCGTCCTCGAAAGCGCTGATATCGAGCCCTATCTAATCATGAATGCCGTTGGGCTGCCGCAGCTCGGTGGGGGCATGGCGGTGAAGGCCAATGCGAAAGTTGCGGTGGATGGACAAAAAATTGCGCTTTCTTCTGTCGGCGGACAGGCAGGCGGTAATCCCTTCTCCGGCAACCTGACGTTCGAACGCGCCGCGCCCCATTCCGTCAGCGGCGATCTCTCAGTCCGGACCGCCGATCTCGCGTGGCTTGGCGACGCAATCTATGGTCCGGTGATCGATCCGGAAACCGGGGGCCTCAATGCCAAGCCGCTGGCCATGCCGGCCTTCCCGCAGCTCAAGGCGTCTCTGTCGCTCAAGGCGGAAAGCTTCGAGGCTGGACCTTTCGGCACTGTCACGGGTTTGACGGCCAAGGTAACGCATGATTCGGGCAGTCTCGCACTCGACGACATCACCGGCGGCTTCATGGGCGGCAAGATTGCAGGACGGTTTGCGATGTCCACGGGCGAGGGGGCGGGCATTTTCCGCACCAAGATCGCGGTAACCGACGCCAATCCGGAGCCGATCCTTTGGGCGAATGCGAACGGTCCGGTTGCGACCGGCCGCGTGGCCATTGATCTCACGGCAGAATCGACCGGCAAAAGCGTTGGTGAAATGCTGAAATCAGCGGGTGGCTCGGGTGAAATCCGGGCCAGCGGGCTGGTGCTGAAGGGGCTCAATCCCGGTGCCCTGCCGCCAATCCTGCAGGCGGCGGATGGCTTGCAGCAGCCGATCGATGCTCCGAAAGTTCGGCCGCTGGTGGACCAGAGCCTGTGGCAGGGCGAGATCGGGCTCGGCGATGTATCCCTGCCGTTCTCGGTAAATGGTGGTGCGCTGCATTTCCAGAATTTGCGGGCGGCGATCGATCCATTGACGCTGACAGCCGATGCGACGGTTGATCTTGCTGCTTTCACGGTGAATGGCGACTTCGATCTCCTGTTCAATCCCGGCACCGAAACGGTTGCCGGCGCCGAACCGTCTTTGCGCCTGAATTACAACGGTCCGCTTGCTGCGCCAGCCCTGACGACCGACGTTTCGGCGCTCACCAACTACCTGTCCCTGCGGGCCTTCGAAAAGGAGCGGCGCAGGGTGGAGGCAATGCAGGCAAGCGTTCTTGAAAAGCAACGCCTGCGTCGCGAAGTGGCGCTTTATCGTTTCCAGGCGGCTGAGCGGCAGGCGGAAAAGGAACGGGCGGAGGCGGAAGCCAAGGCGAAGGCAGAGGAAGAAGCGCGGCTGAAGGCTGCTGCCGAAGAACGTCTGCGGCAGGAAAAAGAACAGCAGGAACGGTTGCAGCAGCAACAGCAGCAGCCCGTGCCGCAGCCGCAGTCGGCGCCGGTTCTGGTGGTGCCACCGACGGAAAACGCAATCCGGGAGCTCGCCCCGGAAAATGCTCCCGCCAATCCGTAATTTTCCGAAAAGGGCTCGGCGTCGCTTTTCATTTCTGCTTCGGTTCCATGTCCGCGGTCTGGACCGGCTCCGGTCGCTACCCCGCAATCCGGACTTTCAGGTCCGAAACGGTTGAAGAGACAGTGAATGAAGGGGAGAAAGCTTGGCTGTTCCCGGAGAAACCCTGGGTATCCCCATCGGGGATGTCTGGACAGAGAGGTTTGGGACAAAGGCTGGAAACAAGGCTACGCAATACGGGAATGCCTTGCAGCGCAGATTAGTCCGCCAATGTTTAATGAATACTTTCGCAGCGTTACCAGTTTTCGGCGGGAATGTTTTGTAGTCGGCAAACATAAATTGCGGGGCTGGCGTCGCCGGGTGACTCCGTCGTGAATTTATCGGGTCTTGAGCCAGTTCAGCACATAAACGCGTAGCGACGAAGACAGATTGCTGTCGGAGGGGCGGTTGTCATCGATTTCGGCCAGCAGGGCTGCGAAGCTGATCTTGCGTCTTTCCGCGATGATTTTTAACTCATCCCAAAAGGCGTCCTCAAGCGAAATACTGGTCCGGTGGCCGTGCAACGTCGTGGAATGCTTGCGGATCATCAGATCGGTCTTTGGCTGGAAATCTGAATCATGTTTTGCCGGCAAGCCCCTGTTTTACGATTCTTTTCCGATTTGCTGGCTCTGTCTGTCCCTAGGCAGGTCGGTCTCAGTCCTTCCGGGGCTCGTGAGCGTCGTTTTCGAGCCGGCCCTGGTCAAGTGCCTTTTCGGCCTTTTCATTCAGGGCTGATGTGAGGTTCTTTTCGGCTTTGGTGCGTCCGAAGGACAGGCGGTTCTGCTCCGCCTGTTTTTCTTTTTCGCTGCGGGCTTTCTGCTTCCGGAACTGGCGCAGATTGACGATATCGGCGGCCATGCGGATACGTCTCCTCGGGTTTCGCGCTCAGGCAGGCGTTATTGCTTCTTGCGGAAAGCATCCAGCGAGACGACGGAGCCTTCCTTCTTTTCCTCGCCGGCCTTGGGCGTTTCGGAAGCGGAAGCTGGCTTCGCCTCGTGCGACACCGGATATGCGGTGATTTCCGCGTCTTCCGCTTCTTCCTCGTCCGCCAGGGGGACATCGAACTCAAGTTCGAAATTCACGGAAGGATCGTAGAAACCGCGGATGGCATTATAGGGAATGACGAGCTTTTCCGGTGTATCGGAGAAGGAGAGACCGATTTCGAAGCCGGTTTCGGTGACCTTCAGGTCCCAGAATTGATGCTGGATGACAATGGTCATCTGCTCGGCATATTTCGCCTTGAGGTGCTGCGAAATCCGCACACCGGGTGCACCGGTCAAGAAGGTAATGAAGAAATGGTGGTCGCCGGGCAGACGGCCGGTGGCGGCCACTTCGCCCAATACCTTACGAATAACGCCGCGAAGGGCATCCTGTGCGAGAATGTCGTAACGGATATGATCCTGCCCCATGCGGTCCTGTCTTTCCCTTATTCGAACGTCTTTTTCATGCACGGCGCGCCTTGGGTACCAAGGACGCTGTAACACTTTGAATCTCTGCGTAATCCTTGAGCCGGGATCAATTCCGATCCGGATGGTTACGCTTTGCTCAAGTATACGCAATGTCCCGAACGGCAGCAATGGAAAAGCCGATGCTGTCCGCAAGTCAGCTATCATATAACCAATTCAGGCAAAATGGAGAAGGTGGAGGTTTCTGTTGCCAGGTACCTCCGAACCCCGCCTCACGGGGCTAACCGTGAGGGCTTTAGAGCGGAATTCCCGCACCGCCATTAGGCAGCGAGAGCGTATTCCTTAGCGTTGTTGTCGTTTGCAACTACACTTGTGACCCGATAACGGCGGTATCATGCCGAGCAAAAGTTCGATCTTTACACCCTTGTCGATCCTATTTCGCCCCCATCAAAAGCCGGCCTTTCATCTTAAAGCCGCCGGTTTTTGGTGGAGGCGCCGGGTACCGCCCCCGGGTCCAATAGGTTTATTACACCGACCGTTTATCGCCATAGCCGGGTTGCCCCGGCAAGGCTCATATAGGCGTTTCGACCGGCTGAGAAAAGGGGGGAGATGACAATTCGATGAAAAGGTTTCGTGTTTGACGCCGGCAATTTAGACAATTCTTGACGACGAGGGATTGCTGTCTCATTCTCCCTGCAACCGGTCATTAGAAGCAACACCGGGCCGGGGACACACGAAGGAGTGGACATGACTGACTATCTCGCAGATGTGAAGAAATACGATGCAGCAGCCGACGAAGCCGTTGTCGGCAAGATCGTCAAACATCTCGGCATTGCCCTGCGCAACCGGGATTCCTCGCTGGTGTCCGCGTCCGATCCGGAAGAGCTTGCACGTGTGAAGGCTAGCTGGTGCGGCAAGAAGCTCGGTGTCACCGATGACAGCGCCGACAAGGCAATCGATGCCGTTGCGAAAGCCATGGCCGCCGACCGCTCAAAATCGCGCGTGACCTTTTATTACCTGGTCGCCAAGGAACTCGGAAAGCTTCAGTCGCTCTGATTTTCCCGGAAAAACGGGGATAAGCGTTTCCCCGGTGATTGGTTCTGCCGCCCTGTGCTATTATATCTGCCTGATATCAGGGAATCGGCGGCAGAACGCATGAAACAATATCTCGATCTTCTCCGGCATGTGATGGAAACCGGCTCCGACCGCGGAGACCGCACCGGCACCGGCACGCGCTCGGTGTTCGGTTACCAGATGCGTTTCGACCTTGCAGAGGGGTTTCCCGTCCTCACCACCAAGAAGCTGCATCTGCGGTCCATTATCCATGAACTCCTGTGGTTCCTGAACGGCGATACCAATATCGCCTATCTCAAGGAAAACGGCGTTTCCATCTGGGATGAATGGGCCGATGAGAACGGCGATCTAGGCCCGGTCTATGGCGCACAGTGGCGGTCCTGGCCCGCGCCGGACGGACGCCACATCGACCAGATCGCGCTTCTGATCGAGGGCCTGAAAACCAACCCGAACTCGCGCCGTCATATTGTCTCCGCCTGGAACCCGGCGCTGGTGGACGAGATGGCGCTGCCGCCCTGCCACTGCCTGTTCCAGTTCTATGTTGCTGACGGAAAGCTCTCCTGCCAGCTTTACCAGCGTTCCGCCGATATTTTCCTCGGCGTGCCGTTCAACATCGCGTCCTATGCTCTTTTGACGCTGATGGTCGCGCAGGTGGTTGGTCTGAAACCGGGCGATTTCGTCCACACGCTCGGTGATGCGCATATCTATGCCAACCATTTCGAACAGGCGCGGCTGCAGATGACTCGCACGCCGAAGGCCTTGCCGACGATGCGCCTCAATCCTGATGTTAAGGACCTTTTCGGCTTTAAGTTCGAAGACTTTACGCTGGAAAACTACGAGGCCGATTCAAGCATCAAGGCACCGATCGCGGTATGACCGAGCCGCGTATCATCATCATCGTCGCAGTGTCCGAGAACGGCGTCATCGGCCGTGACCTCGACATGCCGTGGAAGCTTTCCACCGACCTCAAGCGCTTCAAGGCGATGACGATGGGCAAGCCGCTCATCATGGGCCGCAAGACGTTTTTATCCGTCGGCGAGCGTCCGTTGCCCGGCCGCCCGCATATCATCGTCAGTCGTAATGCCGATTACCGGCCGCAGGGTGTCGATGTCGTCTCCTCACTGGAGGAGGCCTTGAAGCTCGCCAAAAGCAAGGCTGCGGAACTCCGCGTGGATGAGGTCTTCGTAGCCGGTGGTGGAGAGATCTACCGTCAGGCCATGCCCTTCGCCGATCAACTTTCCGTCACCCACGTCGCGGTAAAGCTCGATGGCGACACTTTTTTCCCGGAGATCGATCCCGTCGTTTTTGAGAAAACCGAGGAAATCCCGGCTCCCGCTGGGGAAAAGGACAATTATCCCGTTCTGTTTACCACGTATATGCGGAGAGCCGCGGCAAAGTGAACTATTTACCCAGATTGGGTATTTAGTTACCACCTCTGCGTTGAAACGAACGCTTCTCCTTCCTATAACGGGTCGATATTCCCGCCGCACGCGAGCAATCGCTTTCGAACGGAACCGGGAGAGGCTTTTACAAAGAGGTATTGATGCCCTGGAGCAATCAGAATGGCGGCGGCGGCCCATGGGGCGGCGGCGGTGGAGGAAACAACCAGGGCGGCGGTGGCGGCCCGTGGGGGCAGGGGCCCAACCGGCCTCGCGGCGGTGGCGGCGGCAATGGCGGTCCGCCCGATCTGGAAGAGATCATCCGGCGCAGCCAGGACCGTTTCAAAAATGTGCTGCCCGGCGGTTTCAATGGCGGCGCAGTTGCCATCGTGGTTCTCGTCGTGCTGGTTTTCCTCGGCATCCAGTCCATCTACACCGTCCAGCCGGACGAGCGCGGCGTGGAGCTGCGTTTCGGCCGTCCGAAGGACGAAATCTCGATGCCCGGTCTGCATTTCCATCTGTGGCCGATCGAGACGGTTGAAATCGTCAAGGTCACCGAGCAGCAGCAGAATATCGGTTCGCGGGCCTCGTCGTCCTCGTCGAGCGGCGTGATGCTCACCGGCGACCAGAACATCGTGAATGTTCAGTTCTCGGTGCTCTATACGGTTTCCGATCCGAAATCCTATCTCTTCAACGTCGACAGCCCGGCCGAGACGCTGCAGCAGGTTTCCGAAAGCGCCATGCGCGAAGTCGTCGGCCGTCGTCCGGCGCAGGATATCTTCCGCGATAACCGTCAGGCGATTGCGGCGGATGTGCGTACCATCATCCAGTCCACCATGGACGGTTATGGCGCCGGCATTTCCATCAATGCCGTGGCCATCGAAGATGCGGCGCCGCCGCGTGAAGTGGCCGACGCGTTTGATGAAGTGCAGCGTGCCGAGCAGGACGAAGACCGCTTCGTTCAGGAAGCCAATCAATACGCCAACCAGAAGCTCGGCGCCGCTCGCGGTCAGGCCGCGCAGATCCTCGAAGAGGCGAACGCCTACAAGTCGCGCGTCGTCAACGAGGCGCAGGGTGAGGCGCAGCGCTTTGTCTCCATCTATGACCAGTATCGCACCGCGCCTGACGTGACCCGTCAGCGCATGTTCCTGGAAACGATGGAACAGGTCCTGAAGGGATCCAACAAGATCATCATCGATGAAAAACAGGGCGTGGTGCCTTATCTGCCTCTGAACGAGATCATGCGCAACAATCCGGGCGCAGCACCGCAGGGAGGCAACTGATATGGGTAACCGTCTTACAGCCGTTCTCGTCGGTCTCGCCGTCCTGCTTTTTCTCGGTTATTCGTCGATCTTCGTGGTCAACGAGCGCCAGCAGGCCATCGTCGTCCGCTTCGGTGAAATCCAGGACGTGAAAACAGCGCCGGGCCTCTATTTCAAGCTGCCCTTCGCCTTCATGGATGCTGACCGCGTGCAATATATCGAGAACCGCGCCTTGCGTTTCGACCACGATAATATCCGTGTTCAGGTTTCCGGCGGCAAGTTCTACGAGGTCGATGCCTTCGTGGTGTACCGTATTACGGATGCGCGCCGCTTCCGGCAGACGGTCTCCGGTGACCAGATGTCGGCAGAATCGCGCCTGCGCACCCGTCTCGACGCATCGCTGCGCCGGGTTTACGGTCTGCGCGGCTTCGAATCGGCGCTGTCCGATGCACGTGCGTCGATGATGCAGGAAGTGCGTGACGATCTGCGTCCCGATGCGGAATCGCTCGGCATCAGCATCGTCGATGTCCGCATCCGCCGTACCGACCTGACGCAGGAAGTCTCCCAGCAGACCTTCGAACGCATGAAGTCGGAGCGTCTGGCGGAAGCGGAACTGATCCGCGCCCGTGGTAACGAAGAAGCGCAGCGCCGCCGCGCTATCGCCGACCGTCAGGTTGTGGAACTGGAATCCGACGCTCGCCGCCAGTCCGAAGTTCTGCGCGGTGAAGGCGATGCGGAGCGTAACAAGGTGTTCGGCGAGGCTTTCCAGCGTGATCCGAACTTCTTCGAGTTCTATCGCTCCATGTCGGCCTATGCCAACGCACTGAACGGCAATGGCACGACGCTGGTTCTGTCGCCGGACTCTACCTTCTTCCGTTATTTCAACAATATCGACGGTGCGGCCCCTGCCTCTCCGGCCGCGCCCGCACCTGCGCCGGCGAACTGATAGCGGATAAAATGAATTTGGAGGGGCCGGTTTTTACCGGCCCTTTCTTTTTGGTGGGGTTTCGTGCCAATGCTGTGGCTAAGGGCAAGGCGTCCCCCGCCTGTTCACGAAAAGGTATTTTTACACTTCATCATTCCGCCTTATGCTTTGACGATATATGCAGGGCAAGACGATTTGAAACGCGAGGACGCATATGGCCGTGACCCTTCTTTCGCCTTTTCGCAGCAGTATTTCCGCAGTCGCGGTAATAGCGCTTGTTGCGGGCAGCCTTGCGGTGCCGCTTCCGGCGGGCGCGCAAAGCCACGGGCCGGAATCTGTTGCCGATCTTGCCGAGCCGCTGCTGGATGCGGTGGTGAATATTTCCACGTCGCAGAACGTCAAGACAGATGGCAAGGGGCCGGTTCCGCCACGTCTGCCGGAAGGTTCGCCCTTCCAGGAGTTCTTCAAGGATTATTTCGACAGCCAGAAGCCGGAAGGCGGTGAAAAGGTCAATTCCCTCGGGTCCGGTTTTGTGATCGATCCCGCCGGTTATGTCGTCACCAACAACCACGTCATCGAGGGTGCCGATGCCATCGAGGTGATTTTCCCGAATGGCTCGAAGCTCAAGGCGACGCTTGTCGGCACCGATACCAAGACCGATCTTTCCGTTCTGAAGGTGGAGCCAAAAACGCCGCTGAAGGCGGTCAAATTTGGCGATTCGCGCAGCATGCGCATTGGCGACTGGGTAATGGCGGTCGGTAACCCCTTCGGGCTTGGCGGATCGTTGACCGTTGGCGTCATTTCAGCGCGCGGCCGCAATATCAATGCCGGCCCTTATGACAATTTCATCCAGACGGATGCGGCCATCAACAAGGGTAACTCCGGTGGCCCGCTCTTCAACATGAAGGGCGAGGTGATTGGCATCAATACGGCGATCATTTCGCCGAGCGGTGGTTCGATCGGTATCGGTTTCGCCGTGCCGACGGAGCTTGCACAGAACATCGTTCAGCAACTGATCGAATTCGGAGAGACCCGCCGCGGCTGGCTGGGTGTTCGTGTCCAGCCGGTCACGGACGATGTGGCCGCGAGCCTCGGCATGGACAGCGCCAAGGGCGCGCTGATTTCCGGGGTCGCCAAGGGCGGCCCGGTGGAAAACGGTCCGATCCAGGCTGGTGACGTCGTGCTGAAATTCGATGGCAAGGATATTCACGAGATGCGCGACCTTCTGCGGATCGTGGCGGAAAGCCCGGTTGGCAAGGAATTTGATGTCGTCATCCTGCGCGACGGAAAGGAAGAGACCGTCAAGGTCAAGCTGGGCCAGCTGCAGGATACCACGGATGAGAAAGCTTCGACTGACGACCAGCAGACTGACGACGGCGACAGCGGTGTGATCGCGCCGGAAGACAATGATGGCGGCGACGATCAGGCCCAGGATCAGACTCCGGAGGTGCGTGAAGCGCCCCAGAGCGTGCTTGGCATGAATCTCGTTGTGCTCAGCAATGAGTTGCGGACGGAAAAGGGCATTGCCGAGAGCGTTGAAGGCGTGCTGGTCGCAAGTGTCGATCCGGGTTCGTCCGCAGAACAGAAGGGCATGAAGGCAGGCGATGTGATTGTGGAAGTCGGACAGGACTTCATGGAGGTTCCGGGCGACGTGCTGGTGCGGGTGAATGGTCTGAAATCGGAAGGCCGCAAGAACGCCCACATGATGGTGGCCGATGCGCAGGGCAATCTGCGCGTGGTGGCGCTGCCGCTGGAATAACGCTTTCCGCACGGTCGGGCAGGAATCGGGTGGTTCCGATGCTGCCGGCTCTTTAAGCCTTGGCCTCCACCGAACGGAGACCAAGGCTATGAAATTACTTGAAAACAAAGTCGCCATCATCATCGGCGCGTCATCCGGCATCGGCCGCGCGACGGCGCGCCTGTTTGCCGCTCATGGCGCCGCCGTCGTCATCAATGCGCGCGGCGAAAAGGCGCTGGACGAGGTTGCCGCCGAGATTCGTGAGGCGGGCGGACATGTGCACACGGTTGCCGGCGACGCTGGCGTTGCGGAAACCCATTCCCGTTTGGCCGAGGCGGCCACCGACGTTTTTGGTGGTCTCGATATCGCCGTCAACAATGCAGGCGGCGTGGGTGCCGCCAAGCCGCTGGCGGAAATTTCGCCTGACGAATGGGATTACGTGCTTAACGTCAACCTGACTTCCGCCTTTCTTGGTGCGCGCCATCAGATTCCGCTGATGCTGAGGCGCGGCGGCGGTTCCATCGTCTTTACCTCAAGTTTCGTCGGCACCAGTGTCGGCATACCGGGCATGTCGGCTTATGGCGCTGCGAAGGCCGCGCTGATGGGGCTGGTGAAGGGTATTACCGCCGATTATGCCGCCCGCGGCGTTCGCGCCAATGCGTTGTTGCCCGGGGGTGTGGACACGCCGATGGCAGGGGATCAGGCACAAAAGGACTGGGCCGCCGGCCTGCATGCGATGAAACGCATCGCCCAACCCGAGGAAATAGCGCAGGCAGCGCTTTTCCTCGCCAGCCCGATGGCGAGTTTTGTCGCTGGCGCGGCGCTTTTTGCCGATGGTGGCAACGCCGCGGTGAAATAATTCCGGACCGGCGGGTCACGACGTCAACGCGCCCGCCATTGCTCCAGCGTCAGCGCATAGGTGACGTGCGGACGCAGATGGGGATGCGTCTCCGCGGGCACGCGGGGATGGTCGAAATCCCGCAAGGGATCACGTTTCAGCCCGATTCGCTCCATCACGGCGGTCGAACGGTGGTTGTTCCAGACAGCGAAGGAGACGATTTCCGGCGTCTCCTTTTCGTCAAAGGCCATCACGAGCAGCGACTGCGCCGCTTCGGTGACATAGCCATGTCCCCAGAAACGGGTGGCGAGCCGCCAGCCGATCTCCATGGTGCCGACCGGGAAGGGCGGGTCGAGATTAAGGACGGGCGAAATACCGCAAAATCCCATGGATTCGCCTGTTTCCCGCTGCTCCATCGCATAGAAGCCATAACCACTGCCGCGGATCATGCCATTGATGGTTTCGAGAACCGCGTCCGCTTCCTGATGGCTGCGGCGGAAGGGGAAAAATTCCATGACCTTCTCGTCGGCATTGATTTCACGGAAAAGGTCTCGGTCGCTCTCCTTCCACTCCCGCAGAATAAGTCTTGGAGTCTCGCGAATGATCATGGGGTGACAAAGTCCGTCTTTCGATAACCCTGAATATAAAGAAGCGCCGTCAGGTCGCCATGGTCGATGCGCATCTGCGCTTCGGCCGCCACGGCCGGCTTGGCGTGCAGGGCCACGCCCGCGCCCGCCACATGCAGCATGCCCAGATCATTGGCTCCATCGCCAACCGCCATCGCCTCATCTGGAGAAATGCCGAGTTTGGCAGCAATATCATTCAACGCATCCACCTTGGCCTGTTTTCCGAGGATGGGTTCGGCAACGGTGCCATCAAGCTCGCCATTTGCCTCACCAAGCAGATTGGCGCGGTTCTCGTCAAAACCGAGCACCGCGGCGACACGGCTGGTGAAGACGGTGAAACCGCCTGACACGAGGGCCGTGTAATAGCCTTTCGCCTTCATGGTGGCGATGAGTTCCTTGCCACCCGGGGTCAGCGTGATGCGCTTTTCGATGACGTCATCGATGACAGCAACCGGCAGTCCTTTCAGCAACGCGACGCGCTCCCGCAGTGCCGGTTCAAAGGCGATTTCGCCGTTCATGGCGCGTGCGGTGATGGCGGAGACCTTGTCCTTCAGCCCGACTTCAGCTGCCAGCTCATCGATGCATTCCTGACCGATCATGGTCGAATCCATGTCTGCGATCAGGAGTTTCTTGCGACGCTGGTCCTGCTCCTGGATTACGATATCGATCGGCTGGCCGGCGAGGGTGTCAGCGATAGCCCTGTGTGCCTGCTCTATTGCGGTGCCGGAGGGCAGTGCGATATCGCAGGCAATCCCGTCCGCCAGCCAGTAGAGGCCCGATGCGTTCACGGCCTTCGCGGCCGCTTCGCCGAGGGCCGGTGTCAGAACAGGATTTGACGGATTGGCGATAAGCGTGGCAACCAGAGCCATGATGAAAAACCTTGATGAGAATTTTGATGCGATCCTGATAACCGGCCCGACGGCTAGCGGCAAGTCCGCGCTTGCGCTTCGTCTGGCTGTGGAGCGGGACGGTGTCGTCATCAATGCCGACAGCATGCAGGTTTACGACACGCTGCGCGTGTTGACCGCCCGACCGTCCGAAGACGAGATGGAGGGGGTGCCGCATCTCCTCTACGGTCACGTGCCGGCGAGCAGCCTCCACTCCACGGGCGAATGGCTGCGGGACATCTCCGCCGTGCTTGCCGATCTGCGCGGGCAGGGGCGTTTCCCCGTCATCGTCGGCGGCACGGGGCTTTACTTCAAGGCGCTGACAGGCGGGCTTTCCGACATGCCTGCCATTCCGGACACGATCCGTGAGCCGATGCGGGCCCGGTTGATCGAAGAAGGCGCAGCCATCCTTTACGCCGAGCTTGTCCGGCGCGATCCCGTCATGGCCGACATGCTCCAGCCGGGAGACGGCCAGCGTATTGTCCGCGCGCTGGAGGTGCTTGAAGCGACCGGGAAGTCCATCAGGGCTTTTCAGCTTGCCCGTGGCCCGATGATCGTTGATCCGGACCGGGCGCAAAAACTCGTGGTCCTGCCGGAGAGGCCGGTATTGCATGCGCGTATCAACCGGCGTTTCGAAGCCATGATGCATAGCGGTGCGGTGGAGGAGGTACAGGCGCTTCTCGCCCTCGATCTTCCGGCCGATGCCACCGTCATGAAGGCGATTGGCGTTGGCCAGATCGCTGAAATGCTGGCCGGGCGCATGAGCACGGCGGATGTAGTTGAAAGATCGGCCGCTGCAACCCGACAATACGCCAAACGGCAGATGACATGGTTCCGCAACCAGATGGATGAAGACTGGATGCGTATTCAGCCGTGAAGGAACTCAATCTTTCCTGTAGAGACTGCCGAGCGGTTTCTTGAGCAGGCTTTCACGCAGCGACGGACGTGTATCACCCTGGGGACCATTCTGCGCCTGCATCTGGAAACCGGCTTTGCGCAACTCGTTGACGGCGCTGGAGGCGGTGTCGGTGCCTACCGGATTTTGTGATGCAGGCAGGGCGCGCCCAGGTAGCATGTCCGGGCGGTAGGGTTCGTATTCCTCGCTTACGGCCGCGCCCAACTCCCGCTTCCAGGGATCGATATCGGCGGCATCGAGAGGCCGCGCGGTCGGTTCCGCCGGATCTGAAAAGGCCGCTTCCACGCTCTGCTGAAAGCCTGTGATAACCGGTCTGCTTGCGGCGCGCATGCGGGTGACGATGGCGTTCAGGTCAACGGTATCGGGCGTTTCCTGGCTGGCGTGGCTGATCGTGCCGCTCGCCTTGGGCAATTTGATGGTGGGCACCCGGTCGAAACGCATGCGCATTGGCACCCCGACTGCCTCGCCGAAGGCGATGGCTTCGCCATTGCCGATGGAGGAAAGAAAGCTTGTGGTTGAGGCCGATGCGTTCGGCACAGCCGAGAGAATGATCTTCTGGTCGATCTCGTTCGACAGCCGCATGGCGAAAACAGTCGAACATTGCGACAGGATTGTCTGATCCAGCTCACTGGGTCTCTGGGTGATGATGCCCAGCGAAATGCCGTATTTCCGGCCTTCCTTGGCAATCTGGGCGATGGATTGCCGGGTGGGGAAAAAGCCGCGCTCGGGGTCGGCGGGAACATAACGGTGTGCTTCCTCGCACACCACGAGCATATGCAGCGAACCGCGCGCCAGCACCGCCAGTTCGAAGGACATACGGCAAAGAACGGAAACCACCGAGTTTACCACTTCGGACGGGATACCCGACAGTTGGAATACCGAAATCGGTTTGCCTTCCCCGGGAATGCGGAAAATATGCGCCACCGTTTCCAGAATCGTGTCGCTGATCGTATTGCTGGAGAACATGAAATTATAGCGCGTGTCGTTGATGGCCGAAAGAATGCGGCCTTTCAGCGTGCGCAGCGCCGGTTTTTCGCCACGCCCCTCCAGCCGCCCGATGCGCTCGTCAATGAGGGCGAGAAGATCGGCGATGCGGTAGGGAACCGGCGTGTCCGGTGTGATCGCGCTCTTGTCGGAGGTGCGGCGAACGGCCGAACCTTCGGTTCCGCGAAACGCTTTTTTCGCCTCGGGAATCAGATCCCGCAGAACATCCATTTCCTCCGGCACGGGTTTGCGGCCGCGGAACACAACTTCCGCGAACTCCTCAAGGCGCATCAACCAGAAGGGAAGGTCCAGCGTATCGGTGTCGATGACGACGGAATGATCTGGGAAGGCGGCGGCGAATTCGTTGTGCGGATCAAGAATGAGGACACGCAGTTTCGGGTCGGTCTCGATTGCCTTGTTCAAAAGCAGGGAGACCGCAGTGGTCTTGCCCACACCGGTCGAACCGACAACGGCGAAATGTTTGGCCAGCATCTGCGGAATATTGATGGCGGCATTGATCGTATCGTCCTGCGTCAGCCTGCCGATGACGCAGGCGTCGCGCTTGCCGCCGTCGTAAATCCTGGAGAGGTCGCTCGCACGGATACGATGCGCGACCGCGCCGAGATAGGGATAACGGGAGATGCCGGTGGAAAAGCGTTCGCTGCCATCTTCGGTACGATAAACCTCGCCCACGAGTTCAACGTCGATCAGCAGCCTGTTCGGCTTGTCTGGCGCCCAGTATTCTTCGCCGGTGCGCATGGCAAAGACAAGCGCGGCTACGCGGCTCGTGCCCATTTCAATGGAGATCAGGCGTCCGACGGACCAGAGCTGCGATACGTCTGTGGTGCCCGGTTCGGTTTCCGTAACAATGGTGGCGCGGGCGCCGTCGCAGGCGATGACACGGCCGAGCATGCGGTTCGCCGGCTGCTCGCCGGATCGCCGTTCGTTTTCGCCCATGCGGGACGCGTTATGAAACGTGTCGTTACTCACATTTTTTCCCGGTACATGCGGATGATCGCGGTGGTTCCGGCAGCATCTGCCTTCCCGGTATAAAAGATTATGCTTAACAACAGGTGTATCGCTTGCGTTCGAAAATTTCGCGCAGACGCGCTTTCCGGTAATAAAAGAAGGCGACGGTGATTTTTCATGCAATATGCGTTGACGGCTGGGGCTTTTGTGGCTAACACTCCGGCCCATGAAAAATCTTAACGTACTTATCGTGGTGGGACGGCGCATGGGCAGGATGGTGTAACCATCCGGCGAAAGCACCCATGCGCTGAACGAGGCTCCTCTAGGGGCCTTTTTTTATGTCTTCAAACAGGCCCTCGGGCTCCTCGATATCCAAAGCCAAAGCGGGATGGAAACAGGCAATGACGGATAAGGACAATACGGAAAACAGCAATCGCATGACAGGTGCGGAGATCGTTTTGCGGGCGCTGAAGGACAACGGCGTCGAGCACATCTTCGGTTATCCCGGCGGCGCCGTACTTCCGATCTATGACGAGATTTTCCAGCAGGAAGACATCCAGCATATTCTCGTGCGCCATGAGCAGGGCGCTGGCCATGCGGCTGAAGGTTATGCCCGCTCGACCGGCAAGGTCGGTGTCATGCTCGTCACCTCAGGTCCCGGCGCGACCAATGCAGTTACTCCCCTGCAGGATGCGCTGATGGATTCCATTCCGCTCGTCTGCCTGTCCGGCCAGGTTCCCACCACGCTGATCGGCTCGGACGCGTTCCAGGAATGCGATACTGTTGGCATCACGCGCCCCTGCACCAAGCACAACTGGCTGGTGAAGGACGTCAACGAACTGGCTGGTATCATCCATGAGGCTTTCCGCATTGCGCAGACCGGACGTCCGGGTCCTGTCGTTGTCGATATCCCGAAGGACATCCAGTTCGCCACCGGCACCTACACGCCGCCTTCGGCTGCCGTCCAGCAGAAGAGCTACAAGCCGAAGGTTCAGGGCGACCTTAATGCCATCCATGCCGCCATCGAACTGATGTCGAAGGCGAAAAAGCCGGTTTTCTACACCGGCGGCGGCGTCATCAATTCCGGCCCGGAAGCAACCCGGTTGCTGCGTGAACTGGTCGAGCTGACCGGCTTCCCGATCACGTCGACATTGATGGGTCTCGGCGCCTATCCGGCGTCCGGCAAGAACTGGCTCGGCATGCTGGGCATGCACGGTTCCTACGAAGCCAACATGACGATGCATGATTGCGACGTTCTCGTCTGCGTCGGCGCGCGTTTCGACGACCGTATTACCGGCCGCATCAACGCTTTCTCGCCGAATTCGAAGAAGATCCATATCGATATCGATCCCTCCTCGATCAACAAGACGGTTCGCGTCGACGTTCCGATCATTGGTGATGTCAGCCATGTCCTGGAAGACATGGTTCGCCTGTGGCGCGCTTTGCCGAAGAAGCCGGAGAAGGCGCAGACCGCAGAGTGGTGGTCACAGATCGAGCGCTGGCGTGCCCGCAACTCCTTCGCCTACAAGAATTCCAACGATGTCATCATGCCGCAATATGCACTGCAGCGGCTTTATGAGGCATCGAAGGGGCGTGACACCTACATCACCACGGAAGTCGGTCAGCACCAGATGTGGGCGGCGCAGTTTTTTGGCTTCGAGGAGCCGAACCACTGGATGACCTCGGGCGGTCTCGGCACCATGGGCTACGGCCTGCCGGCCGCCATCGGCGTTCAGGTCGCGCATCCCGAAGCGCTGGTTATCGACATTGCCGGTGACGCCTCGATCCAGATGTGCATTCAGGAGATGTCCTGCGCCATCCAGTACGGCCTGCCGGTGAAGATCTTCATCCTCAACAACCAGTATATGGGCATGGTGCGCCAGTGGCAGCAGCTGCTGCACGGCAACCGCCTGTCCAACTCCTATACCGAAGCGATGCCTGATTTCGTCAAGCTCGCGGAAGCCTATGGCGCGGTTGGCATGTATTGTGACGACCCGAAGGAATTGGATGACAAGATTGCCGAGATGATCGCAGTCAAGAAGCCGGTCATTTTCGATTGCCGTGTTGCCAATCTCGCCAATTGCTTCCCGATGATTCCGTCTGGTAAGGCTCATAACGAGATGCTGTTGCCGGATGAGGCGACGGATGAAGCAGTTGCCAACGCCATTGACGCCAAGGGCCGTCAGCTAGTCTGAGCCGGGAGAGGAAAAGGACATGAACGCACACCTACAACCCACCGGCTCTGCCTACTTCATCCAGAAGGAAACGGCCGCCGTCGAAAACCACACGCTGTCGGTTCTCGTCAACAACGAGCCCGGCGTGCTGGCTCGGGTCATCGGGCTCTTTTCCGGCCGTGGCTACAACATTGAAAGCCTGACGGTTTCGGAAACCGAACATGAGGCGCATCTCTCGCGCATCACCATCGTCACGCGCGGCACGCCCATCGTGCTGGAGCAGATCAAGGCGCAGCTGGAACGGATCGTGCCGGTGCACCGGGTTCTCGACCTGACCGTTCGCGCCCGCGAACTGGGGCAGGAGCGGCCGATCGAGCGGGAAGTGGCGCTGATCAAGGTTGCCGGCACCGGTGAAGTCCGAGCCGAGGCGTTGCGGCTTGCCGATGCGTTTCAGGCCAAGGTCGTGGATGCGACGGTGGAGCATTTCATCTTCGAAATCACCGGCAAGTCGTCGAAAATCGACCAGTTCGTGGCGATCATCAAGCCGCTCGGCCTGATCGAAATCTGCCGCACGGGCATTGCCGCGATGAACCGTGGTTCGCAGGGGATGTGATTTCTCCGAGTGCAGAGCAGATGTTGGAATACAAGCCCGCGGTTCGCCGCGGGTTTTTTTATGGCCTGCTCTTGGCTGATATATATTCAACCATATGGTTGACTTTCTTGGGCGGGAGTCTATATTCAACAACATGGTTGAATTATCCGCTTCACATCTAGACACTGTCTTTCATGCCTTGGGCGACGCCACGCGACGCACGATGCTGCGGGATCTTTCCCGCGGTGAGCGAACGGTGACACAGTTGGCTCAGCCGTTCGACATCTCGCTCGCTGCGGCTTCAAAGCACATCAAGGCGCTGGAAAATGCGGGGCTCATCCGCCGTGAGGTGAGGGGGCGTATCCATGTCTGCCGCCTTGCGCCGGAACGGCTGGAAGAAGCGCATGAATGGCTGGATTTCTACCGGCAGTTCTGGGGCAGCCGCCTCGATATTCTTGAGCAGATGCTCAGGGAGGATGATCAGGGAAAAACCCCTGCAGATGGAGGAAATGACAATGGCTGATATTGCAATGCCTGACACCTATGGTCGCCTCGTTGAACCGACGACCCTGAAAATCGAGCGGCTGCTGCCGGGGCCGGTCGAACGGGTATGGGCCTATCTGACGGAAAGCGACCTTCGCCGCCGCTGGCTGGCTTCCGGCGAGATGCGGCTTGCCGCCGGCGCACCATTCGAGCTGGTGTGGCGGAATGATGAACTTTCCAATCCACCCGGACGCCGCCCTGAGGGCTTTTCCGAAGAGCACAGGATGGCTTCCCGCATCATTACGGTTGTTCCGCCGCACCGCCTTGTCTTCACATGGGGCGAGGGTGCCGAGGTTTCCATCGAACTCCAGGCTCTTGGCAAGGACGTGCTCCTGACGCTGATCCATCGCCGACTGGCGGATCGCACCACAAGGCTCAATGTCAGCGCCGGTTGGCACGTGCACCTTGATGTTCTCGCTGCCCGCCTTCAGGAGGAGGAGCCGGAACCCTTCTGGGAAACATGGCTGGGTCTGAAAGAGGAATATGAGCACCGGATACCGCAATAGGCACGGTGCGTTCTCGTGATGCAACGGCGCGGCTTGCCGCGCCGTTTCGATTGGTCCGCCTGATTTTCCCTTGGGCGACAGGGCTGCCTATGGGACTTGGCGTTCACATTCCGATTCAACCGCTTGAGCGATTGATTCCGACGTGTCTCCTAACCGTTTGTTACGTCACAGCATTTCCAGCGCCGTCTTGCGTGTTGGCGGGGGGAAGACGGCGTCCAGGGCGGCCCAGTCCTCCTCGGTTATATCAAGATCGGTCGCGCCGCGATTTTCTTCGACGCGCGCGGGATTCGAGGATTTCGGGATCGCGATGACGCCTTCCCTTTCCAGCAGAAACGCCAGAGCCAGTTGCGCCGGGGTCGCCTGATAGGCCTTGGCGATGCGTATGAGTTCATGGTTCTTGAGAATACGGCCCTGTTCTATGGGAGAATAGGCCATCAGTGGTACTCCGTTCTGCTGGCACCAGGGCAAAAGCGAAAACTCCGGCCCGCGTCGGGACAGATTGTAAAGTACCTGATTGGCGGCGCAGTTCCTGCCGTCAGGAACAGCGAAAAGCTCTTCCATGTCGTCCGTGTCGAAATTGGAGACGCCCCAGTCGCCGATCTTGCCGTCCATCTTCAGTCTTTCGAAAGCCGCCACGGTTTCTTCGAGTGGGTGCTCTCCGCGCCAGTGCAGCAGATAGAGATCGATGTGGTCGGTGCCGAGCCGGGCGAGGCTGCGCTCGCAGGCGTCAACAGTGCCGGTGGCACTGGCATTCCAAGGATAGACCTTGCTTACCAGAAACACGTCTTCGCGATGATTGACGATAGCCCTGCCGACTATCTCTTCCGATCGGCCGTCCGCGTACATTTCCGCTGTGTCAATCAACGTCATGCCAAGGTCGATGGCCCTTCGGATACTTTCGACCTCCTGCTCGGCGGATGATCTCGTCTCCCCCATGTTCCACGTCCCGAGGCCGAGGGCTGGGACCTCTTTTCCGGATGGGAGGGCAACGTAGGGAATGTCATCATACATCGTTTCGCTCCAGGGTTCTCGGCGGAAGAATAAGCCTTTGTTCCGACTTCTCAACCCGGCACGGACGGGATCGATCCATCAAAAAAATTGACCTCGTCGATCGGTTTGCGGGGCTGGTCTGATGGCGGTCCCGTGGGTAGGGTTGCCTTCACAGGAGAGATCATGACTGCCGAGACATTTATCGCGCTGGTGCTGTTTGCCTTCACCACCTCCATCACGCCCGGTCCGAACAATATGATGCTGTTTGCTTCCGGCGTGAATTTTGGTTTCCGTCGCACCGTCCCGCATATGCTCGGCATCGGTGCGGGCTTTCTTTCGCTGCTGATCGGGGTCGGATTTGGCCTCGGGGCACTGTTGCATTCGGTACCTGCACTTTACACCGGGCTGAAATTTGCGGGTGGGCTTTATCTCGTCTGGATCGCGTGGAAAATCGGAACGTCCCGCAGCCTCCATGAAGGCACGGCGACTTCGCAGCCGATGAGTTTTCTTGCGGCAGCGGCGTTCCAGTGGGTCAATCCCAAGGCGTGGGTGATGGCGGTCACGGCAATGGCGACATATACGGACGAGACGCAGTATTTCCTTACCATAATGCTTGTGGGGGTGGCCTTCGCTGCCGTCAATCTTCCCAGTGTTTCCACCTGGGCCGGTTTCGGCTCGGCGCTTCGCGACTGGCTCTCCGTTCCAGTCCGGCTCAAATGGTTCAACATCAGCATGGCCGTGCTTCTCGTCATCAGTCTCTGGCCGATGCTGAAATAACGGCTCCACTCGGCGACCCTATGTCGGGAACTGCCGGTAACATTCCTCGGCGATCGCCTGTACCTCGGCTCGCGTCAGTTCCGCGGAGACGGCGTAACCCAGCTCGTTGTCGATCCAGTAGAAGGTCTCGATTCCATCGGCGCTGGCCATGCGGAAACTGGTGGTGCGGTTTTCCTCGTTGTGGCCTATCAGCACCGTCACCCGCCTGCCGGTCCTGTCCTGGTACATCAACATCGCACCCGGCTTGCCGCTGACGGGGATAAGACGCCCACCGACGAGGTCATATCCAATCTTCGAAAGATCGGGAATCGCGAAAGGGTAGCCGAGCCGCTTGCCAAGCCAGGTTGCCAGATGCTGCTGTTCCCCGGCCCCCACCTCTACGGGGTGACGCACTTCGCTCGCGTAGATGAGATAAGCGGATTTCGCCTGGGCAGGAATGTCCGTCGTCAGCGATGCCAGCACCACATCCTGCGGTGTGGAAACGGACCACGGCAGAAGCCTGCCGGCTGCCGCACCCGCCGTGAAGATCAGGAAAGCTGCCGCGGTTCGCAGGAGAAGGGGTTTAAGCCGCCAGGCGCGTGCGACCTTTTCGCGAGTCAGCATCGATGCGTCACGCGGATGTGCGGCGGCATAGGAGGCGAAGGCATTTCTCAGGCTGTCGGCCTGTCTCTTCCAGTCTTCCACCCGGCTCTGCTCTTCCGGTCTTTCCGCGAGCCATGCCTCGACAGCCGCGCGGTCATCGTCGGAGAGAAGCCCGTCGACATAGGCGTGCAGGTCGTCTTCGGTTATGGCATCAGCCCGTTTCATCGTGGTCTCCGCAGGGGAATGATATTATCCGCCGCCAGATGCTGGCGAAGGGTTTCGCGGGCGCGGGACAGTCTGGACATGACGGTGCCGAGCGGGATCGACAATGTCTCCGCCGCCTCCTGATAACTGTAGCCCTCCACCGTCACCAGCATCAGTACGGCGCGCATCTCAGGCGAAAGCAGCGCAAGCGCGCCGTGCAGGCGGTCGTTCTCCAGCGTATCGCCCAGCGTTTCGGCAGCGGCGATCGTTTCATCGAGACTTTCCGAAGGATGCCGTTTCTCTGTCCGGTGGCGGTTGCGATAAAGATTCGTCATTATCGTGTAGGCCCATGATTTCAAACCGGTTCCGCGCCATGTTGCTTTATTGGCCAGCGCCTTCTCGACGCAGTCCTGCAACAGGTCCTCTCCATCGGTATCTGAGCGCGAAAGGCTGCGGGAATAACGGCGCAGCATCGGTATCAGGGCCAGCATCTCCGCTTCGAAGCTGCCGGCCGCGGGGGACTGTCTCCCCCGCGTCGCAGCTTCCATCTCGTCAGGGTTTTGCTGCATCCCACACACCGTTCACGCCGTCGCCGGTGGCATCGCCCTTCTTGGTGTCCTTGATCCAGTAATAGAGCGGCATGCCGTCCTTCGCCCATTGCTTCTTGCCGTCCTTGCGCGTCACGATGGAGTAAGCCCCTTCGGCTTTCGCATTCTCCGCAGCGAAGAAGGGCGGCCAGTTCGTGGCGCATTTGTCATAACAATTGGATACGCCCTTCTTGTCGTTCTTGAAAGTGTAGAGCGTCATGCCTTTTTCACCTGCGAGCACATTGCCTTTTGCGGTCTTGACCGTTTCGACCGCCGGGGCGGCATAGGCTGTTCCGGCAAAGGCCAGAACGAGGGCGGGGACGATGAAGCGGATTTTCATGGACATATCCTCCTTGGTTCGGGCGGGCTCGAGCCGCCGGCACAACAAGAGACACCGTTGGTCCGTGATTTATTCCCTTCGCAAAATATTTTTTTCAGCAGCCTGATGACGAACGGGGAAAACCGGGCGTAAACCTGCGCTTCAGCGCTCACGATATTCATCTTTCGTTCTTTTTCTGTTGCGTACCGGGCTCGAATCCTGCGATGAGGGCGCATGTTATTTTCACCGCAACAGGACGAAGCGCTCAAGGCTGTTTCCCGCTGGCTCAAGGAAGGCCGGTCGCCGGTTTTCCGGCTGTTCGGCTATGCCGGAACCGGCAAGACCACGCTTGCCAGGCATTTTGCGGAAAACGTCGATGGAGAGGTGCTGTTTGCGGCCTTCACCGGCAAGGCGGCGCAGGTGCTGCGTTCCCGCGGCGCGACCAATGCCCGCACCATCCACTCCCTGATCTACCGCCCGCGCGGAGAGGAGACGGTGGAAGACGAAGAAACCGGCAAGACCTCGATTGCCCCGATGTTCTCCATCAACCGCCAGAGCCCGCTCGCCAAGGCGGCGCTCATCATCATCGATGAATGTTCGATGGTCGACGAGCAGCTTGGCAAGGATCTGATGAGTTTCGGCACGCCCATCCTCGTGCTCGGCGATCCCGGCCAGCTGCCGCCGGTTTCGGGCGGAGGCTTCTTTACCGAGCAGGAGCCGGATTATCTGCTGTCGGAAATCCATCGCCAGGCGAAGGACAATCCCATCATCCATCTTGCCATGGATGTGCGGGAAGGCCGGGAGATCATGCGCGGCGATTATGGTTCCGCGCAGGTGATCTCCAAATCCGAGGTGACGCAGTCGCTGGTGCTCGATGCCGATCAGGTGCTGGTTGGCACCAACCGCACCCGCCGCCGCTACAATCAACGTCTTCGCGAGCTAAAGGGTTTTACCGCCGATTATCCGCAATCGGGCGACAAGCTGGTCTGCCTTCGCAACGATCCTGCCAAGGGCCTGCTCAACGGCTCGCTGTGGCAGGTGATGAGTTCGTCGCGCGAGACGGTGAAGCCTGGTATCAACCTGATGATCCGGCCTGAAGACGACGATATGGATCGCGGTGCGGCCAAGATCAAACTGCTGAAGGCGGCCTTCGAGGACGTGGAGACCGAAATTCCGTGGTCCACGCGCAAGCGTTATGACGAATTCGATTTCGGCTATGCGTTGACGGTGCACAAGGCCCAGGGTTCGCAATGGAATAACGTGGTTCTCTTCGATGAGAGTTATGCGTTCCGGGACTCGCGCGAGAGGTGGCTTTACACCGCCATTACCCGCGCGGCTGAGACCCTGACCATCGTTCGCTGATCCTGATCAGGCGCGGATGACGCCGAGCAGAACCGCCTTGGCCACCGCCTGAAAACGGTTGCTGGCGCTGAACTTGCCGATAATCTTCGCTTCGAGGATGTTAAGCTCGTTTGCCGAAAGGCCAAGGGCACGGGCGAGCCTGACAGGGGCGTATCCTTCCGCCATGAGTTCGAGACATTTCCGTTCAGGATCGGTTAGCGCGATGTCGTTTGCCTGTCCCCGCTCGGCCGCGTCCGCGCCATCTTCGTCGCTATCGGTGACGAGCAGTTCCTCGATCTGCTGGGCCTGGCGCTGGAGCGTGGAAAGCTCCGCCGTCAACTCTCGCTTTCGCTGCCTTAGTGCGTCGCGAAATATATCGTCTGCCTCTTCCTGTGAGAGAGAACGGACTAGTTTTTCCATGATCTCCGTAATCGAAGCCACGGAAATACCGACTTCGCGGCAAACGTTGATAACGGCCATGCGCTGGACGTTGCGGTGAGAATAGACCCGCATCTGTCCGATGCGTTTAGACGTCAGCAGTGCCTTTTCTTCGTAAAAATGCAGGGTACGGTGGGTCACTCCGAAGATATTGGCCATGTCCGCGATCGGAACCGGTTCGGCGGGCAGCGATGAGGGCAGGCTTATATCCGGTAGAAAGCTGTTGACCCTTAGATTGGGTTTGTCCTCGTCGCCGCGACTTTCGAACGGCATCCGGCCATCCTGCATTGTCTCCCCCTTCGCGCTCTCCGGCAGCGTGTCTGCCTTTTTAAAGGCGTCTGTTGCTTATTCCCCCGCAACAGACCGTTTTTCGATAAAAACATAATGCCAAACGCTACATCAAAACCGGAACGTGTCATGCGCACTTTCGTTCCCGGTATGATAAAAAATTTATCAGCCTCCTTGCGGTCGGCGTCAACCTGCGTGAAACAGGATGTCAATTCCGAACCGGAGCCCGATGCCATGCCCGCAAAACTCTCTGTCAATCTGAACGCAATTGCCATGTTACGCAACCGCCGCGATCTTCCATGGCCGGATGTCGCGCATTTCGGGCATATTGCACTGGAGGCGGGGGCAAGCGGGCTGACTGTACACCCGCGGCCTGACCAGCGCCATATCCGCTTCTCGGATCTACCGGCCCTGCGCGCGCTGATCGATGACAGGTTTCCCTCCGCGGAGTTCAACATTGAAGGATATCCGAGCGAGGATTTTCTCCTTTTGTGCGAAAAGACCCAGCCCGAACAGGTCACACTCGTACCTGACGATCCGTCGCAGGCAACCTCCGATCATGGCTGGGATTTCCGCGCGCATGCGAAATTTCTGAAGCAGGTCGTCGGACGGCTGAAATCGGGCGGCATGCGGGTGTCGCTTTTCGCAGATGGCGACGGCGAACGCGAGCCGGTGGAACTGGCGGCTGAGACGGGCGCTGCGCGTATCGAACTTTATACCGGGCCCTATGGCGGCTGTTATGACGATCCGCACAAGGCCGATGTGCTCGTCGAGACGCTTGGGCGGACGGCGGACCATGCTGCGGCGCTCGGACTTGCCGTCAATGCGGGCCATGATCTCACCGTCGCGAACCTGCCAAAGCTGATGAAACGTATCCCTTATCTGGCCGAGGTTTCAATCGGCCACGGGTTGACGGCGGATGCCCTGGAATATGGCATGGCGGAAACAGTCCGGCGTTTTCGGCAGGCCTGCGGTCAGGCTATTTCATAACCAAAGCCAATTTTTTCGCCTATGTTCTGCCTTGCGCATGCTCCGTGCGCGAGGGCGGCGGGAGATATGTCGGAACCGGTCCCGCCGAACTAGGTTCTGGGTTGAGTATCGGCGTTTCCGATAGTCGGAATTCACTTTCCGGACCGATGCTCGGGCTTTTGAAGGCAGAGACATATGCAAGAACATCATGTTGTCGTCGTGGGTGGAGGCTTCGGCGGTTTGCAGCTGGTACACGGGCTGGAGGGGGCCCCTGTCCGCATCACATTGATCGATCGTCGCAATCATCACCTTTTCCAGCCATTGCTTTATCAGGTTGCGACGACTGCGCTGGCGACATCCGAGATCGCGTGGCCGATCCGTCATCTCTACCGCGATCGCAAGGAGGTCACGACGCTGCTTGCCGAGGTGACCGGCGTGGATCGGGCGGCCCGGACCGTGCATCTCAACACCGGTGAAACGATCCGCTTCGACACTTTGGTGCTGGCTACAGGCGCACGCCACGCCTATTTCGGTCACGATGAGTGGGAGCGTTCCGCGCCGGGTCTCAAGACGCTGGAGGATGCGACAACGATCCGCCGCCGCCTGCTTCGGGCTTTCGAACGGGCCGAACTCGCGACCAGCGAAGAGGAACGACAGGCACTGCTAACCTTTGTCATCATAGGGGCAGGCCCGACCGGCGTGGAAATGGCAGGCATGATTGCAGAGCTTGCCCATAAGGCGCTGCCGGCGGAATTCCGCAACGTTGACACCCGAAAGACCCGCGTGCTGCTCGTCGAGGCTGGTCCCCGCGTGCTGCCGGTCTTTACGGAGGATCTTTCGGCCTATGCCAAGGAGGCGCTTGAGAAACTTGGCGTCGAGGTTCTGCTCGGAACGCCGGTGACGGCCTGCAGCGACGAGGGCGTGACGGTGGGCGAGACCCATTATCCATGCCGTACGGTCGTCTGGGCCGCCGGCGTGCAGGCTTCTCCCGCGGCTAAATGGCTCAATGCCGCCGCCGACAGGGCAGGACGGGCCATTGTTGGGCCGCAGCTTAATCTGGAAGACGATCCTGATATCTTCGTCATCGGCGATACCGCCGCCGTCAATCAGGAAAACGGCAAGCCGGTGCCGGGTATTGCGCCTGCGGCAAAGCAGCAGGGCGCTTATGTCGCGAAGGTCATCAAGGCGCGGCTTGACGGCAAGCCGTTTCCTTCACCCTTCCGCTACAGCCATCAGGGCAATCTTGCCACGATCGGCAAACGCGCGGCGGTGATCGATTTTGGCCGGTTCAAGCTCAAGGGCGTGTTGGCATGGTGGATATGGGGACTTGCCCATATCTATTTCCTGATCGGAACGCGTTCGCGGCTGGCCGTGGCGTGGAGCTGGCTTTGGATTTACTTGAGTGGCCAGCACAGCGCGCGGTTGATCACCCAGAAAGAGACGCTGAAGGACGAGGCGTGAGGCAAGCGACAAAGAAACGGCGGGAAGCATGGCTTCCCGCCGTTTCCTGTTTCGCCGTTTCCGGACGCATCAAGCGTCGAGCGACGCCATGTCGATGACGAAGCGGTAACGTACGTCGCTCTTCAGCACGCGCTCATAAGCCTCGTTGACGTCCTTGATGTCGATCGTTTCGATTTCGGACACGATGTCGTGCTTGCCGCAGAAATCCAGCATCTCCTGGGTTTCCTTGATAGAGCCGATCATAGAGCCAGCCAGAGAACGGCGGCCGGGGATGACCGAGAAGGCGTGCACGGGGATCGCATGTTCAGGCACACCGAGAAGCACCATGGTGCCATTGACCTTCAACAGGCCGAGATAAGCATTCCAGTCGATTTCCGCCGAAACGGTGCAGAGGATCAGGTCGAAGGTGCCGGCGAGCTTTTCGAAGGTCGAGGCATCGCTGGTGGCATAATATTCCTTCGCGCCAAGCTTAAGGCCGTCTTCCTTCTTGGAGAGTGTCTGCGAAAGCACGGTGATATCCGCGCCCATGGCTGAACCGATCTTCACGCCCATATGGCCAAGACCGCCCATGCCGACGATAGCCACCTTCTTGCCCGGGCCGGCATTCCAGTGCTGAAGCGGCGAATAAAGCGTGATACCAGCGCAGAGCAGGGGAGCGGAGGCATCGAGCGGCAGGTTTTCCGGAATGGAGAGGACGTAATCTTCCCGCACGACGATATGGTCGGAGTAACCGCCCTGCGTGGCGGTCTTGCCGTCGCGTTCGACGGAGTTATAGGTCTGCACGAGACCCGGCATGTACTGTTCATTGTCGAGATCGCGGGTGGCGCAACCGACGCAGGAATCGACAAAGCAGCCCACGCCGACATGATCACCGACCTTGAATCTGGTGACCTTGGAGCCAACGGCGCGGACGACACCGGCGATTTCGTGGCCCGGAACGATCGGGTAGACGGCGTTCTTCCATTCGTTGCGGACGGTATGAATGTCGGAATGGCAGATACCGGCATATTTGATATCGATGACGACGTCGTCATCATTCGGCTCGCGGCGTTCGAAGGTGAACGGGGTAAGCGGCTTCGACGCATCTGTAGCAGCGTAACCTCTTGCAATAGCCATCTGAATATCCTTTCGGAAGTTGGGGACGGCGGAATATGCAATGGAAGAACGAACGGGCGTTAGAGCGATCCTCCTAGCTTTTTGCACGATCCTGCAAAAATATGATGGTGCGCTCTTTGCGCGGGCCGAGAGGCTTTCTAGATAGATGACATCAAACGCACCTCTTCCGTCAGTCAAGGGATTTCCCCTATGTCCTTGTCGTTCAATGTCTATCAGGAAATTGCTTCCATCGCCGCGCGGCATGCCACCAGCGACGGCGAGGTGCAGACGGCAATCGGCTCCCTTGGCATCAGCCGGCGTACGACTCCGAGCGCTCCCTGCCACGGCAGTTATCGCCCTTGTCTCGCTATGGTGATCCAGGGATCGAAAAGCGTCCAATTGGGGACGGACACCATCAACTACAGTGCCGGCGATTATCTCCTGACATCGCTTGATCTGCCGGTTGCGTGGCGGGTGGTGGAGGCGAGCAGGGAAGTGCCGCATTTCTGCATCTCGCTTGCCATCGACAGTGAAAAGCTGCTCGATCTCATGCGGCGTGTTCCTATCGATCCGCCGGTGGAGCCGACGAATGCGCAGCGCGGCATCGTGGTCAACACAGCCACGCCGGAACTTCTCGATGCGGCCATCCGCCTGCTGCGCTTGCTCGATCGTCCCGCAGACATTGCCGCCGTGGCGCCGCTCATCGAACAGGAAATCCTCTATCGCATTTTGACCGGACCGGCCGGCGGGCAGCTGATGAACATCATTGCCGCTGGAAGTCACGGCAACCGCATCGCCCGCGCCATCGCATGGCTGCGCGAGAATTTCGCACGCCAGCTGCGCGTCGAAGACCTTGCAGATCACATCGGCATGAGCGTGTCGTCCTTCCATCATCATTTCAAGACGATCACGGCCATGACGCCGGTCCAGTACCAGAAGCAGCTTCGCCTGCATGAGGCCCGGCGGCTTATGCTGCTGGAGCGACTGGATGCCGGTACCGCGGGCCATCGCGTCGGTTATCAGAGCCCTTCGCAGTTCAGCCGAGAATATAGCCGCTTTTACGGGCTGTCGCCGTCACGGGACGTCGATGCATCGCGCGAGATTGCGGCGGGGTAGATTGGGGCTGTGCATTCGTAGCGGGTCGTCGGTAGGTGTGGCTTACCCCCCTTTGCCCTGCCGGGCATCTCCCCCACAGGTGGGGAGATAGATATGCGGCAAGGTTTTGCCCATCTCGACGTTAGAGAATGAAGTGGCGATAGCGCATCTTGTCGATCTCCCTCCTTGTGGGGAGATGCCCGGCAGGGCAGAGGGGGGAAGCCACACTTACCGACGACCCGCTACCACACACAACCGCCTGAAGACGCACCCGCGTTGCTATTCATCCCCACGCCGCACCGCGTCAATTCTCATCCCCCTCTAAAGAATCCGCTTGACCGCAACGCCGCCTCCGCTTAAATGGCGCTCGAACCGTACCGTACGGTACATCAATCGAGCCCCTTGGAGTGGAAAGACTTGGCTTCCGACCCGATCACAGCGCAGGAATTTTCGCCGCGCCAGAACGCCGTTCTGGACCAGGCATTGCGTCTATTGGTCGAAGGCGGCGAGAAAGCGCTGACCACATCGGGACTGGCGCGCGCCGCCAACTGTTCCAAGGAAAGCCTTTACAAGTGGTTCGGTGATCGCGATGGCCTGCTGGCAGCGATGATCACCTTTCAGCAGAGCAAGGTCCGCACCTTCGAAAAGGCAGGTGACCGCGTCTCCGCACCGCAGCTTGCCGATCACCTCGAGGTTTTCGCCCATGATCTGCTGGATGTGCTGGCAGGCGACGTGTCATTGGCGCTTAACCGTTTGGCGATAGGGCAGGCGAGTCGGGATGGCTCGAAGCTCGGTGATCTGCTGCTGGAACGTGGTCGTCGCCAGATCGACCGCCGCGCCCGTGGGCTGATCGAGGCAGGTCGCCGTTCCGGTTACCTGCGTTTCGATGATGCCGAAGAGGCATATCGCAGTTTTTACGGCCTTATCGTCTCGGATCTGCATGTGCGCATGCTGCTGGGCGAGGCGCCGGACAAGGATTTTTCTGCCCGGGCGAAGAAGGCTGTCATTGCCTTCCTGACCCTCTACGGCACGGAAAAGGTACATTCGGAACTGGGCGGCAAGGTCGCTTAAGCTTCCGGTTCAGACAACTGAGAGACAAGCATTAGGGAAGGACCATAAAATGCGCGTTTATTATGATCGTGATGCCGATCTCAATCTCATCAAGTCCAAGAATGTCGTCGTCGTCGGTTACGGCTCCCAGGGCCGCGCCCATGCGCTGAACCTCAAGGATTCCGGTGCCAAGAACGTCGTCATCGCTCTCAAGGCCGGTTCTCCGACCGTCAAGAAGGCCGAAGCTGATGGCTTCAAGGTCATGACCGTTGCCGAAGCCGCCAAGTGGGGCGACCTGCTGATGATGGCAACGCCTGACGAACTGCAGGCCGACATCTACAAGGCCGACATTGCCGGCAACATCCGTGATGGCGCAGCGATTGCTTTCGCGCACGGCCTCAATGTTCACTTCGGCCTCATCGAGCCGAAGGCATCGCTCGACGTCGTCATGATCGCACCGAAGGGCCCTGGCCACACGGTTCGCGGCGAATACCAGAAGGGCGGCGGCGTTCCCTGCCTCGTTGCCGTTCACCAGAACGCTTCGGGCAACGCCCTTGAACTCGCTCTCTCCTACGCCTGCGGCGTTGGCGGCGGCCGTTCGGGCATCATCGAGACCAATTTCAAGGAAGAGTGCGAAACCGACCTCTTCGGCGAACAGGTCGTTCTGTGCGGCGGTCTCGTCGAACTGATCCGCGCTGGTTTCGAAACTCTGGTCGAAGCCGGTTACGCTCCGGAAATGGCCTATTTCGAGTGCCTGCACGAAGTGAAGCTGATCGTTGACCTGATCTATGAAGGCGGCATCGCCAACATGAACTACTCGATCTCCAACACCGCAGAATGGGGCGAATACGTCACCGGTCCGCGCATCATCACTGCCGACACCAAGGCTGAAATGAAGCGCGTCCTGCACGACATCCAGACCGGCAAGTTCACCTCCGAGTGGATGCAGGAATGGAAGGCTGGCGGCGCTCGCTTCAAGGGTATCCGTCGCAACAACGACAGCCACCAGATCGAAGAAGTCGGCGCCAAGCTCCGCGGCATGATGCCCTGGATCGGCAAGAACAAGCTGGTCGACAAGGCCGTCAACTAAGCTTCATTGCTTGATGAAAATTTTGGAGGCCGGGGCGAAAGCTCCGGCCTTTTCCGTTAGGGAACGGGCCGGTTTAGCTTGACTCTCGATTAACGATACGTACATAAATCTGTACATATCTACGAGAGGCGGTTCTCATGGCAAATGTGCGATTCACGGAATTCCGGCAGAACTTCGCGACCCATTTCGACCGGGTTCTGGAGACGCGCGCGCCGTTGCTGGTTACTCGGCAGGGGAAGGAGGCGGTCGTGGTTCTCGCTGAGGGGGAATACGAGAGCATGCAGGAAACGCTGCATCTTTTATCCAACCCGGCAAATGCCTTACGACTTCGTACTTCCATGGATCAACTTGAACGCGGCGATATCATCGAGCGGGATCCAACCGAAGAATGAAGCTCGTCTGGACGCTGAGTTCATGGGACGATTACGAGTTCTGGCAAAGAACCGATGCTCGTATGGTAGAGAAAATTAACGACCTCATACGGAATGCCAAACGGACGCCCTTTGCTGGGCTCGGAAAACCGGAGCCTCTGAAGGGCGATATGGCAGGATATTGGTCTCGGCGGATTTCCGCCGAGCATCGGTTTGTCTATCGTGTATCCGGGTCCGGCAGCGAACAAAGGCTGGAGATCATCCAGTGCCGCTTCCATTACCAGTAATCGGTCACTTGGGCGGGATGACGCCCTTCGTCAGCAGAAAGCAGCCGTAAAACCGCGTCTCGCCCGTCGTGATGACGCAATAAGCCTGCTTGGCTTTTTCGTAGAAGGCAAAGCGTTCAATGCCGTACATGGGGGCGGATTTTCCTTCAGCCGCGTCGATTTCCCTCTGCACTTCGGCCTGTACCGGTTCCAGTTGATCGGGCGCGCCCATTACTTCCATGCGGCCGACCGAGGGCTGCAGCGGGGTATCGAGGGGCAGGACGGACAGGATCGCTTTCATTGCGCGGGCAGCGGAGACGTTGTCGATGTGAAGAACCTTGCCGACTGTGGTGTGGCGGGCAACAGAGTCGGAGGGGAAATTGGTGTCCGAGATCACCAGCGTGTCGCCGTGACCCATGGCGCGCAGCGCGTGCAGAACGTCGGCATTCAGCGCCGGGTCGATATTCTTCAGCATGTCCTCAAACTCCCATGATGCTTTCGCCGTGTCGTGGCTCGCGTGCAATCCAGCCGGAAAACCCCGTGGCGTCAATCGCAAAGGTGTGATTGTGAAGCTTTGCGCAAGGGTGTATTTGGCTTTGTCCGCGAAATCGGCCTCGATTGAGACCAGTTAAGGGCAATGTGCAGGGAGGCAGAAATAATTCGAAAAACTGATAAGTCAGTATTGCTGACGTATCGACATTTCTGTAAAGATGCACGCATAAAAACGACACAAGAGGAAACGTACCCATGCTCAATTGGGAACAAATTTTCGCCACGCGCTCTTCGCGCATGAAAGCGTCTGAAATCCGCGAGCTGCTGAAGCTGCTCGAGCAGCCCGACATCATTTCCTTTGCCGGCGGTATTCCGGACCCCGCTCTTTTTCCAGCAGAGGAGTTTCAGCAGGCTTACGCGGAGATTTTTTCTGGCGCGCAGGTCAACGCCGCGCTGCAATATTCCGTCAGCGAAGGTTACAAGCCGCTGCGCGAATGGCTGGCGGGAGAAATGGACAAGATCGGCATCGAATGCACCGCCGACAACGTCTTCATCGTTTCCGGTTCGCAGCAGGGTCTCGATTATCTCGGCAAGCTGTTCCTGTCGCCAAAGGATACGGCGCTGGTCACCTGGCCGACCTATCTCGGCGCGCTCTCGGCATTCAATGCCTATGAGCCCAACTATGACCAGCTGAACCCCGGCGGTAACCGCACGCCCGAGGCTTACCGCGAAACCGCGGCCAAGCTTGGCGGTTCGGTGAAGTTCGCTTATCTATCGGCCGATTTTTCCAATCCGACCGGCGAAACCGTCGATCTGGCCGGACGGCAGAAGCTCCTGGAGCTTGCTGACGAGCTCGATATCGCCGTCATAGAAGACGCGGCTTATCAGTCGCTGCGTTATGATGGCGAAGCCGTTCCGCCGATCATGGCGCTCGACATTGCCCGTTCGGGCGGCATTGAAAACACCCGCACCATCTATTGCGGCAGCTTCTCGAAGACGCTCGCTCCGGGTCTGCGCGTCGGTTACATCGTCGCTTCCGCTCCTGTCATCCGTAAGCTGGTGCTGATGAAGCAGGCCGCCGACCTGCATTCCTCGACGATCAACCAGATCGCCATCGAACGCGTCGCCTCGCGCGGCTTCGACAAGCAGGTGGCCAAGATCAAGGCAGCCTATAGCGCACGCCGCGATGCGATGCTGGCGGCGCTCGAGAAGTACATGCCGAAGACGACCAGCTGGACGAAGCCGGAAGGCGGCATGTTCATCTGGGTGACGCTGCCTGAGGGCATGGATGGGGCGGCGCTGCTTGCCAAATCCATCGCCACGGAAAAGGTCGCTTTCGTTCCCGGCCGTGCTTTCTTTGCGGATGGTTCGGGCACGAACACGCTGCGCATCAGCTTCTCCTGCGCCAACGAGGCGATGATCGAGGAAGGCATGAAGCGCCTCGGGCGGTTGATTGCGACGGCTCAGGCGGAAACGGCTGAGGTAGTTCCGGCGATTTGAGGGTTGCGAGGTTTTTCGGCGGCGACGGGGGTTGTGGCTTCACCCCCCTCTGTCCTGCCGGACATCTCCCCCTCAAGGGGGAGATCGACTCGCGGTTAAGGTATCGCCTATCGCAACAGTTGAAAATGAAGTGCTGTCAACGCCTCTTGCCGATCTCCCCCCTTGAGGGGAGATGCCCGGCAGGGCAGAGGGGGGTGAGCCGCAAGCACCAAGAGGCACTGTTCCCCTCAATCCCGCTGGCCCCAACAGATCACACCACTAAAATCCTGCCTGTCACATACATGTTATGCAATCATGTTTTAGCGGTCCCACCGAACAACAGGGACTGGATCCATGAAAACGCTGCTCTCCGCTTTCACCGCCGTCGTATCGCTTGGCTTCATCGCCACTGCTGCCAATGCCGCCGATCTGGTGCTTTATACCAGCCAGCCGAATGAGGACGCGCAGGCGACCGTTGACGGGTTCAAGGCTGCCAATCCCGGTCTCGACGTCGAATGGGTGCGTGACGGAACGCCGAAAATCATGGCCAAGCTGATGGCGGAAATCAGCGCCGGCAATCCGGTTGCCGACGTGCTTCTGATCGCCGATACCGTGACGCTGGAGCGCATGAAGCAGGCCGGTCAGCTGCTCGCCCACAAGTCTCCCGAAGCCAAGAATATCGATGCCACGCTCTATGATGCAGACGGCTTCTATTACTCCACGAAGCTCATCACGACAGGCATAATGTACAATACGGCCGCCGCGATGAAGCCGACGAGCTGGAAAGATCTGGCGAAGGCGGAAGCCAAGGGTCTCGTGACCATGCCGAGCCCGCTGACGTCGGGTGCGGCACTGATTCACGCGCAGACGCTTGCCGCAGCAAATGGCCTCGGCTGGTATTACTACAAGCAGCTGAAGGCCAATGAAGCCATTGCCGGCGGTGGCAACGGCGCGGTGCTGAAGTCCGTCGCTTCGGGCGAAAAGGCTTACGGCGTGGTGGTCGATTACATGCCGATCCGTGAAAAGGCCAAGGGCGCACCGGTCGAATTCGTCTTCCCGGAAGAGGGCGTTTCTGCTGTCACCGAGCCGGTCGCGATCATCAAGGGCACCAAGCACGAGGAAGCGGCCAAGAAGTTTGTCGATTACGTGCTTTCGGAAAAGGGCCAGCAGGGCTTCGTCAAGCTCGGTTACATCCCTGTCCGTGCCGATGCCGGCATGCCGGAAGGTTTCCCGGCCCGCGACAAGATCAAGGTTCTGCCGCTCAGCGCTGCCGATGCACTGAAGAATTCCGACCAGGATCTCAAGACCTTCTCCGATATTTTCGGTTCCAAGGGCTGATAAATCGGAATGACCCGTTCCAAGGCTTATGGAAACAGCCAGCCGCGCTGGCTGTTTCCTTTTGTGGTGAGTGTTGTTTTTGCGCTGAGCGCGCTGCCGCTCGGACGCCTTGCCTATACCGGCGTCGTTTCGTCACTGAATGGTGATATATGGCGACTTCTGGCCGATCCGGCGCTCTGGGATGCGGCGCTGAACACGCTCTCCACCTCGTTTTCAGGCATGCTGATTTCACTCGGAATCGGCGGCGCTTTCGCGCTTGCCCTGACTCTCTGCGACATCCGCGGCAAGTCGATCTTAAGCTTCCTGTTCATGCTGCCGATGATGATCCCGCCGCAGGTGACGGCGCTGTCGTGGATCGGCATGACCGGCCCGTCGAGTACGCTGTTGAAGGCCATCGGCCTTGCGCCGGCGATGGGTTCGCCGCAGCCGCTTTATTCCATCGCTGGCATCGCACTCCTGCTCGGTGTGCAGCACGCGCCGCTCGTCTATCTGTCGCTGCGCGCCGGGCTGCTCGCCTTACCGCAGGATGGCATTGAGGCCGCCAAGCTTTCCGGGGCTTCACCACGGCGCGTTTTGTGCGATATCATCCTGCCGCTTTCCACGCCTGGACTGATCGCCGGTGCGGCGATCTCCTTCGTCTCCAACGTCGGCAATTTCGGCATTCCGGCGATCCTCGGCATCCCCGCTTCGATCTTTACCCTGCCGACGCTCATCTACAGCCGTTTTGCCAGTTTCGGCACCAGCACCTTCGGCGATATCGCCATTCTCTCGACCATGATCGCCATCATTTCCGTGGCCGGGCTTGCTCTGCAGGAACGGGCGATGAAGGGGAGGGATTACCGCATCATCGGCCTTTCCGGAAAGGCGGCGACCTTCCGGCTCGGTTTGTGGCGGGTGGCGGCGGAGCTTGCCCTGTGGCTCATCCTGTTCTTCATGCTGGTGGCGCCGCTGACGGCGCTTGTGGCAAGCTCGCTCGCGCCCGCCTACGGCGTGCCGCTCAGCCTCAAGACCGCGACGCTGCATGCCTATGAGGAGCTGCTTTACCGGCAGAGCGTGACCCGCACGGCCTTCCGCAATTCGCTGTTTCTGGCGACGGCGACATCCTTGTGTCTCCTGGCGGTGACAGTGCTGACGGCTTATTTCCTCGTGCGTGGCAAAAGCCGGTTCATGTTCTTGCTCTCGGCGCTGGTGGATATTCCCTATGCGCTGCCGGGGGTGGTGATTTCCGTCTCTTTCGTGCTGCTTTTCGCCGCTCCCATTCCATTGCTCGGCATTACGCTTTACGGCACGATCTGGATCATTCTGCTTGCCTATTTCTCCTCTTTCTTCGCGGTCAGCCTGAAACCAATGGTCAGCGCTTTCCTGCAATTCGATCCATCGCTGGAAGAGGCAGCAAGGCTGTCGGGCGCGGGTTTCTGGCGACGGCTCAAGGATATTATCCTGCCGCTGGTAGGGCCCGCGGCAGGGGCTTCCGTCATCCTCGTGTTTCTGATCGCCTGCAACGAGCTGACGGTTTCGGCGCTCCTTTGGTCTGCCGGCACACAGACGCTCGGCGTGCTCATCTACAACCTCGATGACAGCGGCAGCTTCGATCTCGCCTCGGCGCTATCGGTGCTTGTCGTCATCATGGTGATTTTCCTCATGCTGCTGCTGGAAGTTCTGGGGCGCTATCTGCCAAAAGGAGTTGTGCCTTGGCGAAACTGATCCTTAACCGCCTGTCGAAGAGCTTCGGTGCCGGTTCGAAACCGGCCGTGGACGATGTTTCTCTCACTGTGCGGGAAGGCGGCTTTCTGGCGCTGCTCGGACCCTCCGGCTGCGGCAAGACCACGGTGCTGCGCATGGTTGCCGGGTTCGAACAGCCGACGGATGGTTCCATCCTGCTTGGCGAGCGGGTGCTGGCCGATGCCGGCAGCATGGTGGCGCCGGAGCGGCGCAACATGGCAATGGTGTTCCAGTCCTATGCGCTGTGGCCGCACATGTCGGTTGCCGACAATGCCGGCTACCCTTTGAAGGTGCGCGGTATTACGGGCGAAAAATACCGGGAGAGGGTGCGTCAGGCGCTTGCCGCCGTCCGACTTGAGAGCTTCGCGAATCGCCGTCCCGCCGAACTTTCCGGTGGCCAGCGGCAGCGTGTTGCGCTTGCCCGCTGCCTCGTCACCGAGCCTGACGTCGTGTTGCTCGATGAACCGCTCGCCAACCTCGACCGGCATCTGCGGCAGGAAATGGAAGAGACATTTCGGGATTTCCATGCCCGTTCCGGCGCGACGATGATCTATGTCACTCACGATCAGGCGGAAGCCATGGCGCTGGCAACCGATGTCGCCGTCATGTCGCACGGCAAGCTGCTTCAGGTCGCGGCGCCGGCGGAGCTTTACGCGCGGCCGGAGGGCAGGCTGGTCGGGTCGCTGGTCGGGCAGGGGACGATCCTCAGCCTCCCACTGCCGGAAGGGGCATCGCGCGATCTAGACTGGTCCGCACTTCGGGCGGCGATGGAGAGAGGCGCGGGAGCATCGCGGGCCGACGTGCTTGTGAGGCCGCAAGATGTGGTGCGGGATGCGGAAGGCATTGCCTGCACCGTCACCTCGGTTCTGTACGAGGGCGAGCGTTATGCCCTTCGTCTTGACCTGCCGGATGGGCAGGCGGTCAGGGCCTATTCGCGTGAAGCCGCAGCTGTGGGTGACAGGCTTCCGGTTGCCATTCGCAGCGGGTGGCGGCTTTAGAGCGCACGCACTGCCGAACGCTGGAAAGGCGGAGCGACACCGGCTAAGCTGGGGTCGCAGCAATAGGAATGATTCATGTCGCTTCGGCTTGCCACCTTCAATATCGAAAATCTTCTCACCCGTTTCGATTTCACCGGCTTTCGCAACCAGACGCGGCGCGACAGGGCGATCCAGCTTTTTGATATCAGGGACGAGGCGACCTATCAGGCCCTTGAAAGTGCGCGGATGGTCTCATCCACCGACGATACGCGCCAGCTTTCGGCGCTCGCCATCGCCGACGCGGATGCCGATATTCTTTGCCTGCAGGAAGTCGACAACATGGCGGCCCTGCAGGCCTTCGAATATGGCTATCTCTATCGCATGGTCGGCAATGGCTATCTGCAGAAATATCTGGTCGAGGGCAATGACAGCCGCGGTATCGATGTCGCGGTCGTCATGCGCGAGGAGACGCGGGATGGCGAGAAGATCGAGGTGGTCGACATCAAGAGCCATGCGGCGCTGACCTATCGCAATCTCGATCTCTTCAATCCGGCACTTGCCGCGACCAACCAGATCGATGACAAGATATTCAAACGGGATTGCCTTGAAATCGATCTGAGGATCGGCGGCAAGCCGCTGACGCTTTACGTCACGCATTTCAAGTCCATGACCAATGCCCGCGAAGCGTTGGACGCCCGGCTCGGCACCATGCCGATCCGCGAGGCGGAAGCCATGGCTGTGCGCCGCATCATCGAAAATCGCTGGGGTGCGGGCAATACGCGCAACAAGAATTTCGCGATCTGCGGCGACATGAACGACTATCAGGAACGCGTCGCGATTGCCGGTGACAGGCGCAATGGCTACAGCTTCACGCCCGTCGAAGAGGCAAGAAGTGCGCTCGATGTCTTCACTGCCGACGATTTTGTCATCAATCCGATGCTGCGTCGCGATGTCATGGACCGCTGGACGCTCTATCATTCGCGGGCCCACAGGAGCAGCATTTGTGCCAGCTTGATTACATCTGGCTTTCTCCGCGCCTGGCCGAAAGCAACGCGACGCGGGTTCCCGAAATCGTCCGCGCCGGCCAGCCTTATCGCACCATCTTTCCGCCGGGGCAGGAGGTGGAGCGTTATCCGCGCACTGGCTGGGACCGCCCCAAGGCTTCCGATCATTGCCCTGTCGTGATGACGCTGGACCTGATCTGACGTCGTCGGCGGTCGGAAACCGGTGGCTTCTAACCGTTGGCGGCTTTCGGGAAATAGGTGGCCCAGACCCGGTTGCGACCAGCGCGCTTGGCTTCATAAAGCCGGTCATCAGCAATCGCGATCAACTCGTCCCAGCTGTTGACCGCCCGCGCTTCCTGCCAGACGACGCCAAAGCTCGCCGTCAGCGACAATCCACTTTGTTCATCCACGATCTGGGCTTCGATCAGGCGGCGGAGGCGGTCGGCCGTTGCCGTTGCCGTGGCATGGCTGACATCCTGCAGCACCACGACGAATTCTTCGCCGCCATAGCGGGCAAGAATGTCGTTCTTGCGCAATGCGCCCCGCAACAAAGCCGCGGTCTTTTGAAGTGCAATGTCACCCATGGCATGGCCATAACGGTCATTGATCGATTTGAAATGGTCGATGTCGACGATCATCACGCCGAGCGACTGACACTGGTCCTCGCCCGTCAACAGGGAACGAACGGCCTTTTCGAGCGCCCGTCGGTTGAAGACGCCCGTCAGCGCATCCGTCTCGGAAAGTGCGCGTAACTGTTCGGCCAGCGCGCGCTGCTGGTTCTCCATTTCGCCCTTTTGACGAAGCTGCTCCCGCAGGAAGTCGAGTTCCTGGAACATCTTCTTCACCTCCGGGGCGACCCTGTCCTCATGCTGCGCCTCTGAAAGATCGCCCGCGGCGATGGCCGCAATCTGTGCCTGAACGGATTGCATGGGCCGGAACAGCGCTGTTTTGTAGACAGATGTGAGCCGTAGCAGGACCAGAACCGCAATACCTGCGAGAAAAAGCGATGTGGCGCCGTAGATCAGGGCTTCCTGCTGCTTCTTTTCGAGTCGCGCGCGTGTCTCGGCCAGAATGAGATCGCGCAACGTATCGGATGAACGCATCCCCGAAATATAGTTCCTGGAAAATTCAAGCACGCTCGGCTGGGCGGACGGCATGGCGATCACGATCGTATTCTGCGCGTAGCGCAGCGCCTGACCGAAATAATAGGTTTCGAGATCGCGGAACGCCCTGTCCAGTCGCGGCGTGGAAAGATAGGCGGCGGTGTAGTTGGTCAACGATGCCTTCAGTGATAGCAGGCTCTGCATCTCCGCATCGAACTTGGCGCGATAACCCAGCTTTTCCTGTCTGTTCGCCCGCAGACCCATGATCACATAGGAGCCGAGGCGGCCGATCCTGTCCCGCATGACACCGGCGGTGCCCGTCATCGCGATGTCTATCGCCACATCGGGCGTCACCTTGATGATGGCACGCGCTGCCTTGCCACGCAGCAGATTGACACTGTCCGCGGCCTTGAACATCGATGATATGGCGCCCGACATGGCCGTGTGGCTGCGTGCCGACAACGGCAGGGCGGCTACCTGATCCACCGCGTTGCGGGACTGCGCGAGTTTCTCGCGGGTCTCGGCCAGCGATTTCGCCAGCTCCGGCTGGGTCCTGATGTCGTCGGCGAAGAAAGCTTCCAGTTCCGACAGCTTGTCGTCCGTTGCCTTGCGCGCGGCAGCGAGAGCTGCGACCAAATCCTGTTCAGCGGTGGATGCGCCCATCACATTGTTCGCGGGACCGCGCTCCGCCGAAACCAGCCATGCGGACTGGAGAGCGGTTTCGAAGCGGGTGAGCTGCGCCGCGTTGGTACGGTAACGCAGATAGTTGGAAACGCTTGGCAGCGCGGCAAGTGTGGCCAGCAGGATGGAGCTCGCGGCGATGACGATCGTGCCCGTTAGCTGAATTTTCTGTATGCTTGCGCGCATTTGATGCGTTGTTCTCACTCAATCGGGTATAATTCATCACCATTTTAGCCGCGTCGCGTAAATACTTCGCTTATATTGCTGCGCTTTTGCCGTCTTGACGATCCTGCGGCCTGGCCTGCGGGCATGGTGTGGAAAAGCGCGCCGCCCGTGCTGCGTGATCAGTTTTCGCTTTACACCCGGTCAGAATCTGATAGTTGGCAAGGCACTGGATTGCCCTTGTAGCTCAGTTGGTAGAGCACCTGATTTGTAATCAGGGGGTCGCGGGTTCGAACCCTGCCGGGGGCACCAGTATTTTCAAGGATTTGGCCTGTCTTTCATACGCACTGCACGACTGATGTTCGTGCAGCGGCTATGGCTTTATGTGATAGAGCTTGTGCACGATCGTCCAGTTGCCGTCGTGCTCCAGCAGGGACAGATATTCGTAAAAATCCATACCGTCGAACCGGGTTGTCAGCTTTACCGAGGCGCTGTCTCCCTCCTTGTCGATGCCGAGGATTTCGAAGGCGGGGCCGTGATCGGGAAGGCCGCGTTCGGTTTTGCGGACCTGATCGACAAAGTCCTCCAGAGACAGCCATTCAGTCGCGCCTTCGAATGTGCCGACGATGCTGGCGCGCGGGTCAAAAACATCGCGCATCAGGCCTTCATCCGCATAGGCCATGGCGTGCACATAATCCGTCACGGTCTGGGTAATGGTTTGCGGCATCGGATCTTCCCTCCCTCGGATCCAAAAGGGGAGCTTACACCCCTTGGCGACATTCCACCATAACCTCCTGAAAATGCGCCTGTTCGGGGCACGTGACGATCTCTCGTGGCGGCCCGTGCTGGAGCGGTTCCGATGCCGGTCGACGTTTTGCTGCCACTGTCCACAATTTTGTCCCGGCTGTCGGTATAGTCGCCTTGGGTCCGACAAATTTCAGCCTCAAGGGCTTTTTCGGCAGAGAGACCCTCTCGTGCGGGAGCGCGTAAATTCGTGTTCTGCCGGTTTAAGCGCCGTCGCGGGGTGCCGCACGGGGCGGATTTGGCCTATGATCCGGTTGCTGACCGGTTGAGAGTGATAGCAGCGTGCGGGTAACAGTTTGCGTTTGAAGGTGTTTTTGTGATTGATCCCTATGTTTTGCTTGGCGTGGAGCGGGATGCCGACGAGGCGGCGATCAAGTCGGCCTACCGCAAGGTTGCGAAGGCTGCCCATCCCGACAGCGGTGGCGATGCCGAGCAGTTCGCGCGCCTGCAGACAGCCTATGAACTTCTGAAGGATCCCGTGCGCCGCAAGGTCTTCGATGACACGGGTTACGATCCGCAGCTTGCCGATGCCAAGGATCTCAAGGGCCTGCTGATGCTGGAAACGCTGGTCAATGAATTCATCCTGGACGAGCGGGAACCCGGGAGTTTTGATCCCGTGGCTGCCATGCGCCGGAAGCTGACCGACGATATTCTGAAAAGCCGCTTCCATATTCTGGAACTCGAACGGCACCGTACCCGGGTGCGTAAACATATGGACCGTCTCGGACGGAAGCCGGAAACCGATGTGCTGAGTTCGATGCTCCGCGCCCGAAGCCAGTCCATAGCCGAAGCCATACGCAACGCGGAGGCGCAGATCGAGGCGATAGAACAGGCCTATACCATGCTCGAGGGCTATTCCTACGAGCTGGAGAGCGTGACGCTCGCCGAGCCGTTGCTGAAGGGCGAGGCGGCGGAGTAACTGCCTGTCATGGGCCGTTGACGAGGGCGAGTATGAGCTGGTGAACCCGCCCGCCCGGGGACAGTTCATCCCGGTCGAAATCTCGGCCGCGTTGGCGCTGCTCGTTGGAAAGCTCACCTAACCTTTGCTGCAGAACAGCGCGCACCTTCTGGCATTTGGGATCGTCTTCCGCCCGTAGCCCGGTGCTGAAGGCTTCGATCTTTCTCACCATATCGAGAATGTGCTCGCCATGAACTCGCTCATGGGTTTCCACCCCGGAAATGAAGGTCTTCCAGCTGGCGGCGACGGCGGCCGGCAGATGGGCAGGCGCCTTTGGCCAGGTGTAGATGATGGTGAGATTGGGTCTGGCACTGGCCAGCACACAGGCACCGTCGGGCTGCGGTCGGTAGTCTCTCCGCCACGTCAGCTTGAAGGTGGTGTGGGCAATGGCCTGCACGCCCGCAGCCGGGCCGCGCTCGCCGATGGACTGATAAAGCGCACCGCCCGTATTGCCGCTGACGGCATAGGTCTTTATCTGCTCGGCGGGTTTCCAGCCGGTGGACTGTGCTGATAGCGGGAGAGCGCTCAGCAACATGATTGCGGCGCTGAAGGTGATTTTGGGGAGGCTGTTGACGGGCACGCATCGATCCTTGCAGGTTGCGCGCCGAAGATAGGCGAGAGGCGGGCAGTGAGGCAAGGGTGCGGGCGGTGGGAATGCTGCCTGATGTTTAGACTTCCACGCATGAAAAACCCCCGCGCCGGAGCGCGGGGGGACAAGCCTCGACTGCAGGGGTAATCAGTCGTCCAGCTTGTCGTAATCGAGCTTCGGAGCGTTCTGCAGTGCATCCTTGGTGGTATCGACAAAGGCCTTCCATGTGCCGTTGTCATTATGAACGGCCACGGAGGCCGGATCGAGCACCACGTAGCTTTTGTCGATGCCCAGGAAGCCGCCGACGCTGGCCACGAGGCCGATCACCGCCTTGCCATCGCCGATCACGACGTCTTCGATTTCGCCGATGTTTTCATTCTGGGCGTTATAGATATCCATGCCATCAAGCTGGGAAGCGGTGAGATCGGTCTTCTGGACATTGACGAACTTCAGCGGGCCGGTTGCCTTCGTACCCATGGTAATGCCGGGGCCCGACAAGGTCGCATCCGCGCCGGCAGCAGGAGCCGTGGCAGCCGTCTGGGCAAATGCCACGGAAGAGGAGAGCGCTGCTGCGGCAGCGAGAGCGATGACATTGATTTTCATGATGTTTCTTCCCTTTTTATGCTGAACATTGCGTTCGGGGAAGAAACGGCAAAGAGCGGATTTGGTTCCTCATGGGATGACAGGAAAATTTGGTCTATGGTGAAAAAGAAACAGGCGTGCGTCGAAATCGGGAGGATGTCATGGCGAAAAACACGGTGACTGAAGATGCAGAGCAGACCGCACCATCAGACTTCATCGACCGGAAGATCGCGGAGCTGGGCGACTGGCGCGGCGAGACGCTCGCGCGTGTTCGCGCGGTGATCCAGAAGGCCGATCCGGAAGTGGTGGAAGAGGTGAAGTGGCGCGGCGTTCCGGTCTGGTCGCATGCGGGCATTCTCTGCACCGGCGAAACCTATAAAAGCGCGGTGAAGATGACATTTGCGAAGGGCGCCTCTCTGGAGGACCCGTCAGGCCTGTTCAATTCGAGCCTTGAGGGCAACACGCGGCGCGCCATCGATTTTCACGAGGGCGATGTCGTTGATGAGGAGGCGCTGGCAGCGCTGATCCGCGCTGCGGTGGCGTTGAACGTGGCGGGAAAAAGCGGAAAGAAGCGGGGATAAAGCCGGGCGGTGTCACCGGCAAAGAACGACAGATCGTGATTTAATCGCGGTTGGCATCCGCTGTCTTGTCCCACTCTCCGTCGATGAATTTCAGCGCATCGATGATCGAAACCTTCCACACGGACCAGACGTGATCGCCATCCGTCACCCGCAGTTCGGATTTGCGGTTGTCCGCCTGCAGGGTCTCATGCAGGGCAATGGCACCGCGCCAGAGGAAGAAGCCATCGTCATCTCCCACAGTCAAATAGGTGGCGGGGAGATCCTGACTTTCTGCGACATGCTGTGCGACGAGGGTGAAGACATTCTTTTCGTTAAAGAGACGTGCATCGAAAGGGGTGCCGAAGGCGCCGGAGAAATGATCGCCGGTTGAGGGAAGCACGATGCCGCTGGTGACGGTGGTGCGGTCGACGCGGTGGAAAAAGGCGCTGTCCTGAATGAGCTTGAGTTCGGCGGGTGTCTTGTCGAGATCGGAGGCGGGCACGCTTTGCCAGATGGCGCCCGACAGGCTGGCGACGGCGCCATAGAGGTCCTCGTGGCCGTAGGCGAGATGCAGGGCGCCGAAACCGCCCATGGAAAGGCCAACAATGGCGCGGCCTTGACGATCTTTTCGCACCGGCAGCGTTTTTTCGATCTGGTGGCGCAGATCGCCGGTGAGGGCGGTCTCGTAATCGCCGGGACCGCCGACGGCGGCAGAATCCACATACCAGCTGTTTTTCACGCCGGGCATCACGACAACCAGAGGGCGGATGGCGCCAGCCTCGATGAGCGTATCGAGCGTCTTTTCGATATTGCCGAGATCGCGCCAGCTGTTCTGGTCGCCGTCATGGCCGTGCAGGAGGTAAAGTACAGGCCAGCCGTTTTCGGGCGGCGGACCTTCGGGGCGATAGATATTGACAGGGAGCGGCGCGTTCAGGGCGGCGCTGTGAAAGGTGGCGTCTTGGATATGGCCGGCGAAAGCTGAACCGGAGGACATGAACAGACAGAAGGCCATAAGTTTTTTCGATACATATGGGTCTCCTGTCATCATTCCCGAAAACGATCAACGTTCCTCGGGCCTACGCGTTCCTGATTTCATAATGTTACGGCAATGTTGTTCGCGCAAGTTTGCGCGCGGTCTGGCGATTGCGACGCCGCAAACGTGGTTTGACGAGCCCACTTCATTAAGCTGCTTTTTTCAGGTTCCAACAGGATGACATTGCCATTATCGCGTTTTGCCTGCCTGTCTGTTTTTCTACTGTTCCTCGCCGGTTGCATGACCGTACCGATTTCCAGCATTCCCAAGCTGATGCGGCAGGATTTTCTGACGATGGATTTCGAGCATGTGCGGGTCGGATTGCAACTGCCAGCCAATCTTTCCCTCCGGTCCGGTGACGCCGTGATGATCACCCGGAGCAGGACAGACGGCGCAGCCGAAGAAACCGTTGCGACCTACGCGCTGGTGGCGGATACGGATGCGGCTGCGCTCGCTAAATTCCGGCCGGAAAAACGGGATGGTATGTTGGCGAGCGTATGGCGGGTAAAGCCCGAAGACGTCGGAAGGCTCGCGGAGCTACAGGAGCGGGTGCGCCGTTCCCGCGCTCAGGGTCCCCGTATCAGAGGCAGCACCGAGATCAAGATCGTGAAAGCCTGCTTCAAAGGCACGTTTCCCGCTGGCCCGATCTATTCCTCGATCTATATGAAACCGGCGGAAAACGAAGACTATATTCCCACATCGCTTGATGCGGATCTGGTCAAGCTGTTCGGGGCAACCGCGGTCAAGTCGCTGATCACGCCTTGTGAAGGCTGACAGGCGCCGCCGGCATGCGCAGACGGCGCCGACATGAAAGATGGGAGCCTTAGCCGCTGTTCATGTCAGGCGGGCCTTGCACAGAGCGCATCAGCGGCCCGGACGGCCAGTCTTGCCCTTGGTCCTGCTTTTGCGCTTCTGCTCTCCGGCATCTTCATAGGAACCGGCGCCGATCTTGCCACGGACCAGCGGCCGCGGATCGTCCGTGGAGCGTTCGGGCTGGCCTTCCAGCAGCGGGGAGAACCTCTTGCCGGGTTCGGTCGCGGGCTTATCGGGCACCGCGCCCCTTACGGGCTTTTCGGTACGGCCCACGGTCATCTCGTCCAGCGTGTTCTTGCGGAAAAGCGGTTTTCCTGCGTCGGAGCCCGGACCCATCTCGTCCAGCGAAGGTTTGGCGAAGAGAGACTTCCCGCTTTCGTTCGTGGAAGCGGCATCCCCGTCTGCCCTGCCGGATGTCTCCCCTCAACGGGGGAAATCGACAAGTGGCTCCGTCTGTTGTTTTTCCCGCCGCCTTCGACCGCACGTGCTTCTTCCTTGGCCATGGGTCGTCCATGGTGGCAAGTTCGGCTGCCTTGAGGCGTTTGATTTCGTCGCGCAGACGGGCTGCCTTTTCAAAGTCGAGGTCCGCTGCGGCGTCGCGCATGGATTTTTCCAGCGCGTTGAGATGGGCCTGGAGATTGTTGCCGACCAGATGACCGCCATCGGCGAAGCCCTTGCCGGAAACGCCTGAAATATCGGCTCTTACGTGGTCGCGTTCATATACGGAATCAAGAATGTCGGAGATCCTCGCCTTGACCGATTCCGGCGTGATGCCATGTTCCTGGTTATAGGCCATCTGCTTTTCACGGCGGCGGGAGGTTTCCTCCATCGCCCGCTTCATCGAACCGGTGATATTGTCGGCATAAAGGATGACCTTGCCATCGACGTTACGCGCGGCGCGGCCGATGGTCTGGATCAGCGAGGTCTCCGAGCGCAGGAAGCCTTCCTTGTCTGCGTCGAGGATGGCTACGAAACCACATTCCGGAATATCGAGACCCTCGCGCAGCAGGTTGATGCCGACGAGCACGTCGAAAGCGCCGAGCCGCAGGTCGCGGATGATCTCGATGCGCTCCAGCGTGTCAATATCGGAGTGCATGTAACGGACGCGGACACCCTGTTCATGCAGATATTCGGTGAGGTCTTCGGCCATCCGCTTGGTCAGCACGGTGCAGAGCGTGCGGTAGCCCTTGGCGGCGGTCTCGCGGATTTCGCCGAGAACATCGTCCACCTGGGTGCGGGCGGAGCGCACTTCGACCGGAGGATCGATGAGGCCGGTCGGACGGATGACCTGTTCGGCGAAAACGCCGCCGGATTGCTCCATTTCCCAGCCTCCGGGGGTGGCGGAGACGGAAATGGTCTGCGGGCGCATGGCATCCCATTCCTCGAAGCGCAGGGGACGGTTGTCCATGCACGAGGGCAGGCGGAAGCCATATTCGGCCAGCGTTGCCTTGCGGCGGAAGTCGCCGCGATACATGCCGCCGATCTGAGGAACGGTGACGTGGCTTTCGTCGATGAAGATCAGCGCGTTGTCGGGAATATACTCGAACAGGGTCGGCGGCGGCTCGCCCGGATTGCGGCCGGTGAGATAGCGTGAATAGTTTTCGATGCCGGCGCAGGAGCCCGTGGCCTCCAGCATCTCGACATCGTAGCGCGTGCGCTGTTCCAGACGCTGGGCTTCCAGCAGGCGGCCGGCTTTTTCAAGCTCGGCGAGGCGCAGCTTCAGCTCTTCCTTGATCGACTTGATCGCGCCGTTCAGCGTCGGGCGCGGTGTCACATAGTGCGAATTGGCGTAAATCTTCACCGATTGCAGGTCGCCGGTCTTATGGCCGGTCAGCGGGTCGAATTCGGTGATGGATTCAATCTCGTCACCCCACATGGAAATGCGCCAGGCCGCATCTTCAAGGTGGGCGGGGAAGATCTCGATCGTATCACCGCGCACGCGGAAGGAGCCGCGCACGAAGTTGATGTCCTGCCGCTTGTATTGCTGGGCCACGAGGTCGGCAAGAAGCTGGCGTTGATCCAGCTTGTCGCCTACCTGCATCTGGAAGGTCATGGCCGTATAGGTCTCGACCGAACCGATACCATAGATACAGGAAACCGAAGCGACGATGATACAGTCGTCACGTTCGAGAATGGCGCGGGTTGCGGCGTGGCGCATACGGTCGATCTGCTCGTTGATCGACGATTCCTTCTCGATATAGGTGTCGGAACGCGGCACATAGGCTTCCGGCTGGTAATAATCGTAATAGGAAACGAAATACTCCACCGCATTGTTTGGAAAGAAGTTTTTGAATTCGGAATAGAGCTGGGCAGCCAGCGTCTTGTTGGGCGCCAGAATAACGGCCGGGCGCTGTGTGGCCTCGATCACCTTGGCCATGGTGAAGGTCTTGCCGGAGCCGGTGACGCCGAGCAGCACCTGCGAGCGGTCGCCGGAATTGAGGCCTTCGACGAGATCGGCAATGGCGGTCGGCTGATCGCCGGATGGCTTGTAGTCCGTCACCATCTCGATGGCGATGCCGCCTTCCGATTTCGGCGGACGGGCCGGCCTGTGGGGTGTCCAAAGCTTGCCATCCTTGAAGAGCGGGTTGCCGCTTCAATCAGTTTGGAAAGCGCGTCCACCGTCGCCGTCACCGCGCCCGGTGCCAGGGACTGGGCATCCTCCAAGGAGACATCGAGCCCTGCTACAGGATTGAGACCCGCGGCGGCGCGCGTTTTCGGATCGCTCGACGCGCCGATCGAAACGCCGCGCGCCGTTTTGGACGCGGTGGTCTTTTTCGCCGTCTTTGTGGCGGCCTTTTCCGCTTCCTTGCGCGCTTCTATTTCGATCTTCTTGCGGTGCTTGCCCGCTTCGAAGCGATTTCGCGCTGGGTCTCCACGGAGGATGCTTCCGCATCCGCCTCAAGTTGCTTGACCCAATCGGCAACGCTGCCGCCGAGCGGCGCGCCTTCGAATGACGATTGCGGAGCTTCCTCGAAGCCGAGGCGAGGAGGTGGAGTTTTTCGGTGATCTGGCCATGGGCGAAATATGGAGAGAGTCACGCGCAAAGGAAGGGGAGACAGTGAAAAAATGAGTACAAAAGGAAACGGAGCATGCGGAACAAAATTCCGCCGGATGCGTTGCGTAGCGGCTGAACACGGCCTTGCCGCGATCCGTAGAAATCGATTCCGGTTTCGGCCGGATGCGCTAGAGCAAATCCATTACGGCAGGATGAGGGATCCCCTCAGACTGCCTTCTTCCGCTGCATTTTACGACATCCCTCTTTTTCCAGGACCCATCATGCCGTTCTCAATCAGCCCTGCCCACATCTGGCCTGTCCTGATGCTCATCGCCTCCAATGTTTTCATGACCTTCGCCTGGTACGGCCACCTCAAGCACAAGGGCAGCGCGCTCTTTCTGGCGATTGTCGCCAGCTGGGGCATCGCCTTTTTCGAGTATGTGCTCGCCGTTCCGCGAACCGCATCGGTTCGGAGGTTTACTCCACCGCACAGCTCAAGACCATTCAGGAGGTCATCACGCTCGCGGTCTTCGCGCTGTTTTCGATCTTCTGGCTGAAGGAAGCATCACCATCAACCACGTCATCGGCTTTGCGCTGATCGCTTTCGGTGCTTCCTTCATTTTCCGGTCCTGAATAGGAAGAGACCCGCGCTTTGCCTGCCCAGAACCATCGCAACGGACAAGAGGTGATGTATCGATGAAAATACGGCCTGCAAGACTTGACGATGCAAAGGGAATGGCAGCGGTTCAAAACGAGATATTCGCGGCCGGCCTTCGAAAAGCGCCGACGGACGTCGCGGCGGTGCTGGAGAATTACATCCAGCACGCCGACCGTATCGAGTGTTCGGTCGCGGAGGATGAAGACGGGCATATCCTGGGCTTCCAGTCGCTGCGTTATGCACGGGCGGACAATCCCTATGGCGTGGCGGAAGGGTGGGGCATCATCGGCACCCATGTCAGTCCGCAGGCGGCGCGAAGAGGCGTTGGATCCGCCCTCTTCGCCGCGACGCGCAGGGCGGCGGAGGCGCGGGGCCTCAAGAATATCGACGCCAGCATCGGCGCGGACAATGCGCTCGGGCAGAGTTATTATGATGCCATGGGCTTCATGACCTACCGCCAGCCGGAAGGGTTGGTCTGCAAGGTTTACCGACTGGACTAGATGCGGCGTGCCGCTGCCGGTCGGGTATTGCTCTGATGGTCAGCTGCGATTGTCGTTTTCGGAATATTGCAGGCGGCCTTGCAGATGCGGACGTGGTTTTCGTCGGCCCATTGGACCAGCAATTGCATCGGTACCAGAACGAGCGGCCAAGACCTGTCAGCTCATACTCCACGCGCGGCGGCACCTCGGCATAAAGCGTGCGCCGGATGAATCCATCCTCCTCCAGCCGTTCAGCGTACGGGACAACATCTGCTTGGAAATGTCGTCAATCCTGCGGTTCAACCGTTGAAGCGCAGCACGCCGCCTGCAGCGCTTCGAGAACCAGAAGGCTCCATTGGTCTCCGATGCGGTCCAGCACATCCCGAATGGGGCAGGGCTGCTCGAAGTCGAAGATTTCTTTCGTCTGCGTATCCGACATTTCGATTACCCCATATCCTTGCAGGTCATCGCCATGTGACCAGATCACCGGCTGCTGACTTCTTGCTGCCGGGGACGCGATACATAGCTCTTTCTTTCGGTCTATTATTTAGACCAACGACAATAGCAACAAAAGGAAGAAGCCATGGCTAAAATCGCGCTCATCGGTGCTTCCGGCAATGCCGGGTCCCGTATTCTCAAGGAACTTTCCGACCGGGGGCATCATGTTACGGCCATTGCCCGCAGCCCGAAAGATTGCCACCCTGCCGAACGTCGTTGCAAAGAAAGGCGATGTCTTCGATCAAACCGGACTTCAAAACTGCTTGCAGGTCACGATGCCGTGATCAGTTCGGTGCATTTCACGGCGACGACCCGGTGACGCTGATCGAGCCGTGCGTGCCTCCGGCGTTCCACGCTACTCGTGGTTGGTGGCGCCGGCAGTCTTGAAATCGCGCCCGGTCAGCGTGTCGTCGACCTGCCGGATTTTCCTGCCGCTTACAAGGCCGAGGCCACCAAGGGTGCGGAGTTTCTTGATTTGCTGAAACAGGAAAGCAGCTCGACTGGACCTTCCTTTCGCCTTCCGCCGAGTGAAAGAACGGGCAATTCCGCATCGGCAAGGACATCTCTAAGCAATGAAGATGGTAGCCGCATTCCTTCGAAGACTACGCGATTGCGCTTGTCGATGAAATCGAGAAGCCGCAGCATTCCGCCAGCGCTTCACCGTCGGTTATTGAGAGGTATCACCCATGAATGTCATGACACGTCGTCTCGCCATCGCCGCTCCGCTCTTGCGCCCGCATTGACAGCCGTTCCGGTGCTGGCCGAAACCGCCGGGCGGATTTCGCCCGGGAAGAGGCCAATCGCAAGCTGTGATCGAGTTTACGATACCGTCTTCACAAGCACGAAGTGGAAAAGGGTGCTGCCGTTATGTCGACAGCTCAAGCAGCACAATCCCATGGTCCGGACGGCAAGAACCGTCGTGGATTACTTCACCGGCCACTTCAAGGAAACCCGCAGTCCAAGGCGCGATCGTGAGAAGCGCCGCGGATGGCGACCTTGTCTATCTGCATATTCATTCAACAGAAAAGGACGGAGACGGGGCAGGCCATCGTCGATATTTTCGGGTGACCGATGCAAGATCACCGAGCATTGGATGTAATCCAGCCCGTGCCGGGACGGCGGCGAACAACAATACGATGTTCTGAGGCGACGAACTTTGAGGCAGGCGGCACGCCGGATCGTGCCGTTGCCGGAACGGGTAACTTCAGCCAGAAGATCGTAAGTACGGAATCCAGGCGATCTGGTAAATCAGCGCAAAGATGACGAGAACCGATGGAAACGGCGGTTCTCGATGAAGATCGCCAGCGTGACAAAATGACGTAGATGGCGGTGCGTATAGGTATTCCGGACCAAGTGAGGGCGAGATAGTCCTGGCCCTTCAGCAAAGTATCCCGACATCGGTGACGAAAGCGCTGCCAGAAAGCGAGAACCAGCTTTTGCGGGGAAAGGAATAATCCTATATCCCCTGTACTCCTTCATCTCCGTGGGAAAGAGCAGAACGCACAGGATAAAAACAGCGAGCAGAACAGGATCAGAAAGGAACGCGCCGAAGCCCAGTACATGGCCTGTGGCAGAAGCCGGTGCCCCACCACCAGAAATGCACCGCATCAAAACAGGAACGCCACCAGCCGATGTGCAGGGATAAATCCGTTCTTTTGGGATGCTGGCACGAACCTGCAAGGCCGGTCAGCAATCGGGGCGAGGCCGAGGCCGACCCATGCCCATGACCGCCGCGGGATGTGCGAATGGCTTCTGCGGCGTTGACGGCGGCCTCATCGCTCCTACTCGCCGGAGGAATGGGCGTGTTGCCCGTTTCGTCCATCGCCACATGATGAAGGTGCCGCGGTTACCTTTTCCAGCTTGGTCGTAACGCGACCGCTGCGCCCAGGCTCTACCGTCCCGTGATGGAGGTGCGGCCGACGCGGGAATATCGGTATAGATGGACAGCGTGTCGCCGATCTTCCCGGCGTTCAAAGGCCATTTCCTTGACTGCCGCGTGACCACGCGACGCGAGAGCGTTCCGCCGCAATGCCGCTCGCCAGTCCATCTGTGACATGACCCAGCCCCGAAAATATCGCCGGCCGGATTGGCGTCGGCCGGCATGGCGAGCGTTCTGAGCGTCAGCTCGCCGGTCGTTATGTCTGGTCGGTCATGTTGATGTGCTCCGTGCGAATGACAAAGGCAGATGCGATGCGCTTTTTGATTTCGCAAGAATGGCAAGCGTCAGGACGACGCTTTGCCAGAATTGCTGCGTTGCGTAAAGGCGATGGCCGCCGCGTTCGACACGTTGAGCGATTGATCGCTCCCGGCATATCGAGACGGGCGAGCGCCGAGACCGGTCTCGGGGTCTTCTGGCGCAGGCCCTTGCCTTCGGCGCCGAGCACCAGTGCGATTTTTTCGCCGCTGAAGGTCCGTTCATCGGGGCGGGCCTCGAATCGAGGCCGACCGAGAAGAACCGAGCTTGTGCAGTTCACCAGCGCATCGGCGAGATTGGTGATCTGATATAGGGGATGAGTTCCAGCGCGCCTGAGGCGGATTTCGCCAGCACACCCGACTCGGTCGGGCTATGGCGCATCGTGGTGAAACGGCGCCCGCATTGAAGGCGACTGCCGAGCGCATGATGGCGCCAACATTATGCGGATCGGTGACCTGATCGAGCACGAGAATGAGTGGGCTATCCTTCAGCGCGCCCAGCCGCTTGACCGGCAGCGGCCGGGTCTCCAGCATCACGCCCTGATGGATCGCCTCAGGCCCCAAAACCCTGTCGATATCCTGCGGGGATACTATTTCGACCGGGAAGGGCTGCGCCTCCGCCTCGCCGATATCGAGACGTGCAAAGGCATTCTGGGTAACCGAAAGCTTGACGATCTGCCGCTCCGGATTGGCAAGGGCTGCGCGTACGGTATGCAGGCCGTAAAGGTGCACCTGGTCGGGCGCAAGTTGCGGCGGCTTCCAATCGTCGGCGCCGCGGTTCCGGCGCTTCGACTGCTGCGGGGTCGGAATTTCACCGCGCTCGCGCTTCGCGTCGCGCACGGCACGACGCAGGTTGGCGTAATGTGTGTCGCGGGTGGATTTGTTGTTGGGATCGTCTTTGCTCATGGCGCCTTATATCTCCGGCGCGTTCCGCGCACCAGCCCCCGTGATAATCCACAGGGCTGCAAAGGGGATTGAATTTTTTCCCGAAAATTCGTGAAAGGGCGTGTTGACAGAAACGAACGAGGCCGTCATATACGCGCCACAGACGACGCAACGGCGCTTCGCCGCAGCGAAATCTGAAGAGCTTGGTCGCTTGATCCTCGCAGATAACTGGAGGGATGCCCGAGTGGTTAAAGGGGACGGACTGTAAATCCGTTGGCTACGCCTACGTTGGTTCAAATCCAACTCCCTCCACCATTCTGCACGGATCGAAATCGCCACCGCGGGTATAGCTCAATGGTAGAGCAGCAGCCTTCCAAGCTGAATACGCGGGTTCGATTCCCGCTACCCGCTCCAGCTTCCTCTCAGTAAATCACCTTATCGCTGCGGGACGTGTTTCGCTTCTCCGGGTTGTGCCGTGAGCATTCAGCCGATGCGGTGATGGGCTCTAGTTTATCCTATACGCCATGAATGCCGCTCCGAGTCGCGCTCAATAAGGCGAACGGCACTGGCTTCTTGTGCCTGCGGGCGCCAGGTAGCTGTTATCAGTAGGGTGATAGGAGGCGTAACGCGCCGCGCACCATTTTACGTGATTTATTTCGGCCTGAGACAGGGCGTATCCGTCAGGCGTGGCTTCTTCCCCGGTTCCCGCGGCAAAGGCGGATGCGGGATAACCGCGCTGGCCCGAATTTTGCGCCTGCGTTTCATAGGCTGGCTGTATGAGGCTCAACGCCTCAGCGGGCATAACAAAAGCGGCAGATAATGCGACGCCAAGAGCGAGCGCGGAGATGGTCTTCGGCATCCTCAACATCGATAAATCCTCATTATTCGTTCGGGATGCTAACGAAAATTTAGGAATTTCGTTCCGATGGAGGCTTGACGCCACACGAAGACGTGATTCTTCGGCTTGATCGGAGAGCGTGGGTTCGGATCGGGCCTCATGGGGGAATCCGAGGCGCGGCAGGATGGATTTATGCTCGCTCAACCGGACTTTGTATCCATGCCGCACTGCTCGTTGACAAGCGGAAAATCCGGTCAGATAGTCGACCGGCAATCATGCAAACGGGAGTCTTCAATGTTGAACAGGGTTGTCATTCTCTCATCCTTTGCGCTGCTGGCATCGGCGGCGTTTGTCTCCCCCGCTGCCGCACTCACCATGAAGGAGTGCAGCGTAAAATATCAGGCAGCGAAAGCTGACGGGTCCGCCAAGGACATCA